>NZ_CAMYKG010000017.1:0-48785 GCF_947258925.1 uncultured Eudoraea sp. | reverse complement strand
CTTTATAACTTTTTCCAGAATTTGTTCCACTCCAAAATTATCGTTGCTTAAAGTTTGGTAATTGGCTGCGTCGAGAACATTTGGATGAGCATTAGACATGGCAAAACTATATTTTGCCAGGGCAAGCATTTCCAGGTCGTTATTATAATCGCCAAAAACCATGGTTTCTGAGGGACTAATGTTTTCCCGCTCCTGGATCTTTTTTAAAGCAAAACCTTTATGCGCATTTAGATGAGAAATATCTACCCAGTTTTCACCGGACACTTTCACCTTAAATTTGGCTTCAAGGTGTTTAACGACAGGATATATGTGTTTTTCAGAGCCCCCATAATGATATACTGCTATTTTCATTACCTCTCGATCAAACTCCTGTAGGTCTTCAATAACCTCAAATTTGGTATAGTATTCCCGGAGTGTTGTAATGAATTTTGAGGATTCTCCATGAATATACGCATTCTGTTTGCTGCACAAGACCGGATGAGCTCCTTCAATCTGTTCCAGTATGTCCAGTATGGAATTCTTGGAATTTGATTCTAATGGAGTTGATAACAGCTCGCGATCTTTTTGCATGGCAAAACCACCATTTTCTGCGATAATAATAATTTCATTTCTAATTGGGTATAATTTCTCAGCAATACTGTTGTATTGACGGCCACTTGCAGCTGCAAAAAGGACATTCTTTTTTTTTAATTCCTCAAATTGCCTGAAAAAAAGGGAACTCACTTCATGTTTGGAATTTAACAAGGTTCCATCCATATCGGCAACAACCATTTTTACATCTGACAAATTCATATAACTCTTTAATGATGGCAAAGGTATTTTTTATGTTTAAATTTCAGGTATCTTTCATTAATTTTTAAGCTAAGATTATTGGCTATGCATATTTATCAAAAGGAAATACGTTTGCGGCCCTACAGACGAGGGTATCATTTAATAACAGATTTTATAGTAGAGAGTCTCCCGGAAATAACGCGACTTAAAATAGGGATGTTGCAAGTTTTTATTAAACATACCTCTGCTAGTTTAACTATTAACGAAAACGCCGATGCAACTGTGCGTTCAGATTTTGAATCACATATGAATGTTATGGTGCCCGAAGAAGCGCCATATTATAAGCACACTTATGAAGGTTCAGATGATATGCCTGCTCATATAAAAGCTTCTTTAATGGGGTCCTCAGTTCAAATCCCCATTAGGGACGGACACCTAAATCTTGGTATTTGGCAAGGGGTATATTTATGTGAACATAGAAATAATGCTTCCGGTCGAAGCCTGGTTATTAGCTGTTTTGGCACCTAGCCAGTTTAAAGCTATAAAAAAAGCCCCAACGGTATCCGTCAGGGCTTTTTAGCGAGAATTCTTACGATTATTTTACTTTATCCACAATGGCTTTAAAAGCATCCGGGTGGTTCATGGCCAAGTCAGCAAGAACCTTTCTATTGAGTTCTATGTTATTGGCTTTTATTTTTCCCATGAATTGCGAATAGGACATTCCATGTAATCTTGCACCAGCATTAATACGGGTGATCCATAACGCACGGAAATTTCTTTTCTTATTTCTACGGTCTCTATAAGCATATACCATTGCTTTTTCCACCGCATTTTTGGCTACTGTCCAAACGTTTTTACGTCTTCCGAAGTAACCTTTTGCTTGCTTCATCACCTTTTTTCTTCTGGCTCTTGAAGCGACTGAATTTACTGATCTTGGCATTTTTTTACTTTTTTTTGTAGTAGGCGGTTTAAGAATATGATCTAAAAAACACTTTTATGGCCTAACTCCAGGGTTAATATTAATTACCTAAGGAACAATTTATTTTAGCGTTAATTGTCCTTTAATGTTTGGCACATCGGCGTCATGTACCAACGTCGAATGTGTCAACTTAAGCTTGCGCTTTTTCGATTTCTTTGTCAAAATATGACTCTTAAAAGCGTGCTTTCTCTTAATTTTTCCGGAACCGGTAAGCTTAAAACGCTTTTTGGCACTGGATTTTGTTTTCATTTTAGGCATTTTCTTCCTATTTGTTAATTAATCTCGCTTATTTTCTTACTTATTTTTTTGTTTTAGGTGCTATGAACATTGTCATTCGCTTTCCTTCAAGTTTAGGCATTTGTTCCACCTTGCCAAATTCTTCCAATTCCTGGGCGAGCTTTAACAAGAGTATTTCACCTTTATCTTTATAAACAATAGATCGTCCTTTGAAAAATACATAAGCTTTTAATTTGGCGCCATCCTTCAGAAACTTTTCAGCATGTTTCTTTTTAAAATCATAATCATGATCATCTGTATTTGGTCCAAATCTTATTTCCTTTACAATAACCTTTGTAGCTTTCGCCTTCATTACCTTTTCCCTCTTTTTCTGCTCGTAAAGGAATTTCTTGTAATCTATGATCTTACATACGGGCGGATCAGCTTTTGGTGATATTTCTACTAAATCGAGGCCTAGTTCTTCTGCCATGGAAATTGCTTTAGCAATGGGAAATACCCCCATTTCAACGTTGTCACCTACCAAACGGACATTTGGTGATGTAATCTTTTCATTGATTCTGTGAGGATTCTTGTTTTCCCTCCTAGGTTGGGGCCTAAATCTTCTTCGTATTGCTATGGCTTATATATTTAATTAAACTTAATTTTTTTAAAATGACTTCAAAGTACTATTTATTTCCTTTTCAACCAAGTTTGCAAATGCTTTCACACTAATCATTCCAAGGTCTTCACCCCCATGTTTGCGAACCGAAACGGTATTTTCAGCCTCTTCATTTTCTCCTACGATAAGCATAAATGGGATTTTATTCATTTCTGCCTCACGTATTTTCTTTCCTACAGTCTCATTTCTTGCATCAGAGAGCGCGCGAATTTCGTGATTTTCTAGTGAATTTAAAACTTTTTCGGCATATTTTTCATGTTTCTCGCTTACCGGCAATACAATAGCCTGATCCGGCGTAAGCCATAAAGGAAAATTTCCGCCTGTATGTTCGAGCAATAGAGCTACAAATCGCTCCATACTCCCAAAAGGGGCTCTGTGAATCATAACGGGTCTGTGTTCCTCATTATCACTGCCTTTATAAGTAAGGTCAAATCGCTCTGGTAAGTTGTAATCAACCTGAATGGTACCCAATTGCCAGTTTCTGCCTAAGGCATCTTTTACCATGAAATCCAACTTTGGGCCATAAAATGCAGCCTCTCCTTTTTCAATTACAAAATTCAACCCTTTTTCTTCTGCCGCGTTAATTATAGCATTTTCAGCTTTTTCCCAGTTTTCAACGGAACCAATATATTTCTCAGGCTTTTCAAGGTCTCTTATAGATACCTGAGCCGTAAAATCTTCAAAACCCAAAGAGCCTAATACATAAAGTGAAAGGTCAATAACGTCGATAAATTCCTGATGTAATTGATCGGGTGTGCAGAATAAATGCGCATCGTCTTGGGTAAATCCTCTGACTCTTGTAAGTCCATGGAGTTCTCCACTTTGCTCATACCGATACACTGTTCCAAATTCAGCAAATCGTTTGGGAAGATCCCTGTAGCTCAAAGGCTTGGATTTATAAATTTCACAGTGGTGCGGACAATTCATAGGTTTTAATAAGAACTCTTCTTCTTCCCTGGGCGTATGAATTGGTTGAAAGCTGTCTTCGCCATATTTATCATAATGTCCGGAAGTTACATATAAATCTTTCTGACCAATATGAGGAGTGATTACCATTTCATAACCAGCCTTTTTTTGCGCTTTTTTCAGGAAGTTTTCAAGACGTTCTCTTAGGGCTGCCCCTTTTGGAAGCCACAGAGGCAATCCTTGTCCCACTTTTTTAGAAAATGTAAATAATTCTAGTTCCTTACCTAGTTTCCTATGATCTCGTTTTTTAGCTTCTTCCAATAACTCAAGATATTCGGTCAGCTCCTTTTGTTTTGGGAAAGATATACCGTAAACACGGGTAAGTTGCGTATTATTTTCATCACCGCGCCAGTAGGCCCCGGCAACGTTCATTATTTTAATAGCCTTTACAATACTTGTATTTGGAATATGACCGCCCCTACATAGATCAGTAAAAGTGTCGTGATCACAAAATGTAATACTGCCATCCTCAAGATTATCAATAAGCTCAACCTTATATTCATTTCCCTGGTTTTTATAAAATTGCAGGGCATCTTTCTTGCTCACCGAACGCATTTTGAAATCGTGTTTCCCCCTCGCAATTTCCATTGCTTTCTTTTCAATGGCTGGGAAATCTTTATCGGAAATTGTATGCTCCCCAAAGTCAACATCATAATAAAATCCATTTTCAATAGCCGGACCAATGGTAAGTTTGATCCCGGGGTATAATTCCTCCAATGCCTGGGCTATGATATGTGACGAAGAGTGCCAGAATGCTTTTTTACCTTCAGTATTGCTCCATGTGTAGAGGATAAGATTACCATCTTCATTCAAAGGTGTAATTGTCTCTACCACCGTATCATTGAATTTAGCGGAAATAACATTCCTTGCTAAACCTTCACTAATACTTCTGGCCACATCCATTGGGGTGCTACCTTGCTTATACTCTTTTATTGTTCCGTCCGGAAGCGTAATTTTGATCATAATGCCTACCCTTTCATTGTAGATTGGCAAAGATAGTGCGTTGGGATTAAGCGGACAATAACATTCAAAAGGTTTTACGAATAACCTACTCCATTTCTTTAGTATTGAATGGATAGTTAAGGTTTGTATTAATATTCACTTCTTTTTGCCAAAAAGCGCATCAATTATTGTTTTAATGCTTTTAAAACCCATGAAAATGGCCGCTATAGCAAGACAAAATCCAATGATAAGAACCGGAATATAAAAGGGGTGACCCTGATTCTTAAATGCCTGAAATAGTACGATGGGGGCACTGAACATAAGGCCTGTAGTATAGGCAAGAAATTTTATTCCTCTAATCAATAATTCCTTGTTTGTTTTCATATTTGGCCCATGCCAGTTTGGTCTGGTTAAAATTAAGAATATTGGGCTATATTTATACAAATAGCGTTTACAAATTGACGCAATACTTTTCTGTGTAAAATCAGATCAATAAATGGATAGCCTGCTATTGGTATCAAGATCATAAATAGAAAGATATATGAATTTCCTTCTGGTTCCGGATAAATTTAAGGGATCTCTTAGTGCTAAACAGGTAATAGATGCTATTAGCAGATCGGTTTACGTTACTCATCCGCGAGCAAATATTTACAGTGTTGCGGCTTCCGATGGAGGAGAAGGATTTCTTGAATCTGTGCGATTTTATATGGACTTGGAATCTATTGAGATTAATACAACAGATCCTTTAGGGAGAAAAATAAAAACCGAATATTTATTGAACCGGCAAACAGGAGAAGCCTACATTGAACTCGCAAAAGCTTCAGGACTGGAATTATTGAAGAAAGAGGAACGCAATCCTTTGCTAACCTCAACGAAAGGTACAGGGATTCAAATAAAAGATGCAGTTTTAAGAGGTGCAAAAAAAATATATATTGGCCTGGGGGGAAGTGCAACTACCGATGCAGGTTTGGGAATTGCTGCGGCTTTTGATTTTTTGCTCTTAGATGAATTAGGGAATTCACTGGAACCAATAGGTAAAAATTTATCAAAGATTAGTACAATAGAACCGTCGAACTTCTTGAAAGCGCATAAAAATTTACAAATTTATGCCGTTAACGATGTAGAAAATCCGCTATTTGGCCCAACTGGAGCAGCGTATGTTTATTCCGCCCAGAAAGGAGCAAATAAAGAGGAAATAATATTCCTTGACAAAGGTTTACAAAACTTGCAAACTATTGTAAAACGGGATATGGGAAAGGACTATGCACACCTACCTGGATGTGGAGCTGCAGGAGGTGCAGCATATGGTTTAAAAACATTTCTAAATGCGAAATTTATCAGCGGTACTGATTTCTTGTTCCAATTGGCGGCCATTGAACAACTATTAGAATCCAATCCAATAGATTTTATTATTACCGGAGAAGGTAAAATTGATGAACAGACTTTTAGTGGTAAGTTAATTCATGGTATTCTGGAATTTGGCAAGGCTCATTCCATTCCGGTTATAGCTATATGTGGAACTCTGGAGTTAGATAAGGAACTATGTCTTGCAAAAGGACTCCATGCAGTATTGGAGGTAAGAGATCCTTCAAAATCATTGGCATTTAACATGGAAAATGCTGCTTCCTTAATTGAAAAAAGCATCGTTCAATATATGAAGTTACGATGATATTTAAGCCCATATTGGCTAAATTCATTCTAGAATTATACTGGTTTTGTATTGCTGAACAATTGCAAAATACCCCAATGGAAATATGTCAGGTTGACCCACGTTATCAGAGATATCAATGTTATCAATATCCGTCACGTCAGACATATTACCCCGAACAGTGGCCACCGGGGTCGCAAATACACCTGCATTGTTAGTGGTTTGCTCAATCAGCAAATCCATATAGTTATAAAATGTCTCATCCGCCCCCATTAGTCCAATTTCTATTTCTGTATTCGCTTCAAATTTTTGATCATAGAAGTATGAAAAACTAAATTCCTGGCCTTTATAAAATGTATCTTCGGTGACAAGGAATTCAGCAAAATCGAAGTCGAAAAGGTAAAAGTTGTCCTCATCGGGATTATCCGTAAAGGTTACAATAATTTCGGTTTCATCATCGGTGAATAAGTTTCCATCACCTTGAAAGACAGAGTCAATGGGAACAGCGGGTACATATGTAGTCGATCCAAGATACAGCCGTCCCTCATGCCTTATTAAAAGGTTAAAAACTAAATTCCTGTCTAAGATGCTCGTTGGTATTCTTTGATCTGATGAAAAATTGGGATCAGGGGTGTAAATTCCCGATCCAGGGTCTAACTCTGCTAAACTGGAGAAAAATGAATTAATGATTGTTCCATCTTCATACTCATCATATTGAATTATTACGCTTTCAGCAGAGGTGGGTGTATTATCACTAAAAAAATCACTGCTCAATGATAACTTAACTTCTACGGGAACATAGGGTTCATCTATATCAACACGTATCAAGGCATCTATGATCAGTCTTGGCTCTTCATTGGGAACTTCCACATCAATGACCTCCTCACAGGCAACATTTAGCATTAGAACTATAAAAAGACCGACGTATTTTTTCATAGGATAAACTAAAATTTAAAGTTATAAGTTACCGAAGGCACAATACCAAAAATAGAAGTACGTATCGCTTCGTTGGCCCCGGTATCCTGATTTTGTCTGAAAGTAATGGATGCGGCATTCATACGGTTGTATACATTATAAATACTAAATACCCATTCAGATTTCCAATTTCTGCCTGCATTTTTCCTCGGTGTCAGTGTAGCTGAAATATCAAGTCTGTGGTAATCAGGTAAACGTTCCTCATTACGCAATCCGTAATATGGCACTACTATACCCTGAAATTCGAACTGGCCTACAGGATAGTTGGTGGGTTGACCGGTTTGATATACAAAATTACTATTAAAAGTCCATTTTTTGTTCAGGTTATAACTTCCGTATAACGAGATATCGTGTGTTTTGTCATAGGGAGTGCTATACCATTCTCCCAGATTGATCCCAGTTTCCAGATTAGACCTTCCATTATCTTCTACAGCGGCTCTTCCCGGAGTCCTTTGTTCTGAACGAGATAAGGTGTAAGCAAGCCATCCCTGAAACTTTCCTTGATTTTTTCTAAAGAGCAACTCAAGCCCATAAGCCCGGGCGGTACCATTTAAAATGACTTGTTCTATAGCATTATTTGCAATAAGGTTTGCTCCATCTATATAATCTATTCTATTTTGTATGTCTTTATAGAAAACTTCAGTTTCAAAAGAATAATCCCCGTTTTTTATATTTCTGAAATAGCCCAATGCATACTGATCTAACAGCTGTGGTTTAATAAACGGGCCACTTGGTGTCCAGACATCTAAAGGTGTAGGGGAACTGGTATTAGAAAGTAAGTGAAGGTATTGTGACAATCTTGTATAGCTGGCTTTTAAAGAATTATCCGGGTTTAGTGTATAAGCCAATGATATGCGGGGTTCCAAATTTGCAAATGAAGCCAGGGTTTCACCTCTTCCGGGATTAATGGTTCCTATTGGCTCTGCCGGTTTATAAATAAGCAGAAATGGATCAAATTCTACCGGGTTGTTATTTGCATAAACATTTAATTCATCCTGACCCAATCTCATAAAATAACTAAACCTCAACCCGTATTCCAAACTCAAGTCCTCCGTCACATTATGCTCCACATCGATGTATGCTGCAAATTCATTTGCATATTTTTCAATAAGTTGTTCCTCTACGATACCTGATTCCGGGCTATTAGGCACGATTTTCCCCGGGTTGAATTTATAGTAGATATTATTTATTCCATAATTGAGGCGTAATTTTTCACTTAGATAATGCTTAAGGTCGTATTTCACATTAAAATTCTGAATACCTGAATTCCATTTGAACCCAACAAAATCCAGCTCCAAACCATAATAATAGTCAGAATATATTAAAGAGAGGTTCGAAAATAGTTTATTGGAGAAAAGGTGGTTCCAACGAAAATTAACCACACCATTGCCGTAGGTATTTTCGAAATTATCAGAAATGCTAAAAACATCACGCCCAAAATATCCTGAAAGGTAAATACTGTTCCTTTCATTGAATTTATAGTTCAACTTAGCATTTAGATCGTAGAAATAGGCTTTATTTGGAAAATCGAAAAGAGGGAGGAACAAATGTGCATAGGAAGCCCTGCCACCAATTAAAAATGCAGCTTTTTCTTTAACAATTGGCCCTTCGGCAAGTAACCTGCTGGCTACAGCTCCAATTCCTCCGGTCATATGAAATTTATTGCTGTTTCCTTCCTTTTGAAATATTTCAAGTACGGAGGAAACACGCCCGCCATACCTGGAGGGGATAGCACCTTTTAATAGTTTAACATCTTTTATGGCATCCGGATTAAAAACAGAGAAAAAACCAAATAAATGGGAAGAGTTAAAAATAGTGGCTTCATCGAGTAGAATGAGGTTTTGATCTACGGCACCACCACGCACGTTAAAACCGGATGAGGCTTCACCTGCACTGGTCACTCCCGGCAATAGAATAAGTGATTTGATTACATCGGCCTCACCCAAAACAACCGGGATTTTTTTGATAGATTGTGCAGAAAGGGTATTTACACTCATTTGAGGTTTACGAATATTAATTTTTTCAACATCCTCCGTCACAACAACTTCATCTAATTGTTCGACTTCTTCAAACATTTCAAAATTTAATCTTAGGTCCTGGTCTAGAGATATGGTCTGCACTATTTCCTGATAGCCTAAATAACTGATTCTAATCTGGTATTGCCCTTCTGGTAGGGTTATTGAATAAAAACCATAATCATTTGTAGTAACCCCGGTGTTCAGTTCGGATATAATTAAAGTAACTCCTATTAGGTTTTCATTGCTCGAAGCTTCTGTAATATTTCCGCTAAGGGTGAACTTTTGTTGTGATAAAAGTGTAAAGGAGATTAGAAAAAAGACAGTGTTTATCCAAAATCGCCAGTGTTGGTGCATTAAAATAGTTTTAATCAAAAATATATAATAAGATCCTAGTGAAAATCTTACTTGCCGGAATTTAAATTAACTCCATTCATCTGCACTTTGGTATTTACCGGATCTACAATTGTTCGAGCAAGGAATTCAAGGTACTACTGGGCCTCATTGCCTCGCCCATAAGGGAAGGATCTGGTTTGTAATAGCCTCCAATATTCTGTGGGGTACCCTGAGCACTAATCAATTCTTCCAGAATTTTCGTACTGTTATTTTCAAGTGCATTTCCAAGCTTTGTAAAAATGGCTTTTAATTCCTTGTCATCTTCTTGCCTTGCTAACGCCATTGCCCAATATAATCCTAAATAAAAATGACTACCCCTGGTATCTAATTCACCTACTTTTCTTGAAGGAGATTTATCAGCATCTAAAAATTCTTCTGTGGCTTCATCCAAAGCTTTTGCCATTACTAAAGCCTTGGAATTCTCATTTTTAGTCCCATAATAGTCAAGTGAAACGCTGAGTGCTAAAAACTCTCCTAACGAATCCCACCTTAGATGACCTTCTTCAAGGAATTGTTCCACGTGCTTTGGGGCCGAACCACCGGCACCAGTTTCAAATAATCCACCACCATTCATTAAGGGTACTATTGAGAGCATTTTTGCACTTGTCCCCACTTCCAGTATGGGAAATAGGTCTGTCAGGTAGTCCCTCAACACATTTCCGGATACCGAGATAGTGTCTTCACCTGCTTTAAGCCTGCCAAGCGTAAAATTTGTGGCTTCAACCGGCGCTAATATCCTTAAGTCCAAGCCCGAAGTATCATATTTAAGAAGATAGTGATTTACTTTTTTTATCAATTCTGCATCATGGGCACGTTCCTTATCCAGCCAAAAAACAGCGGGAGTATTGGAAGTTCTTGCTCTTGTCACAGCAAGTTTAACCCAATCTTCTATTGGCGCATCCTTTACCTGGCACATTCTCCAAATATCACCTGTTTCGACTTGGTGTTTTATCAATTCTTGTCCGGTATGCTTATCCATGACACTTACAGAACCGTTCTTTTCTATTTCAAAAGTTTTGTCATGCGACCCATATTCTTCTGCCTTCTGAGCCATAAGGCCAACATTGGGTACGGTCCCCATGGTCCTGGGATCAAAAGCTCCATGTTCTTTACAGAAATCTATAGTGGCCTGATATATTCCGGCATAACTGCTATCGGGAATTATGGCCTTGGTGTCCTGGGATTTACCTTCTGAATTCCACATCTGACCCGAATTCCTGATCATAGCAGGCATTGATGCATCAATTATTATGTCACTTGGGACATGAAGGTTCGTTATGCCCTTATCCGAATTTACCATGGCTAGATCAGGACCATCCTGCAATGCTTTCATTATGGCCTGTTGAACTTCATCTCTTTTATCTTTAGGCAGGGTATTTAATTTTTCAAATAACACTTCAAGTCCATCATTGGAACTGATCCCTATTTCTTCAAAAAGCCTTGCATATTTATCAAAAACTTCAGCAAAATAAACTTCCATGACATGACCAAATATAATTGGGTCTGAGACTTTCATCATAGTAGCCTTGAGGTGGACAGAAAAGAGCACCTCTTTTCGCTTTGCATCTTCAACTTGTTCTTTAAGGAAGTTTATGAGGGCTGATTTGCTGAGAACCGTGGCATCAATGATTTCACCTTCCAGCAATGAAATATTGTCTTTTAAAATGGTTGTAGAACCATCATTGTCAGCGAAAATAATTCTTACCTCAGTAGCCTTTTCTATGGTTATTGACTTTTCATTGGATTTAAAATCACCATGTTGCATAGAGGCTACATGAGTCTTTGAATTTGAATCCCAGACACCCATTGAATGGGGATTCTTCTTCGCATAATTCTTTATCGGTTTGGGAGCTCTTCGGTCAGAATTCCCTTCACGTAAAACCGGATTTACAGCACTGCCTTTTATGCGATCATATCTGCCTTTAATCTCTTTTTCTTTTTCATTAGCAGGTTCATCCGGATAATCCGGTAATTTATACCCTTTGTTTTGTAACTCTTCAATGGCCTCCTTTAATTGGGGAATTGAAGCACTAATATTAGGTAGCTTTATGATATTGGCTTCAGGAGTTTTTGCCAGCATGCCCAACTCAGCCAGATCATCGGGGGTTTGTTGGTTTTCATCCAAAAAATCCGGAAAAACGGCCAAAATCCTGCTTGCGAGAGAGATATCCTTAACTTCAATGGCTACACCGGCGGTTTTAGTGAAAGCCTCTACTATGGGTAAAAATGATTGGGTTGCCAAAGCCGGAGCTTCATCAGTTTTGGTGTAAATTATTCTCTGCATAAATTAAAGCGGATTTGTTTAAAGCGCTGCAAATATACAATTTTAACAGGTCAAAAAACTACGGTTTTTTAAACTTTATCCTGGACGCGTAATTTAGCTGTATACATACGCTTTAAAAATCACATGGCTTTGGCGGGGACTATAAAATATATCAGAAACAGACTTATTAAAATATCATAAAATCATGTGGAAAGTAAATCGATGGTACAACTATTTAGCTTATTTATCAAGGATATTTTAGAAGAATGGAAACCGTAATTTTGGAAAAGAAAATTTTACAATAGTCAAAGAGACTGCTAGATGCAGTTTGTATTTTATACTACAAACTTAACACAAGCAGGAAAGTATTTTAAAAAACAAAAGCCATATCATCGTACAAGTACTTTGATATGGCTTTCTAGAAATAGTCAACAAAATTTTTCGTTCTGTACCAAGGTACAGGACTGCAACCATTGATTGCGCTTCATTAACTATATCAACGTTTGAAATTTTCTATGTCCTTAATTTTTCAACCAAGTAACACGTGAAGATTACTTCTTATCATTTTACTTCACCTATCTTAAACATAAAGCCTAAACTTTGCATTTAACGTAAATGAAACCATATAAGTCGGGAAAACTACAGCTCTCCTTCATTATACTCCTCTCTGGTTGAAATCAGGTAATAAATTACCGTTTTTCAATTTTGAGATTAAACAATAATATAAAGAACGTCAACTTTATAATGGTTTTAATGAATTACCCTAGACAGGTCTTTCCCTTAAACCATGATATAAATATATATTCTTTTTGAGTTAAAATCAAATATTTTAACATTTTAAAAATCAACAGGTTATGAACGTATTTTATAAACATTTGTTCATAACTCGTCTTTGTCTTACCCCTTGGGAGGTGAAGTGTATTCGTGCTGTGGAAATAAAAAGAAACGGCCTTATATAAGGCCGTTTTAAAGTTATTTTATTTTAAGGTGCAGATGTGCCACCATCAGGATTTGATCTTTTTAATTGACGCTGAATTTTTTTGATGGCAGATTCAATAGATTTTTCAGGTTCGATGATATTGTATTCTCCCCAGAAATCCGGATCTGTAAATCCTATAGCCGCGTCACTTAGTATAATAGAAGACTTTAATCTGTCTTTATATTTGGGAACTTCACCTGCGATATTCTTTTCCCAATCTGTTACCGCCATTTCGCAACTCATACTATATACCGAATTAAAAAGTTTTTTATCCCAGTTTATTTTAAACTCTAATAGTACATTACTATATCCGTAGTACCATCTTCCATTTTTTTCCCTATAATCTACCCTATATGCAATTTCTGTTGGGAATACCTTGGCGTTTCTGGGTTTTTTTCGAACGAACATTTTACTTGCCAAATATTTATCTGTGATATTCAAAGAATAAATAGCACTCGTGAGAATCTTATTTTCAGCATCTATAAATAATTCTCCCTGATAAAGCGGATCATAAATAGTAGGCAATTGCTTAAAACTTATTACATAAATTAATTTATCATTAATCCTGGTGGACCTTTCAAATTTGAAGTTATAATCATCCATTGAAGTTTCGCTGAAGATATATTCCGGATATTTCATGATGTCCACATAGAGGGCATTGAATGGCCCCCCCTGCAATTTAAGTGCAACAGTATCCAGTTTACTATAATCTGTACTTTTCCTGGCTTTGAATAGCTGTACAGCATCCTTTTTATTAGAGGAATAAGGCGATTTATATATGTTTACAACAGCTTCTGACAGCGATACATTTTTCTTTCTTTTTTTAATAGTTTCCCTATAAAATGCCGTCATAAGAGTAGGGTCTCCCAAGTAATTCTCCCCTTTCTTTCTAAGGGTTTCCTTAACCAGGGTGCGGGCGCTTTTTGGGATAACCACATCAACTTCTTCCAATTTGGTTATGGACACCGCCAGGGTAATTTTGTTATTATTCTCCTTTAACTGATTTAAAGGGATCAAAGAAGTTTTATAACCCAGGTAGGCTACAATAATATTTCCCTCGGTGATACTGGTTGGAATTTTAAGTAAAAATTTACCTTCGGTATTCGTAATTGTACTAATATTAGTACCTTCCAGGGTAAGCGTGGCAAAGACCAAAGGCTTCCTGTTTTCCGAGTCAACTACCTCTCCTTTATATTGGTTGAAAGATGTAACTTCCTGCGAATCCTCCTGGAAGAACACAGACCCCTGAACGGTAGCAGGTGTTCCCAACAGGCAGAGTATTACAACCAGACCGAATACTAGTAAATTCTTCGAATTGTGATCTTTTATATATTCCATGATTGAGATTTAAAATAATTATAGATTGCAAAATTATAATATAATGAAACATAAAATAATGATTTCGATCATCTTATATTGTTAATAAATCATAATTTTTCCACAATTAATTCCATTTAAATAAAATTAAAACTGGCATTAATTAATAATAACAGTTTGTAAAGGAAATAATTAGATATTATAAATCAGTCGAGTTTCACTTTTTGCCTATTCGCTAAATATTCATAAAGACTATTATCCTGCTCTCTGCCTATATTTAAGGATGGCGGAAGTGGACCCAAAGCTTTTTGATCCTCTTTCATTTCGGATATCAAATCCCCGGCAAGTTCTGGATTTGAAGAAAAGAGGTTTATCCTTCTACCCGGATCATCGGTAAATATAAATACAATTTTAGGTGAGTTCTCGCCGGGAGACATGTTCTGTTTATTTTAGTACAAGCAAGTAATAAAATGAATAGTATTGGATGTATAAAAAATAAGAAGCTAGGCCAGTAACCTTGATGCCTGGGAAATCGCACAAAAATATTCGACCTGAGAGTGTTCAATACGCAATTTTTATAGATCGCCTGAAGCTGGGAATTACCAATAGATGGGGCCTTTTCCAAGGTATTTCTCGGCAATCGGTAAATAATAATCTTTTATCTCGTCCAGATCATAGGTTTTTGTGCATTTGGTATAGAGATCATATTTATTGAAATCTCTTATCCATTCCAAATAATCCTTATCCTTGTCGCAAAGGAAGTGAGCATAACTTCCTCCACTATGCCATGGGTAGAAGGAATGATATCTTATCATAACCATTCCTTGTTCAGGGATTTGGTTTTCCTTATGGTTCCGGAGGACCTGAAACAGATATTCATCATGCCCCCATGCAAGATTCAGTTTATCCAGGCCACAATGTTTTTCGTAAATTCCTAATTCAGAATTATATCTGGGATCGCTCATATCCGGATTAAGTTGATTGAATTCCGGATAGACGCAGGAATCAGGAATAGCGCAGCCCACAACAAATACATCGCCAACCATACCCCACTGCTCATCCTGACTTGTTCCATCTTCATCACTTCCCCAAAGAAACATTACTTTACCAAGATCATGTATAAGTCCAACCAGTTGCATCCAATCCGGGCGCTTATCTTCACGGATAGCTTCAGCACTTTGAATAAGATGTTGCACATTAGGCAGATCCAGATCAGGATCGCTTACATCAATAAGATCATTTAAATGTGTCATTGCTTCCCATAAATGCATGGGTTTATCATACTTCAAATACTTGCCATGCATACGCTGTACATAATCATAAGTCTGCCTTTTCCGCATTTTACGATAATGTTCGCGCACCGCAGCATTGACATCGGTATCTTCGTAATTTCTAAATACTTTTTCCATACTAGACATTTCCAAGTAAAAGGTACAAAATAAAGGTGAATGCTACCAAAAAGAGACTGAAAGGACGGGCATATTTCCATGGTTTAACGTTCAAAATACCGGCATCCCGGATAACGAATGTTACCTTATTAGGGAAAAAATGGGATACTACAAGCATGACCGCAATATTTAGTACAAATTCAATTCCCCATATATGAACAAAATGCAGATCTATTTCAAGGACATAGTAAGTCAAAACATAAAACAACAATCCAAAGACAAGACCGGCTTTTGCTCCTGAAGCTGATACTTTAGGGAGTAGAAAGCCAGCAATAATTACACTTGCAATGGGAATGAAGAATATCCCGTTAAGTTGTTGCAGAAGTTGATAAAGCCCTTCGGGCGCATTGGCAACAAAAGGAGCTATACTTATTGCGAAGATAGCAAGGATAGCTGAAGTCCATTTCCCGATAATTACCAATTTCCTTTCTTTTGCATTTTTTTGGATATAGCGCTTAAAAATTCCCAGGCTGAATACCGTAGCCGCACTGTTTAATGCACTGTTGAAAGTAGTAAGTATGGCACCCATCATAACCGCCACAAAAAATCCTGTTAACCATTCAGGTAATACCATTTTCACCAGGTTGGGATAAACACTATCAGGGTTATCATAAAATTGTTCTCCGAAGTAATAAAAACCAATAAGCCCGGGCAGCACAATTACCAATGGAACAAGAATTTTCAACAGGCCGGTAAACAATAAACCTTTTTGAGCCTCCTTCAGACTTACGGCCCCCAGCACCCTTTGGATTATGGACTGGTGCATGGTCCAGAAATAGATTTGGTTTATCATCAAACCTGTGAAGAGCACTTCAAAGGGGAGGATAGCCGATCTTGATCCCGGTCCTGCTCCGGATTCACTACTTATTACATTAAATTTCCCCGGATTATTATCGAAGACTTTGCTAATTCCGGCAGCCAGATTCCCATCTCCTATACTCCAAAGTGCTAAAACAGGAACCAGCAATCCGGCAACCAGGAGACCAAACCCGTTAATGGTGTCTGTATAGGCGACCATCTTAAGTCCTCCGAATATGGCATATATGGCGCCTATTCCGCCAACCACAAGTATTGTAATCCAGATACCTTCTTTTTGACTCACATTTAACAGGTCAGAAATTTCAAAAATTTCTTCAATATTTAATGCTCCTGTATACAATACAATCGGTAACAGGGTAGCGACAAAAGAGATAATAAGCAACAATGCTACTATGGTTCTTGTAAGCCCATCAAATCGTTTTTCCAAAAATTCCGGGATGGTGGTAAGGCCCATTTTTAAATACCGGGGTGCAAAATACAAGGCTGCGATTACCAGTGCCAATGCCGATGTAACTTCCCATGCAACTATGATCGCACCATTTTTATAAGCGGACCCATTCATACCCACCAGATGCTCTGTGGAGATGTTTGTTAAGAGTAAAGATCCTGCAATTACCACCCCGGTAAGGGATCTGCCACCAAGAAAATAACCGTCTTTCGTGCTTAATTTATCCCGGCGAAGTTTCCAGGTAGCATATAAAGCTACGAAGCCGGTGAAGAGAATAAAAGTGAAAAATGTCATCGCTCTAAAAATAAGCAATAACACTGAAATCAATATACCCTCAAGCAACTAAATAGCAAGAGGGTATAAGGGCGATATTTTTTAAACAGTTCCTGGATTTATTCTTTGGGAAAATTCTGATCAGCTTTAACTTCTTCCATTTGTTGAACATGTCTTTCTGTATGACCAGACATGAATAATATCAGTTGATAGGCATCCAAGGTTCCAAAGGGAGACTGACCATAATGATTTCTCAGATCATCTTCAGTAGTTTCCATGTAAACGATGTGTTCTACTCGTTTTGTCTTAAAGGCATTCAAGGTTTCCTCAAAAGATCCGAATTTCCCGGATGGCTCAAATGGTTCAGAAGTTTTTACTTTGGTATCCCGGTTAGTAATCATGGCCAGAACTTCGTCATCTGTCATTTTCACTTCTGCCCTTCTGGAGGGATCAGCAGGTGTTTTTAAGGATTCCTTAAGCATTTGGTCGAAAGCATTTTCAGATATAGCCAGGTGTTCAACGCATTCCGAGATGGACCATGATTCCGGACTGCTTTTGAAATTCAACTGTTCCTCACTTAGATTATTTATAGTTTCTAGTACACGAGCTTGTGTTTTAATCAGGGCAAGAGCTCCTCTTAATCTTTCCTGATCTGTAAGTTTAGTGCTGGACTGATTAAAACTAAGCAGTAATAGGGCGATAAGCGGTAGAAGAATTCTTTTCATTTTATTATTCTTTTAGGTTATTAATTTTATCATTAATCTTACAATTAGAATGAACTATCAGAGACTTCTTTTGAAATGGTAATAGATCTTAAAAAAGATACGAAGAATATTGTAGTAAAAGCCTTTGGATTCTATAAATTGTTGACAAATAGTCTTCAGATCTATCAAATTATTTCAGAGGAACAGAAAACATCTAAAATATTCCATAATCTTAAGCTTCTCAAGATTAGTCTGAAGTTCGAATACCCCTGAAGAAACTAATTTTGGAATCAATAGGGTTACCTGAAGCTCTTCTCAAAACTACAATCTGTCCGCAGTGCCATACCGCATCTTCAATAGGTCCGTTTATCTGATTCCAAAAAGGATTCTCAAATGTGCCAGACTTTGACTTAAATATTACCTGATGTTCACTTAGGTCTTCTGCGGTTATAAAAATTTCACTGGCCTTTTTCAGATTTAATAAGGTGCGCTTTCGTTTTTCCTCGAATGCTAAAGCGCCCTCTTTTGGCATCGTCCTGTCATTTACTTCCTTAATCGCCGAATTGTATATAACCTTAGAAAGCCCGTAGATATGATCTATGGTTTCTTCAATGGTTCTGTTAGTTTCTGAAGGTTTGTAATCAAGGTCATTTGCCGTTAGCCTTTCCGTTGCCCAATAGTATCTGAATCCCAGGCCGTCTATCATTCGTGCTACTACGGTTCCTGCTGTATAAGAATCGGGATGAGAAGGAATCTGATAGTAAGGCAAATCACGGGACCCCGTGTTCTGAGCATTTATAATAGTTGTCAAAAAAATAGCCATAAGGATCATTTTTAGTTTCATATGTTTCTTTTCAGTAATTTATATTGAAGTTATAGTTCGTTCCTAAAACCACATTTTGGTTTAAACCTGTGATGGATTACCAATATAAAATGATATTTTTCATTGTACATATGTTTTAGGCAAAGTAATTACTAATTATCTATTTGTGCCCACTCTGGAAAAGCACCTTCTGCGATATCAAAAATAAAGGTACCGAAATAATATGTTATTATGGACACCAAAATTATCCCAATTATATTTAGGAAAAAGCCAGTTTTGGCCATCTGAATTACCGAAATTCGTTTACTGCCAAAAACGATTGCGTTGGGAGGGGTGGCTACCGGCAACATAAATGCGAGGGATCCTGCTATGGTAGCCGGAAGCATAAAAAGTAATGGATTGGTTTCGATACTCACTGCGAGTCCTGCAAGAATGGGCAATAGGGTTTCAACTGTGGCGGTATTGGAGGTGATTTCTGTTAAAAAGGTAACCAGGAAACAAATGCACAGGATTAATACCAGAGGATGCAAGCCACTTAGCCATTCCAATTGATGTCCAAACCACATGGATAAACCAGATTCTTTAAATCCACTTGCCAGGGCAAAGCCACCGCCAAAGAGTAAAATTATTTCCCATGGAATCTCTTCTGCAGCCTTCCAGTCCATTAGAAATGTCCCGGGTTGTGTTTTAGAAGGTATCATAAAAAGGACAACTGCAACAAAGATGGCTACGGTACCGTCATTAAAAAATTGCGGATAATTAAACCAGTTTGACCAACCGGGGATTGCTACTTCTCCTATGACAATATCTGCCCTGAAGAACCAGAGGAATGCCAGGGCTGCAAAAGCTATTAACAGTACTTTCTCCTCGAAGTTTTTCTTACCCAATTTTTCATAATCATTTAGAATCTCACCTTTACTAAGACTTTTCCAATTCTTTTTTCTCTTAACGAAAATCAGGTATAAGTAACCGAATAAAACCAAGAAAAGAACCAACGAAATAGGAAAGGCATAAAAAAACCAGGTTGCAAATGAAATCTCCGGAGCATTTGGGAAGTAGATATAGAATATTCGGGCGAATGAAAGGTTTGGCGGGGTACCCACCAGGGTGGCAATTCCTCCAATAGAAGCGCTGTAGGCAATGCAAAGAAGAAGTCCTACTGCAAAGTGTTTAACCAAATCTTTTCCATTTATTTCCTCCAATTTTGTGATTATAGATATTAGAATTGGTACCATGAGCATTGCTGTAGCGGTATTTGATATCCACATTGAAAGGAATGCTGTTGCGAACATAAAGCCTAATAAAATTCTGCCGGGACTACTGCCTATTATTCTGAGAATCTTTAACGCTATTCGTTTGTGCAACCCCCATTTTTGAATGGCGAGGGCAACCAGAAATCCTCCAATAAATAAAAATATTACATGATTAAAATAAGTGGACGAAACTTCACGTCCATTCATAATTCCCAGGGCAGGAAATAGAACAATAGGCAGCAGGGAAGTTATGGCAAGGGGAATAACTTCGGTAATCCACCAAAGTGCCATCAATACCGCAACGGCCAGTGTGTTTGTAACGGCTGGATTGTTAGGGTCTAATTCTACAAAAAATATGATGTAGGCTGAGATAAATGGAGCTATAGCGGACAGGGCATATCGTGCTGATTTACCAGGATTTTCAGTGATAAATTTTCTGCCGGTTGGCATGAGTTTAGCTTTTAAGCTAATTTACAATTTTGATAGGTCAATAGTTAAATTCCTGCCTTAAAACTTGCTATGTTTTAAATGATTTGATAGTCTTAATGACAAAGCTACAAGAGTCAAAGTTGGATTTGGAGCTCCGGCAGTGGCAAAGCAGCCAGAACCTGCTAAAAACAGATTATTGATACCATGAACTTTGCAATTTGCGTCTACTACCCCTTTATTGGGGTCTGTACTCATTCTGGTGGTTCCCATATGATGCCAGCCTCCACCTAAATGAGCAGGCATGATATTGTCGTTCTCTTCCCAAAGGAATTCCTCTACTTTTATTCTTCCAATTCTTGCCTTACCTATTTGTTCACCCAGAATGTGATACATACTTCTGATACTATATTTATCCAAATTGGTTAATTCCCAATTTAATTGGGGACGTGGTACGCCCAAGGCATCCAGTTCATCCGAAAGCATTACTCTAGAATTAGGGTTAGGTGCCTGTTCCATTCGCGTATATAATTCAAAAGCCCTATTCCCGTCATCATCTTTCCTGCTAGTGTTTTTCTCTCTGGATTCTCTGAAATTAGCCACCAATTTATCGAAGGATTTCCTTGGATCTTCATTATTCCATAGGTCTATAAGAGGGGTTTGTTTACTTGCGATTTCGAGGGCGGTTAGAGAGGCAGAACCATTTAGAATTCCATATTCTTTTTGAATAGCCTCGGTTATTGCCAATTCTGCCCTGGGATTTCGCGTGTCAAAATCGAAGGTGTATAATCGGGTAGATAGAGGATTTTTTAGCCATAATTCTGCCGATTTAACTTCCAAATGTTCCATAAAATACCGGCCAACAACATCCCTGTCATTACCTATCCCATTTTTGGATTGCCCTCTTGAGGCCAGCAATATCCTGGCATTTTGAATGGCGCCGCAGGCCAAAACAAACTTTTTGGCCCTTACTACATGAGATTTTCCCTCATGATTCTTTACTTCGACTTCCCTAATTTGGTTAACCTTTTCATTAGCTCTAATATTGGTAAGGTTACAATAAGTGTACAGATGAATATTTGGAGAACTAATAATGGGTTCCCTATATTTTTTTCCAAAGCGGGTAGGGGGACTAAATTGCCACATTTTTGACCTTATAACACTTTCGTCCAAAGGAAAAGGAATAAAGTCGGGGTACCTATCCTGCCAAAAATTAAGGGTGTAATTATATGCATCTAATTCCAGTAGTTTTTGAGCTTCACCATAAAAAGGAATTAGTTCGTTAAGAGTAATTGGCCAACCACTATCAGGCACCCAACTTCTTTCTTTAAAATCTATCGGGTCCAATGGGGAACACATTCCTCCCCAATGGCCGGTTGTACCTCCGAATAAATGCAACCTGCAGGACCGTAACGGATAATACCTTTGACCCGTATTCGTTCCGGTATAGAGATCCTGAATTTTATTGTCATATTCAAAACCCCCACCCTCCAGAAGGATTACTTTTTTCTTACTATTGTTCCAATCAAGTGCCATACTAATGCCTGCCGCACCAGCACCAACAATACAAAGATCACCTTCAATTATGGTGTTGTTATCAAGCTTTCTGGCGTCTACATGCATAAACTCTAATTTGATTCGGAAATTGATAAAAGGGCACATTGCCTGGCTTCAGTAATAGAAATTAACCAGCCGTCAATAAGAATTATTTTGCCCGAACTAAAGTCTTCTGTCACCTTGTTTCTCAAGCCAATTTTCAAATTAGTATTGTGAATTTCCGCATCTTTACGTAACAGTTCTTCCAAATATTCCTTATTATTTTCACCGGTTAACTTCCGATACCTGGTTCCAATTTTTATCAAAGTCTTTCGATTGCAGATTTCAGAGAGATCTGAAGGCATACTCAGCTCTTTTATGGTAACGGACTTAAGTTTATAATACCAAATGGAAACTAAGCTTATAAACAAACCTAAAATGGATAATAACAGGAACTTTCTTCTTTTCATTAAGGCATTTTAGTATGAACTACTCTATGAGGGGCTATGTTTTGAGGTATTCAAAACCTCCTATATAAATCTATTACAACCTAATACTAAAGGTACTAAAAATGACGGGGTAACTGCTATTTAAAATAAACTTATAGCCTAATTAGAATCAGGAATTTAAGGCGTTTAGCACCCTTTCAGGAGTGAAAGGAAGATGTCTGAGTCGTTTACCGGTTAATTTAAGGAAGGCGTTGGCAATTGCACAGGCAACCAGGGGTGTGCCGGACTCACCAACTCCTCGGGGCGGCTCAGGAGAATCAATAATTGCAGTTTCTATTGTATCCGGAATATCTGACATTCGCAGTATTTGGTAATCATTGAAGTTAGTCTGTTGTACCCGTCCGTCTACAATAGTAAGTTGTTCTTTAAGTACACTACTAATTCCCATTAGTATACCACCTTCCAATTGTGCCTTAACGTTATCGGGCTGTATTACGATTCCGGCATCATTGGCACTCCAAAAACGGTGTACCTTTATTTTACCTGTTTTTCTATCTACAGAAATTTCACAAACTCCTGTGCTGAGCGTTCCGCTTCGCTCCAAAAAAGCAATTCCCTTGGCACGGTCATTGGTAATTGTTGAACCCCAATCAGACATGGATATGGCTTTTTCCAAAGTGGCAAGGGCTCTTGGTGTTTTAGCCAATAAACTCCTTCTAAAATCTGCAGGATCTCTCTTGAAATACGCAGCCATTTCATCGATCATACATTCTATCGCAAATTTATTGGGAGAATGGCCAACCGAGCGCCAGTGTTTTAACCGGATACCTTCGGAAACTTCGCGCCATTCTGCATATTTATTGGGAATATCATAGTAATCAATTCGGATACCACTAGCGACCAAATTACCGCCATCTCCAACCACGCAATGAGAAAAACCTGTTATATTCCCTTCATTATCCGCTGTGGCAAGTAATCGTTGCAAAGTTAATGGTCTATAGGCACCATAACTGACATCATCCTCACGTGTCCAGATTAATTTAACCGGTTTGGGAGCAACTTCCTTTGCTAAACCGGCACCTTCCAACACAAAATCTGTCATACTCCTCCTGCCGAAACCACCGCCTAAATACTGGAGATTAATCTTTACATTTTCATTTGGTATGCCAAGGTATCCGGGAACTCCAAGTTTAGAATCAAATCCTTGCTGACTTCCAACCCAAACCTCGGCTGAGTTGCCATCTGCCCCGACCTGCACTACTGCATTAAGCGGTTCCATCTGGGCGTGATAGACATAGTCGTTTTTAAAATCAATTTGAAATGTTTTAGCTGCTGATTTGAGTGCCTTTTGAAAATCCCCTTCATTTGTAATCACCTTACCTTCTAATTTCTCCGAGGCTGTTTTTTCATATTTTTTATAACTGTCCTGAGAATTGAACCCGCTTGCAGGGGCCTCACTCCAGGAAATGTTTAAGAGTTTTTTAGCGGCAAGGGCCTGCTCTAATGTTTCTGCAATTATGCCAATGGAATAATCAAAAGGTACCAGTTTTATCACTCCTTCTAAGGCGAGGATTTCAGATTCATTAGTCAGAGTTGGCTTTGCGCCATGGAGATTACCGCGTTCCAACACTCCATAGAGCATATCGGGCAATTGAATATCAATGGCAAATTGGGCAGTTCCCATTACTTTTTCAGGAATATCTACCCTGGGCTGATCAAGTCCTATAAACCGATAATCCTTAGGATCCTTAAGCTCTGATTCCTGAAATTCAGGGAGCTCATCGGGCATCTCCAAATAGGGGACAAGTTCTCCAAATCCAATACTTTTGTTATCCCGTTTGTTAATTACTTCACCATTGGCGGTACTTAGCCCCTCTACATTTACCTTCCAGTACCTGGCAGCGCTATGCATTAAAATATATCGGGCCTGAGCCCCGGCCTGTCTCATTATCGGAAAGTATCCAGCGGTAACCTGACTACCTGCGCTCAACATTACTTTTTTGTTCGGGTTCCATCTCTCTGAGCCATAAATTTCAGATACCTGAGGAGAAAACTCAACAGAAACCATGGACCAATCCGCATCCATTTCTTCAGCAAAGATTGCGGGCAATGAGGTCATGGATCCCTGACCCATTTCTGCAGCAGGATTATAAATGGTAATCCTGCCGTCTTCGGCTAAATTAACCCATGCAGTTAGTTGATGTTTTTTTAGAAGTTTTTTTACCTCCTTTTCGTTTTTACACGAGACCATATGTGGCAATAGGCCGGAAACACCTATAAATAGGGCAACTCCACTTGAAGTTTTAAGAAATTCTCTTCTGCTTACCGCCTTATTCATTGTTTTACAAAAAGGTTTTATTATTTAAAAAGATTTATGTTTTTACCGATTTTTTCCCGGCTGCTATTTCTATGGCTTTAATAATTCTCAGATATGTTCCGCAACGGCATAGATTTCCGTTCATATAGGCTTTTATTTTTTCTTTGGATGGATTTGGGGTTTCTTTTAAAAGAGCCGCCGCTTGCATAATCTGGCCCGTTTGGCAATATCCGCACTGTGGTGCTTGTACCTCTATCCAGGCCTTTTGAACTGGATGCTCCCCATTTTCGGATAAGCCTTCAATTGTCGTAATTTTTTGATCTTTATTCAAACTTCCAAGGGTTAGTGAACATGCCCTCATCGGTTTGTCATCCACATGAATTGTGCAAGCACCACAAAGTGCAATTCCACATCCATATTTTGTGCCTGTCAGTCTAAGATGTTCCCTTAGGATCCACAATAATGAGGTGTCCTTATTAAGATCCACTTCATATGTTTTGTTATTAATATTTAAAGATTGAAAAGCCATACTTGCTTAATAAATGGATAGGCTTAAATTACTTAAAAAATCTTACTTATAAGAACTTATCTATTTTTTTAGGCTCTGTATCTATCAACAAATCGACTCAGGATTATTTTCGGAACCGGAGTGTTTGTTTCTTTAAGAGCCTCTATAAGATTTTCGGCTTCTTCTGGTTTGAAGTAGCCGGCATATTTATAAATCTTGATTCTCAGTATAAATTCGTCTGCATCGGCTTCCGGATGAAACTGTGTGGCATATAAGTTCTTTTTGACCCGAAACATCTGCACCGGACAAGGCTCTGAAGTAACCAGGAGTACGGCCCCGGGTGGAACATCGTCGCAGGCTTCTTTATGTCCAACAAAAGCCGAGAATTTTTTTGGTAGTCCCCTTAAAAGGGGATCATTAATTCCTTCATCTGTTACTGTAACTTCAACACTTTGTAAAGGTTCAGCATATTTATTTGTTATAGTTGCTCCGCAGTACCGGCCCAATAGTCCATTTCCCGAACAGGCTCCAAGAAATGGAAAATCCTGTGGAACCAGTTTATCAAAAAGTTTCTCAAAAAAAAGTTCAACATTCTTTTGAACCACACTTTTTTTTTCTTCCGGGATACCGACATCAAAAGGGCTGCCTCCGGCAATTATAGCAGCGTAGTTATCCAGGTCAATTTCCTCAATATTACCTTGTTCTACTCTAATGCGATGGACTTCTTCATAGGATAATCCCGCAACCCGCAAAATAGCTTCAAACTCACTATCTGAAGCTTCAGTTTCCGGCCTTAATTGGAGAATTAGAAATTTTTTCAAGGAAATTAATTTTATGCTTGTATATATTGATATTGGCCTATTTCTTCTTTGTTTAAAATGACATAGTACGCAGCCTTAAACTAATAGCGCACCCCGTTTACATTCATTTCCAGTGTGTATACCGAATTCATAGCAGTAATAAACAGGATATGCTCATCGGGTCCTCCGAAGGTAACATTTGCCGTCCATTTTTGGGGAACAGGGATTTGTAGTATTTCTTTCCCCTTTTTATTAAAAACCGTTACTCCATTTCCGGTAAGATAAATATTGCCCTGATTGTCAATGGTCATGCCATCTGAGCCCATTTCGGCAAAGAGTACTTTGTTGCTGAGGTCACCGTTTTCTAAGATAGTAAATTTATATGTTTTTTTATCACCTATGTCGGCGATATATATCATTTTACCATCCGCGGTTCCTATGATTCCATTGGGTTGCACCATGTCATCGGCTACAATGCGTATTTCATTCAGGTCAGGAGACAAGTAGTAAACACATTCTTTTTCAATCTCTTTTTCTGTGCGTTCCCAATAGGGCCTTTGATAATAAGGGTCCGTAAAGTAAATACCTCCCTTTGCATCTACCCAGAGGTCATTGGGGCCATTGAGTTTTTTACCCTTAAACTGGTCAATTAAAACAGTTGGATTTTTTGACTTATCTATGCTCCAAAGTTCAAATTTTTCATCAGCGCAAGCCAATAGATTTCCATCATTATCAAAGAAAAGTCCATTAGCTCTTCCCGCATTTTCCATATAAACTGAAACCGAATTCTCTGAAGCAGACCATTTTAGAATTTTGTTATTAGGCTGATCCGTGAAATATACGTCTCCATTGCTATCAGCAGCAGGACCTTCTGTAAATTTATAATTAGAAGCCACCAAAGTAAGTTCAGCCCCATCAGCAATAAGTTCTTGCTTTTGGGCTACAGTTCCGAAAGAAATAAACAGAATAAGGAATACACTTAAATAGTTCATCTTTTGTTTTGAATATATTAATTAGAATTAATTTCCCGTCCATCCCGGTCCTCGAACTACCCTGCCCGGAAATGCACCTGTATGTTCTTCATCTTTAAGTACCTGGATACCATTTACAAAGACATGTTTCATCCCCGTAGCATATTGATGCGGTTTGGAGAAGGTAGCATTAGCTTTTATTGTATTGGCATCAAAAATTACTACATCGGCATAATATCCTTCTTTTAATGCACCTCGTTTTTTAAGTTTTAGATTTGTCGCCGGGAGCGTAGTAAGTTTATAAATAGCTTCTTCCAAAGAAATAACTTTTTCATCGCGAACGAAGTGACCCAATAAACGCGCGAAGGACCCATAAGCCCTTGGATGCGTACTTTGTTCTAAGAAAACCCCTTCATTGGTATATGAACCTGCATCAGAACAAATAGCCATATAGGGAAGGGCCAATTTCTTTTTTATATTTTCTTCGGACATGGAAAAGTATACTACCTGAATCCTGCTATCATCTTCTTCAATTAAGTCGACCACTGTTTCAGCAGGAGATTTGGATCTATCCTCAGCTATTTCGGCAAGGGTTTTACCTATTAAGTGCCTCATTTCCTTATTTCTGAAACCAACCAATAGAATCTTTTCAGGGGGTACATGAAATTTTATTTCCTCTATCATCTGCTTCCTTTTGGCCTTTTGAGCCATTAATTCCATGGTCATACTATGGCCCCCTTCCTTGGCCCAGGAAGGCAATAAAATATTAAGACCGGTAGAACTGGCGTTATACATGTACATATCGGTTGTTATGGGAAGTCCTGCTTTCCGTGCGTTATTTACTAATTGTATTGCACTATCCAGCAAATGCCAGTTGGCCGTACCGGAGGCCTTAAAATGATAGATTTCAGAACGGATATCTGCTTCTTTGGAAATCGTAATTAATTCCTGTACTGCCTCTAAAAGGTTTTCTTCTTCATCTCTGATATGTGAGACGTACATACCATCATAGTCTGAAGCAACTTTGGCTAATTCAATAATTTCGTCTGTTTTTGCATGTCCGCTTGGTACGTAAATCAATGAAGTTGAAAGCCCAACAGCCCCTTCCTCCATTGCCTGTTTGGTTAGTTCCTTCATTTTTTCGAGTTCTTCCGAATTGGGCGGTCGGTTCTCATAATTCATCACATATTCCCGCAATGTTCCATTACCAACAAAAGACGCCACATTGGTAGAGATACCTTTATTTTGCAGAAAATCCAGATATTCTCCCAGGGTGGCCCAACTAATGTCATAGGTTATATTTTGTTGGTTCTTTTTCATTTGCTGTTTCATATGTTCATTTAAGGGGCCCATTGAACGTCCTTCCCCCATAACTTCAAGTGTTACGCCTTGTCTGATATCGCCCTGTGATCTGCCGTCTTCTATTAGGGAGACATTGGCCCAGCTAAGCATATTAATAAACCCGGGAGCCACGGTAAGTCCGGTTGCATCTATTTCCTGCGCCCCAACAGCTTTTTTAAGATCTCCGAGGGCAACTATAGTGTCCGAATTAATAGCGATGTCCCCCTTATACGAAGAATCACCAGATCCGTCCATAATGGTACCGTTTCTGATTATTAAATCATAGGGCTCCTGGCTCTCACAACCGATAAACAAGCTAATTACTATAAAAGCTAATACAATTGGTTTCCAACTCATAATATACATTTTATTCACTTTAATAGGTTTTATTTATTCCAGCGTTCCTTAGCTAAATAATTTTATAATTCCCAAAATTCCTACACCAAAAATACTCAGGATGCTAATCCATAATGTAAGATCATAAAAAAATCCCGGTTTAAATAATGGTTCTACCCTAAAATATCTAAAATAGAAGACGGCATAGACCACTAGAAAAAGTAAAAATGAGCCGACTATACCTCCGGTAAGCACCATCAGAACAGGTAGTTTAATAAAGACAAAAAGTAATGCCCATAATAAGGGTATAAGCCAGGCCAGGGCTGCAATTGTCTTTTTACGTTGTTCGAAGTTAGAAAAACGTATCAATCCAATCTCCCCAAAAATATCTGTTATCTGTCTTGTCCAGGCCGCCAGGGCTGCAAACAAAGTAGAGAACAAAGTGATAAAAGCACCAATAAGAAAGGCTGATTTTGCATGAGGTCCCAAGGATTCCGTATACATGGATGAAAGTGTCTCCACCATACCATATCCTTCAGGGACAAAACCCTGTGCATGAAGTACAGCTGCACCGAGCAAATAGAACGCAGCAGTGACAGCGGTGTAGATACACATGGCAATTATAGCATCTAATTTCATAACTTTCAACCACCCCCGGGCTCTAATCCTCCATGCTTCAGAATTATCATTCTTGCCGGTAAAAGCGGCATAGCCCTTTTCAAGGCACCAGTAATTGTAGTGTATTATTTCATCACCTCCTACTCCTGTAATGCCAAAGGCCCCAATAGCAGTTGCTAAGGCTTCTTTTGGTAGTTTAAACTGAAGTCCGCTCCAGATGCTATCAAAAGATATCTGAAAAGGAGTGAATTTCAGAAAATAAAGTGAAGCAAAAGTAAAAATGGTAAAGAATCCAATCATTATAAGCGAAAATTTCTCAATAAAAGAGTAATAACCACGATAAACCATTAGGGCTACTATTATAGCAATACCAAAACAAAAGAAGGGCACACCTATTCCGGGGATAGCCATGTTTAATATTATGGCCACCCCACCCACAATACCTCCAACCTGTAAAAGTTTAACGATCATAACTGCCAATACAGTCCAGACAGACCACTTGGCTTTACCAAAAACAGGACCGGGTAGTTTATTAAAAGCCTGCATGGCCGTTTCCCCGGTAAGGATAGTATGTTTTCCAAACTCTAATTGTACAGCTACTTTTACGATACAGCTTACGATTATCACCCAAAATGTAATGAACCCGGCTTCTGCACCTAAAGTTGTTGTGGCTATTAATTCCCCTGAACCTACAATGGAGGCAGATAGTATAAAGCTTGGCCCCAGAAATTTTAGGCGTCCCCCGAAGGTCAATGGAGGATCTTTGATTTTGTCAGAAGACAATAAATAGGGATCTTTAGTTTTGGTCATGGCTAATCAGATCTGCAAATAAAAGCGTTTAGGAAAGACTTTTTAGGTATGCCATATTATGTTTCATACTCTCCAATGCGTTGTTAGCATACTCTTCCTGCTCTATGAAAATGTGCTTTACACCCGAAGCTTTTTTATAAGACATCACAGCAGGAATATCAAGGCCACCTTTACCAAATTCTGTGCTTACCTTTTTATTCATGTCCATATCCTTTAAATGCCACAATGGAAACCTTCCCGGGTACTTTTTAAAATAATCCAGGGGATCCTTTCCTGCCACAATCACCCATCCGAGATCCAATTCCATATGAACAAGATCTGCTTCTGTATTTGATAGGAGTACATCATAAAGAACCTGGTTATTTTCAGTTTCAAATTCATATTCATGATTGTGATAACCGAATTTGAGATTCATTTTTTTACATGCTTCTCCGGCTTTATTAAATTCTTCAGCTACCTTTTTATAATTGTCTGTATTTTGTCCTTTACTTGGCATTGAAGAGCAGATAAGATACTCCTGTCCTGATTCTACTGCCTCTACCATGGTTTGCTGCCAGTTTTGATCTAAATGCACATGTCCACTCTTTAGATTCATATTCAGGTCATCACAAACTGATTTCATTTTGGCAGGGCTGAGGCCATAATAGTGTCCTTTCTGACTTCTGGCTGTTTCAATCTCTTTGAAACCCAAAGCGGCTATTTGTTTCAATGTGCCAATGGCATCTTTTGCCATTTCATTCCGGAATGAATACAATTGAACACCAAAATGTTGTGTTTTTTTAGGGGCATAAGTAAATGAAGGAAGAAGCAATGATCCGGCAGTTAAAACTGTGGATTGCAATAAAAAATCTCGTCTGGATTGCATGATTTTATTGTTTTGATTAGTTAGCTGTGTGCTTCTAAATTAGTTTAAATTTTCCATACACCTTTATCAATGGTATTTGTACTTTTACCCAAATGCCCGTTCTATGAATAAAAGAAAATCACAACTTAAGGCCTTTGATCGCTTACTTACTATTATGGATGAACTCCGGGAACAATGTCCCTGGGATAAAAAACAAACACTACAAACCTTAAGACATCTTACCATTGAAGAGACTTATGAATTGGGTGATGCAATTCTGGAAAATGATCTAAAGGAAGTTAAAAATGAGCTTGGAGATCTTCTGTTGCATATTGTTTTTTATGCGAAAATCGGATCTGAAACCAATAGTTTTGATATTGCTGACGTTTCTAATTCTATTTGTGACAAACTGATTAACCGGCACCCTCATATCTACGGGGATGTAACTGTTACCAATGAAGAAGATGTAAAAAGAAATTGGGAAAGTATTAAACTTAAAGAAGGTAAAAAAAGTGTTCTTGAAGGAGTTCCAAATAGTCTTCCTGCATTAGTCAAAGCCAATAGAATACAGGAAAAAGTGGCTGGTGTTGGATTTGATTGGGAACAACCGGAGCAGGTATTTGAAAAGGTAAAGGAGGAGTTGTCAGAGTTACAGGAAGAAGTGAGTGCCGGGGATAAAGATAAATTGGAATCCGAATTTGGAGATGTACTTTTCTCTCTGGTAAATTATGCCAGATTTTTAGATATTAATCCCGAGAATGCCCTTGAACGGACCAATAAGAAATTTATTAAACGCTTTCAATATTTAGAAGGTAAAGCCAAAGATCACAAAAGAACACTCAAGGAAATGTCACTGGCAGAGATGGATGTCTATTGGGAGGAAGCTAAGAGGATTTAGGCTTTGATCTGCTTTGTTACTGAGGATATTCGATTCCCGGAATACGATCTATTTGTATTAATATCCCAATGGCTCACGGCTTACTATATGTTATCTTTAAACCAATCCTAAATCCTATCTTTGCTGCTTCAAAAATTATCCTGTGTTACTGCAACAATACACCAAAGAATTCAGATATAATATAAGGCTGGCAGTACCTGTTATTCTGGGAATGCTTGGACATACTTTTGTAGCCTTTGCAGACAATATCATGGTTGGGCAATTAGGCACTGCAGAGTTAGCCGCTGTTTCTCTTGGAAATAGTTTTGTATTTGTTGCTATGTCATTGGGAATAGGATTTTCAACTGCTATTACTCCATTGGTAGCTGAGGCAGATGGAGCCGGAAACAAAGTGGGTGCAAAAAGTGCCTTAAAGCACGGATTAGTGTTGTGTACCATTATTGGTTTAGTGCTTTTCGGGTTAATTCAATTGGGAAAACCATTGATGTTTTTAATGGACCAACCTCCTGAAGTCGTAGAGTTATCTCTACCCTATTTGGATCTGGTAGCCTTCTCATTGGTCCCTTTGGTAATGTTTCAGGCTTTTAAACAGTTTTCTGAAGGCTTATCGCAAACTAAGTATCCCATGTATGCTACAATTGTGGCAAATGTGCTGAATATTGTACTTAATTATCTGTTGATCTTTGGGGCGTTTGGATTTCCAAAACTTGGAATTATTGGAGCTGCTATTGGAACCCTTGCCGCCCGTGTTCTAATGCTGATTCTGCTTTGGTATTTACTGAATAAAAAGAAAAAATTTCATGATTATGTAACGGGATTAAATTTTAAAGAAATTGAAAACCGGGTGATGCGTAAAATTATTAACCTTGGTTTTCCTTCTTCCTTACAGATGTTTTTTGAGGTTGCTATTTTTACCGCAGCCATTTGGCTGAGCGGCGTATTAGGAAAAAACCCTCAGGCAGCAAACCAGATAGCTTTAAATCTTAGCAGCATGACATTCATGTTTGGAATGGGTCTTGGGGTTGCCGCTATGATACGTGTTGGAAATCAAAAAGGGTTACATAATTTTACGGAATTAAGGCGAATAGCCCAATCTATTTTTGTTCTTACTTTTATGCTTGAGGTAGTTTTTGCATTATTTTTCCTTCTTGGAAGACATTGGCTTCCAACAATATACCTTGATGTGAACGACCCTGTAAACCAGTTAGATAATATGGAGGTAATTCTGCTTGCCTCTCAATTACTGCTGGTAGCGGCTTTCTTTCAGATTTCAGACGGTCTTCAGGTGGTTATTCTGGGTGCATTACGAGGCCTGCAGGATGTCAAAGTTCCAACGTTTATCACTTTTATTGCCTATTGGTTGATAGGGTTTCCAATAAGCTATTATTTGGGATTACATACAGAACTGAAGAGTTTGGGAATATGGATTGGATTACTGTCAGGCTTGAGTACATCGGCAATTATGTTGTATATTCGATTTAATAAAATGACGAAACAACTCATAGCTTCTCAATAGCCTTTTATCTTGAAATGCTTATGATAGTCCGAAGAGAATTCCTTTGAATGATAAATTAAAATATAAATAGATTGATCTATGCAATTTCCAAAATTTTTACTCGGTGATAATACCGATTATCCTACTTCAATTTTTGTTGTTCATACGGAATACCCGAGATTCATAATCAACCTGGAAAATGATGAAGTTGAGTGGCTTGAAGATTTTACCAGTGAAGATGAAAAAGAATTGTCTTCCGAAACGGAAAACCTGATAGAAGCCGCTACTGCATTTTATGATAGGGAAATAGCCAGATACGAAGATTAACATGTTGGAAGAATTGGTACAACTCGACAAGGAAGTGTTCCTTTTTCTCAATTCTTTGGGAAGTTCAGAATGGGACGGTTTTTGGATGTTTCTCACCAATAAGTGGAGTGCGATTCCGTTGTATTTTTTCCTGTTAATTCTCTCCTTTAAGCACTTTGGAGCTAAGAAGATGATTTTTGTGGTTATAAGCGTCATTTTTTTAATTACAGTTACTGATCAATTATCTAATTTTTTTAAATACGGGGTTCAACGTTTACGTCCCTGTTATGATCCTGAAATTAGCCAGGTAATGCGCCTCGTAAAAGACTATTGCGGCGGGAAATTTGGCTATTTTTCTGCCCATGCCGCCAATACATCTGCACTGGCATTATTTTTTACCGTTCTATTCGGTTCAGCCTATAAATATGTGGGTGTTTTTTTGCTTATTTGGGCTGCATTTGTTTCCTATAGCAGAATTTACATTGGAGTACATTTTCCATTGGATGTTATTACAGGTATGGGTATTGGTTTACTCTTTGGATGGCTATTTGCCAAGTTATATATCTTTGCCATTTACAAATACCGCATATGATCTCAAATACCAAGTATTGGCTCTTTCTTTTTCTCATAGTCCTGGTATATCTGGCGGGGATGTTCGTAACACTTTTTGAATATGATTCTGCTCAATTTGCTGTAATGGCAATGCGAATGGTACAGGAAAACGATTTTATTAATTTGTTTAAAGGGCCGGAGGAGTATCTGGATAAACCACATATGCATTACTGGCTGGCAGCCATTTCTTATAAAATTTTCGGCCTGCACGATTGGGCCTATCGCATTCCGGGAATCCTTGCCACTTTGTTGGGAGCCTATAGTTGTTATGGTTTAGGTAAGCTCCTGTATAATAAAGAAGTAGGAAAAGTTGCCTCACTTATTTTTATGACGGCGCAAACCATTATGCTTTCCAATATTGATGTGCGAACAGATGCTGTGCTTACCGGATTTACAGCTTTTGCTATTTGGCAATTAGCTTCTTATATAGAAAATAAATCCCTTAAGAATTTACTTCTGGGTGCTTTTGGTGCCGGAATTGCTTTTTCCACTAAAGGACAGATTGCACTATTGGTAATAGGTCTTCCAATATTATGTCATTTGGGTTTTAGCAAGAAATGGAAATTGCTTTTTAGTTGGAAGGTTTTAGTTGCCCTGGTCGTTTTTGCATTGACAATTTCACCTGTGCTCTACGCTTATTACCAGCAATTTGACTTGCATCCGGAGAAAGTTATCCGCGGTAAAGATCACAGGAGTGGAATACTATTTATTCTCTGGGAGCAGAGTTTTGAACGTTTAAGCGGAGAAGGGGTAGGGAAGAATAGCAGTGATTATTTTTTCTTTTTCCATACTTTTTTATGGGTATTTCTGCCCTGGACTATACTCGGCCTTGCTGCATATTGGACTCGAATCAGGGCGTTTTTCAATGCGAAGTTCAGGAGGAGTTCGGGTCTGGAGTTTCTTACTATTGGGGGGATTACTATAATTTTTATAATAATAAGTTTTGCACAATTTAAATTGCCACATTACCTGAATATCACGATACCCTTGTTTGCTGTGCTTACCGCTTCCTTTATGCAAGAATTATTTAATGACACAAAGTTGAAAAAAAGGAAAGTATTTCTTGGACTGCAATATTTCATTCTGGGTTTAGTTGGCATAAGCTCAATTCTGATTTGTTTTTTTGTTTTCAAATTCTCGGACTGGTATGCCTATATTTTATTTTTGTCCGCGTTTGTACTAACAGGTTTAATCTGTTTGAGGAATCAGGGATACGGTATTCGCTTACTAACCATCGCCCTGTTCAGTTCTCTATTTCTTAATGCCGTAATGAATTTACATTTTTACCCATCTTTATTAAAGTATCAGGCCGGTTCTACAATTGCCGGTATTGTTGCCGAAAAGAATATCCCGGTGGACCAGATATACAAGATTACCCTAAGTTCTTCCTGGGCAATGGATTTTTACAACCAACACCCCGTTAAGATTACGGAGACCTCAAATTTATCCGATATGGGTGCAGTATGGGTTTATGGCACAGATGATGATCTTCAAAGCCTTAAAAAATATGGTTTCGGATGGGATGAGCATTACTCAGCAGAGCAATTCAGGATAACGCGTTTGCAGCCGAAATTCTTAGATCCCTCCTCAAGGAATCAGGTGCTGAACCATATGCACTTAATTCATCTTAAAGACTAGAGTTGTTAGGTTGATTCTAACTTTAATTCTGGTTTTTTAAAGTGATAATAGATTCCGGTTAGGGACAATATGGCCGTAAGGAAGAAAAACAAAATACTTATGCTCAAAGAGGTACTTTGATCCAGCTTCAACCATTCTGCCCCGTAAAAGAAGACCAATTCTCTACTACCAATTCCGCCGATTGTGACAGGCAGAACGGAAACCATCGAAGAAATAAAGAAAATAAACAGATAGGCAATCATATTACCTTTTACATATAATGATTTAATGATAAATACCACAGATAGCAATTGTACCAATTGTACAACTAAAGAATAACCTATTGATTTCCAAAAAACAGGATAAACGAATGAGAAATATTTTTTATTGATGAACCAAAAAACAAATAAACTGAGCAGGATAACCAATATAAAAAGATAGTTATAGGGCTGCAAAACTTCATTTTTCAAAAGTAATGCCAGGATACAGGTATAATTCACAATTACCAACAATCCACTTAATCTATCCAATAAAAAAACCGTAACCACGCTTTTGGTATTTACCTCAAATTTATCACGGATTACGTAACCCTTATACGCATCCCCACCAATACCGCCAGGGAGAAACAGATTATAAAACATGCCCAGGAGATAGAGTTTAAAATTACTCTTTTGGGTTATTGGAATATTGAGTTGGTGAAAATATAGGTTTAAGCGCAAGGCTTTGAAGACTTTAGAAAGTAACAAGAATAGAAGAGCAATAGTTAATAGCCACGGATTACTTGTCTTTAAAACAGCCCAAACATCCTTAAAGGGAATCTTGTTAAAAATAAAATAAATCAGCAGGACACTGAAAATAATTTTAAGTAGGGTAATTAAATTTTTACGATTATTGGCCACCTATAGATATACTTTTAATTCTATATGGTCTCTTATTTTGTGACTCGTAATAGGTTCTTATAAGCAGTTCCATGACTATTCCTATTGTAAACAGTTGAATCCCAGCTAAAATGAACATCATTCCGAAAATAAGAAGCGGTCTGTTTCCAATATCCTGTCCGTAAACCAGTTTTACGATGAGTAAATAGATATTAATGAAAATTCCCAGGATAATTAGCAAGACCCCAAGAATACCAAATAAATGAATGGGTCGCTGGAAATACTTCCTGATGAAAAGGAGCAACATCATATCAGCCACTACTTTAAAAACACGTTCGAGTCCATATTTAGAGACTCCGGCATTTCTTGCATGGTGTTTTACAGGAACCTGTTTTATTTGAGCACCTTCCAAATGAGCCAATAAAGTGATAAAGCGATGCATTTCGCCATAGAGATTTAAATCCTTAGCAATATCCCTTGTGAATACCTTAAGGGCGCATCCGTTGTCTTTGATATCTAACTTTGTGACGCGTCTGACCAGAAAGTTAGCAATCTTGGAGGGTATTTTTTTTATCAACGAATCCTTTCTTTTTTGCCGGATACCTGTGACCACATCATATTCCCCACTCACCGCATATTCCAGCATTTTGGGAATATCCTGAGGGTCGTTCTGCAGGTCCCCGTCCATGGTTATAATATATTCACCTTCAGCATAATCTATGCCCGCAGCCAATGCCAGACTTTGGCCATAATTCTTTTTTAGTGAAATAAGATGAACTCTGGGATCTTTCATCTCTTTTACCTTTTGTCGTGTACGATCCGTAGAAAAATCATCCACATAAATAATCTGATAAATATAGCCCTCGAGGCTTTCGTTGATTTTGGAGGTAAGCAGCACTACATTTTCTTCTTCATTATAAAGCGGAATAACTATGGATAAAAGGGAGGCAGTAACCGGGTTCATTAAAGTGGATAATTGTTCGGACAAATTTATGCTTTTTATTTAAGTTCTTTCTTATAGTTGTTCATGAGTAGTTCTGCCGCCCGGAAAGGGGAGATTTTATCTTCAGCAACCTTTTGCAACATAGATTCCAGGTGCTCTTTAACAGCAGTTGTCTGGTAGAATTGCTGTTTTAGAAGTTCTTCTATGGTTTGCATGAGCCAGTATTTATTCTGGTTTTGCCTGTTGCTTTCAAAATAACCATGGTCTCTGGTGGTGTCCAAAAATTGTATAATCATTTCCCATATTTCAATAATTCCCCTATTGTCTATAGCAGAACATGTACTAACCTTGGGTGTCCATCCATTTACTTTTGGAGGATATAATTGTAAAGCTCTTTCAAATTCTACTTGTGCCCGTTCTGCCCTTTTTAAATTGTCTCCTTCGGCCTTGTTAATAACAATGGCATCCGCCATTTCCATAATACCTCTTTTAATTCCCTGGAGTTCGTCTCCGGCTCCTGCCAGTTTTAAGAGTAAAAAGAAATCGACCATGCTGTGTACTGCGGTCTCACTTTGTCCAACCCCAACTGTTTCAATCAGGATAATATCAAAACCGGCGGCTTCACATAGGATAATGGTTTCTCGTGTCTTACGGGCTACTCCGCCAAGGGATTTGCCTGAAGGTGATGGCCTTATAAATGCGTTAGGATCCTTAACCAGCTCCTGCATTCGTGTTTTATCACCAAGGATGCTGCCCTTACTGAGGGTACTTGTGGGATCAACGGCTAAGACAGCGACTTTTTTGCCAAGTCCCGTAAGTGTTTTGCCAAAGATTTCAATAAAGGTGCTTTTACCAACCCCCGGAACCCCGGTTATACCAATTCTAATACTATTGGATTTTTTTAAAAGGCAATTTTCAATTAAGGTATAGGCCTGTTTCAGGTCATCATTTCTTGTGCTTTCCACAAGAGTTATTGCCCTTGCCAAGATGGATTTATCGCCATTAAGAACTCCATGGGTAAGCTCCTCAACGGACGGCTTCTTTTTGCGGTGCTTTCTAACCTGGAGGACCCCCTTCGTATCTTTATTTTTTTCTGTACTCAAACTTAGTTGTTGATAGGAACCCTGACCTTGGTTTTATCCCAGTCCATACTCATGTATAGTTGACCAGTGTCTTCAAAATCGATTGTAAAACTTTCAACTGTTTGCACCAAATTAATAACAGGTACCTCAACATTAATGATATCTTCTTCAGGGTTCCTCGTTGTTTCTTTACCACCGCTCATTATTGTAACACCCCATTCAGGAACATTCTTATTAAAGATTACTTGCCAACTTTCTTTACCCGGAACGGTCCAAATTGAATAGGTGCCGGATGGAAGTTCTTTATCGATGATATAAATTTTGGAATTCGTGGTAAGCGTTGTAGGCTCATTGGCACCGGTGCGCCAAACGGTATCATAAGGAACCAGATTACCAAAAATTTCCCTTCCCTTCTTAAAGGGACTGCTGTATTTTACTGTAAGGTCCATACCATTTTCAGTATATACAACGGTCTTTTGTGGACTGTTCTTCTTTGTTTGTTCCTTGAGATAGGGCATGGCCACGAAATAAAAAAGTAGGACTATTGCAGCTAATATGATCAAAATCCATTTTAATACTTTCATCGTATTGAGGTATTGATTAGTTTGTCTAAGTTACTAAATCAAAAGTAAAAACTGCCTGGTTGTTATAGGTTTCTCCGGGATTTAGGATTGCTGATGGAAATGACTTAATATTAGGTGCATCCGGGAAGTTTTGTGTTTCAAAACAAATGGCAGCAAACCCGGGCGGCGTATAAACTACAACTGCGGGTTGGTTACTTTCAACCCCCATTAGAATTCCTGAAACAGGGGAATATAACTCAGCTACTTTTTTACCAACTTCTGAAACTACAAACGGCGTGTCTAGTCGTATTTTTGCAATCTTTTTTTTGATAAGAAAGTCATAATCTGTGTCTGTAACTGAAATCAATTTACCGGTTGGTAACAAATTGTCGCGGGTTTCCAGTATTTTGGGACATTCCAGTCGCATTTCATAGTGATCAATGGAATTGGTATTGTCAAGCCGAAAGTAAGAATGATTAGTCAGGTTAATGACCGTAGTTCTGTCTGTTGTTGCCATATGGATAACATGGAGAGAATTACCAACCAGTTTGTAAGTTACACTTGCCTTTATATGACCCGGATAGCCCTCTTCCATATGTGGGCTTTGATAACTTAATTTAACGAATGGTTCGTTGTTGTGTTCAATGGTATCAAAAGTCCAGTATTTTTTTGAGAAGCCAGCCTTTCCCCCATGTAGATGGACCCCATCTTCCGCGTACAATTTATAGGTACGGCCTTTAAGATTGAAGCCCCCATTTGATATTCTTCCGGCAAAACGCCCAACACATGCCCCCATAGCAATTTGATCTTCCAGATAATCAACAGGATTCTCAAATCCAACCACCAAATTCAATATATTTCCTTCCCGATCTTTAGACAGAATTTTTTGAATTACGGCTCCGTAATCAAGGACAGTCAAGGATAGAAATTCGTTTTTAATTGTAACTTGTTGCAAGGTTGATCATTTAAAATTTCTTAAAAATACTTGTTTTTTGCAACATCTAATATTTTCTCCCGTCCTTAAGATAACAACAACTAACACCTAAATTGGAAACTGGCCAAATGTTTCAAATAGATCTGGTAGAGCGTTGCAAAGCCAACGATCGAAAAGCACAAATAAAGCTTTACAGGCAGTATTGTGATGGAATGTACTATGTCGCTAAGCGCTTCGTAAGTGATCCGGATGATGCGGAAGACGTTTTGCAGGAATCCTTTATAAAGGCGTTTCAGAAGATACATCAGTTTAAAGGTGAAGTCACATTTGGCGCGTGGTTAAAGCGAATTGTAATCAACAGAAGTATAGATTTTCTAAAATCCGGGAAGGAACGCTTTCAGGAACTCAATGAGAATAGTATACATATTGTTGAAGATAATGACTGGTCTGTAGATGATGGAATTTCAATTGATGAGGTAAGAGAAGCTATAAATCAATTATCAGAAAAGTACCGGCTTGTAGTGCAGCTTTTTCTAATGGAAGGGTATGATCATAGTGAGATCGCTCAAATATTGAATTTAACAGAAACCACAAGCAGGACCAGATTATTGAGAGGAAAAGGACATTTAAAGGAATTACTTAAAGAAAAACGATATGGCACAGGATCTTAGAGAACTGTTCAGGGATGATAATGAGAAAAAGGTTCCCATGAAAGATGGGCATGAAGAACGGTTTATAGCATTATTGGATAAAGAGTTACCCTTAAAAAGAAAGTCAACTTTTTATTTTATAAAGATTGCAGCCTCCGTATTGGTACTTTTTAGCCTTGGAATATATGCCTATTTACATTCTAAAACCGAAACTATAGAACAGCCAACTGTTGTGGAGAAAGGGACCGAGGATACAAGGGCAGAAGGTTATTCTTTAGGAGATCTTTCTCCTGATTTAAAGAAAATAGAAAATTATTATATGGCCAATATCAATCTGGAATTATCACGGCTGGAAGTATCTAAGGAAAATAAAGCGCTGGTGGATGATTATATGTCCAGATTGTCTGAATTAAATGAAGAATACAAAAGGTTGAATATAGAATTGAATGAAATTGGTCCAAATGACCAGACCATTAATGCACTAATAAAAAATTTGCAGCTAAGGTTAGCACTGTTGCAAAAATTAAAAGAAAAATTAAATCAATTAAAATCATCAGAAAATGAACAAGTTACATCAAATAGTGTTTAAAAGTATCGTCCTGAGTCTTTGCCTGTATTTAACCAGCGGCTATGGGCAAAAAGAATCGAAGACCTATAAGGAAACCTTTGTAGTAGGTAAGAATGCTGTTGTTGATATCAACACAAGTCACGCAGACATTGAATTTACAACCTGGAATAAGGATCAGGTAGTAGTTGAGGCCACTATTGAACTGGAAGGTGCTTCCCCTGAAGAAGCCGAGGCATATTTTGACAAAGGGGGGATAAAGATTTTAGGTAATAGCCAGGAAATCACTATAAAAACAGGCAGGGAAAATTCATGGATTGCAAGAGGTGCTCATGGTGATGCTCATAATATTATTGTGGAAATACCAGAAATTCCGGAAATGCCCGAATTAGAACCTCTTTTCCTGGACATACAGATACCTGAACTTCCCGATATACCACAGGTGATTATGGAAATGCCCCTTCCTCCTATGCCCCCAATGCAATTCAGGAATTTTGACTACGAGGCTTATAAGAAAGACGGTGAAAAATACCTGAAAGAGTGGTCTGAAGAATTTGAAAAGAGTTTTGATGAAGGGTATCAAAAGGAAATAGAAGAATGGGGTAAAGAAATGCAAGCCAGGGTTGAAGAACGTGAAGCCGCAAGGGAAGAAATGATGAAAGAAAGAGAAGAAATGATGAAAGAAAGAGAAGAAGTGAGAAGGGAAGCCCAGGAAATTAGGCGTGAAGCTATGGAAGAAAGACGCGAGATAATGGAAGAGCAGCGAAAAATTGCTGAGAAACAGCGCAAGATTCAGAAAAACGTAATTATTTCCAGGCAAGGTAAAGATAGTCCTACAATTTATTACAGATCTTCAGATGGTGGAGGGAAAAATTATAAAATAAAGAAGACGATTAAGATTAAAATGCCAAAATCCACCAAGCTTAAAATGAATGTGCGACATGGGGAAGTTAAATTGGCAGAAAATACCAGGAATATGAATGCAACCTTGTCCTATGCAAGGTTGCTTGCTTCCACCATAGATGGTGTGAATACAAATATTGTCGCTTCCTATTCCCCGGTGTCTGTAGAACGATGGAATTATGGAAACTTAAATATCAATTTCTCCGATGATGTTGCTCTTCAGGATGTAAATACATTGACATTAAGTACTACTTCTTCGGATATTACGATAGATCGTTTACTTAAAAGTGCACAAATAAAAAATGACCTTGGCGCAATAAGGATCAATGCAATTGCCAGTGATTTTAAAGATTTGGACATAGCAATGCAAAATGGAGAATTAATATGTAATTTACCTGTTACCCCATTTAGCATAACCATTGATGCGACTTCATCCAAATATTCGGCTCCGGCGGAATTAAAACTTGCATCAGAAAAAAACGGAAACCACGTGGTTCACAATGGCTATTATCTGGAAGCAAATTCCGGAAAATCGATTGTAATAGATTCGAGATACAGTGAAATTCTGCTTCAACAGTAATCAATCAACCTCTTCCAAAGCCCCCATATGTCTCTTTTAATCTATCCTTTCTCTCTTACTTTCTGGTATTAAAACCGATCCAATAGCATCTTCCCTTTCTTTATCCCCGTAATCATTTGTTAGTACAGACTGAAGTCAATTTTTCCAAGGCCATTTAAGTTACTGGCCGTACCATTTGATAGTGACATCATAAAATTCTTAAGGTGAAAGTGCGCAAATACCAGGGCTGGCTTCGTGTTAAAGTTTTAAAAATCAGGACTTTGGCGACTTACTTTTTTATAAGTCCAATTCATGGTTCCATTGAACTATTTTACCCTTATACATGGCATCCAATCCCATTTGAACGCATACAGCAGTTGTTGCTCCGGTATTCACATTAGATATGGGAGTTGTATTACTTAAGATATTATCTTTAAAATCAATTAATGCCTGCTTGCTGGGGTCTGCATGTTCAATGTCAAGTGGAATTCCTTTGCCTTCATCCCATTTTACAGTAGCTCCTGATACGCCGTCCACATCCTGAATTTCCTTTTTATAATGTCCTTCAGGGTAAAACCAGGCATTCACATAATCCAGGATCAGCGTTCCTTTGTCTCCCATTACCTTTATCTTGTAATCATCTTTGGAATTACTGGTCAGGCATGTAAATTTAGCTTTTACACCATTGGGATAGCTGTAGATAAGATGTACATTATCAAATGTTTCGCGGCCATCTTTCCAGTAGTCAATTCCTCCAACTCCCATTACGTTGTCAGGAGTGGCGTTTAAAACCCAATTTGTAAAATCTATTTGATGTGAACAAAGTTCAGCTACCAGGCCACCTGAATATTCACGATACATTCGCCAGTTTATTGCTCTTTCTAATGAAGGGTCGTTTACAGGCCTTCTCCAGTTTCCATTTCGATTCCACTGACATTCAATAGCGGTTACTTTACCAACTTTGCCTCCCCGGATAAGATCTACGACATGTGTGTATAAACGTGAACTGTGGTATTGATGTCCTGTCTGGAAGATTTTATTGGAAGTATTTGCCTTGTCCTTAAGTTGGATTATTCCTTCAAATCCTTTAGCCATGGTCTTTTCACAAAAAACATGTTTATCGGCATCAATAGCTTCCATGGCTATTTGGGCATGGGTATTAAAAGGTGTCGCAACCAGGATGGCATCTATATCCTTTGACTCTAAAAGCTTACGGTAATCTGAATATCCCCTGGCTGTACCTTTCGTATTTTCAATACCTTTCTGAAGTCTGAAGGGTAAAATATCACAGCAGGATATCACATTTAGTTCCGGGATTTGATTCATGACCGATATTAATCCACTTCCTCGATCTCCAGTGCCTATGACCCCAATATTGATGGTATTGGTCCCTTTTTTAGGAAAGACCATACCAGATACCATAGGACTTGAGGCACCCATTGCAGCTGTTACCAGTCCGCTTTTGATCACAAATTCTCTCCGCTTCATATATCGTGCTTAAAGTTTTGGTTCCCAGCCATTTTCATACTCCCTTTTCCAGGATGCCATAGCCTGCTTATTATTTCGGATTTTACCTGTAGCCGGATCAATTTTCAATGTTTCTCCTGCATCCTGGGCCATATTTCCCAGATGACAAAGCATAGTTGTAATGCTCGCATCTGCTATTGGGGAGTTTTGTGGTTCATCTAGGCGAATGGCATTAAAGAAATTTGCAATATGCATTCCATCCAGATCACCTGCTCCCATAGTGTCAATGGTTGCACTGCCACCAGTTTCAAACTCAAATTTGATGGGTCGTCCATCTAGGTCGTATAATTTATAGCTTTCCCGGCTTAACTCTATGGTACCTTTACTACCATATATCGTTGCACCTCTACCCGGCTGTTGTGGTTTCATTACCCCTCTGCTATGACCGTTCCATGTTATAAACTTATTTTCACTAAATGTATAAGTAACCTGTTGGTTATCTGGAAATTGCCAGTCGTCATCATATGCATATTTGCCACCAAAAGAAGTGACGGTCTCTGGCAGATCAACCCCAAGGGCCCAACGGCAGATATCTATTTCGTGGGTGCCATTGTTATGAATTTCACCTGTTCCCCAATTACGAAACCAATGCCAATTATAAGGATGAACATTATCTTTATAGGCTTCCCTTGGCGCTGGCCCCTGCCATAGTTCCCAGTCTAAGGTCGCTGGAACAGCAATATCAACCCCATTGCCTATAGATGAGCGGCTATTGGAATAATAAGCTTCTCCTTTATACACATTGCCAATTATTCCATTTTTTATATCCCTGATGGCCGTAATAGAAGTCCTTGCAGACCGTTGCTGATTACCCATCTGTACCTTTTTACCGTATTTTTCCTGGGCCGCCACAAGCAATTCATTTTCGTGCGGATTATGACTGCAAGGCTTTTCAACATAAACATGTTTTCCTGCCTGTAAGGCCATTATTGCCATGGGAGCATGCCAGTGTTCAGGTGTTGCTATAAATACCGCATCAACATCCTTATCTTCCAGCATTTTCCTGAAATCTTTTTCAACTTTAGGAACATAACCAATTTGTTCCTGGCACCATATATTGTGAGCCTCAATAATGGTATCATCTACATCACAGTTATAAATAATTTTAACATTGGGGCTTTTTGAAATTCCCATGGTTAGTGCTTTTGCGCGGCTTCTCACTCCTATTACCGCTACCTGTAATTGATCATTGGCGCCTAAAACATTTGCCTTTAAGGTTCCCGGAAGCACCAAACCTCCTAAGGTCAGGGCTGCACTTCCAACAGTGGTTTTCTTAATAAAATCTCGTCTTGTAGTCATGGTTATTGGTTTTGGATTGGTCTGATTTTAATATTCTTAAATGCAACACGATCACCGTGGTCCTGAAGCAGTATATGGCCCTGTTCTGCTTCTCCGAAATTAGGCCAGACCTTGTATTTACTCTCAGCAACCAATTTTCTATAGTTTTCACTTTTTCGCTCGTATTCCAGCACTTTCATGCCATTTAACCAATGCTCTATATGGTTATCTTTGGAAAGGATGCGCGCATGGTTCCATTCACCTATTGGATTCACTGGTTTATTTGGATCGACCTTGATGAGGTCATACAAAGAGGCCAGGGTTCTGCTACCTTCGTGATTTCCCAATTTAGCATCAGGATGTCTGGCGTCATCCAGGATTTGATATTCCAGGCCAATCGATGATCCCGGGCCTTTGTTAATATCGGTATCCACAAAATATTTTATTCCGCTATTGGCACCCTCGGTAAGTTTAAAGTCTACTTGAAGTTCAAAATTCCCATAGAGGTCCTCTGTTACAATATCTCCGCCGGCTGCAGATTCTTCACCACCTGATGATAATACTATAAGCTCACCGTTCTCTATGATCCAACCCTTATCCGGGAAATCATCCAGGCGAGCACCCCGCCATCCGTTAGTAGTACTTCCGTCCCAAAGTAATTTCCAGCCATTTTTTTCTTCATCAATTGTGAGTTGATTTTTAGTCATTATAGGTGCAAGTGGACTTTTCCGTGAATATTTAGAAAGGCTGTCTGTTAGGATATTAATGTTTTTCCATTGTATTTCGGTGCCTTCCTTTTGATCTTTCCCAATGCTATGTACCTGAAGACCAATAAATCCGCTACTGGTTTTGTCATCAATCAAATATGCGGCGGGGATATCATTAATCCAGGTTTTGAGAGTGTCTCCTATTGCTTCAATCCTATAATGATTCCAGTCATTTTGTTTAAAGGCTTGTTGTGCTTCCGGATTATTATCCATGGTATTGAGCCATCCCCTTCTGGCTTCGTCATAGATTCCTGCACTCCATGCCCTCTCGGAAGGATCTATTTCTATCTGATAACCATGCACCCGCCCATTCCTGTAATGAGGGAAACTATTGCTGCGGATTTGAATTCCGGAATTCATAGTGGAATCTACCTTGTAATCCAATTCCAGAATAAAATCACCGTACATTTTGTCGGTAGTTAAGAAGGTGTTAGGAGTATCATGTACTGTACTTCCCACAATTATTTCATCTCGCACCTCATAATGCGCTTCACCTCCTTTAATAGTCCAGCCATTAAGTGTTTTACCGTCAAACAGGGAAATCCAGGGTTCTGTATCTTTTTCGGAACCGGAACATCCCAGAAAGGCGAATATGATAAATATTAAGGTTGTTTTTTGAAACAAAGAAAGATTTTTATGATTCATTTCGCTTTAGAATGTGTTAATTCCTTAAATATAGTCTGAAGCGAGCACAAATAAAAAAAGCGACTTAAAAAAGTCGCTTTATATATACCAGCTAAATTTATACTGACCTATCTAGTGGGCTTCTTTTTTAAGATAATCAGGGAAATTCATTTTAAATCTATTTAACCTTGGGACAGATACTTGTCGGACATAGGAATTATTTGGATTTTTTCTTTCGTAATCCTGATGGTAGTCTTCTGCATCGTAAAATTTGGTAAAGGCAGTAACTTCAGTAACAATAGGGTCCTCGTAACGGCCACTATCCTCTAGGGCTGCCATATAAGTTTCTATGATCTTTTTCTCTTTTGGATTCTTGTAAAAGGCAATAGATCGATATTGGGCACCTCTGTCCGGGCCCTGACGATTGAGACTTGTCGGGTCATGGGATCCAAAAAATACCTGTACAAGTTCAAAATAAGATATCTCTTTGGGGTTGTAATAAACTTCAACTGCCTCCGCGTGGGACGTTTTTCCATAAGCGACCTGTTCATAGGTCGGATTTTCCTCAGTTCCGCCGGCGTAGCCTGAAATTACTTCCTTAACTCCTTTTACACTTTCAAAAATAGCCTCAACACACCAAAAGCACCCACTGGCAAAATAGGCGGTTTCGTAATCCTGGAGATCTTGTTTTGAAAATTTTTGAACCAGAACTACTTCTTTGGCTGGCTCCATTTTATTCTTAATTTTGGATTCACAACTGGTGGAGATTAAAGTGACTCCCAGTAAAATAAATAGTTTCAGAAATTTCATTTTTCGATTTTATTTCAAAAATCACTAAATCTTTCTGTAATTGAGGTTAAAGACCTGTTAATTAATGCCTTTGGTAAGTATAAACGCTCTGGTTTTACCAACTTTATAAGAATTTCTATGACTTTGCTTGAAAAAGTACTTCTAAAGCATACTGACCGGCCAATAGCTATTTTAGACAGGGAAATTCCGATTTCAAAATATATTACGCTTAACTTATCTGTATCCAATAGTGATCTGAAAACCCTTGATATAGCGAATCCAACAATTTGCCAGGAGTATATAGACACCATTCTTAAAGATGAACCCGCTTCAGTGGCTTATGGCGGGTATTTAGAAAAAAGGAACTTATATAGCAATAGTCCTAATTTTAACCCCAAAGGTGATGAAGTACGCAATATTCATCTTGGAATGGATTTTTGGTCCAAAGCAGGTACCAGGGTTATTGTACCAGTTGGGGGTTTAGTGCATAGTTTTAAAAATAATAAGCTTCCGGGAGATTATGGTCCGACCATAATTTTGAAACATGAATTGGACGGAATTCAATTTTATACGCTTTATGGGCATTTATCGATAGAATCCCTTTATGGGCTCTATAAAAACAAAGAATATAAGCCGGGAGAGGTTTTAGGAACATTAGGCGATACCAGGATTAATGTAAACTATGCGCCGCATCTTCATTTCCAAATTATAGGGGACATTGGCCATTTCAGGGGAGATTATCCCGGAGTTTGTACAAAAAAGGACTTGTTTGAGTATCAACAAAATTGTCCGAATCCTAATTTATTGCTCAAAATCACTCCCGGGATTATCGGTTAAATACACGAAAAATCGCTAAGGTGTTTTAGGGTATTGATCCGTTCACCGACACTTTTTTGCACTTTATCTGAATTTTTGTCAGATACCG
>NZ_CAMYKG010000016.1 GCF_947258925.1 uncultured Eudoraea sp. | reverse complement strand
TGGGTTTAATACTATTCCTGTTGGGCCGGTAAGAGCCAAGTTAGGTGCCGCGGCGCTGGAAGGTGACAATAGAATTACCGGAGACCAAATGCAAATCAGAGCTGCCAGTAACCCCGGATTTACTACTATTAGTAACGCGGTTAACCCAGCTAATAACTTCTTTAACAGTAATATTACGCTTGATGGTGCTATTACAAATAATAGAACGCCAAATAGCGTCAACACCTTAGGTTACGATACCGATATATTTTTGTTGAATAATCCTTTAAACTCGGTTATCCCTAATGCCGAAACAGATGCCACATTTAGATTTACTTCTAATGGAGATCAATACTATCCCTTCTTTAATTCCTTTAATGTTGAGATAATTGAGCCTAACATTGTTGTAGAAAAAACTGTTGAGGATATTGCAGGTAATGACATTACAGGATTGGGTGTAAACTTAGGACAGTTACTGGATTATGTGCTTGGTTTTCAAAATATTGGCAATGACGATGCTACTAATTATGTTTTGCGGGATGTTTTACCCATCAATGTAACCGTAATAGAGTCGGATTTAGTCTTGCCTCCCGGAGTAACCTATGTATATGACCCGATAGCCAATGAAATATCCTTTAACATTCCGGATAACCTTATAGAAGAGGGAGATCCCCTTTCTGAAATAAGGCTCAGGGTGCGAGTTGCGGAAAATTGTTTTGATTTTGTAGATGCCTGTACAGATTTAATTGCGAATCAGGCTTACTCTACTTACGAAGGAGTGATAAATAATGCACAGATAACGGACGACCCCAGTGTGTCTGATTTTGATAATTGTGGTTTTGTGACCCCTGGCGCTACAAATTTTTTGCTGGATGATCTTGAAAGTTGCGATTACAGCAGAACTGTTCAGCTTTGTGGTGATGATTTACTTCTTGATGCCGGAGACAATTTTGATGCTTATGTCTGGTATAAAGATGAAAATCTGGATGGCTTAATTGACCCGGGCGATACAGTATTAAATGATGGTGACCCTGATGGCGATCCAAGTACTCTTTTAATAGATGAAGTAGGGATATATATTGTAGATAAAATAGTTGCTGACCCTTGTAAAGGCTTTCAGGAAATTATTACGGTAGAATTATTTGGAACTACCCAAATAAACCCTATTGTAACCTTAATCAATGATCCTACGAATACTGTAGAAGGGGAGGTAGTTACATGCCCCAATGACGGAGATTTATTACCTAAAGTATTCCTTTGTGGATTAAATGACACCGAACTTATTCAAATTAACATCCCCGATGCCGTATCAACTATCAAAATGGATGTTTTAGCCGGTTTTATTTCAATATTTTCAAAAACCCGCTGGATCCACAATACAATGTTACCGATTTGATTTGTTTATCACCCGGAAATATTACTGTAACAAACATGCCGGTTGATTATGAATACCAGCTGTTAGACGCAACTACAGGGGCAGTTTTGGTTCCTTTTAGCGCATTGAATGGCCCTAGCTTTACAATTAACTCAAACGGTGCCTATACAGTAGAAATGCGCCAACAAGGTGTAGTAGATGGTTGTATTTTCAGATTAGAAGATATTGGAGTGCTTACCAGAAACTTCCAGGTTGATATTACCACTCAGGACGCTGATTGTAATGGCCTGGGTTCAATGAGTATCTCTGTGCTGGATGTGGAACCACAATATTACTATGAAATCTCCCAGGGAGGAACGGTTGTAGACACCTATGGCCCAAGTCTTGATAACAATTACACATTCGCAAATCTCAACCCTGGGGTTTATGACGTTGAAGTAACTACAGATGATGGTTGTCTGCATAATGAGCAGGTCACCATTATTGACAGTTCAGACCTTGAGCTTTCAGCAAGGGTTTCTCAAAATATCACCTGTAGGGAAGGGAATATCTTAATGGAATCAACTGGTGGTAAAACACCACATACTTATGCCATCTGGTCTTATGTAGATACATTGGGGGTTACCCAAATCTCATATCCTGATCCGCCATCTATTCCCCCATCGGAATTCCAGACAAGTCAAATCTTTGATATCTGGGATCCCGGAACTTACCAGTTTGTTGTAGTAGACCGAAACAATTGTTTTGATATCTCTAATCCTGTTGAAATTGAATTTGTTCCTTCGGTGGAATATGGTCCAACAACTGTGATTAATGAACAGTGTTTTGGTGATTCTACGGGTTCTATATCTTTTGATATCATTGACACCAACGGTTACCAACTTACCTTTTTCCTTATTGATGAAAATGGTATCGAAATTGACAGTAATACCTCGGGCATTTTTACAGGCCTGCCTCAAGGCGATTATACTGTGAGGCTTAATCAAAGAAAAGGAAGTGCCTCGTGCGACTTTTTTGAATATTATACTGTTTCAGGACCGGCTAATGGTCTTTCAGGTGGTGCTGCTTTGATTCAAGACTATACATGTCTTCAAACAGGTACTATTGAGGCCCAAAATATTACCGGAGGAACAGCGCCTTATGAATACTCAATAGATGGAATAAACTTTGTTTCAGGAGCAGGAGCTGAGACTTTTACTGGTCTTACTAATGGCTCTTATGCTATAAGTATCCGGGATGCTAATGGCTGTCTTTTTGTAACAAACCCCATAACCATAGACCCCCTAAATCCACCAACTGATCTGGACTTTGTTTCTTCAGCACCTATTTGTCCGGCCCTAACCTCAGATGTTACTGTAACCGTTGTTAATGGGAATACACCTTTCGTATTTGAAATAATTGCCCCTGCGGCAATTCCGGCCACCTCTACTTCTGGTGGTTCTGCCAATTTTGATGGTCTTACACCTGACACCTATACGTTCAGGGTTACAGATGATAAAGGGTGTACTTACGAAGAAAGTTATACCATAACACCAGTGATTCCTATTGATGTTGTAGGCCAGTTGATAAGTAATATTAGCTGTCTTGGTGATGCGGACGGAGAAGTTTTGTATACCGTTTCCGGGTTTAACACTTCCTACGACTATACCGTGACCGGTCCATCTGCGTTCAGCGGATCCGGAGAAACTAGCGCAACAATTCCTTTAACCGGTTTACCAGCAGGAACTTATGATATTACAGTAACGGATAATGATACAAACTGTACTGACACAGCAAGTGTTACGGTAAATGCCCCTGCGGCAGCCCTTGCTTTAACAGCAAATGAAACACAACCTACATGTACAGATCCGGGCAGCGTAGTGCTTACCGCAACTGACGGTTGGGGAGGTTACAATTATTCTTTAACCTATCCCGATACAGTTACTATAGTAACGAATGGTACCGGTGCCTTTAATGGTCTTGCACAACTGGGAACATATATTGCCTCTGTTACAGATGCTAATGGTTGTATTGCCACTACAACCTTTGTCCTGAATGCTGCTTTGCCTCCTGTCCTGGCCATAGTGGCAAATGATGTTTGTTATGATGATCTGGTAGGGTTAACGTTAACGGCAAATGTTACATCCGGCGGAGATGGAAACTTTGAATATAGAATTAACGGCGGGCTTTATGACACAAATAACATTTTTGCCGGCTTAGGACCAGGTACTTATACCATTGACGTGATTGATGGAAATAATTGTACCGGTACAGACACTATTACAATAAATCCGGAATTGACGGTCACAGCTGCAGCAGCCAATATAACGGCCTGTGCAACAACAACAGATGTAACGGTAACTGCAGCAGGTGGTGATGGAAATTATGTTTATGCAATTGTAGCTGACGGTGCAGCTCCGGTTCCCGGAGATTTCGGTGCAGTAAATCCAATTACAGTTACCGGTGCCGGGGACTATGATGTATACGTCAGGGATAATAATGGAAATGTAACATTTTGTGAAGCTATGTACGATATCACTATTGTACAGGATGCACCTATTACTATTACCCCCACATCAACTCCTGCAATATGTTTTGGAGACAGCAATGGTAGCATAACGATTGTTGCCGCTGATGGAATGGGACCTTATGAATACAGTATAGACAACGGAACAACTTACCAGGCAACAGGAAATTTTGTAAACCTTCCTGCCGGTACCTATCCAATCCGGGTAAGGGATGCTAACAATTGTGAAGAAACCGCTTCAATTGATGTCCTTGAGCCCGCTCAACTAATCGCTGAGGCTGTTCAAACGCAGCCTTATACCTGTCTTCAATTAGGAGAAATAACAGTAGGTAGTGTAACCCCAACATCCGGAGGATCAGGAGATTATCAATATAGTCTTAACGGAGGTTCCTGGACGGCATCTACACCCGGCGGAATTGCCTTTACTGGTCTTATTGATGGTACTTATTCAATAAGAGTTCGAGATGCGAATGCAGTATCTTGTTTTATTACGTTACCAGATGTTATAATAGCACCATTACCCGTAGAGCCGGTTTTAAGCACCAGTGTTACCTATAATTGTGATGGCACAGGAAATATTACAGTATCACCCAATGATCCTTCGTATCAGTACAGTATAGACGGAGGTCCGCTACAGGCTTCTAATATCTTTACTAATGTAGCCATTGGAAATCATCCTATTACCGTAGATTATGGAAGCGGATGTACTGTGGACACTGCTACGGATGTTGTAGCCGGAAATGCTTTTGATGCAAATATTACCAACTTCACCAATATAAGTTGTAATGGTCTGGCTGATGGTACAATTACCTTTGAAGTAGAAAACTTTGATGTAGTAAATGGTTTTGAATATGCAGTAAACGGGGGCGCATTTTCGGCGCCACAAACGGTTTCTCCGGTAACGGTTAATGGCCTAAGTGCCGGAATAAATTCAATTGAGGTAAGGGATGTATTAGATAATTCCTGCTCCGTTATGCTTTCAGAAACCTTAACGGAACCCACACCCGTAGTTGCTTCTGCGGGCATTACGGTAGAATTCACTTGTAATAATACGGGTGCTACAATAACCGCAAGTGCCACTGGAGGTACACCAGGTTATGAATATCAGTTAGAAGATACTATAGGTGGTATCATTACCCCCTATCAGGCCGGTGTTGATTTCGTTGCTGTTCCTGCAGGAGATTATATTGTAAGAGCACGAGATACGAATAACTGCGAGGATCCTATTGACGCGCCTATCACCGTAGTTGCTCCAATGAATCCAACATTTACAACAACACCAACTGCTTGTTACAGTGGTCTTAATGACGCAACTATACTTGTAGATGTAACTTCGCTTCCAGGAAACGGAGGATTTCAATTCAGCATAAACGGTGGTCCATGGTTGACACCAGTTCCGTCTACAGCAACAAGTTATACTTTTAGCAACCTTGCATCAGGAAGTTATACTATAGATGTTAAAGATGCTTACGGATGTGCTGGTGTTCAACAAAATGTAACCATTAACCCAAGCTTGTTGGCCGTTGCTGATGTTGTGCACCTTTCACCTTGTGCTGACGGCTCAATCACTGTCACTGCTACAGGTGGTGACGGGGCATACGAATATGCTTTTGTGCCAACAACAACAAGCCCTGCCGGTTTATTTGGAGCCAGCAATACATATGTAGTTACTACAGGAAATGACGGTACGTATGATGTTTATGTAAGAGACAACTCTGCTGTTGTACCTTATTGTGAATTCATGGAAACGGTTACAGTTAACCCGGCCACACCACTAACTTTCACATCAACACCCACAGATCCTGAATGTCATGATGGCGTAGGGTCTATAGAAGTAAATGTAGCCTCAGGAGACAATCCTTATACAATAGAGATAATAGACTTAGATAATGGAGGGGCGTCAGATCAAACTTATACAAATGTAGTATCGGCTATAACCAACTTTTACAACTTATCCCCCGGGAATTATACCATAAATGTAACGGATGCCAATGGTTGTGTTGTCACAGATACTCCCGTTAATATAGGCAACCCGGATGAATTAACTGGTAGCGTTATTCCAATTCTACCTGCTGCATGTAACAGTGTGGACCCAAATGATTATGGTTTCCAATTCGTTGGGTACCCAAATACTTTGGGAACTATTGAATTCAGTGCAGATGGCGGTGCAACCTGGACTGGCGATAACAGTATTCCCGGAACAACAGATGTATTAATGGGATATATTTCCGGAACTTCTGTATACCCTTCTATGAGAACGGTAGTGGGCGGTGTCACAATTTGTCAGACTGACCTTCCAAGATATATAATACCTTACCCACTCGATGATTTAGATATAACTATTTCTACTGTGGTTGTAGGCTGTAATGAATTACAAGTTACGGTACAAGGTACAGCTGGTGTGCCAAATTACGAATATGCGTACACCACTGATCCTACTACGTTCAACCCTGCTACCGCTGCGTGGACAGCACCAACCCCGGGAGCACATGTTTGGGTAGGACTTATCCCCGGAAGAACCTACGTTTTCTACGTTAGAGATTCAACAGGGTGTATAAGACAAAGTAGCGTAAACGTTAACGATATTACGACTAATCCGATAGAGATCTCTGCAGTTTATGAGCCTTCTTGTGCTGGTGCCAATGATGCTGAAATTACCTATACGCTTACGGACACCGATGCTTTCTCATATCCGAATATGCGTTGGGAGTTTTATGATGCTGTCACCGGTGCCTTAGTTCAATCCAGCGGCGGAATCGTGCCTTACTCAGCCACAATTGCAGTAAATGGATTGGCTCCTGCTGAGTATTACATCGTAGTAACAGAAGTGGATGCCGGCCTTGCAGATGTTTGTGTATCGGCCAGTGAAAATATATTAATTGAAGAGTTAGATCCTATAACAGCAACATTAAACAAGTTAGCGGATATTTCTTGTAACAGTCCGGGCTTAATAGCCATCGAAAACATTGTTGGAGGAGGCGGAACCTATACTTTTGATGTTACAGGCCCCGCTCCTTTTGTAGCAATTATTGGAACTTCTGATAATCCTATTGAAATACCTGCAAATTCTCCTTCAGGTAATTACAATGTTACAATAACAGATCAATATGGGTGTACAACAAACCTTGGTCCAATAAACCTGGACCTTTCTCCGGACCCAACCATTGATTCACTGGTAGTAGATACCTGTGTGTCTCCTACTACATTGACTATTAATGCAACAAGTACTGCGCCTCAAATATTATATTCAATTGATGGTGGGGTAACCTATGTAGATAATGGTGGTGTATTTAACAATTTATTTCCCGGCATATACAATATTGCAATTATAGACAGTAACGGTTGTACAGACACCGATACGGTCACTATCATACCTCCTCTGGAATTCACAGTTACGCAAACCGCATTATTGGACTGCGAACCGGGAATGGCCGCTAATGCAGAAATTACCATTGATGTTACATCAGGTTCCGGTAATTATGAAATTGAAATTGATGGCCCGGGTGCAATTGACCTGGCCCGACAAGTTTTACCTGGAAATCCTTTTGTATGGACAGGTGCAAGTGGCGCAGGGCCATATTTGGTGAGTGTCTATGATATGGATACCGCTACTCCTCTTTGTACCCAGGCCATTACAGTTGATGTTCCTGCTGCTGTATTACCTGAATTTACAGAAATACACACTGATGTTACCTGTAACGGAGGTGCTGACGGTTCAATAACTTTAATCGAAATAGACAATGGTAATAATCCATTGACTTATACCTTAACTCCAATGCCCGTTGGTGTAGTTTTAAATGACAAAACCTTCGAAAACGTTCCTGCAGGAACCTACGATGTTCGAGGAACGGGCGTTAACGATTGTTTTACAGATATCTTTTCAATAACCATTATGGAGCCGGCTATTATGAGTGTTCCGGCACCTATCGTTGTTGAATTTGGATGTACTTCAGGTAATAATCCTGAAAATGCAACAATAACCATTGATGATACCTCTATTACCGGTGGAAGCGGAGTTTATGCTATTTATGAATTCATAAATGACCAGGGTACTCCGGCCCCGGGAGACGATGTAGTCGTTCAAACAGGTGCAAATACAACTTATATAGAAACTGATGTTAATGGTGGAAGTTATACGATTAATGTCTATGACAGCAATGGATGTCTCGGATCTACAACAGCAATAATTTTACCATATGATGAATTATTGACAGCCAGTGCGGCAATTACCAATCCAATTACATGTAATCCGGGGATGGATGGTGAAATTACCATAACGGTAACATCAACCGCAAACGATCCTGCTAAATTTGAATTCAGTATAGACAATGGTGCCACATACCAGGCCTCAAACGTATTTAGTGGATTAGATTTTGGTGTTTACAATTTAGATCCTAATACTTTTAATATAGTACTTACTAAATTACAGGATGTAATCTGTTTCGGTACTGAAACAGGTGAAGTTACCATAGAATTAACCGACGCTACGTATGTTGGGCCTTTCGACTGGAATATCTATGATACCAATGGTACTCCGGCAAATACGGCTGATGATGTACTGGTAAAAAATGGAACAAGTCCAACAAACGGACCAACTCCTGTAATCACTTTATTTGCAGGTGATTATCTTGTTGAGGTTATTCAAAACAACCATCCAAATTGTACAAATACGCAATTGTTCAACATCGCAGGTCCACCGGCAGCTATAACTGCCAATACCAATGTATCACAAATTACCTGTCTTGGTAATGACGGAATTATTGAAATCATTGATGTTCTCGGAGGCTGGGGTGGCTACACCTATTATGTAGGAACCGTACCACCAACTGGTCCTGGTGATTATGTGGCCAGTCCAAGGTTTGAAAACCTTGTCGCAGGCACTTATGAAGCCTGGGTAATAGATTCAAGCGGTTGTGAGGAGATGATCCAGAATAATATTGTTCTTGTAGATCCTCTTCCAATTACGGCTACTTTGCAAATCAATCAGGAAAACTGTACCAATCTTCAGGGAGAAATTGAAGTAGTTGGAACAGCAGGCGGTCAAGGTAGTAATTACACCTATCAATTAATAAAAGATGCGGCTCCTTTTGGTGCGCCACAAACTTCAACTGTATTTTCCGGTCTTGGAGCTGGTTCCTATGAGGTTCAGATTACGGATCAATGGTCATGTACCACAACTATAGGACCTGAAGTGCTCTATGAGGAAATGTCCTTGATAAGTACGGTGGTTAAACCAATTGATTGTACCGCTACTCCGGATGGAGAGATTACGATTACGGTTACCGGAGGTTCTGCCAATCTTAATTATACGGTGACATTCCCGGATCTGGTTACATCGATAATCAATAATACCGGAGTTTTCACAGGCTTAAATCAGGCTGGCACCTATTCTTTTGTAGTAACCGATTTGAATACCACAAATCCGGTTTGTACGAAAAACATCACACAGGAATTAGACGCTCCAACCCCTGTTACATTTGACCCACATACCGTGGTAGACGTCTCTTGTAACGGTCTTAGCGATGGTAGTATTACCATAAACCTAGCGCCTGTTGCGCCCGGGGTAAATGATAATCCAATCTATACGTATAATTTATACGATTCCTTCTCGGTGCTTATTAGCGGGCCTCAAACAAGTCCAATTTTTAATGGTTTAGCTGCAGGATCCTATGAGGTGGAAGCTATCTCAGAAAGAGGATGTTCGTTACGAGAAGTTGTTGTTGTAAATGAGCCAACTGTATTAACAGTAACTGCAGTGACAACTGCATTTAGCTGTAACCCAAATAATACGGTTAATACTGCAACCATTACAGCGACCGTTGGAGCAGGAACAGGAACTAGCCCATATTTATACAGTATAGATAATATTAATTTCCAGACTTCTAATACATTTGACGTTGTAGATACAAGCCTCGTGCAAAATATTACGGTCTATGCCCGGGATGCTAATGGTTGTACAGCAACAGATGCGGTAGTTATAGATCCGTTAAATGTATTCACCGTAGCTATTTCGCAAGATGTCGCCATATCTTGTGCGGTACCGGAAGAAATCACGATAACTGTTACGGATGACGGCAATCCCGGTAATACGTATACGTACGAATTACTCCCGTTGGGCAATCCTAATGGTGTATTGACTTCGACCCCGACAAATACAACTGCAGAGTTCGATTTAACTGCTGTGGGAAGTTATACCTTCAGAGTAACCGATACGGCGACCGGATGTTATGTAGATTCGCCCTATAGTATTGCTCCTTATGATCTTATTGATGTGGTAGCAACAGCGACATTACCTGTGGTGTGTTTCGGAGATACAAATGGGGCCCTCGAAGTAGATGTTACAGGCTATACCGGTGCCTATGGTTATGAGGTGTTTACCGCAGCAGGCGTTAGTACCGGAATAAGTGGTGCAGGAGACACCGCGACTAATCCTTTAACTATTACAGGTGTTCCAGGTGGAAACTATTTTGTGCGAATAACTGAAACTGCTGCACCTTTATGTACAGAGGATTCTAATATAATTACTATTGTGTCACCAGATATGCCGCTTACAGCAACGGTTAGCGAGATGGCAAACGTAACTTGTGCCAACGACCAGGGTGAAATTATTGTAGATCCCGAAGGAGGCTACGCGCCTTATGATATTGTTTTAACTAATACAACAACTGCTGCGGTTTATACCGTTAACGATGTAAATAGTTACTTGTTTACAGGCTTATCCGCCGGCAATTATACCATTGCAATTACAGATGATGGTGGTTGTGTGCTAAATGATACCGAAATTTTGGTTCAGCCGGTTCCGATTACAGCAGATATTACCGCTACCCCAACAACTTTGGTTTGTTATGGTGATACCAATGCAACAATTACGGCTATAAATGTCGTAGGTGGCCAGGGAACTTATCAATATCAATTGAATTATTACGATCCAACCGGAACAGTAATAGATTTCAGTAGTGGTGCACAGACAAGCCCTATATTTAATGATAATGGTGCGGGAATATATAGTATTACCGTTTCCGATGGATGGAATTGTGACGTAGAGACCGTTCAGGTAACCATTACTGAGCCTACAGATGTTAGCAGTTCACTAATTCAGCTGACGCAACTTACTTGTACTAACCTTGCTGAAATTGAACTGACAGCTACAGGAGGAACTGCTCCTTATGAATTCAGCACAGACGGTGTAGCTTATTCTCCAATGTCTGGAGGTGACACCCATGTATTTACTGTTCCTGCCGGCGTATATCAGTACTATGTACGTGATTCTTTTGGATGTGAGGCAACTATTTCCAACCAGGTGTCTATAGATCCAATAATTCCATTGTCTATAGTCATTGATGAGAGTGCTGCGATCATAAATTGTACCGGAGAGATGACAGCCACAATAATGGCCCAGGCTTTTGGAGGCTTAGGTAGTTATACCTATGAATTATTCGGCGATGCTGCATTAACCAATTTAATAGCAGGACCGCAGGCAAATGGTAACTTCTCCATGTTGGGTGTTGGTAGTTATTATGTAAGGGTTATCAGCATGGATTGTGTTGAGGTATCTAATGAAATAATTATAACAGAACCCGTGCCTCTTCAAATAGACAGAGAGGAATTCACAGATGTTACCTGCGCCGGACAGAATGATGGAACAATTACAGTTGAAGTATCAGGAGGAACTGGTGAAATACTTTATGCAATAACACCAAACCTGAACCAATTTGATACTGAAAATACATTTGTTGATCTAGAGCCAGGTGTTTATGATGTAATTGCGCAGGATGAAAACGGTTGTTTTATTCCTTTCCAATTCACTATCGTAGAGCCCGCTCCGCTGGATGTAACCTATACAGCATTACCAGAGGTTTGCCTGGGTAGTGAAGATGGTTCAATTAATTTAAGTATTTCAGGGGGTACAGCGCCTTACAGTACGGCCCTTAATTCTAATAATGCTGCAGATTATGTGTTAGACCAGACTTCATTTATGGATCTTGCTCCGGGCACTTATGTGATTTTTGTGCGGGATGCCCAGGATTGTGAAACCAACGTAATTGTTGAAGTTGATCCGGGTGTAAACCTTAATGCTATTGTAGAACCAGTTTATGAATGTACAGATATCCTGCCTGAGAATTATGTGAATATAACCATGGAAGATCCATCAGTACTGGGTTCTGTCATGTATGCCTTAGATTCAACAGACCCTGCAGATATGCAATTGAATCCCGATTTTAGAAATACCAGCCCGGGGACTCATTTTATTGCTATTTCCCATGCTAATGGTTGTGTACAAACGGTTGATTTTGAAATTATGTCATTTGAACCATTGACATTGGTTCTGGAGCAGCAAAATCTGAATGAAATAACCGCTATAGCTACGGGAGGTCTGGAAGATTATACCTTCTATTTCAACGACTATAATAATGGTACGGATAACACCTATTATATTACGGAAACTGGTACATATACTGTTACGGTAATCGACGAAAATGGGTGTGAATTGTCTGCACAGATATTCATGGAGTTTATAGATATAGAAATCCCCAATTTCTTTACTCCTGATGGCGATGGTATGAATGATTATTGGATTCCTGATAACATTGAAGGGTATCCAGAAATACTAATAAAAATATATGATCGTTATGGTAGAGTAGTCGCTGAAGAAACGATAGTTCCCAATGGATGGGATGGCTTATACCAAGGTAATGAGCTTCCTACCGGAGATTATTGGTATGTTATTAAGTTGAATGGCGAACGCGACGAAAGAGAGTTTGTAGGGCATTTTACCCTTTATAGATAGAGAACTTAACCTAAAAGAATTATGAGCAAGAGATTGCTGTCTTTACTACTGTTGTTTTGTGCATTCACTACGAGTGCTCAAGAGCTTACGCTTCCCCAGCTATCACAGTATTTAGCAGATAACCCCTTTGTGATATCTCCTACCTATGCCGGTATTGGTGATTATATCAAAGTAAGAATCAATGGTCTTACACAGTGGGTTGGGATAAAAGATGCCCCTGATACGCAGTCTTTAGCGGCTGACGGACGTATTGGTAACCGTTCAGGGGTGGGTCTGATTCTTTATAATGACAGTAACGGCGAAACAAAACAAAGAGGGGCAAGGATATCCTTTGCACATCATTTAACGCTAGATAGATATGAAGATGAATTTCTATCATTTGGTTTATCCTATAATTTTAATCAGTTTCGTATAGACATTGAAAATTTTGATAACCCGGACCCCAGTGTTACAGATGATCGTTCTACGACAAACCACAACTTCGATGTGGGTGTTTTATATAGAAAGGATAAGTTCTACTTTAGTGCAAACGCCTCCAACTTGTTGAATAAGGACCTTACTAAATTTAACCCTATTTCTGAGCCCAACGAATTAAGAAATTACTATCTCTATACAGGATACCGGTTCAGTAAGAAAAAAAGTAATTTTGAGATAGAGCCTTCTGTATTCTTCCAATGGTTTGAAAGTGACGGACGTTCCGTTACCGATTTGAATGCTAAATTCAGGTGGTATGATTTTGAAGATTATTACTACGCGGGGGTTACCTATCGTTTCCTGAACGACCAAGTTGGAAACCCATTATACATTGCGCCCTTAGTTGGTCTTAAGAAGAGTAATTTCTACTTTGGATATTCCTATCAGATCATATTAAATGAAATCCTGGGGTTCAGTACAGGTACCCATGTAATCACAATTGGGGTTGATCTCTTCCAGGGGATCAGTAATTGCCGTTGTACTTATTAAAATCTCAGCAGTTTAAGTTAAGTTTGCAAAAACTTAATAACTCGTGGGTAAAATTACAGTACGCAATATTAGGGTTTATGCCTATCATGGATGTTTAAATGAAGAACGTCTTATAGGAAGTGACTATCTTGTTACTGTAGAAGTTTTTTCAAACCTGGAAAAAGCATCCGCCTCAGACAATTTAAATGACACCATTGACTATGTGCTTATCAACAGCATAGTCAAGCAAGAAATGAAGATCAGTTCAAATCTTTTAGAACACGTGGCCAAAAGAATAATCAACCGTGTTTTTAATGAAGTTAAAGCCGCTGAGAAGACTGTGGTTGCTGTTTCTAAAATAAATCCGCCAATAAGGGGTGATGTTGAAATGGTTACAGTAACACTTAAAGAAAAGAGACCTTAAGTTTCTTTTTCTAAGTAGGAAAAAATAGTACCTTTGCGCCTTTAAACGGCATCGTGGCCGAGTGGCTAGGCACAGCTCTGCAAAAGCTTGTACAGCGGTTCGAATCCGCTCGATGCCTCAAAAAACCCCTCAATATGAGGGGTTTTTTTATTAAAATGACCTGAGGTTTCTCGCGCTTTCCAGTATTAAGTAGATTTCATTCACTTATGTACTCTATCCCTTTCTCAATATTCAATTTATCTTTAGGAAGAAACCCTTTAATAATCAGCACAAGCCCGCAAATAGCCAATACAATTCCCAGTACCTTTTTAACCCAACGAATTCTTTCGATGGTAAGTTTACGCCGAAGTTGCTTTGCAAGTAATATTTTAAAGACGTCTGTTATTAAATAAGCTGCAAGCATGGTAGAAAAGAATACTATAATCCTATTTGGTTCATTATCCAGGCTCGGACCCACGATTATGATAACACCCAACCAAAAAACAAGCACTCCTATATTTATAAAGTTTAACAGGAAACCTTTTATAAAAAGGCTTAAATAACCGCCTTTCCTGGGCTTGATATCCGGCCTTCCCCTATTGTAATCTCTATTAAAAAAAGTGGTAATGCCGTAAACAAGTAAAATAACACCTCCGAACACATAGAGGCCCGGCTGATTGCTTAAATTTTCAAGCAACTGAAAACTACTGAAATAAGCTATTGTAAGAAAAATTATATCTGCCAGAATCACTCCCAGGTCAAAAAATAAACCTGCCCTGAACCCCTTGGTTGCACTAGTTTCCAGTAGCACAAAAAATACAGGTCCAATCATAAAGGCTAATAAAAAACCTAATGGTATCGCTGCCTGAATATCCTCTAACATCTACTAATTGAATTCCTTTACATTCTTGTTACTTTGCCGCCGAACACAGTTTTCTCATCCATTTTTGCAGGATCTCCATAAACCAATACTTCTCCTCCTGCTTTTACCGTAGCTTTCACATAGTCTGATGCAAAAATCTCTGCACTGGATCCTGCATTAACGTTAACCGTAGTAAATTTCGTTTTAAATTCCTTACCGTTGTATGAACCACCGGTATTTATAGCAACGTCCTGAACGTCTGAAGCTCCTGTTGCAGTAATAACACCTCCTGAAACAGACCTGATTAACATCTGCTCTACCTCTGCCATTATCCTAACTTCGCCTCCCTCCTGAGCCTTTAATTCTATGACGTCCTGACTGATCATTTCGTCTGAGCTTATCCTTGCGTCTTCATTCACATCAATGACAACTAATTTTTGGGAATAATAGAGGTTAACAAAAGTTCGGTATCCGCTAAAAATCTTATTTATTTCCATGCGGATTTTTAAAATACCATCATCGTTTACAAACTTAACCTTGTCTTTATTGGCTCCGGTTATAACGGCTTTGTTTTCATTTGATTTTATCAGGTTTACAGATATACCATCAAATGCTTTTACCTCAGTAAACTTATCCAAATTTATACTGATTTCTCCGTCCTGAGCCTTTACCATCGGTACAAGAAACAGCAAGAAAAAAAATAGTACTGCTAGTCTCATTATATTGGTGTTAGTGTCTGTTTTTATTAAATAAACAAATTCTATTCCAAAATTAGCTGTTATTCTTGTTGATCAACAAGCGAGAAATCTAAATGTCGTTTAATTAAATCCGAACTTTTTACCATGACATTTACTGTGTCGCCCAGCTGGTATTTTCTATGTGTACGTTCGCCAATTATCGCAAACTCACTTTCATCAAAGGTATAATAATCATCTTTTATATCCCGAATTCGGACCATACCTTCGCACTTATTTTCGATTATTTCTACATAAATTCCCCATTCCGTTACTCCTGAAATAACCCCGGCAAACACCTGATCTTTATGATCCTGCATAAATTTTATCTGCATATATTTTACAGAATCGCGCTCTGCACTAGCCGCTAAATTCTCCATATTCGAAGAATGTTTACATAATTCTTCATAGTGTTCATTATTCGGAGGTTTGCCACCATCTAAATAATGTTGTAATAATCTATGCACTAAAACATCAGGATAACGCCTTATTGGTGAGGTAAAATGAGAATAATAATCAAATGCCAAACCATAATGCCCAATATTATCCGTGCTGTAAACAGCCTTACTCATACTGCGAATAGCCAAAGTATCTACAAGATTTTGTTCTTTCTTACCCTTAACATCCTCTAAGAGCTTGTTTAAAGACGCGTTAACGCTATTTTTATCTTTAAGGTTAAGTCTATGTCCAAAACGATAAATAATGCTGTTTAGTGCCATTAATTTCTCTTCATCCGGTTGATCATGAATTCTGTAAACAAATGTCTTTGTTGGTTTTTGTTTACCTATAAATTCAGCGACTTTTCTATTCGCCAACAACATAAACTCCTCAATTAACTTATTTGCATCCTTGGCTTCTTTAAAATAAACACTCTGAGGTTGGTTTTCAGCGTCAAGATTAAATTTCACTTCTACCTTATCAAATGAAATAGCTCCCGAATCCATCCTTCTTTGACGCATCTTTTTTGCGAGTTGATCTAAGGTAGTAATAGCCTGAACGGTGTCTTTATTTACCGTGTACGCCTTATTCCTAATAGAAACAGCTTCAGGAATGGATCCCTCACCGGATTCTATAATATACTGGGCTTCTTCATAAGCAAATCGTTCATTTGAATTAATTACAGTACGTCCAAACCATTGATTCTTTATACTACAGTTTTTATCCATTTCAAAAATTGCCGAGAAAGTATATTTGTCCTCATGCGGTCTCAGGGAACATGCATTATTAGATAATATTTCCGGTAGCATAGGCACAACCCTGTCTACCAGGTATACTGAAGTAGCCCTTTCATAGGCTTCTTCTTCCAATATGGTGTCCGGTTTTAAATAATGTGACACGTCTGCAATATGAATACCAATTGAGAAATTACCATTCTCCAGGACTTCAAACGACAGTGCATCATCAAAATCCTTTGCATCTTTTGGATCTATTGTAAACGTAAGGGTTTCCCTTAAATCCTTTCTTTTATCAATTTCTTCCTGCTTAATTGAAGTATCCAGGGTATTGGCATAATGTTCCACTTCATGAGGAAATTCAGAAGGTAGTCCATACTCTGCCAGAATAGCATGGATTTCTGTATGGTGTTCTCCCGGTATTCCCAGTATTTCAATTATTTTACCAATAGGAGAATCGGCCTTATCCGGCCAATCTATAATTTCAACCAATACTTTTTCCCCGTTTTTAGCCTTACCAATATCCTCGGGACGTATAAATATATCAGTATACATTCTTATATCGGTAGGTCTTATAAAAGCAAAGGTCTTTTGTAAATCTACTATACCAACAAACCTTACCTTTTTACGTTCCAGAACCTTTTTTATTTCTCCTTCCGGTTTTTTAGCATTCTTTCTTTTGAAGATATCAACCTCAACAATATCACCATGAAAAGCTCTGTTGATCCTGTTAAAAGGTACAAAGACGTCTTTCTCTAATTCATCCACAACTACATAGGCATTTCCCCTTGTTGTAATATCAACTTTTCCCTGGTAGTATTTACCATTCGTTATAGCCTGGTACTTTCCTCTTGAATTTTCCTGAATTCGTTTTTCCTTTTTTAATTCACCTAATCTCCTAATTAACAAATTCCTACTTTCAGTATCCCTAATTTCCAGTTTTGACGCAACTTGTTTATAATTAAAACTCTTAGACGGTTCTCTCTCCAGGACTGTAAGTATTCCTTTGGTAATCTCATTTTTCTTATGGCTTTTAGCCCTTTTCTTCTTCTTCGACATCAATTCTTTATTTGAGCCGAAAAGTACGAATTATAATCCATAGCAATTAATTATCCCAATATCAATTAAGTGCGATTAACACTTAAATAACATATCAACATATATTAAATTATTATTATTTTCTTTTATTAATTTCTATATAAAATGATGTTTATGATTGTTTGTTAATAGTACTGATAAAAGTTTACAGGATTTATTGTTTTGAACAAGTAATTAAGTTTATTCACAGTTTAAAAAATAATGGATCTTCTATTAATCAGTTGTTTAGGCTATTTATGAACTATTCTTAATAACCTATTTCAACATAGTATTATTTATAACTAATTTTCTGATAGCTGTTAACTTCAATACTTTTTCTTTTGATATCTTTCTGCTAATTTTTAAGAATAAGATTTTTAAAATATCCGGAGGTTTTGTACAACATTTTTTTAGTCATATTATAAAAAATAGTACTCAGTTGTTATCCTTGGTTTATTAACAAATCTTATAATCTTACAATATCTTATCAGTCAAATACTTATACGTTTTTATAAAATTTGATGTTAACAACATTTAAAGGAAGCCATACCAAACGTATTTGTAACTTTGTATTAATTGTAAATACCCTTATAGTATGAAAATATCTATTGGAAATGATCATGCCGGTACGGAATATAAACTGGCAATCGTAGGCCTGCTTAAGTCCATGCAAATAGAAGTAATAAATCACGGGACTGATGGTTCGGATAGTGTGGATTATCCGGATTTTATACATCCTGTTGCAGTTGATGTTGAAAACAAGAATGCCGATTCGGGAATTATTATCTGCGGTAGCGGTAATGGTGCAAGTATGACAGCCAATAAACACAGGGGTATAAGAGCAGCCCTATGCTGGAACAGGGAAATTGTTAAATTAGCAAGGGAACATAATAATGCCAATATACTTAGTCTTCCTGCGCGTTTTATTTCTCTTAGCCAGGCTTTAGATATGGTTAAAACTTTTCTTAATACAGAATTTGAAGGTGGAAGACACGAAAGAAGAGTTGATAAAATACCTTGTTCCTAAAGAATATACATGGGTCATTCACATTCTCATAATCACTCTCATTCACACAACCACAGGGATTTAAAGGGGAGAAATCTTTTTATAACCATATTTCTCAATATACTAATAACTTTAGCCCAGGTTATTGGTGGGATAATTTCAGGAAGTCTCTCTTTGCTATCAGACGCGCTCCATAATTTTAGCGATGTCCTTTCCCTGATAATTAGTTATGTAGCCACCGTATTGTCGAAAAAGAAAGCTTCTGTAAACAAGACTTTCGGATATAAACGAGCCGAAATAATTGCAGCTTTTGTCAATTCTTCAACCTTAATCATCGTTGCAATAATATTGGTGAAAGAAGCCATTGAAAGATTTATAAACCCCGTTGAAATTGAATCAAATTTGGTTATATGGCTGGCACTATTAGGGATTGCTGCCAATGGATTTAGCGTTCTTTTAATTAAGAAAGATGCTGATGTAAACATGAATATGAAATCTGCATACCTTCATTTGTTTACGGATATGATGGCCTCGGTAGCTGTCCTTGTAGGTGGCCTATTGATGAAGTTTTATGCACTTTATTGGGTAGATCCTGCGTTAACCATCCTGATTGCCCTTTATTTAATTTACATGGGGTATGACCTTTTAAAATCTTCTACAAGGGTTTTAATGCTCTTTACGCCGAACACCCTGGAGGTTCAGCAAATAGTATCAACTATTACGCAAATAAAAACCGTAAAAAATGTACACCATGTACATATCTGGCAGCTAAACGAAGATGAGGTACACCTTGAAGCGCATATTGATTTTGATCGGGATATTAACCTATCAGAATTTGATAAGATCCTGGAAATAATCGAAGAAGAAGTATATCATAAGTTTGGTATAAACCATTTGAATATACAACCCGAATTTGGTAAATGTGATAGTAAAAAAGTTATAGTGCAGGATTAACAGATGGATATCCAAACAAAATCTTTTCAGGAGCTGACCACCCGGGAACTCTACCAGATACTTCAATTGCGATCTGAAGTTTTTGTAGTGGAACAGGATTGTGTATATCAGGATATGGATGGAAAAGACTTTAAAGCCCTTCATATTATCGGAACCGGGAACAATGAAATTATGGCCTACACCAGAATTTTCGGCCCCGGAGATTATATGGACCAAGCCTGTATAGGCCGGGTTGTCGTCAAAAAATCAGCAAGGAAAGAGGGGTATGGTAAAGTAATAATGGAGGCCTCAATACAAGCAGTTAGAGACCACTACAACACAACTACAATTCAAATTTCTGCACAGACGTATTTACAGAAATTTTATAAAGAATTAGGTTTCAACCCGGTGGGAGAAGTTTATCTGGAAGATGATATCCCGCATATCCTCATGATTAAAAAGTAACTCAGAACGAGAAGACTAATTTCAGTCAAAAACATTGGCAAGATGTTGTTTGTCCGGCCTCCTTTTTTTACTAAATATACTAACTACTATATACGCTATCAACGCAAATAAAAATGCCGGGATAATTTCGTGTATATCCTGAAGACCGGGATAATTAAATCGAAATCCAAAACGCCAGATAATATTTACTAAAATACCCACTATCATGGATGACAGCGCACCGAGGTCTGTACCCCATTTGAAATAGAGGCCACCAAAAATAGCAGGGAAAAAACTTGCCGCGAAAACAGCCCCTGCAAATGCAGTTAGTTCTACTATGCCAGCTAAGGGGTACAATGTAAGCACATAAACCATAAGGCAATAAATCCCCATAAACCACTTCGTCCTGGGAATAATTTTAGTTACCTGCATTGGTTTAAGCACATGCCAGATATCATTTACAAAAGCAGTTCCAATAATAATTATTACAGATGCCAAAGAAGACATCCCTGCAGCGAACAATCCTGCGACGCAAATACCGCTAACGAGCTTGTTATCAAATTTGTTTAACATAAAACCAATGACCTCATCGGTATTATGAATCAGGTAGTTTGCCTCTTCAAAAGTTGTCATCCCATGTACCAGCGCGCCCAATCCCATTACACATATCAGGGATATACCAAGAAAAATGGGCGTCCAGATCATTGCGAAACGCATGCTTTTCGCGTTATTGATGGAATAGAAACGGATAAGGTTTTTAGGCTCGGAAATCTGTTTCATTCCAATAGATAAGCCAATACCAAGGATATACAGAAAAGACACTAATTGACCAAAGACCACAAGACCATTACCAATAGGTTCACCCGACTTTGTAAGGTGTTCTGTCATCGATATGCTGTCCATTACATTATCAAACCCACCTAAATAAATAAAAGGCACCATTAACATCAATATAGCAACACCAAACATAATAATCCCCTGAATGGCATCTGTCCATAAGACACTGTACATTCCCCCCCAAATGGTGTAGACGCAGGTAATGAAAATAATGGCAAACGCACCGTACTCATAAGGAATGTCCAGTACGGAAGTCAGGACGTGCGCACAACCTTTGGCTATCCCCACCATATACCATATAGTTGCAAAAAGAATTATGAAAGCCGATAAAACGCGAATGCTTTTTGCCAGGGTACTTTTATAACGCAAATGAAAATAATCGGGAATTGTAAAGGATTTCAGGCGAGCCGTTTGATACCGCATTCTGGGCCCTAAAAGCTGCCAGGAAATTACACAGAAAAAGGTCCATATTAAACCCATCCATGCCCAGGACAGTCCATATTGAAAAGAAATACCCGCCTGTCCAATATAAGTGTTTGTGCTCGCTGATGTGGAAAAAAACGCAAGGGATATTACCCATCCGGGAATTTCTCTTTTGGCCACATAATAACCCTCCACACCCCGTCTTGCTTTCTTCTTAAAGTACCAACCAATATACAAGCATCCATAAACATAAATAGAAGTAAGTAACAGCGTTACGTAGTGCTCTTTAATATATTCCATTATTTAGGTAGGTTATCGTCAGTATCGCGGTCAACTTTAATATCTCTGTTCAACACCAGGATGGTATTAATAACAACCAAGATGACGATGCCTGCATAAGGAAACCAGGTTAAAAAATCCATATTAAAAAAGGGTTTTAAGTTTATTCTTTGTGACTTTACCCAAAACATTCCTGGGGAGTTTATTTTGAATAATATATTTACGTGGGATTTTATAGCCCGGCAATTTTGTTTTGGCCCAATCGGAAAGTTCATTTAAATCTAAGGCTTTATTACTCGTCAACAAACAGGCGGCAACTACTTCTCCCCATTCTTCATCTTCCACTCCTACTACCGCACAGTCATCAATATCATGATGTCCCCTCAGAACATCTTCAATTTCGAGAGCAGAGATCTTATAACCCCCCGACTTTATAATATCAACACTATCGCGCCCGAGAATTTTATACATCCCGTCGTGAAGCATAGCAATGTCTCCGGTCATAAACCAACCGTCTTTTGTAAAGGCTTTTTTTGTTGCCTCTTCTTTTCTCCAATACTCTTTAAATACACACGGGCCTTTAATTTCAATTTCTCCCGGCATATCTTTATCAAGAATATTTCTATCCTTATCAACCAAACGCATTTCTACACCGGGTAATGGCAGCCCTACATAACCCGGCCGTCTTTCACCACGATATGAATTTGAAAGGCCCATGCCAATTTCGGTCATCCCGTAACGTTCCAATAGCGTTTGTCCGGTAATCGACTTCCATTTTTCCAGAACAGGGACCGGAAGAGCAGCAGATCCCGAAACCATAAGCCGCAACCCGGATGCCGCTTCAGACATTTGCAGTTGATTCTCTTTATCTTCTCCTTCCCAAAACGCAATTAATTTGTAGTAAATAGTAGGCACAGCCATGAAAAGACTCATCTTGCCCGATAAAATTGCACTCCATACTTCCTTAGCTGAGAATTTGGCATGAAATTCACAACAAGCCCCGCTCCATAAGGCACAACTGAGAACATTGATAATTCCATGGACGTGGTGCAAGGGGAGAATATTCAAGATATAATCTTCTTTTGTCCATTCCCAAGCGTCCACCAGGGTGGTAATTTGCGATTGAATTATAGCATGGGTGGTAACTACGCCCTTTGGTTTATTTGTAGTACCACTGGTGTACAACATCATAGCCCTTCTGTCCGGAACTAAATCCGGAAGGACAGAAGAATGATTTTTAAAGATTTCTTTAAGCGTCCTGATTTCTATATTAGAATTAGCTTCAAGCGGTTTAAGAAGCTCATGAAAATCTTCATGAACAATAATAACCATAGCCCCGGAATCTTGTATGACATATTCCATTGAGGGTAAGGGATGTTGGACACATAAGGGAACTGCAATTCCACCGGCAGCCCATATACCCCATTGTACAGCAACATATTCAAAGGATGGCGGAACTAAAAAAGCTATTCTGGCTTCCTTTAAATCTGCTGTATTATTTAATAGATTGGCAGCAACAACAGATGATTTTGTTATCAAATCATCATAAGAGTAAGTGGTATTATCAGAGACAATTGCGGCCCTATTTTTATACAATTTTGCTTTTTCAAATAGCTCCAACATTGTTATATTTTGAATTAGTTATTGTACTTGCGAAGAATTTATTCCATAAAATCCCTAGAGATGTACTGTCTTAGCTGTTCTAAACGATTCATCCGCAGCAAGGACAATTTTTAAACTGTTTACTGCATCTGATAAATGATTGCTCAAATCCAGATCATTTTGAATGGAATTGAGGAAATGTTCCTGCTCCAACAAACAGAGCCCGTCATGATCCGGCTCATCTTCAGTATTGATCAATACGTCTTTTTTAATAAATTTTCCATTTGAATCCAGCTCACCGGAATGTAAAATCAAGCCGCCGGTTTTGGTGTGCCCTTCCACATCATCAGAACCACCCTTTTTTTCATCAGTAATTGAAACACAGCCTTTGGGCCCTATAACATCCTTAACAAAAAAAGCCGTCTCACTGATCATAGGCCCCCAACCCGCTTCATACCAACCAACCGAGCCATCATTAAAACGCACCTGTAACTGTCCGTAATTGTACATGTCTGTACTTATCTCTTCTGTTAATCTTGCCCCTATAGCACTAACACTCAAAGGTTGTGCTCCTGTCATTAAACACATAATATCCACATAATGAACCCCACAGTCAACAATTGGGGACATAGACCGCATTAATTGTTTGTGTGTATACCACTGACCTTCAGAGCTCTGTTGATTAAGGTTCATTCGCATTACCAGGGGCTTTCCAAGGGTTTGGGCTGCTTCTACAAATTTGGTCCAGGCAGGATGTACTCTTAAGATATAACCAACAACTAATTTTTTACGCTTTTCCTTAGCCAAATCAACCAGTTCCAGGGCCTCCCCGACCGTTAAGGCTATAGGTTTTTCGACAAACACATGTGCTCCTGCCTCCAGGCTTTCTCTCACATAGGCCGCGTGGGTGTCCGGATAGGTGCTTATTGCTACAGCATCGGGCTTTGTAGCGGCCAGGGCTCGTTTAAAATCTCCAAATTTAGGTAAGCCTCCTAACTCCTCGGATAATCGTTCCCGACTTTCCTTTCCTCTGCTTACCAGTCCGACTATTTCGAAACCCGGTAATTTATGGTAAGCACGTGCGTGGCTGGTACCCATATTCCCGCAACCCACAACAAGGATTTTAATTTTATCCATATTAAGATATTATCTCGTTTAGAGGCAAAAAAGCAAGAGTTCAATAAGCTTAAAAATAACACACTTTTATGTATTTGATGGCAAAACAAGCTTTTTATTAAAGCAACTTAGCAATAAGAACAAGCAGACTTTAATTAAAATGTGTGTTCACGATATTTTTAACCGATTGATAATAAGACCTTCCAAATAAATTTAAATGTACCAGCAAATAGTATAATTGATAGACCGCCATGCGGTTAGACTCACCTGGTTGGCAAGGGTTAATTTCATAATATGCCTTATAAAAAGCAGAACCAAATCCGCCAAAGAGTCGCGACATAGATAAATCTATTTCACTATGTCCAAAATAGATAGCGGGATCTATAAGATAGGGGGCTCCGTTTTCGGCAATTAAATAATTTCCACCCCATAAATCGCCATGTAATAAGGATGGGTTAACATCTGAACAATATGAGCTGATTACGGTTTGGAGCTTTATACTTCCGGGAATTTCATTTTTGGCTAAGAGTTTTTGATGTATGGCAAGCTGAAACTGTGGAATTAATCGTTCATTTATATAAAATGAAACCCAGTTATCATGCTTTTGGTTAGATTGAGGTAAACTCCCGATAAAATTTGAATTTTCCCATCCAAAATAAGGAGAGGCGGTTTGATGCATAGCTGCGAGTTGAGCTCCAAAAACTTCCAAATCCTCGGGATCAGGGCTTTTAGAAGGCACATACTCCATTAACAAACAAGCTCCTTCTTCTAATTCTCCAACAGCATAAACATTGGGGGTTTTTAAGGTTTTGGTTTTGGAAATCGCGTCCAAACCATCAGCTTCGGCCTCAAACATGGACCTGGCAGCAGCGGAACTATTTATTTTACAAAAAACACGATCAGCAGTCGTATATAATACAAAAGCCCTGGAAATATCACCACCCGATACGGGCACACATTTATTGATTTTAGTACCAAGCAGTAAACCAATAGAATCCTTAACCTCCGGTTTCATTTTCTTTGATTAAAGAGCCCTCAGTTATGCTCTTCTATTTATAGAGTTTATTATAATATTCATCGGCCATACGGCGGCTGGTAAAAGCCGGAATAACCCCGTCAATACCTTTAAAAACCATTTCCTGCCATTTTTCAGGCTTGTCATAATAGGTAGGAAGCACCTTTTTTTCCAGTGCTTCATAGAGGTTAGCACTATCAAATTTATCCTGTTCCCAGGCGGGAGTTCTAAAATCTGCTTCGGGAAGAACAAATGCATTTTTCCCATTTTTAGCAAATTCCGGAATCCATCCATCGTTTATAGTTAAGTTTATTGAACCATTCATGGCAGCGGTCATTCCACTGGTACCGGAAGCTTCACGTGTAATTCTAGGGGTATTCAACCAGACATCGGAACCTGTTTTAAGTTTGCGTGAAAGCTCCATTTCATATCCAATAAGGACCGCCATATTTGGCTTGTATTTTGTATAATTTACCAGGTGATTAAACATGTCTATAGAATAGTAATCGGTAGGATATGGTTTCCCCGCCCAAATAATCTGAACCGGCTGATCCGTGGAGGAGGCAAGTTTTTCAAAGCGTTCGAGATCATGTAACAACAGGTCTGCCCTTTTATATTGAGCAAACCTTCTCGCCCAGACTATCGTTAGGACATTGGGGTCAAAAAGTTTCCCTGTCTGATCTAATACCACATCAAAAAGCTGAGATTTTAATTCCAGTTTTCGCTTTCGAAAGGCTTTATCATTAAGGTTTTTCCATGCCTTGGCCAGGGTACTGTCCTGCCAAAAACGCTGGTTTTGGGAATTGGTTATTGGAATAATTTTACTTGTTCCTTCAAAACTATTCCACATATTATTTGCTACAACCGCGTGGAGTTTGGAAACGGCGTTAACCCTTTTTGACATTCTCAGGGCAGCTACCGTATAGTTCAACATATCGTCATTCACCACTTCTTTCTGTAACTCTTCTTCTGTAAGCGTTCTACCAAAGAAACCACAATTATTCAGCATTTGCCCATTTCGCTCCATATTCCCGGCTTTTTCGGGCGTATGGGTTGTAAAAAATAGTTGGTTTTTTGAAACTCCATTGTCACGGAGGTGATAAAAAGCGGGTAAAGCATGTCCTTCGTTCAAATGATATATGTCTGCCCCTCCCAATTGCTGAACAACCTTGGCACCTCCAACCCCGAGCACGATATTTTGTGAGATACGGGTTAAGGTATTATTGTCATATAAATGATCTGTTATGGTTTTAGACAAATGATCATTACCGGGGACATCCGTGGAAAGCAGATAGATTGGTACAGAACCAAATATTTCCGGTTTTAGGACATATGCGCGAACTTTAACAGAGGGGTTGTCGTGAATTTTTACCTCTACTTCTATTCCTGAATCTTCCAAAAAATTGTAGTGTTTTTCAATAAAATTAGTTCGCAGGGTCTGGTCGGTGTTTCTCCCTTGATCATAATACCCATATTTCCACAACATACCTATTCCAATCATATTCTGCTTCAATTCCATTGCTGAAATCATATGAGATCCGGCAAGGAAACCCAGGCCTCCTGAATAGATTTTAAGCGCCTGATGAATTGCAAATTCCATGCTAAAATAAGCAGCTCTTTTTTTATATTTTGTATCAATTTTATAAGGATGATACCATGTATTGTATTTACTAGACATAAATGGGTGTTTTTTAAGAAGCCACTAATTTAAAATATTAGTAATGAATTGCGAGAGAAAGAATCTTTTTTTTAATATTAAAATATCTACTATTCGAGGTCTTCAGGATAACGGCCAATAACAGTCCATCCTCCGTCAACAACAAGAGTTTGTCCATTTATATGAGCAGCCCCTTCCGAAAGGAGAAAAAGACAAGTTTCAGCCATGTCCTTCGGCTTACCAACGATACCCGTTGGGATAAGTTTACCCCAGGTTCCGGCATAGTCTGGTTCTTCCTCTTTTGTGCGTTCTGTAAGGGTTGCACCCGGGGCAACAGCATTGACAGTGATTTGATGAGGTGCAAGTGCAAGTACCAGGCTTTTAGCCATCATTTGCAGGGCAGCTTTAGTCATAGAATAGGCCGTTAAATCAGGGTATCCTTTAATACCCGTAATGGAAGACATAAGGACTATACGCCCTCCATTGCCTTGTTTTTTCATGATTTCCCCTGTTTTTTGTACCAGGAAAAAAGCGCCTTTCATGTTAAGGCTTATCACTTCGTCAAATTCTGAGGGGGTAAACTTAAAAAAATCACCGAAGAGTGTAATCCCGGCATTGGGAATAACAAAATCTATCTGGCCATATTTCTCTATTGTAAATTGAACAAGCTTATCAATTACCTCCATATCACCCGCATCACCAACAAATAAGGAACAACGATCCGGAAATTTTTTTTCAAGGCCCGCAAATGAGCTTTTCACTGCCTTTTTATCAAGGTCGTTTACAACTACTCTTGCACCGTTTTTCAGCAATAACTCAGCTATAGCATAACCTATACCCATGCCAGCCCCGGTTATTATTGCTACTTTATCCTTTATTCCATTGTAAATCATACAATGCCTTTAAAACAATTTACTTTAAATCCCCCAATTTCTGTTTTATAACTAAACAGGCCCCCGCTTTTAGGAAAAGCCTTAAGATCTTTTTCCGACATACCGCCACGGGCAGTAGTGATATAGAGAGTTTTCAGGTCTTTCCCGCCAAAGGTGCAGGATGTGACCTGCGGTGCATCTACAGCAACTTTCTGCAATACTTTCCCTGTAGCAGGGTTCCACCGTCTCACACATGAACCCCCCCAATGGGCTATCCATAACATCCCTTCCCGATCTATGGTCATTCCATCTGCTGCACCATAGGATTTTGGAATTTTAAATACAGTTCGCCGGTTGGAAATTTCACTGGTGGTATTGTCAAAATCAAATTCCCAAACCTCATAAACAGCCGAATCAATATAGTAAAATTTACGATCATCCGGAGACCAGGACATTCCATTTGATATTGATGTATTTTTAATTTGTAAACTTACCTTTAAGTTTTTATCAACCTTAAACAGATTGCCATAGCCGGGTTTAAGGTTTTTATGCATGGTTCCCAGCCACAAATTCCCATTAGCATCACATTTGCCATCATTAAACCTTAAATCAGGATCGGAGTTTTCCAGGACAGCAAGGCGCTTGAGTTCATTAGTCTGGCAATTGAAGGAAGTCAAACCTGTCTCTGTTGCTAAGATTAATTTTCCATCACCAACAGGAATAACGGCACCTATCATTTCATCAAATTCCCATTCAGAATTCTTAGCGGTATTTGTGTGGTGCCTATGGAGAACCCCAGCCTCAATATCGACCCAAAAAAGTTGTCCGGATTCATGATCCCAAAAAGGACCTTCTCCCAGGCTAGCCTTTGCACCATAAACCAGGTTTGCTTTTTGCACCCTCAATTTAAGTTTAGATCATTTTTTGTTTTTGTGTTCCCAGCCCTTCAATACCTAATTCAACCAAATCTCCTTTAGCAAGGTACGATGGCGGATCCAAACCTATACCAACCCCTGCAGGTGTTCCGGTTGATATTAAATCACCAGCTTCAAGAAGCATAAATTGGGACAGGTAATAAATAATAAAAGCGGGCCTGAAGATCATAAACGACGTATTGCCATTTTGCCTTAACTCGCCATTTACAGACAAGGTCATTTTTAAATTTTCGAGATCACCTAATTCATCCGGGGTTGCGAGATATGGACCAACCGGACTGAATCCGGGGCATGATTTACCTTTGATCCACTGCCCTCCTTTTTCCAATTGAAACGTACGCTCAGACAAATCGTTAATAATGCAATATCCGGCAATGGCCTCTGCAGCTTCGGCCTCATTTTTAAGATAGAGTACGTTTCTTTTCAGCACCACACCGAGTTCAACTTCATAATCTGTTTTGGTAGAATTTTTTGGAATGGCTACATCATCATAAGGTCCGCTTAAGGTGTTGGTGGCTTTACCAAAGATTATCGGTTCTTCCGGGATCGCCATATTAGATTCGGCTGCATGTTCAGAATAATTCAGGCCGATACACATAATCATGCCGGGCCTGCTAATGCAGGAAGCGTGTCTTATGGAGTCGGCAATTACCGGCAAACCTGAAGCATTCGCTTCGAGGTATTTCTTAAGTTTTTCCAAGCCATTATTCTGAAAAAAAGCACTATCCCAATCTTTGAATTCTTTTGAACAGTCTAATCGTTTACCCTGGTAAAAAACGCCGGGCTTTTCATTTCCTTTTTCTCCAAAACGTATTAGTTTCATAATGGGATTTTAATATGATAAGTTTATTCCTTGATTTGCCATCGACTGAATATTTTTCCGGGACTATGAAAAAATGAGACCAGAACAAGGTAAGCGGAAATTTTTAAAAAACAAGATAAAACCTCCCTGAGATTTCAATTCTAAGAAGAGCATGAATATCTCAATGGATAAGAAACTTATGAAGTGATTATATATTACCTTAAAATAGACTGGTATTTTGCGTTATCTTCCAAAATACCGGTAGCCGATAATATAGCTTCATCATTTTTCAAATAATACTGATAAAGACCCTCCCTGTAGAAATAGCGCTTAACGATTTCATCCTTCAGATTTAGTTGAATTTCCTCCTGATAGGTATCGAGCGCATTGAGTTTACTTGTGTTTATCTCCGCCAATAGATTTTTATAACCGGCTTCTATTTCTTCGCCATATATAGCTTTATCATCACTTGAGATCGCTTCCTTTAAGGCTTTTTCTGTTTTGGTTTCAAAACTGAAATTGCTATTTGAAACATAGGTTTTAAAATCATTATAGTCCGAAGAATTAAAGGTAAAGGCATCAATATCTGCTACGGTATTTTCATAGTAATACTTCGTTGCAAAATCAAAAATTACACTTTTGTTAACCAGCGCTTTCGTCAGGGAATTTGATTTTAGGGCAGCTATTTCGATATCGGGCATAACGCCTCCTCCATCTTCTACTTTTCTGCCATTCCTCGTTTTAAACTCATTGAATTTTGTAGTTCTCACCGCCTTGCCATTTTCATCTCTGTTCCAATAATCCAGGGATTGAATACAACGTCCTGAGGTGGTATAGTATCTGGAAATGGTAACTTTTAGCTGTGTCCCATAGGTAAGCCGGAGTGGACGTTGTACCAGGCCTTTTCCAAAACTTCTTGCCCCCATAATTACGGCGCGGTCCAAATCCTGCAGACTTCCTGAAACAATTTCACTGGCTGATGCGCTTCCTCCATTTACCAATACAACCAGGGGGATATCTTCATCCACAGCTTGATTTTTGGTTTTGTATTCCCTGTTGAACTTTTTCACCTTGGATTTTGTGGTAACAATCAACTCTCCTTTTGGAACAAAGAGATTTGTTACGTTGATGGCTTCAGATAACAGCCCTCCGGGATTTCCCCTGAGGTCCAAAATAATTTGCTGTGCACCCTGCCCTTTTAAATCCCGGAGGGCAGCTTTGGTTTGTGAAGAGGCTTTAGCATTAAATTTGGATAAAACAATATAACCTGTTTTTTCATTTACCATACTGTAAAAAGGAACGGCATCAACTTCTATAGCTTCCCTTTCTATAACCGCTGTATTTGTTTTGCCTTGCCTTTTAAAAGTTACTTCCACCTTGGTGTTATTGGACCCTTTTAATAATTCACTGGCATCATCTTTAAAATCAGCAATAGAAATATCCCCGATTTTAACAATTTCATCTCCCGCTTTTAAACCGGCTTTATCTGCCGGAGAACCTTTATATGGCTCAATAATCACCAGTTTGTTGTCATAGGAACGAACCAAAGATCCTATCCCCGAATATTTACCGGCATTACTTATTTTGTAAGCCTCAACATCCTGTTCATTCAGGAATTTGGTATATGGATCCAGATCATCGAGCATATTTTTTATGGCTGTATCCATAAGCTCTGCAGGATTGGTCTCATCCACATAGTTCATATTGAGTTCCTTGAACAGGGTGGTAAAAATTTCTATCTGTTTGGCTATTTCAAAAAAATCGCTTTTAAAGCTACTTCCAACAACCAGCATAACAACCGCTACTACAGGCACCAGTATTTTCTTACTTATTCGCACTTTCATTAGTTACTTTTATTAAAAATTTTTTTAGAATAAACTTCATATGCTTTTCTACCTCCATATAGCTAGGTATTTCGTTTCCAAGGTATAAAAATAGAAACGCAAAGCTTCCCTCTATGTTGTTAAAAATTTCTTCTTTGTTTAGCCTGTAGCTTTCGCGCATAAGCCTTTTAATTCGATTTCTTTGGACAGCATTTTTAAAATTTCTTTTAGGCACGGTAACACCGCATTGAATTTTAGGACCTGAAGTTTCCTCCATGTCCAGATAGATCAATTTTAAAGGGAAGCTGGTAATATTTTTACCCTCCTCAAAAACCTTGCGAATTATGATTTCGCTTTTTAATTTTTCTTTTCTTGGAAATTTAGAGGTCATAATGCCGCTAAATTAAGCAATAAACCCATGCCCGGGGAGTATGATAATTATCATATTTATCCCTGAACTAGGATTTTATCTTGCATTGAATTATATTTCAAAATTATACACCTAAATACCGCTCAATATGGGGGAACTCAATGTTAAGAAACTTACCAAAAACGAGGATAAAGTTGGATATATAGACCAACTGCTTACAGACATTGAAGCACTGGAGTATATGTTGAAGAACAAAATGTTTAAGAAAACGCCTATTCGTATTGGTGCAGAACAGGAATTCTGTCTTGTGAATGAAAAATGGGAACCCACAAATAAAGCAGATAAGATCCTTGAAGACATCAATGATCCTCATTTTACTTCCGAATTAACCTTGTATAACCTGGAGATAAACCTGGACCCCATTGTATTAAATGATCGATGTTTCTTTGAGCTGCACAATCAATTGAGAGAACTACTCGGAAAAGCAGTATCAAGTGCAGATAAGTTTGGGACGAAAGTTATTTTAACGGGCATTTTACCAACAGTTGACACAAACTTTTTGGACACTTCCTATATGACGCCTTTAAAAAGGTATCACGTTTTAAATGAAGCTATTAAGGACATTAGGAAAGAAGATATAGAATTACACATCAAAGGCGTAGATGAAGTGAACCTTCATCATAAAACTATACTATACGAGGGTTGTAACACCAGTTTCCAAGCGCACCTTCAGATAGACCCTGATGATTTTGCAGACACCTATAACTGGGCACAGGCAATTTCCGGCCCGATACTATCTGTCTGCGCCAATTCACCTTTATTATTAGGCCAGGAATTATGGGAAGAAACGCGAATTGCCCTGTTCACTCAAAGCGTTGATACCAGGGCAAGTACCTTTATACTCAACGAAAAGGAGTCCAGGGTGGGATTTGGAAATGACTGGATCCAAGGATCTGTTGTAGATTTTTATCAGGATGCTGTGATCAGGTTCAGGAGTCTTTTGACCACGGACTTTGAAACCGACAGCATGACCCTGCTAAAGGATGGAAAAGTGCCAAAACTCAGGGCTTTAGCCCTTCATAATGGAACCATCTATAAATGGAACCGGGTTTGTTATGGGATTACAGATAATGTGCCACATTTGAGAATTGAGAACAGATATATGCCGTCCGGGCCAACCACTACCGATGAAATAGCCAATATGATGTTATGGGTAGGGGTCATGATGGGCAAACCAAAAGAATTTGATGAAATTCATACTAAAATGAATTTTAAAGATATAAAAGGGAACTTCTTTAATGCCGCCAGATATGGTATGGCCGCTCAGTTTTACTGGGACGGACAACTGATTAGCAGTCATGAGTTGTTACTCGATCATTTATTACCAATGGCTTTCCGCGGACTCTACAGGATGGGGGTTTCACCAAGGGATGCTGAGCGCTATTTGTCAGTTATCGAAAACAGGATTCATTCAAATAATGGTTCCAGATGGATGATAAAAGCGTTCCGTAAACTTCAGGAAAATTATAAGATCCCGGACGCCCTTAAAATTTTGGTAGCCACTATGCACCAAAGACAGGAAAAACATTACTCTGTTGATATATGGCAATTACCAAGGGGAGACGAATACAAAATTCCTGATGAGGATCTTACTGTAAAAGATCGCATGAATAGAAAAACAATTACCGCCCAGGAAAATGATAGTGCTGAATTGGTTTTAAAAATGATGCTTTGGAAAAATATACATCATGCACCCATTTTGGATAATAACCTTGATTTAAGCGGACTGCTTACATGGACAGATGTTGAAAACTATCTAAAAGACCCCGGGAAATTAAAAGAAAGTATTGCCTCTATAATGACAAAGGACCTTATTACCACTTCTCGGGATACGCCATTAAAAGAAGCAGCAGCGATTATGAAAAAAAACAAAATAAATTGTTTACCGGTTGTAGAAGGAAAGAAATTAATTGGAATTATAACCAGCAATGACCTCTAATTGATGACTGAGCAGCATACCCAACTAATTAAAGACACTGAAACCACAAGAATAATAGGGCATATTTCCGGAAAGGAACCGGGCCCTACATTGATTTTATTTGGTGGTATACACGGGAATGAACCATCTGGTGTTGAGGCACTTGAGAAGGTTTTTTCTGATTTAAAGGCCGATACACCTGAATTAACCGGGACAATTGTTGGAATTAAGGGGAACATACCGGCCCTCCTAAAAAAGAAACGATTTTTGGAGCACGACCTCAACCGAATCTGGACACTTCCCGGCATTGACAAAATTAAAAATAAAAGCGAATCAGAACGATCTGTAGAAGAAAACGAATTGTCGGCTCTTCATCAATTAATTTCAGACATCTTTGCAAAACACCCGCCACCATATTATTTTATAGATTTTCATACTACTTCAAGCCCTACCTTGCCCTTTATAACCATTAATGATGCCTTGATAAACCGTGAATTTGCGAGCCTGTTTCCGGTTCCTGTTATTTTGGGGATAGAGGAATATCTGGAAGGACCTCTATTGAGTTATATCAATGGAAAGGGCTATGTTTCCCTTGGATTTGAATCGGGGCAACATTTTACCCAGGAAGCTGTGACCAATACAATTTCTTTTATCTGGTTGGCCATGATATATAGTGGTGTTCTTGATAAAGACATGGTACCCGATTACAAAAAGCATCTGGATCAGCTTCGGTCATCGGCAAATGGCAACAGAATTTTCTATGAAGTAATCCACAGGCACCGTATTACCAATGCTGATAATTTTCAAATGCATCCCGGATTTCGAAGTTTTGATGATTTACAAAAAGGCACGGCCATGGCCACCCATAACGGAAAGGAAATCAAAGCCCTCAAAGATACCATAGTGTTCATGCCCCTTTATCAGGTTCAGGGCGAAGAAGGATTTTTTCTGATACGTAAAATACCATCATGGATATTGTCTTTTTCGGCCTTTTTGCGCAGAATTAAATTTGATTCCTTTTTGGTGTTGCTACCAGGTATTTCCTGGTCGAATCATAGCCGTGAGAAACTTATGGTAAATTTAAAAGTAGCCAGGTTTTTTAATAAACCATTTTTTCACCTTTTAGGGTATCGCAACAGAATGGTTGATGAAACGCATTTAACATTGATTAACAGGGAGCAGGCTTCTAAAAATGGCATGTACAAAGATGCCTTTTGGTATAAAAAGTAAGCCATTCAGGCTTTAGTATTGGATCTCTTTCTAAGCCTGTATTTATTCTGAAGCCTGCCAAATATTATTTCCAAAGTTTATATCTGCCATGAGCTGTGAAGGATCTATTAGTACGGCTTTGATGGTGTTAAGGGGCTTGTCAATTACAAAGTCATAGGCGGGAAAAGCCCAGGGCCAGTCCGGCAAAGTTGTTCTTTCAATGCTGGCATAGGGGTTAGCTTTCTGACCCCTCATCATTCGCAAGGGGATATAAAAGGTTTCTCTGGTTCCATCTTCATAAACCAATAAAATATCCAGCGGCATTGGCATAAGGCCTATACGTTCCAGCTGTATTTTGGTTTTAGCTCCATCAGCTTCAACACTTTTCAAGGCATAGTCAATAGTATTGGTAGTTTCTGTCCAATCTGTAAGGTACCAGTCTAACTCTATTCCCGATACCTTTTCAGCTGTTCTTTTGATATCATTTGGTATAGGATGCTTAAATTTAAAGGCATCGAAATACGCCCTGAGCGTTTCCATTAATTTATCCTGCCCTATTATATACCCTAGTTGAGACAGAAAGATGGATCCTTTATTATAAGCCGAAGTACCATAGGACCTGTTCAGCGCATAACGGTCTGCATGGGTTGACTGAGGTTGCTCGTCACCGGATTGCACAAGAGCGTAATAACTGCTATATGTTCTTTCAAAAGGATTGTCTTTCTGTTGATTCATTACTTTATTCATACATAAACTCGAAATGAATTGGGTAAAGCCCTCGTCCATCCACGCATGCTTTAATTCATTGGTGGCCAAAACGTGCTGGAACCAGGAATGGGCCAATTCATGTATCGTTACACCTACCAGGCTCGGGAACTTTCGCTCCCCCGTAATAAGGGTGCTCATCGCATATTCCATACCGCCATCTCCTCCCTGTATTACGGAATACTGCTTATAGGGATAAGGGCCGATATTTGCATTGAAAAAATCCATGGCTTCAACAGTTTTTGGCTGTAAATTTTTCCAGTTCTCAAGTAGTTCCGGCTTGTCCTTGTAAAAGAAATGCAAGGTTGTTCCATTTTCCATCTTTAGTGAATCATGGATATATTCCGGGTCGGCGGCCCACATAAAATCATGTACCATTGGAGCCTTAAAATGCCAGGTAAGGGTTTTACCTTTTTGTTTTTTGATTTTACTACCCGGAGCTTCATAGCCATATCCAATTTCCTGTGGATTTTGTAAGTAACCACTGGCCCCGATGATGTAATTTTTATCCAGGGTAATCTTAACATCAAAATCTCCCCATACACCATGAAATTCCCTTCCGATATAGGGATCTGCATGCCAGCCCTCAAAATCATATTCCGCTAATTTGGGATACCACTGGCTCATAGACAATGCAATTCCTTCAGCATTATCCCTCCCGGAGCGTCTTATTTGTATGGGCACCTGCCCTTCAAATTTCATGTTGAACGTACTTTTAGCCCCAGGGGGAATTGGTTTTGCCAGTTCCACCTCCAGAACGGTTCCCTCCAGGCTGAAAGAGACATTTTCACCATCCTGGGTTAACGAAGAAGCCCTGAGATAGCCTATCTCATCAGGTTTGAGATTTGCAATCCTGCTCTGGCCGTTTACAAACATCCTGCCATCGGGATCTTGAATATTTTGCAACCTGATATCCATTTCGCTCCCGGGCTGAAATGCATTGAAATACATATGAAAGTAAACACGGTTCAGCTGATCCGGGGAATTGTTTGAATACACCAATGTTTGCGTACCCGTATATTGGAAATTTTCAACATTCATTGACACGTCCATCTTGTAATCAACATGCTGCTGCCAGTAAGAATGATTAGTTTGCGCTTGCAGGCATAACAAGCCGACGAGGAAAACAAAAAGGAATTTGAAAAATTTATGAGGTAGATACATCGCTATAAAACATTATAAATTTTTAGATATGTTATTCGCCTTAGATAGATTACTCGCCATAATCAACGCATTATAGGCATTGACCATTTTCCCCGATTTAGAGACCTGATTAAATGGTTTAGACTTGGCAGTATCTCCTGATAGAATTACCGAAGCAGAGGAACTCAGCCCTGAGGCGATAAGAATATTTTTTACATCTGAAGCCTTAAGTTTTGGATAGTGAGAACGGATAAGCGCTGCAATTCCTGAAACCATTGGGGCAGCCATGGAAGTACCATTTTGAAATTCGTATTCATTTTCCGGCATAGTCGAATAAATACTGTAACCAGGTGCAAAAACATCAACATTCATTTTTCCATAATTGGAGAAAGAAGCTACCATTTCAGAGCCATATTTATTTCTTAAGGCACCTATAGTGATTAAGTTATCGGTTATTTCGTTCCCTTTGGTATCGGCATGATCGTTAGGATAGTTTGTATTATTCGGATCATCCAAATCAAGTCCATCATTGCCGGCCGCATGTACTATAAGCACGTCATTATCCGCGGCATATTTTATGGCGTCATAAACCCAATCGGAATTCAATGAATAAGACTTGCCAAAACTTGCATTGATAATCTTAGCTCCGTTATCTACTGCATACCGGATTCCTAAGGCGATATCTTTGTCGTATTCATCCCCGTTTGGTACAGCCCTGATACTCATTATTTCAACATTATTGGCCACCCCGTTAATCCCTAATCCGTTGTTTCGTTCAGCTGCAATTATGCCTGCGACATGTGTTCCGTGACTCTCATCCTTTACCCTGTTGTTGGGATTTCCATTTCCATAACCTAAATCCATAAGGTCATAAGGGTCGTCGCCTACTATTTTCCTGCCATCAAAATCTACATTAAGGTGGTAATTTACACGTTCGGTAAAATAAGTTAAACCTGCGTTTAATTCTTTTATTACATCCGGGATACTGTCTGCAACACCATACATCTGCTTTAGTACAGCAACATATTGCAACAAGGCCTGATCTTCTGTCTTTATAGCAAGAACATCTTTTTTAGAATAGGCATCTTTAGCCAGATATTTCTTAATAGCGGCATCTGCGTCTTTTACGGTTTTGAGAATTTGCTCATATCGCATTTTGTTTTGCGATTCTTTGGAATATTCAGCCTGTTGTTCGGCTTTTGCCTTTTCCTGGATAGCATTATCCCCCATCTTTAGTTTTATAATCCGTACATATTCCAATTGTTCGTTATAGGATTCCCCTAAAAAGTTATACCCATGGATGTCATCTATGTAACCATTATTATCATCATCTATACCGTTACCGGCACGTTCTTTTTTATTGGTCCAGATGACATCATCCAGGTCTTCATGTTCAAGATCAATTCCGGAATCGAGTACTGCTACAATGACCTTCTTCCCTTTTTTATTCTTTATAATTTCGTCATAGGCCTTGTTGAGGCTAATCCCCGGAATAGTATCGGAAATGAGATCTTTATGTCCCCATGTTTCATTCTCTGTCTCTGTAAGATCAGAAACTTTGAGCGGAACCGTATCAATTTTTTCCAGTGGGGTTAATACCAATTTTGTATTGCCACAGCTCACCAAAAAGATAGTAAGCGCAGCAGAAAAAGCCAATTTTAAATGTTTCAGAGTCATATTAAATTTATATTTAGTAATGTATTTTTGAATAATAGCTTCCCGGGTTTAGTGCGACAAAGGTTTCCAGGCAACCCCTGTCAGCCATCGTTACATAACAATTAAGTCCTTTTTCCCCGCCAAAGGTAATATTTGAAGGCTTCTTACCCTTAAGGGTTACTTCCTTAATTAGCTTCCCCTCTGGCGAAAAAATGGCTACAGTGCCTTTGTCATAGCGGGTCACATAAAGGTTTCCCTGTTTATCACACCGCATTCCGTCCAGCCCAAAATCGGTAAAGCTTACAAATTCCTTTTTATTGCTTAACCTTCCGTTCTCTTCGATATCATATTGCCAAATAACCCTTTGTACAGATTCGTTCACATAAAGGGTTGTATTATCAGGACTAACTTCTATCCCATTCGTTGTGCCCATACCTTCTTCGAGCAATAGCAATTCTCTTTCGGGGGTAACCATCCAGAGGTTTCCGGTGCTTTCAGCCCAATTAGGGTCACTGAGGTATATAACGCCTGCCGGACCAATAGCCAGATCGTTGGGTTGATTCATCGTTGAATCCTGCACCCATATTTCAGGGGTTCTGCTGCCTTTTTTAATTCTGTAAACTTTATGGCCTAAATAGTCTGCGATAAACATATTTCCATTAAGATCAAAACGTATGCCATTGCCTATACTGCCTTCCGGTAAACTGATAAAAATTTCAGCTTCCCCTGCCTTGTTTACCTTACCGATGGTACCCTCTTTGTTGAAATTGACGGCAAAAAGGTCTCCATTTTCATCTACGGCCGGCCCTTCAATACCTGCTGTGAAAGCAAATTCTTCGGTAAAATCTTCACTTCGCAATTCCTTCTCTTTACAGCTGCAAAGAGGAGATATAAAAAACAGGAACAGAAAGGACTTAATTAAAAATTTCATCAAATGTGTGGCTTTTATTAAGTCTGATTCCCTTTTCGGTATGTGCAACAGTGCATACTTCATTATGGGCATCGTGCTCCATGAACAAATAAAAATTATCGTCTGCGGCGGTGTTTAAGAAAGCCGCTTTTTCGCTGAGTGTTAGCAAGGGCCTTGTGTCGTAGCCCATGATATATGGTACCGGGATATGCCCTACGGTTGGCAATAAATCTGCCATAAAAACGAGGGTCTTGCCTTTATAATGGATATGGGGTAACATTTGTTTGTCGGTATGCCCGTCCACAAACAAAATTCCAAATCCCAGTTCTGAACTATCCATAAAGGGATATTCTTCCCTATTTATAAATTTTAACCGGCCACTTTCTTCCATTGGCAGCAGATTTTCTTTTAGAAAAGAAGCTTTCTCCCTGGGATTGGGTTTAGTGGCCCAGTTCCAGTGGTCTTCATTGGTCCAGTAATTCGCATTTTTAAAGGCAGGCTCATAGCCTGTGTGATCTTTATTCCATTGAACACTGCCGCCACAGTGATCAAAATGAAGATGGGTCATAAACACATCGGTAATATCATCCCGTACAAAGCCCTCTTTTTTAAGGGAAGCATCCAGGCTATGATTTCCCCATCTGTAGTAATAGCTAAAAAATTTTTCTGATTGTTTATTCCCCATCCCGGTATCAATAAGAATAAGCCGGTTGCCATCTTCTATAAGAAGGCTTCTGGCAGCAATATCTATCATATTATTGCTATCTGCCGGATTGGTTCTATGCCACAATGATTTAGGTACTACCCCAAACATTGCGCCTCCATCCAATTTAAAATTTCCGGTTTCAATGGGATATAAGATCATTCATGTATTCTGAGTCGGCTGCAAATTAACAAAACCGCTAATGAATAACCCTAATATTAATAGTTTTTAACAATCAATGGGTAATCTTTTTGTGCTGGACCAAATCATGCAGCTGCTGTCCAAAATAGATCATTCTTTTGGTTTCCTGTACACTCAGCAGGCGTTCATTTTTTAAGATTAGCAAAGAAGAACCATTAGATTCGATATGATAATAAGGATGGCTTTCAAGGAACAATACCATCTCATCCGAAAAGAGTTCACGAATAGCATTTTCGTCTTCTCCACTAAGGTTAAAGCGCCTGTTGAAGTCCGGATGGTTTTCTATGCTTATATCTTTGAATCCCGCCAGGGAATAAATTAATTGCAACAGACCTTCTTTATCGAGCGTAAATACAGGGATATCCATATCCAGATTAATATGCATCATGGTGGTTTTAACGACTTCTTTTGCTATAAAAGCACCTTCTGTCCATTCGAGGTCAAAGACACTACAGTCGTTTTCAGCATCTTTTAAAAGGTTGTAGAAATAGTCGATTTCGCGGGTATGAAAGAATACAAAATTTTCCAAAAAAGAAGTATTGGTGTTCCTTTTTGCAATATAATCCCAGCCATAATCCTTAGCTGCTACCTCCAGATCTTTTTGTCTTTTGGTAAAATACCGTTCAATCGGTTTTAGTGCTGCCACAGGTAATATTTTTCGGATGGCAAAGGGGTGAAAGGAGTCGGCATCATGTTTATCCAAGCCTATGACCTCAATACTTCCCCCTTTTTTATCAAAGGAAGCATTATAATTTTCCAGACCTTCCAGGACCGTGTGATCAACGAAACTGCACATAGAAAAATCGAGCACCACGTCTTCACTTTCTGGTACGGCATCGAGCTTATCCTTTAGTTTATGGAAATTCAGGAAACTACAAAAGTATTTTACACTCACATAAAAAACCCCTTCATCTTCTTCCTTGAAAACAAGAATATTAGGTTTAAACAAATGACTAAGGAACAGGGAAACACTTTTATTTAAAATCATATGAATAATGATCGTAACCAAAATTCCGACCCCAATTCCCGTAATAAGGTTTGTAAATAATGTGGTAATTAATGTGGTTAGAAAAATAACAACTTGTTCATTCCCAATACGGGCAATTTTCCTGAAAGATTCCGGATCCGCCAATTTGTATCCGGTATACACCAGGATGGCTGCCAACGCCGCCAGGGGTATACGGCTAAGCTGCTCCTGAAAAACCAGGACAAAGCCAACCAAAAACAGGGCATGGAAGAAATTGGAAGATCTGTTGGTAGCCCCGTTATGTACGTTAACCGAACTTCTGGCAATTACGGTTACCACATTAAGACCGCCTAATAAGCCACTAATGGTTGTGGCCAATCCAAGCGCTTTGAGATCTTTATTGACATTGGACCTCCTGTTTAGCGGATCAAGTTTGTCCACAGCCTTAATACTCAGCAGGGATTCTATACTCGCTATCAGGGTAATGGCAAATACGGCAAGGATAAACTGTTTGTCCCATATCTTTGCAAAATCAGGGAATGCAAGACTGGATAGCACGTTATCGGGAATGGATACTAAGAAATCTATCCCAATCGGATAAGGTTTGCCAAGAAGGGCATAGCAATAACTTAAACCGACAGACAGGATCAATATCCACATTGGCGCAGGGATGAGCTGAAAGAACTTATTCCTGATTTTCGAATAAAAGACCATTATCAACAGACTGACAATTCCTATTGCCGACGCAAACAACATATCCATGTCTGCTTCATATAGCAAATCCAGTAAGTCATTTGGGATGGTATACAATAACTCTATAATTGTTCCTTTTGAATCGTTATGGCCCACCATTATATGAAATTGCTTCGCCAGGATACCGACACCAATAGCGGCGAGCATACCTTGTATAGCCGAAGCCGGAAAAAAATCTGCCAAACGCCCCATTTTTAAGAAGCCCAAAAGGAGCATCAGGATGCCCGAGAACACTACGGCCGCTAAGGTGAATAAATAGCCCTGGTACAAATCACCTTTACCAAGGACCGTAATTGCCCCTAGCAACACAATGACCAGGCCATTACCCGGCCCGGCTATAGTAACCTTGGAACCGCCTAAGAGCGCAACAATTATCCCTCCTGTTACTGCGGCGATGATCCCTGAAATAGGAGGCGCCTCACTTGCCAAAGCCAATCCCAGACCCAGAGGCAACGCGATAAGCGACACTACAAAACCCGCAAAGATGTTTTTGGGCAAAGACTTGATAAAAGTGGTGGTATGGTTGGTTTTAGCGCTCAATCTTTTTTACGAATAATCAATAAATCGGTGGGCAAATCGGATAAAATATACTCCAGGTCATGAGGGAAAATACGATCTAACAACCCTGATTTTTTAGGAGCATTCATGACCAGCAAATCTGCGCGCACTACTTCTGCATAGTGACCTATGGAATAGCCCCTTTTACCAAAAATACTTTGTGTCTTTACCTTAATATTTTTAAGGAAATTTTCCGGCATACTATTCAGGATTTTGCGTACCCTGGAATCTTCCCTCAGTTTGAGTCGCTCCATTACAATATTAGCTTTCTTTAAAGACCGGTCATCTTCAACAGTGACATGGATTTCTTGCTCCCTAATCTCCTCTACAATGGTAATCTGTTGTGCTCCTAAGGCGTTAGCCACATAGAACGCATCCAAAATAGCTACAGGGGTTTCCGGAGCATCCAGCCCATTTACAACAATATGCTTACAAGGGCTGCGTTCTGCCGTGGGCTTTATCAGCAACAAAACAGAGCAATTAACCTTTCGGGTCAAATTTCTGGCGATACTTCCCACATAGAATTGATACATATTTTCATGTTGAAGCGCACCCAGTACCAATAAATCAATATTGTATTTCGTACATGCCTCTAAAATTACAGAAACCGGCTTTCCTTCTTCCCACTGAATTTCTATGGCATCATCCGGAAAATCAATTTTCTTCAGCAGTGCATTCAAAATACCCAATTTTTCCCCGGTTTTTTCCCCTACATGAAGTAAGGTTAATTTGGCATTAAAAAAATGCGCAAGACGCGTGGTTTCCAAAAGATTGATTTCCAGCGTGGGTGAAAAAGCAAAACCGAATAGAATTCTCTTAAAAGGATGGGGATTCGTTTCCAATACTTTTATTTTGGTTGAATATACCACATATATACCTATTATAATGAGTTAAGTTAAATTCCTAATAGCCGTCTGTTGATGATAGCTTCAATACCAATAGGCAGGTATTATTTAAAATTCTATTTCTTGTGCTATTCGTAATGGATATTCATTTTAATCATTATTTTTAACACCAAAGGAAAGAGATGGTAGAACTTGCCGGAATAATTATTTTAGGGATCATTGCACAGTGGTTCGCATGGCGTTTAAAACTGCCGGCTATTTTACCCCTGATTTTGATTGGCCTTCTTGTTGGACCTATAGCCACCTTGTATACCGAAGATGGTTCTAAATTGATAGAACCTGTTTGGAATGGGGAAAAAGGACTTTTCCCGGGAGATGGCTTATATTATTTTCTTTCCCTTGCCATTAGTATTATCTTATTTGAAGGCGGCCTTACCCTAAAACGTTCCGAGATCAGAAATGTTGGCCCTGTAATTACCAAGCTAATTACGGTGGGCACCCTGGTTACTTTCTTTGGAGCAGGAATAGTAACGCATTTTGTCTTTGATCTTAGCTGGCAGATATCTTTTTTGTTTGCGGCCCTGATTATTGTCACCGGCCCCACGGTTATTACCCCAATCTTAAGAAATTTACCTTTAAAAAAAGATATTTCCGCGGTATTAAAATGGGAGGGGATATTGATTGATCCAATTGGGGCATTGGTAGCCGTACTTGTATTTGAATTTATTAGCGTGGGTGAAGGGCAGGCGTATACCGAAACAGCATTGATTGACTTTGGTAAGATTTTACTTTTTGGAACTACTTTCGGCTTCACATTTGCCCACGCCCTGGCCTTTATTATCAGGAAAAAATACGTGCCCCATTATTTATCCAATGTGGTCTCGCTTTCCGTGGTCCTTTTAGTATTCGTGGAATCTGATATTCTGGCCCATGAATCTGGTCTTCTGGCCGTGGTGGTGATGGGAATGGTTATGGGGAACATGGACCTGCCCAACCTTAAAGAGCTGCTCTATTTTAAGGAATCGCTTAGCGTATTACTGATCTCCATTCTTTTTATCCTTTTGGCCGCGAACATCAACATTAGTGATATGATGTTGATTTACAATTGGAAAACGGCGGTATTATTTTTTATAGTTGTGCTTGTCATTCGGCCTATTGGGGTCTTTTTAAGCACCAAAGGATCCAGTTTAAAATTTAATGAAAAACTCTTCATAAGCTGGGTAGGACCCAGAGGTATTGTGGCTGCCGGAATTGCCTCACTTTTTGGATCCAAATTAATTCAAAAAGGGGAACCAGGAGCAGAATATATAACCCCGCTGGTCTTTATGATTGTACTTGGGACGGTGCTTTTAAATGCAACTACCGCCCGGTATTTTGCAAAAATGGTTGGGGTGTTTTTAAAACATTCGGAAGGAATTTTAATTTTAGGCGCATCCAAAGCGTCCAGGCTGTTGGCCAGTTACCTAAAGAAGAACAACAGGCATGTGGTCTTAATAGATGCTAACCAGGCGAATATTGACCAGGCAAAAAAACTTGGTTTGGAGGCTAAGGTAGCCGATGTGTATTCAGATACCCTTACAGATGATATAGAGCTTAATGATATGGGCTATTTAATGGCGCTTACCGGGAGTCCTGAAATAAATCAATATGCCATAGACAAGTTCAGGGATCAGTTGGGCGAAAATGGTTCCTTCAGGCTGGTTAGTGCTGATGAGATGAACGATCCTGAGAAAAACCCCAGGGAAGGCCTCTTCTCACAGAACGACGATTTTATTAAAATGACGGAAGTCACCAGGCGATATCCTGCGCTTCACGAAATAGACCTTAAAAATGCCGACCATTACAAAAAGCTAATAGATATTACCAAAGAAGATGATGAGATTATCCCGGTATTTTTAAAATCCCCGGATGGAAAAGTATCTATCATATCTACCTTCAATGGAGACTCAGATGCTATTTCAGAGGGCTCTAAACTGGTATACCTGGGCAAAATGTTTGATTTAGACAGGGCACACTAAAAAGCTGTAGCTCGTATTCTTTTGAACTTATTTGGCAAAATTAATCAACCGTTAAAAGTTGCAGTCCTGGTAATTTCTACCGTAATATCATCCATAGCAACGTCTATGCGATCTCCTGCCAGTAAATTGTAGAAGTGAACAGAGGACTCCCTTTTTATCTTTCCCTCAAGCAAATCGGGATCTATGTCACCACCTTCCTGTTGCCAGGTAAATACGGAATGCTGTTTAATCTGAATAATCTTATGTAAAGCACGAAATTCGGCAATATATGTAGTCATAAATAGGGGAATTTTAAACTTCTACTATTAACTAAGAGCAGTCCATATTATTGTATTTTTTGTACAAAAAATGTAGGGAAGCAGAAAAATTAATCATTTAGTTTAAGTACGGCCATAAATGCTTGTTGGGGGATCTCTACATTACCCACTTGCCGCATCCGTTTTTTACCCTTCTTTTGTTTTTCCAGAAGTTTTCGTTTCCTGGAAATATCACCCCCATAACATTTGGCGGTAACATCTTTACGCAGCGCTTTAATGGTTTCCCTGGAAATAATTTTAGCTCCAATCGCAGCCTGTATCGGAATATCAAACTGTTGCCTGGGGATGAGCTCCTTTAACTTTTCGCACATCCTTTTGCCTATGTAGTGGGCATTATCAAAATGTACAAGAGCAGAGAGCGCATCTACCGGTTGGGCATTGAGTAAAATATCTACTCGAACCAGTTTAGATACCCGCATCCCAATAGGAGAATAATCAAAGGAGGCATACCCCTTGGATACGGTTTTAAGTCGGTCGTAAAAATCAAAAACGATCTCAGCCAGCGGCATATCAAAATTGAGTTCCACCCGCTCGGTAGTAAGGTAGGTTTGATTGGTAATCAGGCCCCGTTTATCAATACAAAGCGACATTACGTTTCCAACAAAATCCGACTTTGTAATTATGGTAGCTTTTATATAAGGCTCTTCCACCCTTGCCAGGGTAGAGGGGTCCGGGAGATCACTGGGGTTATTTACGATAACCGGGGTATCGGGATCTTTGGTGGTAAAGGCGTGATAACTAACGTTGGGCACCGTGGTGATCACGGTCATATCAAACTCCCGTTCCAAACGCTCCTGGATGATTTCCATATGAAGCATGCCCAGAAAACCGCATCGAAAACCGAAGCCCAGGGCTGCACTGCTTTCAGGGGTAAACACCAGGGAAGCATCATTGAGCTGCAATTTTTCCATGGAGGAACGCAGTTCTTCAAAATCTTCTGTATCTACCGGGTAGATACCTGCAAAGACCATGGGTTTTACATCTTCAAAACCGGCAATTGGATTCATGGTTGGGTTAACAGCATCGGTAATGGTATCACCCACTTTTACTTCCCGTGCGTCTTTTATTCCGGTAATAAGATAGCCAACATCACCTGCCTTAATACTTGCCTGGGGGACCTGGCTAAGTTTCAGGGTGCCTACTTCATCAGCAAAATAGGTCTTCCCGGTGGCTACAAATTTTATTTTTTGTCCTTTTTTTATAGAGCCGTTGATGACCCTGAAATAGGTTTCAACGCCACGGAAAGGATTGTAAACAGAATCGAACACCAAAGCCTGTAAGGGCTCATCAATATTTCCGGTTGGGGCCGGAATACGGTCAATAATGGCCGTAAGAATATCTTTAATCCCAATTCCGGTTTTAGCACTTGCAGGGATCACCTCTTCGGGCTTGCACCCCAAAAGGTCTACAATATCATCGGTTACTTCTTCCGGACTGGCGCTTGGTAAATCAACTTTGTTCAATACCGGAATAATTTCCAGGTCATTTTCCAGGGCCAGGTATAAATTGGAAATGGTCTGGGCCTGTATGCTTTGTGCCGCATCAACCACCAAAAGGGCGCCTTCGCAAGCCGCTATAGAGCGTGAAACCTCGTAGGAGAAATCTACGTGCCCGGGGGTGTCAATTAAATTAAGCACATATGACTCCCCTTCGTGCTCGTATTCCATCTGAATAGCGTGACTCTTAATGGTAATCCCCCGTTCTCGCTCCAGGTCCATATTATCCAGAAGCTGTTCTTTCTTTTCCCTTTCCGTTACCGAACCGGTAAAATCCAATAGCCTGTCTGCTAAAGTACTTTTCCCATGATCTATATGGGCGATAATACAGAAATTCCGAATATGCTTCATTTTCTTTTTCTGGCTATTTCAAATAGGCTGCAAAGATACAGTTTTCTGCTACTTAATCCTGCCACTCGGCAATAAACAAATTGGTATCCCGGGTTCCTCCGTTGTTGCGGTTACTGGAAAACGCCAGGAATTTGCCATTATTGGAAAATACGGGAAAGGCATCAAAGGTTTTTCCATGGGTAACCCGTTCCAGGTTCTTCCCATCTATATCTATAAGATACAGGTTAAACGGAAATCCTTTTTCAGCCTCATAGTTACTTGAAAATAAGATCTTTGTGCCCGAAGGGTGAAAGAACGGACTCCAGTTGGCATTGCCCAGAAAGCTTAGCTGCCTCAGTTCACTGCCATCTGCATTGCAAATAAAAAGCTCCATTTCTGTGGGCTGTACCAATCCCTGGGCCAATAATGCTTTATATTCTCTTATGGCTTCTTCGGTTCTAGGTCTTGAAGCCCTGAAAATAATTTTGGTGCCATCCGGAGAGAAAAAAGCACCGCCGTCATAACCCAATTCATCTGTTATTTGGACCACATCAGTACCATCAAGGTTCATGGTATACAATTCCAGGTCCCCGCTTCGGGTAGAGGTAAACACTATTTTATCTCCCTGTGGAGAAACCGTGGCTTCCGCATCATAACCCGGTTCACTGGTAAGTTGGGTAACGATATTTCCATTAAGATCGGCTACAAAGATGTCGAAGGAATCGTAGACGGGCCATACGTATTTCCCGTTTTTACGCAAGGGCACCTCCGGGCACTCTTCGCTGTCTAAATGGGTGGAGGCGTAAACAATATGCTTATTGTCCGGGAGGAAATAGGCGCAGGTGGTACGCCCCATTCCCGTGCTTATCATGGGGGGTTGACCTTCTTTGAAATCCTCTTCAAAATTCATCAGAAACATCTGGTCGCATTGCATACCCCAGGCGGGATTGTTGGATTGAAAAATTAACTTGCTGTCGTCAAAGCTCCAATAGGCTTCGGCATTGTCCCCGCCAAAAGTCACCTGGCGAATGGATTTAAAATGTTTTTCTTCTTTATAGATCAGGGTGTCTGATCCGGCCATTACAGAAACCGTACTTTCCTTTTCAGGAAGGGCTTTTTTGGAATCGGTCTTACAACCAAAAATCAGGAATAATAGAAAGAAGGGCACCAAAGTTTTCATAGGATGATTAATTTTGTTCAAAATTAGATGCAAAACTGATGAAAAAAATAATTCTGGGTATATTTTTTATTCTTGCCCTTGGATGTAAACGTGAGGAACCTAAAATGCCTTCGATGGAACAGGAGATCCATATCCTGGCAAGTGACGAATTTAAGGGCAGGGAAACCGGAACTGAAGAAGAGTTGAGAGCAGCAGCCTATATTCGGGAACTTATGCTGGGAATAGGGCTTAAACCCAAGGGGAATGCCGGTACTTATTACCAGACCTTTACGTTTAAACCAAAGAAAGACCCGCATCAGCAGATACGTTTTGAAGAAGGTGGCGACAGTACCATAACAGGCACTAATGTTATTGGGTTTATAGATAACAACGCCAGGAATACGATAGTGATAGGGGCCCATTACGACCACCTGGGCTATGGGGGCGAAGGCTCCTTGTACAAAGGTGAACCGGCGGTTCATAACGGTGCGGATGATAATGCCAGTGGGGTGGCGGTACTCCTGGACCTGGCCAATAAGATAAAGGGAGCGGAGCTTACTAAAAACTATTTGTTTATTACTTTTTCAGGGGAGGAAATGGGCCTGCTGGGGTCAAATTTTTTCACCAAAAACCCCACCATAGACCTGGAAAAAGTATCCTATATGCTAAACCTTGATATGGTTGGCCGACTCAGGGAAGACAAGACCTTGTCCGTTAGCGGGACAGGAACCTCCCCTATCTGGCCCCAGGTATTAAATGCATCCAATCCCGGATTTAAATTGGTATTGAATGAATCTGGCGTAGGGCCATCAGACCATACCTCGTTCTACCTGCAGGATATCCCGGTATTGCATTTTTTTACGGGGCAGCATGAAGATTACCACAAACCAACGGATGATGCAGAGAAACTTAATTATGACGGTATGCGGGAGATAAGTGCGTATTTATTCAGTCTGGTAGAGGAATTGGATGATGACGGGCAACTTGTGTTTCGAAAAACAAAGAATGAAAGCGATGAAGTACCCAGATTTAAAGTCGTTTTAGGGGTGGTCCCGGATTATCTGTATGATGGCAAAGGGATGCGCATTGATGGAATAAGTGAGGGCAAAACGGCGCAGAAAGCAGGCTTGCAAAAAGGCGATGTAGTGGTGCAGCTTGGCGACAGTGCGGTGGTAGATATGATGAGCTATATGCGGGCACTATCGGCTTTTGAACCGGGAGATACCACTACGGTACGGGTACTGCGTAAGGGCGAAACCCTGAAAGCACCCATCACTTTCTGATCCACGGCTATAATACTTGCAGCGGCCTTGTATGCGACTGATTTTGTAAGTAAATATGGACCGTAACAGGACAATACAACAAGGATCTGGAAACAATGAGAGTCCTTTTTTTAAGGTTAAAATAAAATAATTTTATAGCTTTACAGGCTAACCTACCAAATGTGAGATTTTCCTTACTATTCGTTTTGGGAATGTTACCCTTAGCCATGACCAGCCAGACCTTTGAAGTATCAGGGTCTGTTAGGGACACTGATGGGAAGTCACTTCCGTATGCCAATGTCATGTTGCTTCAGGTGCCGGACAGTACCCAGGTAAAAGGAATTTCTGCAGATGATAACGGTAAGTTCAGCTTAAAGGGCATAGAGCCCAATGTATACTATTTACAGGCAAAATACTTCGGATACCTTTCACTTTTAGTCCCGCTGGAAATAAAATCAAACTTACAAATTGGGGCCCTGGTTTTAGAACCCATTGAACAGAATTTAAGTGAGGTGGTGGTGACCGGGACAAAACCAATTGTTGAGCGAAAGGCAGATCGCATCGTTTTTAATGTTGAAAATACTGTTTTGGGGGAAGGCAACTCCTGGGATATTCTGCGAAATGCCCCCGGGGTGATTGTAATGCAGGATAACCTCGAAATCAGGGGACAAGCAGCCACGGTGTATCTCAACGATCGCAAAGTGCAATTATCCGCCCGGGAAGTACAGGAATTTTTAAAAGGGCTCTCCGGGGATATGATCTCATCTGTGGAGGTCATTCCAAATCCCCCCGCCAGTTTTGAAGCAGGGGACGGCTCTATCCTAAATATCCGCACCAAAGAAAACGTAACTCCGGGTTATAAGGGCAACGTCAGGGGACAATATACCCAGGGCGTATTTCCAAAATACAGCTTTGGTACCAGTCATTATTTCAAGAACGACAAAGTGGGTATTTTCCTGAACTATACCATCAACCCCAGAAAAGAATTTAAAAGCGGGGACGGCCGGGTTAACTTTATAAATGATCAGAATGAGGTATTTGCCAGTTGGAATACAGACATTGGGGAGACTATCCGATCCCAGGATCAGCAGTTTAATTTAATGTTCGATTATAAACCTTCTGAGCGCGATCTTATAAATTTCACCTCCAACATCAGCTTTTCCCCAAACAAGGAAATCGTAAATGAGTTAAGTACCGAAATGCTTAACGGGGCCGGGGTGCTCGATTCTACCATGCAGACCCTGAGTCCTATTGATGAGGACCTGGTAAACCTTAGTTTTGATCTTAATTACGAACGGAAACTAAAGAAAGAAGGAGAGAACCTTAAGGCCAATGTGCATTATACCTATTATGACCTGGCACGCCTGCAACGGGGTTCCTCAGATTATTTTGATCCTTCAGACACCTTTTTAAGGAATTTTACTTTTGCCACAGATGCCATGCAGGACATTAATATTTTTACGGCAAGGGTTGATTACTACCTGCCCTTAGAATCGGGGAGTTTTGAAACCGGGATTCGGGGATCATGGATAAACACGGATAGTGGCATTGATTATTTTGATGTGAACAACAACCTGCCTCCTTTTGACATTGCCCTGTCAGACAATTTTGAATACCGGGAAGGGGTGTATGCCCTTTACGGAAGTTATTCTCACGATTGGGAAAAGTGGGCCCTGAAGTTGGGGCTAAGGGCAGAACAAACCAATGTGGAAGCGCTCTCGGTAACGCTGCTGCAAATCAATAAGCAAAACTACTTTGAACTTTTTCCATCCTTCTACCTGAGCCGTAAGCTGGGCGAGGAGAATAGCCTTACCTTTGATTACAGCAGGAAGATTAACCGGCCCAAATATTCAGACCTGAACCCGTTTCGCTATTTTCTGAATGAAAATAATTACCTGGAAGGGAACCCCAACCTCGTTCCCAATTTCAGCCATAATTTCAATTTGAATTACTCCATAAAAGACACCTATTTTTTTGATGTTTATTACCGGGATAATGGCAGGTACATCAGTACCTTAACTTTTCAGGACAACGAGAACCAGGTGCTGAGGGAGAGCAAACAAAATGTGCAGAAAAGTACCTCCTATGGCCTGGATTTTACGATTTCAACAGCTATTAATGACTTTTGGTCCCTGTATTTTTACAACTCCGTTTTTTATGAAGATGAAACCTTACTGGCCGAGGAAAGTACTATTGAAACCTATACCAATAAGGTGACCGGGTATTACGGCTATCTGAATAATACCTTTAGCTTATCTAAAGACGGTACTTTTACCGGAGACCTCTCTTTTTCCTATTTAAGCAACTTTCTATTTGGTTCGTATAAAGTATCTGAAATTGCCATCCTTAATGTGGGTTTGCGCAAAACCCTATGGAATAACCGCGGGGTAATTTCCCTTGTGGGTGAAGACCTCCTTGGGATGGCCAGGGGCAGGTTAACCTCACGTTATGCCAACCAGGACAACTCCCTTAGGGAGCGACCGGAAACCAGATTTGTACGTCTGGGCTTTACCTATAAATTTGGCAATTACCGTCTGAACAACATCAACCGCAACCTCCGGAAAAGCGAGTTACAACGACTTGAAAACGAATAAATTGGGGTAGTTGCCGCATTATTTTTAATTTTGCACCGCAAAGATTTAAAAGATGCCAACAATAGGTAACATTGTTTTACCCACTTTTCCCTTGTTGCTCGCCCCTATGGAGGACGTAAGCGACCCACCCTTTCGCGCACTCTGCAAGGAGCAGGGAGCAGACCTGGTATATACCGAGTTTATCTCTTCGGAAGGCCTTATCCGCGATGCGGCTAAAAGTGTTATGAAGCTCGATATCTACGAAAAGGAACGCCCGGTAGGGATACAGATCTTTGGCGCCAACCTGGACTCCATGCTGCGTTCGGTAGAGATTGTGGAACAATCCAAACCGGATATTATTGATATCAATTTTGGCTGTCCGGTAAAGAAAGTAGTGAGCAAAGGCGCAGGCGCAGGGATTTTAAAAGATATTGATTTAATGGTCTCCCTTACCAGGGCCATGGTAGAACATACCCATTTACCTGTAACCGTAAAAACCAGGCTGGGCTGGGACCACGATTCCATTAAAATTGTGGAAGTGGCAGAACGGCTGCAGGATGTAGGCTGTAAGGCCATTGCTATCCACGGAAGGACAAGGGCGCAGATGTATAAAGGGCAGGCCGACTGGAAGCCGATTGCCGAGGTAAAAAACAATTCAAGAATGCATATCCCGGTTTTTGGAAACGGGGATGTAGACAGCCCTGAAGCGGCCCGAATAATGCGTGATGATTACGGGCTGGACGGCGCCATGATTGGCCGCGCCAGTATTGGGTATCCCTGGTTTTTTAAAGAAGTAAAACACTACCTGAAGACAGGAACATACTTAGAACCCCCTACCATGGAAGAACGCGTACTAGCGGCCCGAAGGCATCTGCAAATGGCTATGGACTGGAAAGGGGAGAAGCTGGGGGTTTTTGAGACCCGAAGGCACTACACCAATTATTTTAAGGGCATTCCCAACTTTAAGGAATACCGTATGAAAATGGTGACCAGCGATGATGCAAAAGATGTCTTTGCCGCCTTTGATGAGGTTCTGGAAAAGTTTGGGGATTACCAGTTTGTATAATGGGAATCAGGCCAGGAGTTTTTTGCTAACCCGGCTACTGGCAATTTTCGATGCAATTATGCCCAGCACTACAATGGTAACCAGGACCACCACGACATTCATAAGTTTATATTCTACCGGATAGGCCAGGGAAGGGGTAATTTTTAACCAGCCAAAGGCCAGCTGAGACCAGATAAGGAGGGAGGCCAGGAACAGCCCAATCAGGCCACCCAGGCTGGTGACCAGGACGCCCTGCACAAAATAGATACGCCGCAATTCGCGTATGGTAGCCCCAAGGCTATAAAGGGTTTTGGAATTCTGCTGCTTATCCAGGATCATCATGATAATGGCACCTACTACATTAAACAAGGCAATGATCAGCACCAGGGTAAAGATTAGATAGGTAGCCAGGTTTTCGGTATTCAGCATTTTATAGAGTGCTGTGTTGAGTTGCCTCCGGTTCCGCAGCTCTATATTATCACCCAGGACAGCGGTAAGCTGTTTTCGAACCTCGTCTGCATCGGCCAGGGGGTCTATGCCAAAATTAAGTCCGGAAAGCTGGGTGTTGTCTTTTTCAAGGATCACCTGTGCCAGGGCAAGTTCTGTAAAGACATATTTCTTATCCAGGTTTTCTTCAATAGCATACACCCCACTTATGACTACCGGCATATCGTTATAGGGTTTTTCTCCGAAACGCTGTTGGGTCCCTGATCCTTTTCCCGGTTTGGGTGCCAGGATACGCAAAGGATCCTGATAATCATTGATGGTAAGGCTAAGTAAATTGGCAATGCCCAGGCCTACCACCGCCTGTTGGTTTTTTAAGGTCCAATTTCCCCAATAGATGGCACTGTCTACCTTTGTTGCCACCCTATAAGCGGTATCCACGCCTTTTATGTAGGCCACACAGCTCTTTTGTTTATGGGTAAGGTAGACCTGCTCTTCCAGCTCCTTGGAATAGGAGGTAATCCCGGAAATGGCCAACAATTGTTTTTCTTTTTCGGGTCCCAGGCTAAAGAATTTCCCGCTGATGGGGGTAGCTTTTAGATCGGGGTCGAAGGTAGACGAGAAGGAAATGCTAAAGGTTTTAAGTCCGGAAAAGCCCGATAATACAATAAAAAGTGCTGCAGAGCCAATGACAATTACCAGGAAGGTGATAAAGTTGATAATGTTTACGGCATTCTGGCTGCTTTTAGAGCGTACGTATCTTTTTGCTATATAAAAGGGAAAATTCAAGTTAAGTGATTATTTGAAATTTAATGCATTGCTTTTTTGTGATTCCTTTTGCGTACCAGGTTGTTAAAATTTTAAACCATAGCCCTGCTATCCTTAAAAATTTTGCCTGGTAATCCATCAAAAGTAATCTATAAAAACCCCAACAACAAAACTCCAAACAATCACTAGGATTTTTTTCTTTTGGGTAGCAGCTCCGGATTCTCAATAGGGTCCTCATCCCCTTTTAAGGATTTGTCTATGTTGTCTATATACTCCAGGGAATCATCAATAAAAAAGGAGAGTTCGGGGATACGCCGCAGCTGGTGTTTGGTACGCTGGGCCAGCTCGTGCTTAATAAGGGGCTGGTTAGACTTCATTCCTTCGAGCAATTCTTCGGCCTTTTTATTGGGGAAGATACTTACGTATACCTTGGCTATAGAGAGGTCTGTGGTAACGTACACTTTAGAGACAGAAATAAGGGTTCCCTGCATCCCGCCGTCTGTTGCTGCGCGCTGTAAGATATCGGCCAGGTCTTTTTGAATAACCCCTGCAATTTTTTTCTGTCGTTGTGTTTCCATAGGGCAAAAATACGTACTTTAGAGGGTATTAAAAAACGAAGGTTAACAATAGGGAAACCATGAATAAAATAGAACATATAGGCATTGCTGTAAAGGATCTGGAAGGCTCTAAACAGCTGTTTGAAAAACTTTTTGGCACGGAGCAGTACAAGGTAGAGGAAGTGGCCTCAGAAGGGGTAAAAACCTCGTTCTTCCAGGTGGGCCCCAATAAGATAGAATTGCTGGAAGCCACTAAGGAAGACAGCCCTATTGCCAAGTATATAGACCGAAAAGGGGAAGGCATACACCATATTGCTTTTGAGGTAGATGATATTAAGAAGGAAATAGCGCGTTTAAAGGGCGAAGGCTTTATTGTCTTGAACGAGCAGCCCAAAAAAGGGGCCGACAATAAGCTGGTGGCTTTTCTGCACCCAAAAAGCAGTAATGGGGTTTTGGTGGAGTTGTGCCAGGAGATTAAATAATACTTTTTGACCCGAGTGGACTGACTCATGTAAATTCCAAAATTCAAATTCCAAAAACAGGTTCAATTAGCTTAGGGACTAGTTCATTTTTTTCTTCTTTTGTAATAAGGAATTGAAACCCCTCCCAATAATGGAAAGAACCAACAAATTAAAACCCACCAATGCTCTTGCCATGTCAACCATCCAATTAGAAACTCAACAACTATTAGTATAGAAATACTGATTAGAAAAAGATTGAGTAGTCTTTGTTTTTTTGTCATGATACTTATTTTTTGTTCGTTTAAATTCTGATTGAGAACATCACCTATTTTCTTTAAAGAATGTTTAGATGGTTCTACCTCATGATTTTCAATTCTTTGAATTGTTCTTTCCGTTAATCCGGTCTTTTCAGAAAGTTCAATTTGAGTTAAGCCTTCTTTGATTCTTAATGTTTTGATTTTTGTTCCTAATCTCATGACAAAATTATTACGTCGAGTATAATTCTCACACGACATCTTCACGACATCTTATATAAATTTAATTTTTTTTTGGTTTACTATTCAGTGTCAAATAGACAAAAACCTTCTATTTCATTGACCAGGACGGTTTAAAGGGGGTCCCGGTTACCAAGAGGCAGTCCGTCCTGCGTACCTTGGGCTTCAACAATTAGGCAGCACCTGACTCATAATCGAAAGATTGATTTTGAGATTTGCTAATTAAACATATAGTACAGAAAAAAGAGTTATCTTCATGAAGTAAGCTTTATGTGCTATTTAGCCAACTTTCTGCCTATAAAGAAGTTGCAGTATAGTAAAATAAGTAGTAATATTGCAGTCCAAAATTTTGGAATTTGACATACGCGATAGCGAAATTGGTCCTATCCCGAAGTTATCTACGATACTTCAGGACACGTAGCTCAGTAGTAGAGAACTCGGGACTGACTCATAATCGTAAGATTGAATTTGACATATTGATTTTAACCGGTCCTATAGCTCAGCTGGTTAGAGCACCTGACTCATAATCAGGGGGTCCCTGGTTCGAGCCCAGGTGGGACCACTTATAAAATCCGCATTTATCCTATTTATGGGATATTGCGGATTTTTTTATATAATAGGGTGCTCGTAAGGGTGCTTTTAAATTCGAAAACGATACCTAAAAGGGGGGCACCCA
>NZ_CAMYKG010000015.1:30855-88138 GCF_947258925.1 uncultured Eudoraea sp. | reverse complement strand
GCCGCAGGTTCGGTATAGACCAGTTTATCTTCCAGGGCAACAGCATTTTTTAAATGTTCAATTGCTTTGGGCAAGTCTCCGTTAAGTGAGGCCAGTTCACCGGCGACAACTTCATAGGCTATATTGGCAATGGAAGCCGAGTTATTATTGGCGGTAGCCACGAGCTCTTCAAGTTCAGGGTCTTCTTTAAAGGCAGCAATAGCTTCCAACTCTTCTTTAGCTTCTTTAGCATTGTTTTTTCGCACAAATGCTATTCCCCGGGCATAGTGCCTCATTAGGTTTACATGTTTAATTTCTGGATTTGGGGCCGGGATGGTCAATATCTCATTCCATTTGCCAAAACGAACATAGGAAAGCATAGGGGTTGATGCAAAATCCTGAAGAAATGGAAGCGAAATCAATTCTCCGGTAGGTACTTTTTCAGCTGTTTTTTTAGCCGCATCAATGGCTATTTCACTTGCACCCAATAAACTTGCGGCAGACCAAAGGAAATGAATATTATGCGGGTAATACCCCAGGGGATAAAGTCCCTGTGAATAACATTGTGATATGTAGTCTTCATCGGCTAAAATAGCTGCCTGATTGGTCTTAACTGCGTCCAGATAACGACCTACCCTAATATAGATATGAGAAGGCATATGAACAATATGTCCTGCGGCAGGCATTAGAGATGCTAATTTATCAGCGCTTGGAACTGCAAGGTCCGGTTTTGGAAGCTCTACCATATGAATATAATAGTGATGTGCTCCGGGATTATCCGGATTTAATTCCATAGCGCGTTCCAGTGCTGCTTTGGCTTCGGTAATATTAGGTGACGGATTTCCATCCTTATCCCAATAATTCCAGGGTACAGTATTCATTACGGATGCAGCATATAGCGTTTGAATATTTGAATCATCCGGAAATTGTTTTACTACATCAGTCATAGCCTCCATATACGCCATATTCAATTCAGCCACATCTTTAGTTAGGTCAGTACTGTATCTTGATGTAAGTGCATTAATCAATGCCTGTTCTTTTGCACTTGCATTAGCGGCCAGTTTTTTCGCTTTTGATAATGCCTCATTATATTTCTCCTTGCGCTCGTCTGGTGGTATCGGGTCATCGCTTCCGCATGATTAAAAGCATAGGTGAGTTTTAAGCCCTGATTAAAAAATGTCTGGGCCATTTCTTTGGATGTAGAAATAGGGAAAGTAAGATTTCCCAGGTTTTCAAATAATGGTGAAATCTGTTGGGTGGTATCCACATCTTCCAATAAATATTTTGCTACGGTACATTTGATAGAATAAAAGGACGCTTTTTGGGAATAGTCCAGTTTTTTATCCTCATTTTGATTTTGTAAAAAATAAATCAAGGCAAGAAGCCCAATGGCCAGGATTAACAGGCTGGATTTTGTTTTCATTAGTTTTGTTGTTTGTTTTTTCTACCCTAGTCTTGTACCTCAAAGGCGATACATAAGTTTCGTTGAAATGGGGGAATTTGAAAACGACGAATTTGCATGGATAGTTATGGAAACTTCAATCGAGTTCGTTTAAAGATAAGGAATTAAATGTTTGAAGAAATAATTCTAAAGTTAAACTGTATAGTTGGTTGCTATTTATGCATAGAATGGGCATAATAATGGATGAATTCCACTCGCATTGGCTTCTGGGTCAATTCGTTAAGTTAACTGCAAAAAGTTGTGGATTCCGGACTATCGAAGAAATTATCTTTTAATGTTTATGACTTTCTTTATAATGTTCTTTCAGAAGGTCGCGCCCAAAATCATTCGTAAGATCCCTTACAGCGGTATGAACATGATTGGCATTATTCTGAGTATTGTCATATTCTATTAAAATTACGGGGTTTTGTATTCTGTAATAGTGGCCTTTTCCGGGTACTAAACTTCCTGCCCATGCAAATGAGAGCTCATTCATTCCCGCAGTATTTATTTTATCCATAAGAGACTGGGAAAACCCTGATTCATAATTGTCCAAATAAACCATAAGTAACTTTTCTAAAGCTTCTTTTTGATTTTTATCTAATTCTGCATAGGAAATACCCGGTGGGTCAAGGTTCGTTACAACTTGTTTATTAGTGGTGAAAATTTCTCTGGGAGCTTTTTCAGAAAAAAGGGCTTTGTCCAGCTGGTCTTTTGAAAGGGAGTTTACCATGGCAAACCCCAATTGTGTTTCCATCTTTAAAACCTCTTTGCCTTTTTGCGCTCCTTCCCGGACTATAGCCGGATTTGACCCCAGGAAAGATGGTGTAGAGGCAACAATCTTCCCACTTGAGGCGACAAAATTAAAGGAAATATGATGTCCTTCAAATCGCCATCCCCAAAACTGCTGAGTTGCCGGATCATTAAAAACACAAAAATGATAATTAAGTGCATCACGACCCGGTGAACCATCCGGCATTTTGAATTTACCTCCTTCAATCTCCAGCAAAACATCTTCCAGTGCCATAATTTCTTTTGTTTTTCGAAACCCTTCGCTGCTCAATGATTCTCTGAGCAGGGCCATAGCGGCCTCTTTTTGTTCATCATTAAAGTCATGAAAAGTGGGCCCTTTCCTTTTTATCGGTACGAAATGAAGATTAAGGCGTTCTTTGTCATCCAAATCAAAAATTGTAATTGACTTTAAATCCGGATCCAAAGTGTTTAAAAATTCAGCTGCTAAAGCATTAAGTTCCTGTGAGGATGAAATAGCCATAAAAAGGCTACAGCCAACCATTAGAAAAATTGATTTAAATTTCATTAGTCCCTGATTTTATTCGAATAGTTTCCATGCTGACTGTATCTGGTAACCTTCCCTGTTTCATCTCTTTCAAATACTATCATCTCTCCGGGTTCATCGTCTTTTCTTATCTTCTGAAAGCTATCCCCTTCTACATGCTTAAAGAAAATCATGGATTTTGACGGTGAGGTTGCCGGAAGGCTCAAAATAACCAGTTTTCCTTCCCAGGTTGAAATATAACTTTCACTACCCCATGGCTGATCACTATAATATCCGGTATATTCAGAAAGGTCTTTTTTAGGGGATTTATCTGCTATCGTTGAATCGGACTTTTTCACCTTCTTGAGAATGGCATGCATTTCCCTGGCATATTTATGAGGATTGGTCCCATTGGCATTGATCATAACAGCATAGGCCATTTTGGATTTTGGATTTAGCTGTATTCCCGATCTGTAGCCAGGACAGCTGCCACCATGCGAAACCCATTTTGTACCATCACTACCCTTTGAAACTGCAAAACCCAAACCCCAGGTTGTCTTCCAGTCGGGGTCTGTCCAGTGTACCTGCTGCATATATTTTAAGGTTGAGGGTTTAATGATTTCCGTAATTGTTGAATCCAATAACCGAAATTGCCAGGATGCAAATTTCCCAAGGTCCAGGACGTTAGATGAAAATCCTGCTGCAGCCATAATACCATTTGCCTGGAATAGCTTCACTTTTTTACGCTGCCCTTCCCTGTTTAAGGCTGAATACCCAATGGCCAATTGACTACCGTATAAACGTTCAGGGAGTTGTGTTCGGGTATCATTCAGTTCAAGTGGTTTTAAAATGTTTTCCTCTACATAGGTTGTAAAAGGAATTCCGGATACCTGCTCCACAATTTCTCCTAAAAGAGTGAGGCCTAGATTACTGTATTGAAAATACGTTGATGCAGGGTACAATGTCTCCTGATTGCCTAATTCTTTTTTGATTTCATCCTGGGTTGGAAATGGAAAATCGGGGCCGGTCCAATAAGGAAAATTAGCCTCTCTGGGTAATCCGGAGGAATGCGTTAACAAAGTGCGCACTGTAATAGGTCCGCTATCAGCAAATTTCTGATCCAGATTATACCAGGGCAATAGATCACTTACTTTATCATCAAGACGAAGCTTACCTTTATCATACAGCTTCATAATGGCCGTAGCCGTAAATAATTTTGAAATAGAACAGATACTGCAAATGGTGGTTGTTTCTGTATTTACGTCGGCTTCTATATTTGCTTTTCCAAAAGCCCCCGACCAGATTATTTCCTGATCCTTAATGATTGACGCAGAAATACCCGGGAGTTTTTCGTAATCTTTTTGAGCATCTAACCAAACCTGAATAACTTTGAAGGCTTCAGTATAGTCTTTTTTGGTCTCCTGCGCCTTAATATTCAGATATGTAAGACAAAGTAATAATAAAATTAATCGAAGTTTCATAAAGGTTTTAGGTAATTAAGATTTTTGAAATTATTAATTTTTTTAACTGCTATTAAATAGATTGCTTTCAAAACAAATATTGGGTTCTACGAAGATCCTATTTCGTGACGGTCCCTCTGATTTAAATTGAATTGTTCAAGGTAATAATTAAATTCCAATATCTGGAAACACTAAAAAGCCGGTTCGGTAAATCCCATTCGGATTTATTCAATTGATTATTTTCCCTTTAAATTTGATAAATATTCAACTAAATCTCTTAGTTCTCTTTTAGACAATACCGTGCCCATTGCCGGCATTGCCGATGGCATATTTTGTCTTTTCTTTATTCTTGAAACCGCAATTTCCATGGGCTCGGCATCAGAGGTTTTTAAAATGATCTCCTCCCTGTTTTCAGCTGCAAGGATCCCTGATACCACCTGACCGTCCTTAAGAGTCAAAGTCACAGATCCATACCCGGGTGCTAAGCGGGCGCCGGGTTCAATGAGCGATTCTAAAAGTTCTTCTCTACTCAGGATATTTGCAATATTATCAAGTGGCGGACCAACTTTGCCACCTGCTCCCCCAACGGCATGGCATCTTACACATTGAGCGGCAGAATTGTTCTTAAAAACATTCGCTCCAGGCCAATTTCTTCCGCCATAAAGGGCTTCCTTATACGAATCCACTGAATAACCACTATTTTTCAACCTGTCTAAACTGGCTATCAGTTCTGATGATTGAGTAGACTCAACAGCTTCAATTAGATCGAGAATCACCCCGGGCTCAAGCTGATTATATCCTGCTTTTTGAATCAGGCTCTTTAAGGCATCCCCACTTTGCTCAAGAGGCATCTCTGCCAATGCTGTGATCATTCCCTGTTGTTCCCGGACAGATCCATTTTTAAATATTGGACCTATTACACCCGGCAATTTGTTTTTGGGGATATTTAAATCAGGAATAAGTTGAACTGCCGCCGCCCTGACGTTTTCATCGCTGTCCTGCATCCCCTTCTTTACCAATGAGGCTATTTCAACATCTTGCAGTTCTCCTAAAGCTTCTATCATTGCTACCCTAACAGCCGGCCTTCGGTCCTTGTAAAAAATGGATTTTAACTGAGCATTATATGAAGTTATTCCAAGGGTACCCAGAATTTTGGAAGTCCCAATAAGTATATTTGGATCTTTGTCTTTTAAAAAAACAGGGATGTCCCCTTCAATTTTTTGTTTAACGATAATCGAATCGCGTTTAATTTCTCCCCTGAAACGCCCGTCTACCCTGTCTAAAACCGAAGGAGAGGCCCAGGTACCAATAGTTGCCAAAGCTTCCCCCCGTAGATCCCCTGAAACATCGGTTCTTTTGGCAAATGAAATTAATCTGATGTAAACCGTTCTCCTTTCAAAAGACCTGCCAAAGCGGGCATGTCTTCCGGAATTCACCAATCGTCGTTAATGGCCCTTGCTGCGTCGGTCACAATAGATTCATCCTTATCCCTTAGAAATACTGCGATTTTAGGATTTTGTAGCCGCCTTAAGACCAATACCGCGGCAATTCGCAGACTTCTTTGCGGACTCCTCACCAGGGAAATAATGGGTTTTATTTCACCAATTCTACTTAAAGCCAATACCCCGGCATGACGCAGGTAAACATCCTCATCATTGTTCACCGCAAGAAAATTAATTAAGGGTTGAACAGCCTCCTTATATTCTATTCTCCCTAAAGCCTGTGCCGCAAAGAAACGGACTCTGGCATTTTCATGCGTTAACAGCGGGATAAGACTTTCGCCTGCCTCTTTATAATATATATCGCCTAATACTTTAACGGTCTGGGCTATAATTTCAGGATCGTCATCATTCAACAAATCGAGTAAGGGTTCAGCCTTTTTATAATTTGTTGACGCGATCTGACCAATTCCCCAAATGGCATGTATCCTGGCAAATTGGGTTGTATCTTCAATGATAACATCTTTAAGGGTTCTGTAGCCCCAAAATGTGCGATCTGCCAGCTCAAATTGGGCTTTTTGCCTTATGCGCATATCCGGATAAGACAAGAGTTCAGCAAGATCGTCAACAGACAAATCATCATATTCCAAAGTCATGAGCCTTTTTGTCTCCAGTCTTTGCTCTTTCAGATCGTTTTTTGAATCCTCTACATCAAGTTTCCAGACACGACCATAATTTTTTGTTCCCCAGCCATTTATCCAGTCGGCAAGGTATAAGGCACCATCGGGGCCAAATTCTAAACCTGTGGGCAGGATACCGCTCAAAACATCCAATTCCTTTTCCAGGTCAAACGACGCACCTTTTGGCTTTAAGCTAAAAGACCAAATATGCGATAGTGCAGGATCACCAACAAATTCCACCAGGAAGAATTGATTTAACCAATCTTTTCCAAGTGCCGTACCAGGATTATAAACCATACCTGTGGGACCATTATGGTAGTTTGTTATTGGTGGTATTATATAGGCTGCTTGTCCTTCCCAGCGGGGCAGGTATAGTTTCTCATCCATCCAAACCTTATAACTATTGTTCTTTGGATCTGTATATTTTCCATATTGCCAATTAGCCCGCCATCCTGCATCTGAACCTTCAACAATATGCACAAGGCGTTCACTTTCGCCTCTGTGATCCCCATCATTATCCGAAGAAATTAAATTACCATATGCGTCAAAAACAAATTCGTGCGTATTTCGAAGTCCTCTTGCAAATACCTCAAAGTTTGTTCCGTCCGGATTACTTCGTACAATCATCCCTTGATTCGGGTAATGAAGTGTATCGCCTTCAACGGTGGTAATACTGGCACCAATATCACCAATTCCCCAATAAATCTTACCATCCGGGCCTTCAATGGCGCCTGACATTCCATGCGCTCCAAATCCAATATGAACCGCAAATCCGTGAGCAATTGAAGTTTTAGTATCGAGGACACCATCTCCGTTAGCATCTTTTATTCGCCACATATCGGGGCCTATACCCACAAAAATATCATCTTCCCGCACTAACAAAGCTCCTGCAACATCTGTAATTTCTTCATTAAAATCTTCCAGAATTCGAGTGGAAATATCTGCGACCCCATCTTTATCGGTATCTTCCAGTTTCCAGATTTCATCTTTTTCAACCGTTAAATCCTTCCAGTCATGGATGCTATCATTGTTAAGATCCGGAAACCATTCATTCTCTTCACTACGTTCTGGTGCGAATGTTTCACGTAAAAAAGCACGCCTGTCTTCAACAGTTTGAAGGCTTATTGAAGCTGTCATCCATTCCTGATAACCTCTAATATCGAATTCGGAATTTTTTTGTCTGTTGGTTCTTGTCAGATAGATATTCCCTTCATCATCAATATCAATGGCAATCGGATCCGGAGCCAAAGAATCCGAGGCCCACAAATCCAGGGTAAGCCCTTCTGCCAAATTTGGCGAAATATACTCCTGACTTGCATCCACTAAAGTGGTTGCGGATAGGGAATCCAAAACATAAGTCAATGGAACTTCCTTTGGGATTTTAGAATTCTGATTGCACGACTCTGACAATAAAACTATTGCAATAAAGGCTATAAAATATAAAAAGTACCTGCTTGAAATCATTGGTATTTAATTAACGAGATTTATTAGAACCAGACTATTTTTTCTTGGCAATTGAATAAAGTGATTCAATATGATGATTTAATTTATCCAATGTGAGCCCCAGTTTTTTAATTTGCTGCTGGGCTTCCTGCCATTCTTTTTGCTCTACTGCTTCCCTAACGCCAGGTAAGGTTTTAACGCCATACCCTGTATAGAAACCCGGAGCATAGATCTGGTGTTTGTACCAAGACCTTCTGGGCAAACCGGAAGCATCGGTTAAGGAGAGCTCGGTATGCATTAATTTTTTATTTAATGCTTCAAGATCACTATTTGAAAGGGAATTTAAATCTATTGAATTGAATAAATCAATAGATGCTTTTATCCTGGTCATACTATTTTGAATTGGCGTAAAATCCAGGTAGGGGATATGCTGTTTTTTCTGAGGTTCAATAAAGGGTTTAGTTGGATCTGAAGCCAGATAAAATGCATTATCCTCAATGAGGTTATTATGTTTTTCTACGTCTTTCCTCATGGTTTTACATAACTTCATTATTTCTTCAAGGTAGCTCGATAACGTCTGGTGCCAGGGGTCAAATGCTATAGGCAGCAGATCAGCATTTGCCAGTCGCAATACAATTCTGCCTGCGGTCTTCGCCAGAGTAGCCCCATAGGCGAACTCAGGGTCCTTAAAACGTTTATAATGCGAATACGTATCATAAATTGTATGATATTCTCCACCGGCATTTTCACCTCCAAAACCCAGATTCAGTGATGCAATTCCGGCATGCTGAATAAATGGGGTGTAATCAGAACCCGATCCCAGTGCGTACAATTTAAAGTCAGCACTTCCGGAATTTATTTTATCTCTGGCAATTTTTCTTTCCTTTATTGAAACACCCTTTTGTGGATCTGTAACCACATCTGCTACTTCAGCTACCAGGGTCTGTAGTGTGTGAGAACCACCAGCGTTAAAAAACCCCCTGCCATTACCATCGGTATTAATGTACGCGACTGCTTTTTCCTGCAATTCCTGTTTATGATCTTCTACCCATTCCGTTGAACCAATTAACCCGGGTTCTTCAGCATCCCATGCACAGTAGATCAAGGTTCGTTTTGGCCGTTGTCCCTTTTTGGCTAATTCGCCAACGGCTCTGGCTTCTTCCATTAAGGCCACCATCCCACTAACCGGATCTGCCGCCCCATGAACCCAGGCATCGTGGTGGTTTCCACGTAAAATCCATTCATCGGGAAACTGTGCTCCTTTAAGAGTGGCTATGACATTGTATGCCGGCTTTAATTGCCAGTCAAATTCCAGTTTTAGATGAACTTTTGCAGGTCCCGGGCCAATATGGTAGGTGAGTGGTAACCCCCCTTTCCATGCTACTGGAGCAACCGGACCTTTAAGTGCCTCTAATAATGGAGCGGCATCTTCATAGGAAATAGGTAATACCGGTATTTTTGTAATCGTTGGGGCATCTTTTCTGTCCAACCTGTCTGCTTTTTCGGTAGCACCATAACCCGGAGTGAGCACATCTCCCGGATATAAGGGCATATCCATAACAGATCCGCGTTGCACACCTGTTTTATTCTTAAAAGCACCTTCCGGGTAAACATCGCCCCGAACATAACCGTCATCCTCAGGATCAGAATAAATGATACAACCAATAGCTCCTTTTTCAGCCGCTAGTTTGGGTTTAATACCACGCCAGGACCCATAATATTTTGCGATAACAATTTTACCTTTAACATCTATTCCAAGTTTTTCCAACGCTTCGTAATCTGAAGGAATCCCATAGTTGACAAATACCAGTTCTGCCTCAACATCTCCATCTGTGGAGAATGCATTGTAGCTGGGCAATAATTCATCTCCCTGTTCTGTATATGGGTCACCTTCAACCGGCACAGCAGTCAATTTTGCCTTGTAGACAGTTGGAGCTGTTAATTCGAGTATTCTGACTTTTGGATATGGAAACAGTATATGATAAGTTTCAATTTTTGCGTCATAGCCCCAGGATTTGAATTGTTTCAGCATCCATTCTGCATTTTCCTTTCCAAATTCAGTGCCCACATAGTGGGGGCGCGCCGCCATTTTTTTCATCCACGAATCCAGATTAGTACTGGATATCTGGGATTCAAAAGAAGCTTCCAGTTCGAGCTGTTTTTTTATATTTTCAGATTTAAATCCTATGATATTTTGTGCGTTCAGGGCCACAGCAAAGAGTACACATAGGAATGTGGACAATGCTTTATTCATATTGGTTTGTATAAATTTATAATTCATTTTTTCGTTTTAAAAACCTGATTTGCAAATATCTTAGGGATATTTATATTTATCCGGCTATTCGATTATTATTTTGTCCAGGTATAATTCAAAATCTTCTCTTTTTTTGTTTCCAATTAGAATTGCAAATTGCTCCATATATTCCCCGGGATAATTGGGAAGATCTAGTTTATAACCCCTAAATGACGGGATCATTTCTGTAAATGGAATTTCAACAGTCTGCCATTCCCCATTCGTTTCTACATAGGCGATGTATGAATAATAATCCGAAACCATTGTTTTCACCCTTATCTGGTATCGCTTTCCATCCCCTTTAAGACGAAGCGTTATTTTCTTAAAGTCAGTGACCGATTTGGATTCGAAATTGTACCGAACTGAAGAGAAACCACCATTATTTTCGAGAGATACATTACCCCTGAATAAGCCATCTCCATTGTCATTAATGGAGAAATATCCTTTTGACAGACCTCCCATAACACCATCATTCACAACGATCCAGTTTTGGATATTACTTTCTTTGGAAAAATCAAATAGGACGAAAGGTTTAGACATTATAAATATGAAAATAACTAGAAATAAAATTCTCATGAATACCAGAATGCAGCTATACTATTTAAATATTAATGTTTTGATGTTTTAACGCAACGACGGTCTTTTTAATCCCATATACGTATTTGTATGCTTTGCGATTTATTTATAAAGACCAAAATCATTTCTTAAAAGTAGTGATAAATAAAACTCAATTTTAGAAAAAAATAACTGTATTTTATCATTTAATACTTCTAAATAAACAAATGACGGCACCCCTGGCAATTGGAAGATTTAGGTAAGTCTTCTTACGATGAAAATCTCCGCTATAAGGATATTTGGTACCCAACACAACCAGGCAATAATTTTATAGGCAGGAATAAAGTCCATATGCAATAAACCGGTGAATGTAGGGAGGTAAAGTCGAAGTGTAACAGCGGCAAAACAAAGTGCGTAACTACGGATCATCCACCGTTGGTGGTTCGTAACTTCTCCTTTTTTAATACTGGTATAAGCATTAAAGGTAGTATAAAGCCAAAGTATGGCAAGCCCGGCAAACCCAAGAGCAGGGATAATACCCCCTGTTGCATAAAATGCGATGCCCAAACCCGAAATACCGCTGAGTAATACAGACAGCACATATATTTTTCCTAATGTCCTGTGAAGGCCTATTCTTTTTACTCTTAGTCTTTTGTAAAACTGAGAAAATCCTGTGAGCAGGGCAAGGCCCCCTAAAAAAATATGTGTATAAAAAGCAGTAAGATAAATAGAACTATTGAGCAGCGCTTGAGGTTTTGACCCTAGAAGACTGTCTTCATAAGGTAATCCAATAAATCGCAAAGGATATAACCCAATAAAAAAGGCAAATAATCCAAGAAAGAAATAGCCTGTGTTCAGACGTCCTTTTTTTATATCCATAGCATACACTTCATAGCTTGTTGGTTGGGTTTTCCTTCACAAGACAATATTTATACTTGTATAATCTTACAATTTTATTATCATTTTTACAAAAATCAATTCTTTTGTGCCCCTCTTCCTGGCAAAGTTTATTTTTATAGTTTTAACGCTCAGAATTGGATTTACCTAAATAGCAGGAATTATGTTTTACTTTCTAATGGATTTATTAGGCACCGTAGCCTTTGCTATATCCGGAGTGCTTGTTGCTATGGAAAAACGCCTGGATCTGTTCGGGGTGTTTATTATTGCATTTGTCACCGCCGTGGGCGGAGGAACGCTCCGGGATTTACTCATCGGAAATACTCCGGTAGCATGGATGCAGGAAGCCACTTATATTATTACTATTGTTGGTACTGTAATTCTGGCTATAACCTTCAGTGAAAAATTAAAATATTTACGAAAGTCATTATTTCTTTTTGATACACTGGGAATTGGTTTGTATACGATGGTTGGAATCGAAAAAGGTCTAAATGCAGACCTTTTACCAGTTATGTGTATTATTCTGGGTACTATTACGGCTAGTTTTGGCGGTGTTATCCGGGATATTTTATGTAATGAAATACCTGTAATATTTCATAAGGAAATATATGCGACAGCTTGCGTGGTGGGAGGACTCAGTTATTTTTTGCTTAGAAAACTTCCTTTGGGGGATGAATATGTTTATTTGGCTTCTATTCTTATTGTTATAGGTATACGATTATTAGCCGTTAAATATAGAATAGTGCTTCCCAGTATCTATAAAACTCAATAATTACTCCACAATTTCGGCCTTAAGTATGTAGATGTTTTTCATGGGCCAGTCACCGCTGTCTACCGGTTGCTGGTTTATATTATCTACTACATCCATCCCGCTAACGACTTTTCCGAAGGGTGTAAAATCACCATCTAGATGATAGGAACCTGGTTTTGTAACAACAATAAAAAATTCATACGGAGAGGCAAGCATGTGGGGATTATCTATTTCACTGCTTGGCATGGAGATAGTGCCCCTGTGATGTTTGTAGCCTTTACGTGTATCCGGGGGTAAAAGATAACGTCCAATGGCTTTGCGCTTGGCGGCCGTCTCTTTATTATCTGCATTCCCTCCCTGAATGATAAAATCCTTTACCACCCTGTGAAACATGGTGTTATCAAAATATCCCTTTTTGGTCAAGTATATAAAATTAGCTTTGTGGTAAGGTACATTATCATATAATTCTACCGTAAAACTACCCATACTGGTAGTAAGCTTCACCTGCGTTGTTTTAAGGTTTTTCTGGTAGTCGAAAAAGAAATCTATAGCGTTTTCTTCGGTTAGTACAAAGACGTCTTCTTCTACTTCTTTTACAATAGGGTCAGCAATTGAATCTGAAAGAACGGGTTCAGACTCTACAGCTTCGGGTTTATCTTGCTTGTCGTTATTAGAAGGAGATTGTTTACAGGAACCAAAAAAAAATATTGGTAATATTGCAAGGAAGGTAATTCTTAAAAGCGACATGTACTATACAGATTTTGAAGTTCAGGTATCAAAAATAAAAAATCTACCTCTTCCGGGTACATCTTCACACTATAAAATGGCTCCTCAAATTCGAATTGACGAATTGGAGAAACTGAAAAGTAAGAAGCCAAACCCCAGGAAAGCCGGGGTTGTTGCTTTATTTTATCCGGATGAAAAGCAACTAACTAATTTATTGCTTATCCTTAGAAATACCTATCCCGGGATACATTCTAATCAGGTAGGACTCCCGGGAGGCAAGGCGGAAAAAGGGGATAAAGACCTGCTAGACACGGCGCTTAGGGAAGCTCATGAAGAGGTTGGTGTTGAACCTGGAGATGTTAAAATAATCCGTCCGCTAAGCGAGATTTACATACCACCCAGTAATTTTGATGTACAACCCTATATTGGTTTATACAATAAGCGAAAGCCCTTTGTTAAGGAAATAAAGGAAGTAAATGAACTGGTTGAAGTCCCACTTATGGATTTTATGGATGATTCCAGGATGATCACCCAAATTTTGTCAACTTCATACGCGGAAAGTATTGAGGTACCTGCCTTTAAATTAATGGGTTATACCGTTTGGGGGGCGACTGCTATGATGTTAAGTGAAATCAAAGAACTTTTCAAACAGGTGTTATAAGGCATATTTTGTAGTTTTGTAGACTATGAGTTTATTTAAGGAGAATCCTTTCGGACATATTTTATTTATCAAGTTGTGGATAATCCGCACTCTCGGGCTTGTTACACATCAACGTTATAAAGGTTTTAACACCCTGGAAATTGAAGGCTCAGAAATAATACGCAATCTACCAGACCAGAATGTATTATTTGTGAGCAATCACCAGACTTATTTTGCCGATGTAGTTGCAATGTTCCACGTATTTAACGCCAGTTTACATGGCCGCGATGATTCCATAAAAAATATTGGGTATTTATGGAGGCCTAAGTTGAATATTTACTACGTAGCGGCTGCAGAGACCATGCGTAAAAGTTTGCTCACTAAAATTTTCGCTTATGTGGGTTCTGTAAGTATAGAACGAACGTGGCGTGCAGAAGGAAAAGATGTCAACCGCCAGGTAAAAATGAGTGATATTTCCAATATAGGTAAGGCCTTGAATGATGGATGGGTAATTACCTTTCCGCAAGGCACAACGACTCCTTGGAAACCATTGCGAAAGGGCACCGCGCATATTATTAAGAGGTATAAGCCTGTTGTGGTTCCTGTGGTCATAGATGGTTTTAGAAGGTCATTCGACAAAAAAGGGCTGCTCATAAAGAAAAAAGGAATACTTCAATCAATGGTGATAAAAGAACCTTTGGAGATAGATTATGAAAATGAGTCTATCGAATCAATTATTGAAAAATTGGAATATGCCATCGAACAGCATCCTTCATTCCTAAAAGTAATTCCTGAGAAAGAATTAATGGCCTACGAAGAAAAGAATAAACAACGCAGATGGCGAAGTTAAACTTCCAACTGTTTTAACTCGTTGTAATTTTTTCTAAGTCTGCTTAACAATATTCCGTAAAGTAGTTTGTAAAATAACCAGATAAGCACAAGGACTATTGCTATTGCTAATAAGATCATGCCAACGAGCATAACCCAGAAAAGTGTTTCATTACCTGCCCTGGCGGCCGCTTCGGCTATTTCCTGACTATTCACACCATGTTTCAGATTTCCATACAGGCTTACAATTAAATAGGCAACAAAAATTCCAATATTAAACCAGACATATTGGCTAACTGTTTTCTTGACATCCAATATGGTCTTCATCAATTTTTTTGAAGATTCGGTAAGGGATATGCGTTTATAGTTGGTGTAAAATTTATAGATAAAATAGATTAATACTATATAATTAATAATCGTAAGCGTAGTCGTGATTTCATATATGTGCCAGGTTTTTTCGAGCTCCAGGGATTCTTTGCTGTAGGATAATAAGTTAAGAACCGCCCAAAAGACAAACTCAATGATACTTATATAAAAGATCCATTTAACCGTTGAAGATGATTTCTTTTTAATCATCTTATAGATTTCGTCATAGGACAATTTAGGGTGTTGTTCTTCCCGTTTTTGCCAATCCTTTTTCAATAATTCTAATTCATCCATCATAATCTTAAGGATTAAGTATGGTTCGTAGTTTATTTTTAACACGGTTCATTTTTACCCGTGCATTCACTTCACTTATTCCAAGTGCTTCAGATATTTCACGATAATCCTTATCCTCTAAATATAGGAATACCAATGCTTTATCGATATCACCCAGTTGCCGTACTGCTTTATACATTAACTGTAATTGTTGTTCTTCAGTTGGATCATATTCATCAGATTTAATTCGAAAAATCACCGAATCATAATCCTGAGTTTTTATGTTCTTTTTCGATTTCCGATACATGGTTATAGCCGTGTTCAAGGCCACTCGGTACATCCATGTGCTGAATTTTGAATCTCCTCTGAATTTCGGGTATGCTTTCCATAATTGAATCGTTATTTCCTGAAAAAGATCATTGTGGGCATCCCTGTTTGTCGTGTACAAAGTACACACCTTGTGAACAATATTCTGATTGTTCTCAAGTTCAGTAACAAATTTGTGCTCCAGCTCTTTGTTCACGTTAGGTTGGTAGTTACTTAAATATTAGTAGTGAATATTTCAGAAATGTTACAGATGAGGTAATTAATATCTGAGCTATTGGTATATGGAAATGTCAATTGCATTAAATCAGAAAAGCTTTATCAGTTCAGTTATTTTCTATAATCCAGTGCTGGTGGCCTGTCCCCTAACAAGGGTATATATTCAAAATCTGCACCCCTGCGCTCAACAAATTCTTCTTTTGCCTTATTGATGAGATCCTTATCTGCCATAAGATCAATGGCGGTCAATGCAAGAGTTTTTGCTGCCACCATCATCCCTTTTTGACCTATACCGGTTCCTCCCGCTGCAACAGCCTGCCAGCTGTGTGCCGGAGTCCCGGGAACCCAGGTCGCAGAACTCATGCCTGCAGTGGGCACTGTAAAACTTACATCCCCCACATCCGTAGAACCGAAAGGGATAGCCTCCGTTTGATAAGGCTGAATGATTTTTGCGGTTTCCTGGTCGGCCTTATCATATCCCATGGTTTTCGCTATCTTATCTGCAAAAACAATTTCCTCAGGGGTATAGGTTATGCCGTTTACTTTGGTAAGATTATCGTGCATTAACTTTTGTATCGTCAGATTGGGCAATAGTTCATGGGTTCCTCCTATTAATTCATAATCCATGGTGGTTCCGGTACCGATTGCCGCGCCTTTCGCAGCATTTTCTATTCGATCAAAAATTTCGAGCACCACATCTCTTTTCGCATGACGGGCATAGTAGTAAACTTCAGCAAAATCCGGAACTACATTGGGTGCTTTACCACCTTGGGTAATAACATAGTGGATCCTTGCTTTTTCGGGGACATGTTCCCGCATCATATTTACCATTAGGTTCATGGCTTCCACACCATCCAGTGCAGAACGCCCTTTTTCGGGCGAAGCCGCAGCATGTGCAGAAATCCCGTAAAATCTGAACTTCGCAGACTTATTGGCCAGTGCAGCACCGGCATTTGCTTCATTCTTTGCATTTGGATGCCAATGCAAAGCAACATCAACGTCCTTAAATAATCCATCACGGACCATATATACTTTCCCGGAACCACCTTCTTCGGCCGGACAACCATAAAAACGAATGGTTCCCTGAGTATTCGTAGCTGTCATCCATTCCTTTACCGCGATTGCTGCAGCCGCAGAAGCAGTTCCAAAAAGGTGATGCCCACATCCGTGACCGGCAGCTAAACCCGCTGAGGATTTTTCCGGAACGGCTTTTTGTGAAAGTCCCGGTAAAGCGTCATATTCTCCAAGGACAGCAATTACCGGGGCACCGCTTCCATATTCGGCTATAAAAGCCGTTGGAATGGACGCGGCTCCTTTTTTAATGCTAAAACCGGCATTGGCCAGCGTCTTTTGAAGCAATGCAGCACTCTTTTCTTCCATATACCCCATTTCCGCATATTCCCATATAGTTTGGGCTACAGTTCCAAAATCTTCAGATCGTTCATCGAGTTGCAGTAATACATCAGCTTTTGTTTTCTGAGCGATAAGCATATTTAAACTCAATAAAATAATGCTACTAAGAATTAATTTGTTCATATTTTAAGAATTCTGTTTTCCCGATAAATATAATCAAACCCCTTTCTTGCCGGTTACTTAAATTTAAAAAAGGCAATGTAAATCGAGGATTAATTTTGTCTTGGGTGGTATTTATTAACTACTTCTGCCAGATGTGTACGGTCTACATGCATGTATACTTCCGTAGTGGTAATGCTTTCGTGACCCAGCATTTGCTGAATGGCCCTAAGGTCGGCCCCATTCTTTAACAAGTGGGTGGCAAATGAATGTCTGAAGGTATGTGGACTAATGTTTTTTGAAAGATTAATCTTGATGGCAAGTTGCTTTATGATGGTAAAAAGCATTGCCCTGCTAAGTTGTTTACCCCTCCTGTTTAAAAACAAAATATCCTCGTACCCCTTTTGAATATTTTGATGATTACGGACTTCTTTTTGATAAATTGAAATATACTTTTTATTTACGTTGCTAATAGGTACAAAACGCTGCTTATCTCCTTTTCCAGTGACTTTAATAAAATCTTCTTCAAAGAACAGATCAGATATCCTGAGTCCGATTAGTTCGGAAACTCTTAGTCCACATCCATAGAGAGTTTCTAACATGGCCCTGTTCCTTTCTCCCTCCGGGGCGGATAAGTCAATGGCTTGTATTAGCTTATTTATTTCCTCCGTGGAAAGGGTGTCTGGTAGTTTGCGGCCAATTTTCGGGGATTCTATCAGATCCAAAGGCGTATCTTTTCGGTAATCCTCAAAAACTAAATAGTTAAAAAAGCTTTTAAGCCCAGAAATTATGCGCGCCTGTGACCTGGGACCTACTTCTTTTGCAATTTCATAAATAAAAAGTTGCAATGTTTCACGGTCCAGGGAATCAGGAGTTTCTTCTATTCCCTTTTCTTCAAGGAATAATCTGAGTTTTTCTACATCTCTAAGATAATTGCTGATGGAATTAGCAGCTAAACCACGTTCAATCTTCAAATAGTATTCATAATCTGTTTGGGCCTGCTTCCAATTCATACCATAAAGATATTGCTTGTTTCACATAATTTGAAGTTTTCAATTCTTTTATCAATCTAATTTAGATCTGCAATTGACCCAAGTAGCAGTTTAATCACTTTTTTAGTACTTTACATTTTACTACTTTTAGCCTATGAAAATTATAATAATTAACGGGCCAAATCTTAATCTTCTGGGAAAAAGAGAACCAGAAATTTATGGTGGCAAAACCTTTGAATCATACTTTGGTGATTTACAGTCCAAATTCAAGGATTTGGAATTAGAATATTACCAGTCTAATATAGAAGGGGAACTAATAGATAAAATCCAGGAGGTTGGCTTTACCTATGATGGGATAATCTTAAACGCTGCCGCTTATACGCATACATCTGTAGGTTTGGGGGATGCTGTTAAGGCTGTTAATACACCGGTCGTTGAAGTTCATATCTCTAATACTTACAAACGTGAGGCCTTCAGGCATAAGTCCTATATTTCTTCATGTTCTAAAGGGGTTATCCTTGGTTTTGGATTGAAAAGTTATGAATTGGCAATCTGGAGTTTTTTATGAAGCTGAAAGTGGTTTCAGGTAATGCCGATCCATATAGAATGTGCCAAAGGGCAATAGAGAAGCCAATACCAACATAATTCCTTTTTTAGGGGCAATTTTTTTATCCACTGCAAAAAATACGGCCAAAATTATATAGGCAATAAATAGAAATCCGTGTACATATCCAATGTAAATATTGGGTTCAGTAATGTTTGCCCAATACTTCAAGGGCATACTAAAGCTAAATAGGAGCAAATAAGAAATACCTTCTAATATTGCACTAATACGAAATGTTTTGAGCATTAAAGTCTGTTAGATTTTCTGTGTTAAAGATGAATAACCTCACCATAGGCTTCGGCCACTGCCTCCATTACCGCCTCACTCATTGTAGGGTGTGGATGTACAGCCTTCAGGATTTCATGTCCTGTAGTCTCTAACTTACGTGCTACCACGGCCTCTGCAATCATATCTGTTACCCCGGCACCAATCATATGACATCCTAACCATTCACCATATTTTGCGTCAAAAATGACCTTAACAAAACCATCGGAATTTCCCGAAGCTTTTGCCTTGCCACTTGCCGAGAAAGGGAATTTACCAACTTTTATTTCATAGCCTTTTTCTATCGCTTGTTTCTCCGTGAGTCCAACGGATGCAACTTCCGGCATGCAATAGGTGCAGCCCGGAATATTGCCATAATCCAAGGGTTCTACATGCATCCCTGCTATCTTTTCCACACAAAGGATACCTTCGGCAGAAGCAACATGCGCCAGGGCCTGACCGGGAGTAACATCCCCAATGGCATAATAACCAGGAATGTTGGTTGAGTAGAAATCATTGACAAGTATTTTATCCCTGTCCGTAGCGATACCCACTTCTTCGAGTCCTATATTTTCAATATTTGATTTTATACCTACAGCAGAAAGTACAATATCAGCCTCCAGGATTTCTTCTCCTTTGGCCGTTTTTACAGTAGCTTTAACGCCATCACCGGAGGTATCTACATGGGTAACTTCGGATGAGGTTTTAATTTTGACACCTGCTTTTTTGAAACTTCGTTCAAGTTGTTTGGATACATCTTCATCTTCCACAGGAACAATAGTCGGTAAAAATTCGACTACGGTGACTTCGGTCCCCATAGCATTATAGAAATAAGCAAATTCTATCCCTATAGCTCCGCTTCCAACGACTATCATTTTTTTGGGTTGTTTCTCCAAAGTCATTGCCTTTCGGTAACCAATAATTTTCTTGCCGTCCTGAGGTAAAGCGGGTAGTTCCCTGCTTCTGGCACCTGTAGCAATTATTATATGGTCCGCGCTGTGCTCTGTGTCTTTGCCTTCAGCGTCTGTTACAACCACCTTTTTTCCGGGGGCTAACTTTCCAAAACCATTAATAACGTCAATTTTATTTTTCTTCATGAGGAATTGAACGCCTTTGCTCATCCCATCAGCTACATTTCTGCTTCGTTTTACTACCGCTTCAAAATCCTTATCAGCTCCTTCTACTTTTAACCCGTAATCTTCGGCATGCTGTAAATATTCAAATACCTGTGCAGATTTCAATAGTGCTTTGGTAGGGATGCATCCCCAATTTAAACATACACCACCCAGATTCTCTTTTTCTACAATAGCAGTTTTAAACCCAAGTTGCGATGCTCTTATGGCGGTAACATAACCTCCTGGTCCACTCCCTAAAACAATAATATCGAATTTGCTCATTCCAGTATTTTTTGTGATTCAGATTTATGAGATCGCAAAGTTACAAAACCAAATTGAAAGCTTTTAAACTTCATCAAGAATCTTAATTTAACCCTTGAACTTAGATTTATTGTAGGCCTCTGATTGGCCTTTTGGTATAGAAAGAGAAACCCAGCTTTTACCCTTTATAGTCTTCCCAATGAGAACTATTTGACCAACGTGATAGGAATAATGGGCCAGTTGTCTGTTTAAGGCCTCGATAAGCGTGTGGGGTTCATTCCTTATTTTTATTTTATTTTCAAAATTCTCAGAGTTTACTTGTTGAATGGCCTTAAAAAAACAATTCCAGCCGGTTTCCCAGGCTGTTAGCATTTCTTTTTTTGTTTTGTAAGACGCTTCAAATTCCGAGTCCCTGTTGCGCCAAATCTTTTCACCATCTTCCGTTAGAAAGTTAGTCCACCTGCTCAGCATATTTCCCGATAAGTGTTTTACAACAACCGCGATACTGTTACCGGAACTCTCATACTTCCAATGAATATCCGATTCATTCAGTTGGATAAATGTTTTATCACCAAGGGATTTATACCGCTGGCTTTCAAATAGAATACTTTTAAGGTAATCTGCGGGTAAATTCATCAATTTGGTTATGGTGCTAAGCCCTTCATTATAGGTAGAGTGTTGCAGTTCTATTTCTCTGCGGGTACAAAACGCAGGGCGGCTCCGTTTATGCAATGCCTTAATCCGGTAGTTTCCCGGGGACCATCTTCAAAAACATGCCCAAGATGCCCTCCACAAACTGCACAGTGCTCTTCGGTCCTTTTATAGCCTATTTTGTAATCTACATCATAGGCCACATTACCTTTAATTTCCTTGTCGAAACTTGGCCATCCTGTCCCTGAATCAAATTTGTCTTCGCTTCTGAACAAAGCCGTACCACAGCCGGCGCAGACATATGTACCAGATTCTTTATTGTTTAATAAATTGCTGGAACCCGCATTTTCCGTACCTGCTTTTCTGAGCACGTAAAATTGCATATCCGTAAGTTCCTTACGCCATTCTTCTTCAGATTTTGCAACTTTAAAAGTTTCCGTTTTGTTCTCTGCTTCTGTTGTTTCTTTTTCTTTTTCCTGAGAAACTCCTTTGCACCCCAGAGATAGCAAAAGGATAATCCATACATAATTCTTCATAACAATCAATTTTTTCTTTTTCTATTTTCTTTGACGATTTCAAACCTAAATCCTTTCAAAGTTAAGGATTAGTATATAAAAAAATCCCCACAATTTAATTGCGGGGATAATTTTTCCTAGATCAAATTATGTTAATCCAACTGTACTCTGTTAATATCTATTTCTCTTACATTCAAACTGCTCATAACTTCATTAATATTAGAAGTATCCATTTTAGAACTTTGGGCGAATTCTGCAGGGACAATGGCAATTCTGAATACCTGGTTATCCGTATCTCCCGGACTAAGTGTGCCAAGGTCAAAGTCTGACTCCAGAAAGACACTTACATCCAAAAAAGTAAAGTCATAATTATACTGCAATAACCCCTGGTCTAAAATACGTGTTTGAGGTAATAACCTCCAGATATCAAGGGGTTCGCCATTACCGTCTTCGGCTACGTCCCAAAGAAGGTATACTAAAACAACGTCCGATTCAAAAACTTCTACAGTTTGCGGAAATTCATAAAGTAAAAAATAGTCATTGCCAGCGTCAAAAGTACCTTCTATTTCCAGGACTTGTCCAAGTATGTTTACGCCGTCAATACCGTCTACTCCATCAAATCCGGGAGGTCCCGGAGGTCCAGTCGGTCCTTCACAAGAGAAAAAAATAAGCGTTAAAAATGCGACAGATAGTAGTTTAATTGTTTTCATAATTGATTATGTTTTAAGATTATTGTTTTAAATATTTTAATTAATTCGATTAAATTCTAAAGATTCTCCTAACCTCAAAACAAAAAGCGTTCCAAAAATGGAATAAACCTATTGGATAATCATCTAATTCCATAAAAATTGGGGCTTTGGACCAAACTATTTCAGATTATTTCATATTTTTAACGCCAACCCTAGAAAGAAAGTATGAAGTTAAGACAACAACGTGTGGTGATTGAAAATATTACTCCACAGCTCCATTGCGGGGCTTTTTTTGTTAAGCGGGTAGTTGGAGAGTCTGTTATGGTTTATGCGGATGTCTTAGGAGACGGTCATGATATTATTCAGGCAGAGCTGCAATACAAGCATGAAAACGAGAGAAATTATAGCTCCATACGTATGGAAGACCTGGTTAATGATGTTTACAGGGCTTCCTTTAAAGTTCTAAAACAAGGATTTTATACCTACAGGGTTTCTGCCTGGGTAGATCATGCGCAAAACTGGCAACATGGAATAGAGGCAAAATTAAAGGATAATCAACGCGTAAACAGCGAGTTGCTCGACGGGGTCCGGCATTTAGAATACCTATCAAAAAAAGTTGGTGCTTCAGACAAGAAGTATATACAGGATGTAATAGAATCCTTTAAAAACAAGGATTTATATGCGAAAGCAGTTAAAGAAGCAGTTTCAGAAAAACTTCATGAATTGTTTGTTGAAAATCCAAATCGTGTTTTAGCCAATACAAGTGCGGAGTTGCAGGTATATGTAGACAGATTAAAGGCTAATTTCAGTACCTGGTATGAATTTTTTCCAAGGTCTTCATCCCCGGTGGAAGGGAAACATGGCACATTTAAAGATTGTGAGCACATTCTGCCTAAAATAGCTGAAATGGGTTTTGATGTCCTTTATTTTCCTCCAATACATCCCATAGGTGAAGTCAACAGAAAGGGTAAGAATAATGTAACCAATGCCGCGGAAGGAGATTCGGGCGTACCATGGGCAATAGGTTCTAAATTAGGAGGTCATAAGGAAATTCATCCGGAATTAGGTACAGAAAAAGACCTTCAAAGTCTCATAAAAAAAGCCAAAGAACTCAATCTTGAGGTCGCTCTGGATTTAGCTTTTCAGGCAGCTCCTGATCATCCCTATATAACAAGTAATCCTGAATGGTTTAGAAAAAGACCGGATGGAACCATGCAATATGCCGAGAATCCCCCGAAGAAATATCAGGACATTGTCAACTTCTATTTTGAGTCTAAAGCTTATAAGGAATTATGGTCAGAACTTTTGGATGTCACCCTGAAGTGGGTTAAACTGGGAGTACAAATATTCCGGGTGGATAATCCGCATACCAAGCCCTACTATTTTTGGAATTGGTTGATATCCGAGGTCAAAAAGAAACATCCCGATGTACTTTTTTTAGCAGAAGCTTTTTCCAGGCCTAAGGTTATGCAGCAATTGGCCAAGCAGGGTTTTTCACAGTCTTATACCTATTTTACCTGGCGGGTACATAAGCACGAGCTCATGGAATATATGACCGAGCTTACCCAGACAGAAATGAAGGAGTATTATCGTCCAAATTTCTGGCCTAACACTCCCGATATTAACCCCTATCATTTGCAAGGTGCAAATGAAGCCATGCATATTACACGCTATGCCCTGGCGGCTACCCTTTGTGGTAATATTGGGATCTATGGTCCTGTTTTTGAATATATGCTTTCTGATGCCCTACCCGGAAAAGAGGAGTATCTTAACTCTGAAAAGTATGAAGTACGATTCTGGGATTGGTCCATTAAGAATAAACTCACGCTTATAATTACACGCTTAAACCAGGCCAGGAAGCATCATAAGGCATTGCAACAAACCAACAATATCAGGTTTTGCAGAATAGATAATGAACAGCTCATAGCCTTTTATAAATGGAATGATGATAAAACAGATGAAGTATTGGTGATTATCAATCTCGATTCTCACTATTCACAGCGAGGAATGTTACAGCTTCCCCTGGATGAATTATCTCATGACATTAGTCATGGAATTACTATGCATGATGTTGTCACTGACAATAGTTATCTTTGGTATGATGAGTGGAACTTTGTAGAATTACATCCAGCCTTACCATTTCATTTATTTCATCTTAAAAAGTAGAAATGTCCAAGAAGAAACAAGAAGCCATACTCCAGCCTCCCTACTCATTTAATGCGTCTTGGGAAAATTTATTGGAGGATAAAAACTTTTTAAAAGTCTTTCTTTCCGATGTTCTTGAAGCCTATGTAGTAAAACAACGCTGGTATGGGGGTAAAGCAAGTAAGCTGAAGTATATTGAGCTCCAGGAGTATTTCCGTATACAACAGAAAGGCGAAGTATACTATGGTTTATTAATTGAAGTTAATTTTGAAGAAGCTTTTTATCAGCATTACTTTCTGCCAATCGCATTTGTTACAGATGAGAATTTTGCCGAAAAAGACAGGATTCTTCCTCTTAGTATCAATGGACAGGAAGGTTTTATAATAGATGCCATAAACCTTGAGGCTTTTAGAAAATTAGTTTTTGAGCGAATTGTTAATGCAGAACCAAATGATACGACTCGGGTAAGGTATCATAAAAGCGCGGATTTTCATGATACAACTTATGAATCCTCGCGTTTTATGGGTCTTGAACAGAGCAATACCTCGGTAATTATTAATGACAAATCCGTTATTAAGTTTTTCAGAAGAATTTATGCTGATAAAAATCCCGATTATGAAATGAGTCAGTTCCTTTCGGAGCGAAAAGGCTACAAGAATACACCGGCTTATCAGGGTAATATCAGTATAATGGATTCTGATAATGTTAATATTACAATTGCTTTAATGCAGGAGTTAGTACCAAATCAGGGGGATGCTTGGGATTTTATGTTGAAAGAGTTACATAAAATTTTCAGTAACCTTGAATATAAGAATATAAACGTTCATCAGCTGCCTCAAACAGAATTGTTTGAACGGCTGAATATAAGAGATGTGCCACCAGAGATTATTGATTGGGCAGGATTGAATATTTTCCTGAAGTTACAGGTACTTGCCCAAAGAACGGCAGAAATGCATATAGCTCTGGGCTCAGAATTTGAAGATACGGCATTTACACCCACTCATTTCAATGGGGACTATGAGGTGTGGTTAAAGAACAGATTATTATACCAGTTTCAAAATAGGTTAAATACGGTTGAAAATAACCTCCATCGTTTGGAAGGGCTATCGCGGGAATTGGCTTCGGAATTCTTAGAGCGGAAAAATGAGATCAGAAAACGATTTGTAAATTTTGACTGGACCAAACTCAAGGGCGAAAGGATAAGGGTACATGGAGATTATCACCTTGGGCAAGTTCTGGTTAAGGACGATGATTTTTATTTGCTTGATTTTGAAGGGGAACCGGAGAGTACCATTAGAGACAGGAAGGTGAAACAACCCCCATTAAAGGATATTGCAGGTATTTTCAGGTCATTTCATTACGCAGTTTATGCAACTATTTTCAATCATATGGAGGATTATGCATTCTCACAGGATGATCTTTTTCTTGCGGGAGAAATTCTCTATCGTTACTTCATTGGCGTTTTTCTTGAAACCTATGCAAGTCTGATTCAGGAACATAATATTAATATTGGTTACCGCCAGGAACGAATCTTTCTTTTAAAGTATTGTATGCTCGAAAAGGCGGTTTACGAATTGGGGTATGAAATGAATTCAAGACCCAGGTGGGCGGTAATTCCTTTACAGGGGATTATGAATATTATTAATGAAACCAACTAACAACAAAAATATGGGCAATGTAATACCCTATAGCTTATTAACGGATTTTGATATTAATTTATTTAAAGCAGGAAAGCATTATCGGCTTTATAAACACCTGGGATCGCATCCCCTTAAAGTTAAGGGCAAAAAAGGAACCTATTTTGCCGTTTGGGCACCTACGGCCAAGTCTGTCTCGGTAATTGGGGATTTTAATTATTGGGTGGAAGGAGAGCATCAGCTTAATGTGAGATGGGATGAAAGCGGAATTTGGGAAGGTTTTATACCCGGAGTAGAGCAAGGTGCTTTGTACAAATACAAAATACATTCACATAATAACGATATTAAGACGGAGAAAGCAGACCCTTTTGCCAGATATTGTCAGCATCCACCAAATACGGCATCAGTGGTATGGGACGATTCCTATAAATGGAAGGACAAAAAATGGATGGATACCCGCGAAACCAAGAACAATCTGGACAAACCGTATTCCGTATATGAAGTACATCTGGGATCATGGAAACGCACTGATGATAATAAATTTATGTCTTATGTGGATTTGGCAGATGATCTCGTAAAATATTTAAAAGACATGAATTTTACACATGTAGAATTTATGCCGATTATGGAGTACCCATACGACCCTTCATGGGGTTACCAGCTTACAGGCTATTTTGCACCAACTTCAAGATTTGGCAAACCGGAAGATTTTAAACTCCTGGTAGATAAACTGCATCAAAATGACATTGGTGTTATTTTGGATTGGGTACCTTCACATTTTCCTGAAGATGCGCATGGATTAGGGTTTTTTGACGGATCTTGTCTTTATGAGAATCCCGATAAAAGAAAAGGATATCACCCGGATTGGAAAAGTTTGATATTCAATTACGGCAGAAACGAGGTAAGGGCTTTTCTAATTAGCAATGCTAACTTTTGGTTAGACCAATATCATGCAGATGGTCTTCGTGTAGATGCGGTTGCCTCGATGCTTTATCTGGATTATTCACGTGAAGAAGGGGAGTGGGAACCGAATATTTATGGCAATAATGAGAATCTTGAAGCAATATCTTTTATCCGGGAACTTAATCAGGAGGTATACAGCAGTTTCAAAGGGATTCAAACTATAGCAGAAGAATCTACATCCTTCTCTATGGTTTCCAAGCCAGTAAGTATAGGAGGTTTGGGATTTGGAATGAAATGGATGATGGGATGGATGCATGATACCCTGGAATACTTTAAAAAAGAACCTATTTACAGAAGGCATCATCAGAATGATCTGACATTTAGCATGACCTATGCCTTTACAGAAAATTTTATGTTGCCATTTTCACACGACGAGGTGGTTTATGGAAAGCAGTCCTTATTGTATAGAATGCCGGGCGATGAATGGCAAAGATTCGCCAATCTCCGATTGCTCTATGGTTATATGTTTACTCATCCGGGTGCTAACCTCATTTTTATGGGAGCTGAGTTTGGACAATCTTCTGAATGGAATTTTGAGCAAAGTCTGGATTGGCATTTGCTGCAATATGATCTTCACTCGGGAATACAGGAGCTGGTAAAAGATCTAAATAAACTATATCGCACATCGCCTGCTTTATATGAAAAACAATTCAGTCCGGAAGGATTTCAGTGGATAGATTATGGAGATTATGAAAATTCTGTACTCACTTATATCCGCAGTGGTCACGACCCGAAAAAAGACCTAATAGTGGCCTGTAACTTTACTCCTGTTCCAAGGGAAGGATACCGGATAGGAATGCCAAAAAAAGGTGCGATTAAAGAGGTTTTTAACAGCGATGCCAAAAAATATGGTGGAAGTGGAAGTAAAAATACCGGTATAAAAGTTTCCAAAACCCCCTGGCATGGTCATAAAACTTCTATTGAAATTACAATTCCTCCACTTGGAATGGTAGTTTTCCAATAATTATGGCTAACTATAACGTTATAGTTTATAATTGGTCATAAGATCGTTTTAATTTTAAAAGTTAAAGTCTTTTTTTTGTGGGTCTTTTAAAATACCCTTTATGATTACCAATACAGAATTAGAATACAAAGGAAATTTATACCCCAATAAGATAATAGCATTTAAGCGGGATTCAGATAAATTTTATTTTAGCTCCGAGAATGGTGTTATTCTGGAAATAACCGTACTGCGCAATAGTGCCATTCGCTTCAGATATGCAACCGAAGAGGTTTTTCAACCAGATTTCTCATATGCTATTAGTCCGGATGCTAGCAGGGGCTACAATAAACTTGAATCTAAAGAAACCAAAACAGAATATCTCATTATTACGTCTAAGATCCAGGTATTGATCGATAAAAAGACGATGCGAACCCAGATTTCGGACCTGGAGGGAAATATTATCAATGAGGACGAATTAGGCTTTCATTGGGAAGAGAATTACGAATATGGGGGCAATTCTGTAAAAATGAGTAAAATCACTCAACCGGCCGAAAGCTTTTACGGCATGGGTGATAAAGCTACACACTCTAACTTAAAAGGGAAAAGAGTGCACAATTGGGTAACGGATTCATATGCATACACCAAAGATCAGGACCCCTTATATAAGGCCATTCCTTTTTATATAGGTCTCCATAATAATATTGCTTATGGGATATTTTTCGATAATACATTTCGGACACATTTTGATTTTGCGCACGAACGAAGAAATATAACGAGTTTCTGGGCAGATGGCGGAGAGATGAATTATTACTTTTTTTATGGTCCCGAAATGTCAAAAGTAGTTGGTGATTATACCGATTTAACGGGGACACCGGAAATGCCACCATTATGGGCATTGGGATTTCATCAGTCCAAATGGAGTTACTACCCGGAGAGTGCAGTAAGGAAAATAGCTGCTAATTTCAGAGCCCTTAAAATACCTTGTGATGCCATCTATCTGGATATTGATTATATGGATGGATTTCGATGTTTTACATGGGATAAGAAAAAATTTCCGGATCCAAAAGCCATGATAGATGATTTGAACGAGGATGGCTTTAAAACCGTTGTGATGATAGATCCGGGTATTAAGGTAGATAAAGACTATTGGGTATATAAGGAAGGAATTGAAAATGACTATTTCTGCAAAAGGGGAGATGGACCCCTGATGAGAGGCAAGGTTTGGCCCGGGGAATGTAGTTTTCCTGATTTTACTAACCCAAAGGTTAGAGAATGGTGGGCAGGCCTTTATAAAGAGCTTATGTCTGAAACCGGGGCACATGCAGTATGGAATGATATGAATGAACCGGCAATTATGGAAGTACCGTCTAAAACAGCACCTTTGGACACCAGACATGATTTTGACGGCCACCCATGTAGCCATAGAAAGGCCCACAATATTTATGGTACACAGATGGTAAGGGCTACTTATGAAGGAGTAAAGAAATATGTGTATCCCAAACGACCATTTGTTATTACAAGAGCAGCCTATGCCGGCGCACAGCGTTATTGTTCCACATGGACAGGTGATAACGTAGCAACCTGGGAGCATTTATGGATCGCCAATGTACAGGTTCAGAGAATGTGTATGAGTGGGATGTCATTTGTTGGTTCAGATATAGGAGGATTTGCTGAACAACCCAATGGTGAACTTTTTGCCAGATGGATTCAACTCGGTATCTTTCATCCCTTTTTCAGAGTCCATTCCAGTGGAGATCACGGGGATCAGGAACCCTGGTCCTTTGATAAAGAAGTGACGAAAATAGTAAAAAAGTTTATTGAATTAAGATACCAGCTTCTTCCTTACCTGTATACGATGTTCTGGAAGTATTCCAGGGAAAACATACCCATGCTAAAACCCCTGGTTTATTTTGATCAGGAAGACCTGCAAACACATTTCAGGACGGATGAGTTTATCTTCGGTGATCATATCTTAGTATGTCCGGTGCAGGAGCCTAATGCCCAGGGCAGAAGAATGTATATCCCAAAGGGTAAATGGCATAATTATTGGTCTGGAGAAGTTATAGAAGGGGGAATGGAGAAATGGGTAGATGCTGATATTGATAAGATTCCTATTTTTATAAAAGAAGGTGCAATTATTCCAAAATATCCTGTTCAACAATACGTAGGGGAAAAAGAAATAGAAGAATTGATACTTGAGGTATACTTCAAATATGGAATCGAAAAATCAGCTGTTTATGAGGATGCACAGGATGGTTATGATTACACTAAAGGTAGTTATAGTCTCCGAAACTTTAAATTGAACGGGAAGGAAAATGAATTAATTATTCAGCAGTTTAAAAATGGGACATTTACTACCTCCTACAATACATTTAAATTAAACTTAATTGATCTTCCCTTTAAAATAAAGGAGATAGAAATAGACAATGAAATAGTACCCCTTAAAGAGGTTAAACTTAATGGTAGTAATACAATACACGTGACAAAGGAATTTACAGAATTACATATTATAGGTAAATAAAATTTTGTAATATTCTACTTAAATTTTATCAAGATGAGCACTAAAAAGATTATTCTGGTTACCGCATTATTCCTTGGAATAGCTTCTTGTAAGGTAAATCCGTTTACCGGTCAAAAAGTGCTGAACTTCTATCCCAACAGTCAGATTTTCCCAATGGCATTTGCCCAATATGATGATTTTCTTGGTCAAAATGACGTTCTTGAAAACTCCACAGAGGCAAAGATGATTACAAAAGTGGGACAACGAATTTCTTCTGCTGCTGAAAGATGGTTATCAGCCAATGGGTATCCCGGGTATCTTAAGGACTATCGTTGGGAATACAATTTGGTAAAAGACACAACAATCAACGCCTGGTGTATGCCGGGAGGTAAGATCGTCTTCTATACGGGTATTCTTCCTATTTGCAGCGGAGAAACAGGAGTCGCAGTAGTAATGGGGCATGAAGTTGCACATGCCTTAGCAGACCACGGGGCGCAGCGCATGAGCGCCGGGACCTTACAGCAAATTGGAGCTGTAGCAGGAAATATTGCCATACAGGACTCAAAAACAAGGAATATGTTTAATCAGGCCTATGGTATAGGTTCCACTGTGGGACTTATGTTGCCTTTTAGCCGAAGTCATGAAACCGAGGCAGATAGAATAGGTCTTCAGATTATGGCCATCGCAGGATATAATCCCGACGAGGCCGCAGAATTGTGGAAACGTATGAAAGTAGCCGCAGGAGGGGCGGCACCACCGGAGTTCTTAAGTACGCACCCTTCCAATGATACCAGAATTGCCAACCTAACCCAATGGGCTCCATTGGCAAAACAGGAAGCGCAGAAGTTTGGGGTAACTTCCTTTCAATAGGATGATTTAAATTGTGATTTCCCTAATAGTTGTATCTTCGGAGTGGTTCATCCAGAACAGCTTATTTTATAAATGGCTAGAACTTTTGCAATAAAGGGAAGTAAAAAACTATTAAATGCATGGGCATTTTATGATTGGGCTAATTCTGTGTATAGCCTGGTTATTGCGTCTGCTATTTTTCCAATTTTTTACGGTGCTCTATTCCGAATAGCTGAAATTGAAAAAGTATCTGTTTTTGGGGGTGAAATTGCCAGGGCCCCATTGATAAGTTATCTCACTTCTGCAGCTTTTTTATTCATTGCTTTAATCACACCACTCATATCGGGTATTGCCGATTATCTGGGCAATAAGAAAATCTTTATGAAATTCTTTTGTTACCTGGGCGCGATCTCCTGTATGGGACTATACTGGTTTTCATTGGAAAATATATATTTCGGTCTGGTTTGCTACTTTTTTAGCCTGGTCGGCTTCTGGGTGAGTTTCGCTATTAATAATTCCTATTTACCCGACATAGCCTTTCCCGAACAACAGGATAGCATAAGTGCCAAAGGATTCTCACTGGGCTATATTGGAAGCGTAATATTACTTTTATTCAACCTTGCTATGGTAATGAAACCGGAAATCTTTGGCATTGAAAACGACGCAGCTGAAGTAGCCGAGATAAAGGCAATGAAATATTCGTTCGTTAGCGTGGGTATTTGGTGGATTTTATTCAGTCAGTATACCTTCTATCACCTGCCAACCGGGATTAAGCGCAGTGGGAAACGCAGTAATATAATATTCAATGGATTTAAGGAATTAAAAGGGGTATGGCATCAATTGGGAAACGAGGTAAAATTAAAACGTTTTTTGATAGCCTTTTTTGTATACAGTATGGCTGTACAAACCGTAATGTTGATTGCTACCTATTTTGGAGAACAGGAAATAAACTGGGGTTCAGATAATGAGCGTACAACGGGATTAATTGTAAGTATACTGCTTATACAACTTGTTGCAATCTTTGGTGCCACTATAACCGCAAAGGCTTCAAGAAGATTTGGAAACATTGAGACACTCATGGTAATAAATATTCTTTGGGTTCTGATATGTATTTATGCCTATTTTATAATAACACCAACAGATTTCTATATTGCTGCCGGTTTTGTGGGAATTGTTATGGGCGGTATCCAGGCCTTATCCAGGTCTACTTACTCCAAATTCATCCCGAAAACAACCGATACTGCATCCTTTTTTAGTTTTTATGATGTTGCAGAAAAACTGGGGATTGTAATTGGCACTTTCTTATATGGATTTATTGCGCAATATACCGGGAGTATGCGAAACGCAACTATATTTCTCGGGCTGTTTTTTCTTAGTGGGTTATTTTTACTGACCAGGGTAAATAAAAAACCCTGATGTTTCCACCAGGGTATTCTACTTCTTCGTTTTTTGATCGTTTACTAACCTTCTGTTACATCTCCAGATCCGGAAGTTTTACTATCTATCTTTTTCGGATCCCCTCTATAATGTATATCTCCTGAACCCGATACTCTGGCTTTCAGCATTTCTTTTGCTGTTACCCTAATATCTGCAGACCCCGAAATACTTGCATCTACGGTATCCGCTATAAGGTCATATGCTTTCACGTCACCGGAGCCCGAAATTTGAACATCAAATAATTCGGTTGTGCCGCTTAGATTGATATCGCCCGAACCAGACATTGATGCTTTTACTGTTTTAGACTCAACATCCAGAGTAATGTCACCGGAGCCCGACATTCTTGTGCTGAAATTTGTAGCAGAAATGGTTTTCTTTCCTAGGATATCCCCGGATCCGGACAAGGAAACAGCATCAACACTTTCTATGGGAACAGTTACATAAATGCCACCATCTTTTTTCCAGGACGAAGGCTGAAGGTTATAACCTTTTTTTACTTTGATCACCAATTTACCCTCTTTTACTTCCGTTTTAATATGTTCGAGCAAATTTTCTTCTCCCTCGATACTTATCCTGCCCTCTTTCCCTTCTACAAGAATTACATCAAACCATCCCGACACCGCAATCGCATCGTATTCGCCGGTAGACCTTTCAATTGTAACGACATTACCGTTTCCTTTTATTTTCTTTCCCCACTGTGCATTGGTAAGGGCGATTGTGAATAGCGTCAGGGTTAGGGTTAATATTTTTTTCATAATAGTATGTTTAAGTTATTAGTGTTTATATAATGGATGTCAGTTAATTTTTGCTAAACGAAATACTACCATAATCACTGGTTATGGAGATCATATTTTCACTACCCGCATTACCGTAAAACCCTTTGTAATAGCGCTCGTTGGATTTCTCTTTACTAATACTAATGTCAAAATCATCTTTCCCGCTAACACCGGCATATTCCGTAAAAATTTCAAAATTGAAATTATACATCGGGTCATAGCCTATTTTGATGCCTGTATAATCAGTTCGGATTGAAACATTACCTGCATCCTGAGCCATATTTGCTATAGCTACGGAACCATAATCAGCATTAATGTCTACATTTCCATGAATGGTACCTAACTTAACGTTTATATAATCGCCATTCCCCTCTACATTATTTGCTTCATCTACTTCCAATTTGCCATAATCGCTGGTATATTCTAAATTTTCCATTTCAACGATCGCAGCATTGGTATAATCGGCATTAATGTATAAATTTCCAGCTTTTTGAATTGTAAACCCAGAATAATCTGCAGAAATCTTAGCACTATTAACATATTCTATAGTGGATTTCGAGGTGTAATCGAATTTTAGCTCATTGTTCCTTCCACGCAGTTCGCCAATTTCTAATCTCCCATAATCGCAACTAATCTTCGCATGGCCATCAACCCGATCCAGCATAATATTCCCGTAGTCATTGTTTAGATGAACACTGTTTTTTACGGGGAGTTTGATAATATAGTTTATTTGCATGTTAACATTATTGCTTTTCCCCCAATTCCATCCCCAGCTTCCTTTGTTCTTATTGAATATCGTTTTAGCGGAAACCATAGAACTGCCTCCTTCAAAATCCACCGTTATTTTGTCAAGCTTTTCCTGAACTTTTGATTCATTATTACCGCTTGTTTTTATATGAACTTCTATCACCACTCTATTCTCGTTCCAGGAATTCAAGGTAAGATTTCCATAACTATTGCTGATTTTTAATAAGGCATCTGAATTAACATCGAATTCCTTTTTAATGGTTTTCTCCTTGGAATATTTGCCTTTTAATTTGCCATTGTTGGAAACGCCCACAATGGGTACTAAAAGAAGCGCAATTAATGTATATTTAAATAGTAATGTTTTCATTATCGAAAGTTTTATAGGTTTTAATATTTTCTATTTTGTCCATAACCTCTTGTATCAGATCTATCCGTGTTTGGAAATTTGTTATCATAGCACTCAGTATTAGCTTGCTATTTCCTCCATTAAGCAGATCTTGTTCAAGTTTCTTATAGTTTGTTTCCAGTTTATTTAATTGCACCATTGCGTCATCCACAATTTTTTTGGTTTCGGGTGTGTTTTCCTTCTCCAGTTCTTTAATTTGATCTTCTATAAGACTGGCAAAATAAAACTGGGTTTGTGAAACTTCCGGAGAAATTTCAGCAAGTTGTTCATCAATGGTTGGTTGATTGGTATAAAGCGATGCCCCTACCGCAAAAAGCAACATTATGGAAGCTGCTATCGATAATGGTCTCCACCAACTATTCTTTTTAGGGATTAGTCTTACGACACCATTTTCGCCGCTCAATTTCTTCAGGAATCTTTGCTCATGACCTGCCTCTGGTTCTTTTGTATCAAAAGCGCCTTCCAGGGATTTAAACATTTCCTCTATTTGATCGTCTTTCATAATTAAGCTTTTATCATTTTTTTTCTTAAACTTTCCTTTGCCCTTGATATTGTAGTTCTGCAATTCGCATAACTTATATCCATTATTGAACTAACCTCTTCATAATCATAACCTTCAATTAGATGTAAGGTCAAAGAAATTCTGTAATTGTCCTTTAATTGTTTCATGGTTTCCAGCACTTTTTGAGCCATTCGTTCTGTACTCTCATGATCCTCGGCAATTCCATCATTATCTTCGACCTTGTACAAAATGTCATCTAATCCTACCTCGTTTTTTTTCTTTTGTTTTCTGTAATGATAGATGCTTTTGTTTATAACGATGCGTTTTAACCACGCACCGAAAGTAACTTCCCCTTTAAACGTATGCAGTTTCGTAAACGCATTCAAAAACGATTCCTGCATAACATCTTCAGCTTCTGCACTGTCCTTTACAATCCTAAAGGCCGTATTATACATGGCTTTGTAATAACGGTTGTAAATTTCCATTTGTGCACTTTGCTTTCCTTCCAGACACAATTGTAACAAGGCTTCAGTATGTACTTTATTTTGGCTCAAAAAGTAAATGCTTTATATAATAGATTTCTTAATTTATGGAATGTTACACTTTTTTTAAAAAATATCCACTTGTTGGCACAAGAATTGTCCTAATGAATTGGAAAAGCGTATATCCATGGCCCATTATATTGAAGTTCATGGCCTTTACCAAAACTATACGCTAAAATAATAATGGAGAAACTGTCTGTGAATGACAGAATGACCGAATAAAATGATATGGGATATTTCAATTATTTAAATTTTGACAATATGACGCTACCAGGACTTGATGAAGATTCTGAATTAATACCATTATTAACTCCTGAAGATGAAGAGGAGATGAATAATGAAACCTTACCGGAAGTCCTGCCAATTTTACCTCTCAGAAACACAGTGTTATTTCCCGGGGTGGTAATACCCATTACAGCGGGAAGAGATACGTCAATAAATCTAATCAAAGATGCTAATAAGGGATCTAAGGTGATAGGTGTTGTTTCTCAAAAAGATGAGGATACCGAAAATCCGGGGATTAAGGATATTAATGTTCTTGGTACCGTTGCAAGAATCTTACGGGTTTTAAAAATGCCAGATGGTAATACCACGGTAATAATTCAGGGTAAAAAACGATTCGAGATTGCCGAAGTGCTCACGGAGGACCCTTATATGACGGCTACCATTCGTGAAGCGGAAGAAATAAGGCCTCAGGTTGGGGATCAGGAGTTTCTGGCAATTATTGATTCCATAAAGGAACTGGCCCTGAAAATCATTAAAAACAACCCCAATATTCCGAGTGAAGCTTCCTTTGCCATTAAGAATATTCAAAGCAATTCCTTCCTTATAAATTTTGTTTCTTCCAACCTTAACCTCGATGTAAAAGACAAGCAGGATTTGCTCGAAATTGGCAATTTGCAGGAGAGGGCATTGGCTACCTTGAAATATATGAATGTGGAATTTCAGAAACTGGAATTGCAGAAAGATATTCAATCCAAGGTGCGAAGTGATATGGATCAGCAACAACGGGAGTATTTTCTGCATCAGCAAATGAAAACCATTCAGGAAGAATTGGGAGGGGTGTCCTATGATGAGGAAATTCATGAAATGCAGGCCAAATCAAAACTCAAAAAATGGAGTAAGTCTGTGGGTGAACATTTTGAGAAAGAATTGGCGAAAATGCAACGCATGAACCCGCAGGTGGCGGAATATTCTATCCAAAGAAACTATTTGGATTTGTTCCTGGATTTGCCCTGGAACGAATATTCCAAAGATAAATTTGATCTTAAAAGAGCTCAGAAGATCCTGGATAGGGACCATTACGGACTGGAAGATGTTAAGCGAAGAATAATAGAATATTTAGCAGTATTAAAACTGCGTAATGATATGAAATCTCCCATCCTGTGTCTATATGGCCCTCCCGGTGTTGGAAAGACTTCATTGGGCAAATCTGTTGCCGAGGCTTTGGGCCGCGAATATGTGCGAATGTCCCTTGGTGGTCTCAGGGATGAAGCTGAGATTAGAGGACATCGCAAAACATATATTGGAGCTATGCCCGGTAGAATTCTGCAAAGCATAAAAAAAGCAGGTACCTCTAACCCGGTCTTTATTTTAGATGAAATAGACAAATTAGGGGCCAGCCATCAGGGTGATCCATCTTCGGCAATGTTGGAAGTACTCGATCCTGAACAAAACAGTGAATTCCATGACAATTTCCTTGAATTAGGTTATGATCTTTCGAAAGTGATGTTTATTGCTACCGCGAATAACCTGTCTGGCATACAACCGGCACTTCGCGATAGAATGGAGATTATTAATGTAACCGGCTATACCATCGAGGAAAAGGTTGAAATAGCTAAAAGACATTTATTACCGAAACAACTTAAAGAACATGGTCTCTCATCCAAAGATTTAAAAATTGGGAAGCGCCAGTTGGAAAAAATTGTTGAAGGCTATACCCGGGAATCAGGTGTTCGCGGACTGGAAAAACAAATAGCGAAAATGGTTCGATATGCGGCTAAATCAATAGCCGTGGATGAGTCGTACAATATAAAGATAACCAGCGAAGATGTCGAAAAAGTATTAGGTCCCCCCAGAATGGAACGCGACAAATATGAAAACAACGATATAGCTGGTGTTGTTACCGGTTTGGCCTGGACCAGTGTAGGCGGCGATATTCTATTTATAGAATCGATACTTTCAAAAGGGAAAGGTACGCTCAATATAACCGGTAACCTGGGTAAAGTGATGAAGGAATCTGCGACCATTGCCATGGAGTACATTAAGTCTAATGCTGAAAGTTTTGGAATAAATCCTGAAATTTTCGACAAATACAATGTGCATATTCATGTACCGGAGGGAGCCACACCAAAGGATGGTCCCAGCGCCGGTATTACAATGCTTACTTCGCTTGTATCCTTATTTGCTCAAAAGAAGGTCAAAAAAAGCCTGGCGATGACTGGTGAAATAACACTAAGAGGCAAGGTTTTACCTGTAGGAGGAATTAAAGAGAAAATTCTTGCCGCTAAGAGGGCCAGAATAAAAGAGATAATCCTATCTGAAGAAAACAGAAAAGATATCCTTGAAATTAAAGAAGAATATTTAAAAGGACTGACTTTTCACTATGTATCAGATATGAGTGAGGTAATAGATATAGCTATAACAGACCAGAAAGTAAAGAATGCTAAGAAATTGTAATCGCGATTAACAATAGCATATTGTTCCTGCGACTAAAAAATAATTTCTGGCAGAATTTTGGTTTAGCTGTAATTCATTTCTCTCTAATTTAAACTTATGAGAAAAATTATAATTGCAATTGACGGTTACTCTTCAACGGGGAAAAGTACCATAGCCAAAGAATTGGCCAGGGCTTTAAATTACGTTTATATAGATACAGGCGCCATGTATAGGGCGATTACTTTGTTTGCCATCCAGAACAAATGTATTATAGATAAAGAAATAGACGTTAAGAAACTTACCGGTCTGCTTTCAGAGGCGAAACTGGAATTTAAGTTTAATGAGGAATTGGGTTACTCGGAGATGTTCCTAAATGGGAAAAACGTTGAAAAAGAAATTAGAAGTATGAAGGTTTCTAAACAGGTCAGTAAAATCGCTGTAATCCCGGAGGTGCGTAAAAAATTAGTAAGCATGCAAAAAATAATGGGAAAGAAAAAGGGGATTGTTATGGATGGAAGGGACATAGGAACCGTAGTTTTTCCCAAGGCAGAATTGAAAATATTTATGACAGCTTCTCCGGATATCAGGGCAGCAAGGCGCTACAAAGAGTTAATTGCCAAAGGTGATAATGTGAGCTATGAGGAGGTTCTGAAAAATGTTCGTGAGCGTGATTATATAGATTCAAACAGGGCGATGTCACCTTTATTGAAAGCAGCTGATGCCCTAAACTTTGATAATAGTGATATGGGCCTGGAAGAACAGTTTGAAAGAATACATTACTATGCTTTACAGGTCATAGAAAAGCAAAAAAAGAACGCCTGAATAGCGTTCTTTTTTATTTGTTTATTGACAATTACAAATTAGGAATAATCAATACCTGATCTGGATGAATGATATCCGGATTTTTCAGGATATTGGTATTTGCACTAAAAATCTGTTTGTATTTCATTGGGTCACCATAATAGTGTTTAGCTATTTTGCTTAAAGATTCTCCGCTTTTTACTACATGACGATGATAAACAGAACTGTCACCTACTGTAATGTTGGCTTTTATATCAGAGGGATGTTCACCACCAATTTCTTTAATTTTGTCCCATAAAAGATCTTTTTCATATTGGGTATGCGCTTCTCCCTTAATCTTTAGAACACCTTCTGCTTCCGATACATTACCATCCTTAATTCCCAATTGTTCACCTAGATTTAAGACGTCCTGATATTTTCCTTTAACACTCATATATTTATATTTTTATAGTTACTAAATGCAACGACTAAGGTACAAAATACACATCGATTTTACACAGAATTATACAAATGTGTAGTCATAGGCCAAACCTTCGCAGTGACCACTTTGCAAAACAACATTTTAATTGTACTTTTGCACTCCTTTTTACAAATAATCAAGAGGAAAAGGAAGTACTAAAAAAATTCAAATAACAGCTTCTATAGGAATTGTGTAACTCTTGAAAGTACTATGGAATACAAATCAGATCAGCAGATGGCTGAAGAAAAAGCAACAACTGAGGTAGTAGATTCTACCGAAGTACAAGTAGAACAAAAAGTAGAGACTCCAAAGCAGGATCCAAAAGAATTTTTGGAAAATTTTAATTGGGAGAAATACGAAGAAGGTATCGAGCGAGTTGAAGACGCCAAGTTAGAAGAATTTGAAAAATTAGTTGCAGAGAACTTTGTAGATACTGCCGATGAAGAGGTAGTTGAAGGAGTCGTAACTCATTTGACAGACCGTGAGGCTATTATAGATATCAATGCCAAGTCTGAAGGTGTTATTTCACTTAATGAATTCCGATATAACCCGGACCTGAAGATTGGTGATAAAGTTGAAGTTCTTATAGATATTCGTGAAGATAAAAGCGGACAGTTGGTATTATCCCATAGAAAGGCCCGAACTATTATGGCCTGGGACAGGGTTAATGCAGCACATGATAAGGAAGAAGTAGTAACTGGTTTTGTGAAGTGCAGAACTAAGGGTGGTATGATTGTCGATGTTTTTGGAATTGAGGCATTCTTACCGGGATCACAGATCGATGTTAAACCTATTCGGGATTACGATCAATATGTAGGCAAGACCATGGAATTCAAAGTTGTTAAGATCAACCATGAATTCAAAAACGTCGTTGTCTCTCACAAAGCCTTGATTGAGGCGGATATAGAAGAGCAGAAGAAAGAGATTATCAGTCAGCTTGAAAAAGGACAGGTTCTCGAAGGTATTGTTAAGAACATTACTTCCTACGGTGTATTTATAGACTTGGGTGGTGTTGATGGTTTAGTTCATATAACGGATCTTTCATGGAGTAGAATCAATCATCCTAATGAAGTGGTTGAACTCGATCAGAAGCTCAATGTGGTTATTCTTGATTTTGATGACAATAAATCCAGAATACAATTGGGTCTGAAGCAATTAGAGAAACATCCATGGGATGCTCTTGGCGATGAAATTAAAATTGGTGATAAAGTAAAAGGTAAGGTGGTTGTAATCGCAGATTATGGGGCCTTCTTAGAAGTTGCTGAAGGAGTTGAAGGATTAATTCATGTTTCGGAAATGTCATGGTCAACACATTTAAGATCGGCACAGGACTTTGTAAAAGTTGGTGATGAACTCGAGGCGGTTGTATTAACGCTAGACAGGGAAGATCGTAAAATGTCTTTAGGAATTAAGCAACTTACTCCAGATCCATGGACAGATATTACTTCTAAATATCCTGTTGGTTCAAGACATAAAGGTATTGTCAGGAACTTTACCAATTTTGGGGTATTCGTTGAACTGGAAGAAGGAATTGATGGATTAATTTATATTTCAGACCTTTCATGGACTAAGAAAATAAAGCATCCTTCAGAATTTGTAACCGTTGGCGACACCTTGGAAGTGGAAGTATTGGAGCTTGATGTAGAAGGGCGTAAATTAAGTTTAGGTCACAAACAAACTACTGAAAATCCCTGGGATAAATATGAGAAGGAATTTGCTCTTGGTACAGTGCACAAAGCAGCAATCACCGAGATAGTTGATAAAGGAGCTGTGATAGATTTCAATGATGACATCACCGCGTTTATTCCTCAACGTCATATGGAAAAGGAAGATGGTAAAAAGCTGAATAAAGGTGAAGAGGCAGAATTTAAGATTATTGAATTTAACAAGGAATTCAAGCGGGTTGTAGTCAGTCACACTGCCATATTCAAAGAAGAAGAGCAACGCAATGTTAAAGTAGCTAAGAAGAAAGCTGCTGCAGCTGCAGAAGAGGCAAAACCAACCCTTGGTGATGCTAATGAGCAGTTACAGGCATTAAAAGACAAAATGGAAGCCGATAAGAAGAAAAAGTAGGTTTTCAAGAGTTCGGCTCTCTTATGAGATGTATTAAAAGTCCTGACAATTTAGTCAGGACTTTTTTATTTGGATGCATTATTCTCTAAAGATCTGCATCTGAAGACCTCGACAATATTTTAAACCATCATATTTATTAATCAGAAATCCCTATTTTTGTAATTGAAAAGTGTAGGTTATCTAGCCCATGAGTCAAAAAGTATTGCTTTCTTCTAAAGAGATTAACATTATACTGCACCGCCTGGCTTGTCAACTATTAGAACGTCATTTAGATTTTACAGAAACTGCATTAATTGGCTTGCAACCCAGGGGAGTTTTTGTCGCCGAACGTTTATCTAAAATTCTTAAGGAAGATTACGGGGTTAACCGAATAGACCTTGGCTTCCTGGATATTACTTTCTACAGAGATGATTTTAGGAGAGGAGATAAAACCCTTGAAGCAAGCAGTACCAATATTGATTTTTTAGTAGAAGGTAAAAAAGTGGTCCTGATAGATGATGTTCTCTATACCGGGCGAAGTATTCGTGCTGCACTTACAGCTATTCAATCCTTTGGAAGACCCAGGGAAATAGAATTATTAACGCTTATTGACAGGCGTTTTAGCAGGCACCTGCCCATACAGCCCAATTATCGGGGACGGCAGGTAGACGCAATAAATGAAGAGAAAGTAAAAGTAATGTGGAAAGAAAATGATGGAAAGGATATCATTTATCTCATAAGTAAATAGGGAAAATATGAGCGAACTGAGTGTTAAACACTTATTGGGAATTAAATATCTAAAAGAAAAGGATATTCAGCTCATATTTGAAACTGCAGATCATTTTAAAGAGGTCATTAACAGATCCATTAAAAAAGTCCCATCTCTCAGGGATATTACCATTGCCAATATTTTCTTCGAAAGCAGTACACGAACCAAGTTGTCTTTTGAGCTTGCTGAAAAGCGGTTATCTGCTGATGTGTTAAATTTCTCCGCCGCCCAATCATCTGTAAAAAAAGGTGAAACACTTATTGATACAGTGAATAATATTCTCTCTATGAAAGTGGATATGGTCGTAATGAGGCATCCAAGTCCTGGGGCAGGAATATTTCTTTCAAAGCATGTAAATGCATCAATAGTTAATGCCGGTGACGGGGCCCATGAACATCCTACCCAGGCATTATTGGATTCATATTCCATACGGGAAAAATTGGGCGATGTTTCAGGTAAAAACGTCGTAATTGTAGGCGATATTCTGCATTCCAGGGTGGCCTTATCAAACATTTTTGCCCTGAAATTACAAGGTGCAAATGTGAAAGTATGTGGCCCTAGAACCTTACTGCCTAAATACATAGAATCTTTAGGAATTGAAGTAGAGACCAATCTTATAAAGGCATTAAACTGGTGCGACGTAGCCAATATGTTGAGGATTCAGAACGAACGTCTGGATATCAGTTATTTTCCAACAACAAGGGAGTATACACAGCAATACGGAGTAAATAAAGTAATTCTGGATAACCTGGACAAGGAGATTGTAATTATGCATCCCGGACCCATTAACAGAGGGGTTGAGATAACGAGTGACGTGGCTGATTCCAAGCAATCCATAATTCTAAACCAGGTGGAAAATGGAGTAGCAATACGAATGGCCGTGATTTATTTATTAGCTTCTAAAATTAAATAAATACAAAATGATTTTTGATAAAGCAGGTAATACAACCATCGTATACCAGGAAAATATTTCCTTAAAAAAATTCATGGAAAACCTGAATAAATCTTATCAGAATATAAAAAACGACCATCTGATTATAAACTTGTTTTCGTTCTCTAATATCACATCAAATGATATCCTGGAATTTCTTCAGATATCAAATACACACAGGGCGGCCAATAAATCTTTCGTATTGGTAACAAATAAGGTGGAATATGATCAGGTGCCTGATGAAATCTGTCTGGTTCCAACAATCCGGGAAGCAAAGGATATTATTGAAATGGAAGAAATTGAACGAGACCTTGACTTGTAGTATATGAATTATAATCTTGCCCAAATTAATATTGCCCGTATGTTGGCTCCTCTGGACAGTGAAATCATGAAAGATTTTGTAAATAACCTGGACAGGATCAATCAATTAGCGGAAAAAAGTGAAGGCTTTATCTGGCGATTAATAGACGACAACAACGAATCGGCTGTAAAGGTATTTAATGATGATGAAATTGTTGTCAATATGTCGGTATGGACATCTATAGATGCCCTTTTTAATTTTACCTACAAGTCTGATCACAAAGATATATTCAAAAGGAGAAAGGAATGGTTCTCAGCTATGAAAGAAATGCATATGGCATGTTGGTATGTGCCGGTTGGTAAATATCCTACAGCGCAGGAAGCTAAAGATCGGCTTGACCACCTGAATAAATTTGGAGAAAGTTCCTATGCGTTTACTTTAAAGAGCAATTTTATGCCAGAAGAAGCCATCGAATATAAATTGGAAACCCGGAAACAAAAATGAAGCTGCATATTCTGGGTTGCTACGCAGCTACTCCAAGAACGTTGACCAATCCTACAGCCCAGGTGTTGGAAATAAAAAACCACCTGTTTCTAATAGATTGCGGTGAAGGAACACAGGTACAGTTGCGAAAGAATAAAATAAAATTCTCACGAATAACACATATTTTTATTTCACATTTGCATGGTGATCATTTTTTTGGTCTGCCGGGCCTTATATCCACATTTAGACTTTTGGGCAGGGAAAAGGAACTCCATATATATGGTCCTGAAGGAATAAAACAGGCTATTACATTGCTTTTGAAACTAGGGAATTCATATACGAATTATCAACTTATCTTTCATGAATTGAACTCCAGTGAACCTGAGCTGCTATTTGAAGACACTAAAGTTGAAGTAAGTACGCTACCCCTGGATCACAGGGTTTATACCAACGGGTTTTTGTTTCGCGAATTAACCGGAGAGCGTAAATTGAATGTTGAGGCAACCGCAAAATACAAAATTGACAAAGCTTATTTCAGCAGTATTAAACAGGGAAAGGATGTAAAACTGGAAGATGGCTCTATTATTTCTAACGCAGAGCTCAGTTTTGATCCCCCGCCACCAAAAAAATATGCTTATTGTAGCGATACTGCTTTTAACGAAAGTCTGATATCCTTAGTTGAAGGAGTAGACCTGCTATATCACGAATCTACTTTTTTGGAAACGGAACGGCATCTAGCCAAAAAGACAAAACATTCTACCGCAAAACAGGCAGCTACTATTGCACGTGATGCAAATGTGCATCAATTAATTCTTGGACATTTTTCTACGCGATATAAGTCTATAATGCCATTTAAGGAAGAAGCAATCCAGATTTTTAGCAATGTTGAATTAGCGGATGATGGCAAGACCTTTATACTCTGATAAATCAAACTTTGGGAGAGGATCCCAGCAGAATTTTATAATGGTAAACTTTGATATAAAATTTCAATAACGCTTCAATTTTATACATCTTTTCCCCAACTTTGTAGAACTAACAATTGTCGTTTATTATGCACAGAGATTTAGGAAATCATCGTAAATCATATAATAAAAAGTCTTTAACAGAAGATGCAATTTCTGATAATCCTATGGAGCTTTTTCAGAAATGGTATTATGAGGTTGAAGCATCACAAACTATCGATGAGCCAAACGCAATGACAATTTCGACATTGGGTTTGGATGGATTTCCAAAGAGCAGGGTGGTACTCCTTAAAAAATATACATTTGAGGGCTTTATTTTTTATTCCAATTACAACAGTGAAAAAGGCAAGGCAATCGAGGCTGTGCCAAGAGTTTGTTTATCATTTTTTTGGCCCATCATGGAACGTCAGATAATTATTAAAGGAACAGTTGAGAAAATAGCTAAAAATCTATCCGATGGATATTTTGAGTCCAGGCCGGAAGGTAGTAAATTGGGAGCTATTGTCTCAAATCAAAGTAGTGTAATACCTTCAAGAGAGGTTTTGGAAGTTGAATTAAAGAAACTGGAGAAAAAATATAAGGGTAAGGAAATTGAACGTCCCGATTATTGGGGAGGTTATCTGGTTAAGCCTGTTTCCATGGAATTTTGGCAGGGAAGAGATAATAGGCTTCACGACAGGATCCGATACACAATGCAATCAGATTATAACTGGAAAATAGAGCGACTTGCCCCTTAAAACTATTGAATTATGAAGACCGTTATTTTTGTAAGACATGGAAAATCTTCATGGAAATATGGGGTAGGCGATCAGGACCGGCCTCTGCAGGAAAGAGGAATTAATGATGCTTATTTGGTAAGTTCCGAGTTTAAAAGTTTGGCCAAAGACATAGATGCAGCCTATTCAAGTCCGGCGAATAGGGCACTGCATACCTGTATGATTTTTTTAAGAACTATTAATTTACCGCTGCAAGAATTGAAAATATCAGATCAATTATATGATTTTTCAGGAGAGTCCGTCATGTCTTTTGTAAAAAACCTTGATGACGACCTGAATAAGGTTATTATTTTCGGACACAATTACGCACTCACAAATATTGTAAATCAATGGGGTAACAGACCCATCGAAAACGTACCAACTTCAGCTTTGGTTCAGATTAACTTTGATGTCACCAACTGGCAATCAATTAATGAAGGTATTACCGAACACCTTTTTATCCCAAAACTTCTTAGATAATGATTAAATCTAAAGATCAATATATCAACAGGGAAATTAGCTGGTTGATGTTTAACGATCGTGTTTTACAGGAGAGTGCAGATAAAAATGTCCCTTTAATTGAAAGGCTTCGGTTTTTAGGTATATTTTCAAACAACCTGGATGAATTTTTTAAGGTGCGGTATGCCACGGTAAAAAGAATTGTCCTGGCAGGTAAAAAAGGTAAAAGCGTACTGGGGGGCGAAAAAGCAAAAGATCTGCTCGCTGAAATTACCAAGATTGTGATTAATCAGCAAAGTAAAAGCCTTGAAATACATAAAGATATTATAAAAGAATTGGAGTCTGAAGGCATCTTCCTGATAGATGAAACTGAGGTATCCGAAGCCCAGGCAGAGTTTGTTAAAAATTATTTCCTGGAAAAGGTTAGTCCACAGTTAATGACCATTGTCTTAAATGACCTTAATCAATTCCCTTTACTCAAAGACACGGAAGCATATCTGGCTGTGAAAATGATTTTAGCGCAACCAGAGGGTGATTTTAATGAAGAGGAGACGCCGAATAGATATGCCCTTATAGAAATTCCAAAAGGGGTAGAGCGTTTTGTAGTATTGCCGGCTGAAGAGAATCGAAATTACATTATTATTCTGGATGACCTGATCCGGTTTTGTTTGGATCGGATATTTCCAATGTTCGATTATGAGGCCATTTCTGCTCACATGATTAAAATCACAAGAGATGCAGAATTGGATATTGACAATGATTTAAGTAAGTCGTTCATTGAAAAAATATCATCGAGCGTTGAAGGTAGAAAAATTAGTGATCCTGTTCGTTTTGTATATGATAAAAGTATTGATGTGGATACGCTGGAATTTCTAAAAGGCAAAATGGGTATTGAAGATACTGATAGTGTAATTCCCGGTGGCCGCTATCACAATAGAAGGGACTATATGGGCTTTCCCAGTTTGGGAAGGCAAGATTTGATGTACGAGAAAATTACACCACTACCGGTTAAGGGGCTGAGTTTGGAAGGAAGTCTTTTGGAACGTATTGCGGAAAAAGACTACCTCATGTATGCTCCGTACCATACGTTTTCATACATAATAAAATTTCTCAGAGAGGCAGCACTCGACCCAAAAGTTAAAAGTATTAAGATCACTGTATATCGCCTTGCCAAAGATTCCCAGGTGGCAGCTTCTTTAATAAATGCTGTAAAGAATGGTAAGCAAGTGACCATGCAGATAGAGTTAAGAGCCCGTTTTGATGAGCAGGCCAATATCAATTATGCAGAAGAACTGCAGGCCGAAGGTGTAAAACTTATTTTTGGAGTACCCGGTTTAAAAGTGCATAGTAAGATATGTGTAATTGAAAGAGAAGAAGGAGATTTAATTAAACGATATGGCTTTGTTAGTACAGGAAATTTTAATGAATCTACTGCGAAGATTTATACAGATTATACCCTCTTTACAGCAAATGAATCCATTTTAAAAGAATTGAAGATTGTCTTTGATTTTTTTGAAACCACCTACAAGATTTATAAATATAAACATCTTGTTGTTTCCCCTCATTATACAAAGAGCATGTTTATCAAATTAATAGATGATGAGATAGAATCGGCAGCAAAGGGCCGCGAAGCTTACATAAAAATTAAGATGAATAGCTTTACTTCATATAAAATGGTGGATAAATTATATGAAGCGAGCAGAGCAGGCGTTAAAATACAACTTATAATCAGAGGGGTCTGTTGTCTTATTCCCGGAGTCAAAGGAATGAGTGAAAACATAGAAGCTATTAGTATTGTAGATAAGTTCTTGGAGCATCCAAGGGTATTTATTTTTGGTAATGAGGGAGATCCAAAAATCTATATCTCCTCTGCAGACTGGATGACGCGTAACTTGGATAATAGGGTAGAAGTAGGTTGTCCAATTTATGATAAAGATATTCAGCAAGAATTAATAGATACCTTTGAAATTTCATGGAACGATAATGTAAAAGCCCGCATTTTTAACGAAGAGCAGAACAATATTTACAGGAAAAATGATAAACCACAACTACGCTCGCAATTCGCAATTTATGACTATTACCTTAAGAAATTAAATGAGAAGAATATTGAAAATTAAATAGACAAAAAGATAAAACTTTGTATGATTCGTTCAATAGCCGAAGTATTTTATTTAGCATTTAAATGAAGCACCGGGCAATATCTAAGCGGTGTAAGTATCTTCTGCACTACCCGTGAACAGTTTCTTTTTTACTTAATCCCTTCATAATCTCTGCTTCATATTCCAAAAGCTCTTGCCACTTTTTATCTACTTCCTCCTTTTGACCATATTTTCTGGCAAATTTTAAAAACATAGTGTAATGTCCGGCCTCACTTACCATGAGTTTATGATAAAAATCTGCTAGCTCCCTATCTTCCAGTTCCTCAGAAAGCAACCTAAAACGCTCACAACTGCGGGCTTCTATTAAGGCGGCATACAACAGACGATGCACGAGCTGAGTTGTTCGGTTTCCTCCTTTTGGAAAAAATTTTAAAAGTTGAAGGGCGTATTCATCCTTGCGTTGCCTTCCAAGGGTTTTACCACGGGCAATGATCCTATCATGAACCATTTTAAAATGTCCCATTTCTTCCCTGGATAGGGCTGTCATTTCCTGTACAAGCTCCGGATACTCCGGAAAAGTTATAATAAGTGAAATAGCCGTACTGGCTGCTTTTTGCTCACAATAGGCATGATCAGTTAGAATTTCATCTATATTCTTCTCCACAATATTTACCCATCGGGGATCTGTTGGTAGTTTAAGTCCTAACATACTTGAAATTTTTGCTAATTTAAAAAGAACCTTCGAGACATGTACAATGATTCCTAAAACTATAGGCATCAATTAATAGGAAGGTTTGTTGTTATCTTAATATATTTGTTGGTTAAAAGAAATTTCCATTGTCCATTTCCTTGATTATTTGTAATTGAAACTTATGCAAAATTTGGATACGTCTGATCAGTTATCTAAAATTCTGAAAGATGATGTCAGTGCAGAGACATTTAACTGGATTAATAAAAGCTTAGATGAAGTAATTAGCAAAAAATCTGCTAAAGATCTATATCTTACCTATAGCTTAATTGCCGGTAAGATTACCCCTGGAACAGAACCAAAAATCTCTGGCATAGATAAAGAATTGGCCGATTACCTCAGGATACAAAATGCTACTGTATTGCAGATAAGCCGAATTTATATTCTTTGTCGGGTGCTTCAGGCTGATAGGGCATATTTTTCAGCCAAGGTAGCCAATCTAATACAAGTTGCGGATACCAGCGAGCTAGAAACCTTTTTGAAGTTTTTAATACTTTTACCACATGCTGAAGACTATAAACAGGTAGGTGTTGAAGCCTTGCGAACAAATATTGAGATTATCTTTGATGCTATTGCATTGAACAATCCGTATCCTTCACAACACTTCAATAATCAGCAATGGAACCAGATGTATTTAAAAGCTGCATTTATGCAACGTAAGTTGGAAAATATTGTTGATGTGGACAAGATGGCCAACAGTGATCTGGCAAGGATTATTTCTGATTATGCACATGAACGCTGGGCGGCCTCCAGAGATATTGACCCGGTATTTTGGCGTCCGGCAACAAATTTTATTGAAGGTGTCTTATTAGAGGATATGGATCATCTGTTCAGGAGTAAAAATAAAGCTGAAAATCTGGCGGCAGCCCTTTGTTGTTTCAACTCCCAGCAAAAGGAGGCCACCAAACTATTGGATAAATATCCGGATTTATTAGAAAAAGTTGCGAATAAGGCTGTTAGCTGGGAAAATTTAAAAAATAAGCTATGAAAGAAAAAATGATGATTATTGATCCTCATATCCATATGACATCAAGAACAACAGATGACTATGAAGCTATGTCGGAGGCGGGAATTGTTGCGGTGATTGAACCTTCTTTTTGGTTGGGCCAACCGCGAACACAGGTTGGATCATTTCAAGATTACTATAGTAGCCTTGTTGGATGGGAACCTTTCCGGGCCAGTCAGTTTGGGATAAAGCATTATTGTACAATAGGTTTGAATTCAAAAGAGGCCAATAATGAAGCTCTTGCCGAGCAGGTAATGGAGCTTTTACCACTATATCTTCATAAAGAAAATGTGGTTGCTATTGGCGAAATTGGCTATGATGATCAAACTCCGGCTGAGGATAAATATTTTCGGGAACAATTGGAATTGGCAAAAGAACTAAACATGACTGTTCAGGTTCACACGCCGCACAGAGATAAAAAAACAGGTACAATCAGGAGTATGGAAGTGTGCATTGAGCATGGACTTGATCCCGCCAATGTCATTATAGATCATAATAATGAAGAAACAGTAAAAGAAGTATTGGATAGAGGATTTATAGCTGCTTTTACCATATATCCTAAAACCAAAATGGGTAATGAACGTATGGTGGAGGTAGTGCGCCATTACGGCAGTACAAATATCATTGTTGATAGTTCGGCAGACTGGGGCGTTAGCGATCCGCTTGCGGTGCCAAAAACAGCATCTCTTATGCTTAAAAGAGGGATTGCCCGTGAAGATGTCATAAAAACCTGTTATCAAAATGCGCTGGATGCTTTCAGTAAAAATGGCAAAATGAAGGAATCAGACTGGTTAAATCCTCAGGGGATAAATCAATCCATACTTTATAATGATAACAGTGTTTTAAGAGGTCAGGAACCAAGGGTAGACTCAGATCAAATCCAATAAATAGCATGAATAAGGTTGTCTGGGGTTACTTAAAGCTAACAAGGCCTGCAAATCTACCCACCGCCATGGCCGATATATTGGCCGGTTGCAGTATTTCTGGATTTGCAATCTTAAGTTCCTCGGGAAACTTCATAAATGCTCCTGATTACCCAAACGTAGTCCTACTTATTTTCGCATCAATTTTTCTTTATGCAGGAGGCGTTGTTCTCAATGATGTATTTGATTTGGAAATAGACCGGGTAGAAAGGCCGGAAAGGCCCATTCCAAAAGGTATAGTTTCTCAAAAAGGAGCATCAGTCTTTGGGGCATGCTTACTCATTTCAGGGATTTTAATATCGTTTTTTGTAAACTACCTCAGCGGAGATGTTGCTTTGATTCTTGCATTATCTATCCTGGTATATAATAGCTTCTCTAAAAAATTCCAGTTTCTTGGACCATTTAATATGGGGCTTTGCAGGGCATTAAACCTCGTTTTGGGGATGTCTGTATTTGGTGAAATATCTCATTGGATGTATGGCGCGATTCCCCTTTTATATATTTTTGCAATTACGTTAATAAGCAGGGGAGAGGTTTACGGGCAAAACAAAAAGCATATCATTTGGGCAGGTCTTTTATATGCCGTAGTTATTTTGGCCGTTCTGATGATAACACCTGATATTCAGAGGCAATGGATTGTTCTATTTCCTTTTCTTACTTTATTTGTTTTTCTGATTTATAGTTCATTGATTAAAGCTTATAAGGTAAATTCCCCTGAAAACATTAAAAAGGCTGTGGTAAGTGGTGTACTTTCAATTATTGTTTTGGATGCCTCTATCACTGCAGCATTTGATAGTTGGCAGTTTGGGCTTATTGTTTTACTATTGCTACCACTGTCATTTATACTCGCTAAGATATTTGCGGTAACCTAATTTAAAAGTATGCAATTTAAACCCATAGAGCAGTCTTTTGCCGTAAACTTCAATTATAGTTTGCACTTTACGAATGAAGTGTTTGGCAGCAGCAATAGCCTGTTCGCGGAAATCATCAAATCCTATAAACCAAATAATCAGGTAAAACTCCTTTTTGTTATAGATGATGGCGTGCTAAGAAATCATTCATATTTACTGGAGAATATTAAGAGTTATTGCCTTAATTATAGCAAACAATTAATATTTACGGAAAGTCTGTTAATCCCTGGTGGTGAGGCGGCCAAAAACAATTACGATAATGTAAATAGCATTATAGGGGCCATTGACAAAAATGCCATTTGCAGACACTCTTTTATTGTGGTTATTGGGGGCGGTGCCGTTATTGATATGGCGGGCTATGCCGCATCAATTGCACATAGGGGGGTTAAACTCATCCGAATACCTACCACGGTTCTTTCACAAAATGATGCTGCAATTGGAGTAAAGAATGGGATTAATGCCCATGGCAAGAAGAATTTCATTGGTACATTTGCTACACCCTATGCGGTCATTAATGACCAAAAATTTCTGACAACCCTCGAACAACGAGATTGGATTGCCGGGGTGGCCGAGGCAATAAAGGTAGCCCTGATTAAAGATAAATCCTTCTTTACGGAAATCAAGAAGAATGCTGTCCTTTTGAAAGAACGAAATATGGAGGCAATGCTTCATTCAATTTATCGATGTGCAGAAATGCATATGGACCATATTGCTCAAAATGGTGACCCATTTGAGAATGGGTCTTCCAGGCCACTGGATTTTGGTCATTGGTCCGCACATAAGTTAGAACAGATGAGTAATTATACGATGAGACATGGGGAAGCCGTGGCAAAGGGGATGGCAATCGATTTAACTTATGCATGTATCTTAGAGTATATTTCTTCAGATGTTTTAGATGAAATATTGGGCGTACTTATTAATATAGGCTTCGACTTATCCATTCCGGTATCCGGGAATAAAGAGATGAATGAGTTATTAAATGGAATCGAGGAATTTCGTGAGCATTTAGGAGGTGAATTAACGATTACAATGATAAACGAAATTGGACAGAAATTTGACATTCATGAAATTAATCTCGAATTAATGACCGATGCGATAAACTCCCTGAATAAAAAATTTAAAATTAATGCGGCATAAATTATGTTTATCGAAGATAAATACCATCTTACATATTGTACCAATATTCATCCTGGTCAGGACTGGATAAATACGTTCAATAGTTTAAAGAAATACCTGCCGGTAATAAAAAATAAACTAGCCAAAGATCAGCCACTTGGAGTTGGTTTACGTTTATCCAATAAGGCTAGTGAAGAACTTTCAGAAGATGGCAATCTGCCAATATTTAAAAAATGGCTTGTTCAAAATGGCCTCTATGTTTTCACTATGAATGGTTTTCCCTATGGTAATTTTCATAATGAAGCGGTCAAGGACAAAGTTCATGAACCCGATTGGACAACTAAGGAAAGAGTCCAATATACCATAAGGTTATTTGAGCAATTGGCTTACTTGTTGCCCGATGGTATTTCTGGTGGTATTTCCACCTCACCAATTAGTTACCGGCATTGGCATAAGAGTGCCTCCGAGAAAAAGGCAGTCATGGAGAAGGGAGCACTGCACCTAACACAGGTAATACTAAACCTTTACAAACTGGAAGAGGATACATCAAAATACCTTCATCTTGATATTGAACCGGAACCCGATGGTATGCTGGAGAATACGGAAGATGTGCTGGGGTTTTACAGCAACTTTCTTTTGCCCATCGCGATTAAGGAAATCGCAGATTCTCTTGGCGTCAGCGAGGAAAAGGCGAGGGATATAGTTCTCCGCTATTGCACACTTTGTTATGATATCTGTCATTTTTCTCTTGCTTATGAGGAACCTGCTTATACTTTTAAAAAATTAAGGGATGCCGGAATTAAGATTGGGAAAATTCAGGTAAGTGCGGCTTTGAAAATAAAATTTGAAACACAGGATAAGGATGAAATATGGAAATCATTAGCGCAGTTCGATGAGCCTACCTATCTGCATCAGGTAACTGAAAAAACAGACGATGGTGTTAAGACATATAATGATTTGCCTGTTGTTCTTGAGAATAAAACTGATGTAAAGGAACTAAGAGCTCACTTTCATGTACCCATTTTTCTCGAATCCTTCGACCGGCTTTATTCTACCCAGGATCATATACTAAAGGTAATTTCTATTCTGAAGAGTGATATGGTTTCAGAACATCTTGAAATTGAGACATATACCTGGGATGTACTGCCCAATTCACTTAAAAAGGAACTATCTGAGTCCATAATTAGGGAAATGAACTGGTTTAAAGATAAACTGCATTAGGGTATGAATAAAACGGTTGTAATTAATGTTGTTGGTTTAACAAAAAGACTTATTGGTGGGGATACGCCTTTTATTCAATCTTTCTTGGAAAAAGGGACCTCTGCAAACATCAAACCGGTTTTACCTGCCGTTACTTGTACTTCTCAGACGACTTATCTCACCGGTAAATTGCCATCAGAACACGGGATTGTTGGAAATGGCTGGTACTTTAAGGATGAATGCGAAGTTAAATTTTGGAGGCAATCCAATAAACTTATCCAGGGCGACAAATTATGGGATGAGATGAAGCAATTGGACAGTAATTTCACTTGTGCAAATCTCTTCTGGTGGTATAATATGTATTCGACGACTAATTATAGTGTTACACCTCGTCCGAACTATCTGGCCGACGGTAGAAAAATCCCGGATGTTTATTCCAACCCACCAGAATTAAGAGACCATTTACAAAAAGAACTGGGCACTTTCCCATTATTTAATTTTTGGGGGCCTAAAACTTCAATAAAGTCCAGTCAATGGATAGCAGAAGCGGCAATCAAAACTGACCGCTTGTACGATCCTACCCTTACATTGATATACCTTCCGCATTTGGATTATAATCTGCAGCGATACGGTATAGACTTCAAAATGATCGGGAAAGACCTGAAAGAAGTTGATGAGGTTGTAAAAACCTTGGTGACTCATTATGATCAAGGTAATACAAATATCGTTTTGCTCTCTGAATATGGCATAACTAATGTGAACAATCCAATTCACATTAACCGCATTCTCAGATCCAAGGGTTTTATCAGTATTAGAGAAGAAAGAGGTCTTGAACTTTTGGATGCGGGAGCCAGCAGAGCTTTTGCAGTGGCCGATCACCAGATAGCCCACATTTATCTAAATGACCCAACTATAAAGGATGAAGTAAAGGGCTTATTAAAAGGAATTGACGGAATTGAAAGGGTATTATCAGATAATGAATTGAAAGAGTTTCATTTGAATCATGAAAGGAGTGGCGATTTACTTTTGATAGCAGATAAAAATTCATGGTTTACCTATTACTTTTGGTTAGATGACACAAAAGCACCGGACTATGCCAGAATGGTTGATATCCACAAAAAGCCCGGTTATGACCCCGTTGAAATGTTAACAGACCCCAAGGACAAGTTTGTGATGTTTAAAGTGATTTTGAAACTCTTAAAAAAGAAACTGGGGTTTAGAACTGTTATGAATATAATACCTTTAAAGGCAGATCTGATAAAGGGTTCTCACGGCAGGATTCCGGAAGATCCTTTGGATTACCCGGTATATATTACAAATAGTCTGGGGGGATTAGATGAGGAAATAATAGAGTCTACAGGGGTCTATCCGCTTATAGTTCAGCAGTTAACCAATTAACATCTTTTAATATGAAAAATCTGTTTAAATTTCTTTCTCTGTTATTCACTATTTTATTCGTCTGGGCGGCTTATGTTCAGTACAATGATCCGGATGCTTTGTTATGGTACGCCATTTATGGTGTGGCTGCAGCGGCATCTTTGTTATTTTATTTGGGTAAATTGAATTTTACAGGAGCCATAATTTTGAGTGGTATCTATTTGGTAGGGATTTTCATTTTATGGCCGGATAAGTTTGAAGGTGTTACTATTGGCAACGGAGATATTGATAATATTGAAAGGGGAAGAGAGTCTTTGGGCCTGCTTATTGTAGCGATCGTGATGCTGATTTATGCTCTCCGGTTACTGTGGGTAAAGAAATCAAAGGTCTAAATCGAATTCCTTTCTCAAGAGGTCAATTGCGGGGTTAATCTCCCTCAACTTTTGGTATTTCTCTTCCGGTGTGTACGCAAATTTTTTAGCAATTTCCTCATTAACGGTTATTTTCAATTCAATGCTATAATTGTTGAGTTGTTTTTGGAGGTATGACAAAAGATGGTATTGTTCCCTTTCAATTTCTTTTTTCATTGTACTATTTGGCAACTCGATCCAAATGGTAGTATTATCAATTATTTTTGGCCGATCCGAACTGAGATTTGAGGCCATAATCTTTTTGCCTGTTTCGTCCAGTTTGTGAACATATGCTTCCCAATTTTTGATCAATTCATCTTTCGTAAAAGGTTCCTGAGGTAAGTTGTCTTCATCTATGACAACTTCGATCTTTTTCAGCTGATGTTCTTTTTTCGCCTTTAAACTAGATAATGAAAGCCCCGAAACTCTTTTGGATCGCTCTTTAATATTAATCTTCTTCTTTGGATCGGATATCAATACATCTTCAGATATAACTTGCGTCAAGGGCTCTGAATCAATTCTTTCCGCTTCAGTAACTTCGGCTTCTTCATTGCTATAGACTTTCTCTTCATGAGATATACTAGTATTGATCTGCTCTGAAGGTATTTGTGATGCAATACTTGCTGTGGGTTCATTGGCCGGTAGAGTATCAATAAAATAAGAGGTGGGAATTAATTGGATTTCACGATCCCATGTGCCATCTAAGTTTTTAAGATTTTTTTTTTCACCATTAAAATCTATGGAAGCCAATTTCATTAAGGTTAATTCAACCAGCAATCTGTGGTTTTTGCTGGCCTTGTAATTAAGATCACACTCATTTGCCAGTGCAATACCTTCTAATAAAAAAGATTCAGAAGTTTTTTTGGATTGTTCTAGGTATTGTTTTTTAGCTTTTTCACCAACCTCTAATAATTCAATAGTTTCTTCATGTCTGCAAACGAGTAGATCCCTGAAATGAGAAGCCAGGCCGCTGATAAAATGATGGCCTTCAAAACCTTTTGCCAAAGTTTGATTGAATAAAACTAATAATTGTGGAATATTATGTTCAAGAATTAGATCAGTTGTCGCAAAATATGTATCGTAATCCAGGACATTCAAATTCTCAGTTACAGCTGCCCTGGTAAGTTTATTTCCGGAGAAGCTGACTACACGGTCAAAAATAGACAAGGCATCTCTCATGGCGCCGTCTGCCTTTTGGGCTATAATATGCAGGGCATCATCT
>NZ_CAMYKG010000015.1:0-30812 GCF_947258925.1 uncultured Eudoraea sp. | reverse complement strand
AGATGGCTTTGTTGCTCAGCAATATATTTCAGGTATTGGGCTGCATCTTTGATAGTAATGCGCTTGAAATCAAATATCTGACACCTCGATAAAATAGTTGGTATTATTTTGTGTTTTTCGGTGGTTGCCAAAATGAATATGGCATGTTTAGGGGGTTCTTCAAGGGTCTTTAAAAAAGCATTGAACGCAGACTGAGATAGCATATGCACCTCATCAATGATATATACCTTATATTTCCCAACCTGGGGAGGTATGCGTACCTGGTCTATTAAGCTCCTTATATCATCAACAGAATTATTGGAGGCTGCATCCAGTTCAAAGATATTGAATGCAAAATCCTCATCCTCCTGTTCCGTGCCGTCCTGGTTAATTTGTTTGGCTAATATCCTTGCACAAGTAGTCTTACCTACTCCCCTGGGCCCACAGAATAATAGTGCCTGAGCGAGATGGTTGTTTTCTATAGCGTTCAGCAGCGTATTCGTAATAGCTTCCTGACCCACAACATCTTTGAAGGTCTTGGGCCTGTATTTTCTTGCTGATACAATAAAAGGTTCCAAATAATTCAGGTTTAATCGCCTTTCCTAAGGCTGCTTCAGTGCAATATACAAATATAAAAATAGCGGTTTATTAAAGCATTTAATTTAGACATAGATGCCCAGTTTTTATCAACAATCGTATGATATAAATACTACTAATCGCATAACAAAAGAGGATAGAAATTTAGACTGAGAATGCTTACCACTCTAAAGACTTTCAAGCCAATATATTAGGGTTAGAAAAAGCAGCTGTTTTTTTTTTGGTGCCCCGGAGATGTCGTATCTTTGTTTTAAACAGGTCCCTTATCGCGCTAACTTTTTGGTTAGTGAGGAAAGTCCGGACACCATAGTGCAGCATAGCGGGTAACGCCCGTCTCTTTGGCTTCAGGCCGAAGAAGGACAAGTGCAACAGAAAGCAAGTACAGGTAATGCTGTAGTGAAATCAGGTAAACTCTATGCGGTGAAACGTCATGTATATCAGCGTTTAAGGGCTGCACGTCCAAGCTGAAGGGTAGGCGGTTAGAACTTTTGGGTAACCTTAAGTCCAGATAAATGATAAGGAGGTCTCCTTGAGGCCTTACAGAATCCGGCTTATGACCTGCTTTTTAAAAAATTCCCTTACGCTTCAATGTTTATTTTAGCATTAGAGCGAGGGGATTTTTTATTTTTTGGTCTTAGATAGTTCAAAAAAACTAAAAACACTCCCTCCATATTTCTTCATATGGCTAAAGTTCTTTAGCCCCGTCAAGTCGGTATGCTTTGAATGCTCAATAATCAGTAAACCATTTTCATTTAATAAGCGCCTTTCAAAAATGATCCCGGCAATTCCGGAGCAGTCATCAGAGGAAAAGCTATAAGGTGGATCAACAAAGATGATATCAAAATTGATATTAATTTTTTCAAGAAATTTAAAGACGTCACTTTTTATTACAGAAATATTGAAGTCAAGTTCATTAGCCATTTTAGCAATAAACTTTATACATCTAAAATCCTTGTCGACAGCTGTAATGTCCTGGGACCCTCTTGAGGCAAATTCAAAACTAATATTCCCGGTTCCCGCGAATAGATCCAAAACAACTAAATCCTCAAAATAGTAAGTGTTATTTAGAATATTAAATAAGGCTTCCTTTGCCATATCTGTTGTGGGCCTTACCGGCAACCCCTTGGGGGCACTAATGCGTCTACCTTTATGTTTCCCTGAAATAATGCGCATTAGAGTGCGTTTAGTACGGTAAAATCAACCGTTTCTTTCTCTATATCTTCGGTGGAATAGATGTCGCTAGGAGGAATAAATAATGAAATATGCTGCACAAATTCATAGCAAATATTATACAATTCATCACCCATATCAACTGCGCCAAAAAGTCTTAATTTAATGGTCTCAGTATTCAATTTTAATTGTTCCAGGGTAAAAAGCAGATAATAGATAAAATCTTCTTTCGTGCTAAAATGGAAATTATTAAAGAACAATAATTGCTTTTGCTTAAGTACAATAATATCCATTTGTTTGTCGGCCACATGTACATAACAAATGGGTTCCTTGCCATTGCTGTAAGAATTCAGCAGTGATTGCACCATCACCGTTCCATGATGCATGAATTCAAATTCCCCGAATAAGTCAAAGATATAATTGTTTATATTCACAAAAGGGATATAAACATTAACCAGATCATAGCTTTCTATCTCGTCATATTCAACAAGGTCATTGGCCAGTATTTTAACATTAAACTTTAAATAGTTGGCAAGTTCTGCCTTATCAAATAAAGGTTTTGGGACAAGGCTAAAAAGGTTATTTCTATGAACAACAACGACTTCGGAGAAGGAATAATCTTCTACCTGTGATTCCCGGACCAGCTGTTTTAACTCTTTTTGTATCTCGTAAGGGCTGAGTTCTTTTCCAAAGTGGCGTTGTTTGAATAGTGCTACCTTTCGGGCTATGGAATCCACGATACAAAAAGAAAGTCCATTCAAGCTAACCTGAATGGACAATTTGTGATAATGCTCTATATCGTTATTGATCTCCTTTTTTGTCATAAATAGGGGGCCAGTTACCATTGGTACTCACATCTGTAAGCGAGCCAACTCTAATTTCTGGTCCGTTTACTTCTTCAACACTTATTTGTGCGTTTTCCCTGGTCAATAGATCTTTTGGTTGGTCATATAAGATTACATCTTTTTTAACCTTCGCTTCAAAAACCGGAGCCTTATAGCCACCCTTATCAACAATATCAGATTTCATTTCAAATGTTTCTCCACCTTGAGCGTAAGGAACGTTCATCATGCTTTTGTAGCGATCATCTCCTTTAAACAAAGAATCCCTTACGGATACAAATCCTAAAGTGTCAATAATAGTTACTTCACGCAATAGGTCAATTCCATAAACCTTATCGAACTCCATGTATGAAGAATCTCTCTGCTGGGTAATCGTATATTTGCCTGTATCTACAAAAGCGATAAGACTTTTAAAGTCATTTGCAAATTTTCCGTTAACTGTCCGGAAAGCTTCCTGGGAATTCCTGATATCCTTTAAATTAGAAATAACTTTAGAAAATCGTTCTTCTTTTACTTTTTTGAACTCAATAGGTCCTGTTACGGATCTATAAATTAGGTATCCAAGTCCTATGCAAATTATCCAAAGTACTATCTGAAGTATGGTTCTCATTATTTACTGGTATTAATTATCTTTAAGTGGTCTTCACAAATCTACAATTTTTTTTTATTCGTAAAAGGTTTTAGCGTAAAAATCCTCTTTATATTTGAAGGCTTATGAAATTGCTTACAGCGCCTTCATTTTACAAACTGCTTAAGGATAACTTTCCTCATGCACCCACGCCAAAACAGGAAGTGGCTCTGCAAAAGCTGGCGCATTTTGTATTATCCGATAAAAAACACGAGGTATTTTTATTGAAAGGTTTTGCAGGTACGGGTAAAACGACGATAGTTGGGGATATCGTTTCAAATTTATGGAAGACAACAATGAAGGCGGTTCTGCTAGCGCCTACAGGTAGGGCTGCCAAGGTGATGGGTAATTATTCAAAAAGTCAGGCTTTTACCATTCACAGGAAGATTTACTTTCCTAAAAAGGAAAGCGGTGGAGGTATTAAATTTGTGCTGGCGCCAAATAAATACCGGGATACAATTTTTATAGTTGATGAAGCCTCCATGATTCCGGATACGATTTCAGATTCCAAATTATTTGGTAATGGCTCCTTATTGGACGACCTGTTAATGTATGTGTATTCCGGACATAATTGCAAATTGATTTTAATAGGCGATACCGCTCAGCTACCTCCGGTTCATCTACAATTAAGTCCCGCCCTGGATAGTGAAAAACTGGCTTTTAACTATAATAAGGAAGTTACAACTCTGGAATTAGATGAAGTTGTCAGACAGGCAGAAGACTCGGGAATATTATTCAACGCTACCAATTTAAGGGAACAGTTGCAAACTGGTTACTTCGATGAATTTAAATTTGATGTCCGGCCTTTTAATGATATTATAAGATTAATTGACGGTTATGAAATTCAGGAGGCAATTGACAATTCATACCGGGAAAATGGTAAAGAAGAGACTGTCTTAATTGTACGTTCAAACAAAAGGGCGAATTTGTACAATGAGAACATAAGAACCAGGATTTTATACCTCGAAAATGAATTGGCTACAGGTGATTATATGATGGTGGTAAAGAACAATTACTTTTGGTTAAAACCTAATTCAGAAGCCGGATTTATTGCAAATGGTGATATTATTGAAATATTGGAAATTTTTGGTCTTAAGGAACTATATGGATTTAAATTTGCGGAGGTTAAGGTTAAAATGGTTGATTATCCCAACCAAAGACCATTTGAAACAGTATTATTATTAGATACTATAAGGGCAGATACACCGTCATTATCATATGAAGAAGGCAATAGGTTATATCAGGAAGTGCAAAAAGACTATGCCCATGAAAAATCAAAATACAAACGATTTTTAGGAGTTAAAAACAATAAATACTTCAATGCCTTACAGGTGAAATTTTCATATGCAATAACCTGCCATAAATCGCAAGGAGGTCAATGGAATACGGTATTTGTTGAACAACCCTATCTACCTAAAGGGGTAGATCGGGAATATTTGCGATGGCTATATACTGCCGTCACCAGAGCTAAAGAAAAATTATACCTGATAGGGTTTAAGAGTGATTTTTTTGTTGGTTAGGAATAACCTAAATTAGTGCAACTTTATGTTATCATGACATCAGAAACCATAATAAGTATATTTCTGGGAATTGGACTTGCCGCATCAGTAGGGTTTCGGGTATTTTTACCCCTTTTTGCGCTAAGTCTTGCCTCCTATTTTGGTGTTTGGGATTTAAATCAAAACTGGGAATGGATTGGCAGTATGGCAGCGATAATTGTACTCGGTGTTGCCACGGTTATTGAATTGTTAGCCTATTTTATACCCTGGGTTGATAATTTACTGGATAGTATGGCTATACCTCTTGCCGCTATTGCGGGTACAGCGGTAATGGTTTCAACAGTTGCCAATTTGGATCCTGTTGTAACCTGGTCCCTGGCTATTATAGCCGGTGGAGGAACAGCTACTGCAATTAAAGGCGCTTCCGCTGCCGGAAGAGTCGTTTCTTCAACAACTACGGCCGGTGTCGCAAACCCGGTGATTTCAGCAGTGGAAACCGGAACATCTCTGGTCATTACCATCGCTTCTATTTTTGTACCTATACTTGCAGTTGTTTTGGTAATATTTATCCTGATATTTATCTTTTCCATATATCGAAAAATTAGACCGAGAATTAAAAATTAACAGATTGAAATTTTATGACTAAAATTATAGCCATGATACCCGCCAGATATGCTGCTTCCCGATTTCCCGGGAAATTAATGCAGGATTTAAGCGGTAAACCTGTAATTGTCAGGACGTATGAGGTAGCCATAAAGACCGGATTATTTGATGAAGTATACGTTGTAACAGACAGCAATATCATTTTTGATACTATCATAAAAGAAGGTGGGAAGGCTATTATGAGTATTGAAGATCATGAATGCGGAAGCGATAGGATCGCGGAGGCAGTTAGTGATATGGAAGTAGATATTGTTGTGAATATTCAGGGTGATGAACCCTTTACTGACAAAGAAAGTCTTGCCGACCTCCTGAAAGAGTTTGAAAATGATCCGAAGGAAGAAATAGATTTGGCTTCGCTGATGACGAAAATTACCGATTCAGAGGAAATAAATAACCCAAATATTGTGAAGGTAATTGTAGATAACAGGAATTTTGCACTATATTTTTCCAGGTCTGCGATCCCTTATCTGAGGACCACAGATATGGAAATAAGCTATTTTAAACATAAAGGGGTTTACGCGTTCAGAAAAAGGGCGCTTATGGACTTTAGGCGCTTACCTATGTTGACACTTGAAGCTGCGGAAAAAATTGAGGCTATACGCTATTTGGAGTATGGAAAGAAAATTAAAATGGTTAAAAGTGATGTTAGTGGAATTGAAATAGATACACCTGAAGATCTTGAAAAAGCCAAAGAGGCATGGAATTAGACTTTAGCAATATAAAAGTTTTAGGGTTCGATGCGGATGATACCCTATGGGTAAATGAAACGTATTTTAGGGAAGCGGAAGAAAAGTTTGCTACCCTTCTTGAAAATTTTGAAACCAAGAATAAGATAGATCAGGAGCTATTCAAAATGGAAATGGACAACCTGGAATTATACGGATATGGGATAAAAGGATTTATGCTTTCTATGATTGAATCTGCCATGGAATTGTCTAATAACACGATTTCTTCGGAGACAATTACAGAAATTCTGAAACTTGGAAAGGAAATGATAACCAAACCTGTCGAACTTCTTGAAGGTGTTGAGGAAGTGTTGGGTAAACTGGCAGATAAATATCGTTTGATTGTTCTCACTAAAGGCGATCTTCTTGATCAGGAACGTAAATTAGAACGATCGGGCCTTATAAAATATTTTCATCATGTAGAGGTGTTGAGCGATAAAAAAGAAGCTAATTACAAGCATTTGCTTGACCATCTTGAAATCAACACAAACGAATTTCTAATGATTGGGAATTCCCTTAAATCTGACGTACTACCTATTTTAAATATTGGGGCGAGGGCTGTACATGTCCCATTTCATACTACCTGGGCACATGAGCAGGTGGATTTGGAGGAACAGTTTAATAACCACCTTACAATAAATACCTTATCGGATATATTAAAATACCTGAAATAAACCCATGGAAGAAAAGAAAGAATTACAATTAGAAAAGAGCAGCAAGAAAACAAAAGGTCCTTATAGGAATTTTCCAATGGTACCCCGTGTAGTTTTCGGACATGGCAGTTTTGACCAGCTTGGAGAAATATTAATGCCGAGAAGAAACAGCGACGAAGCACCCGCCATTTATCTGGTAGATGATGTCTTTACAGATTCAGCCTTGATAGAAAGAATTCCTATGCATGGCAAGGATAAGATTATTCTCATTTCGGCAGATAAAGAGCCAAAAACAGAGCAAGTAGATAATTTGGTTACTACCATAAAGGAAGAATATAAAGAATTGCCTTCGGCAATAGTGGGTATTGGAGGAGGTACTTTGCTTGATTTGGCTAAAGCCGTTGCCATCATGTTAAATAATGATGGTTCTTCCGCACTTTATCAAGGCTGGGATTTGGTGCACAACCCTGCCGTGTATCATGTGGGGATCCCCACCATAAGCGGTACGGGTGCAGAGGTGTCGAGAACTACAGTTTTACTTGGTCCGGAGAAGAAGCTTGGGATTAATTCAGACTACACACCCTTTGATCAGGTAATTCTTGATCCCGAACTGCTTCAGGGCGTACCCAAAGAGCAATGGTTCTATACCGGGATGGACTGCTATATTCATTGTGTGGAATCTCTGACTGGAACGTACCTGAACGCATTTAGTGAGAGTTACGGTGAAAAAGCGCTGGAACTTTGTGAAGAAGTCTTTTTAGGTGATATCTCCGATGCAGAAGCCCGGGATAAGCTAATGATGGCTTCGTGGCACGGTGGCATGAGTATTGCCTATTCTCAGGTTGGTGTTGCACATGCAATGAGTTACGGACTTTCATATTTACTTGGAACCAGACATGGTATAGGTAATTGTCTTGTTTTTCAATATTTGGAAGAGTTTTATCCCGAAGGAGTAGTTGTTTTCAATAAGATGATGAAAAAGCATGGAATTCAACTGCCTAAGGGAATCTGTGCAAATTTAACTGATGACCAGTTTAATACAATGATCAAAGTTTCATTGGGGATGGTACCCCTTTGGGAAAATGCCTTAGGAAAGGACTGGGCCAAAGTTATTACTCCGGAAAAATTAAAATCCATTTACGAGAAAATATAACTCCTGAAGAAGTTTAAATAGTCGGGAATTGCCGTATTAAGTCTATTAGGCCTTAATAGACCAATAAACTTGGTGGTTTAAAATATTAGAGTTCAAACATTTATGCATAAACTTTCTAAATTTATTTTTTTCAAAATTCTCAAGTGGCAATTAAAAGGGGATTTTCCGGATGTGGATAAATGCGTAGTAATTGTTGCCCCACATACCAGTTGGGTGGATTTCTTTTTGGGTTTAGTGGTCAGAAAGGTAATCAATGAAGAAGTAAATTTTATTGGAAAGGAGAGCCTGTTTAAGCCGCCTTTTGGGTGGTATTTCAGATGGATGGGAGGTGCACCTATAGATCGAAGCGGAAACCAGAATAAAGTGGCGGCTATTGCCAAAATTTTTAAGGAACGAGATAAATTTCGTCTGGCTTTGGCACCGGAGGGTACACGTAAAAAAGTGTCTCAATGGAAAACCGGATTCTATTATATCGCTAAAACGGCTAAAGTTCCAATTGTGATGGTTGCTTTCGATTTTGGCAAAAAACAAGTCAAGGTTTCAGAACCTCGATATCCTACAGAGGATATGGAAGCTGACCTAAAAACATACAGGGAATTTTATAAAGGGGTGGTTGGGAAAATCCCGGAGTACACCTAAACCCTTATAAAGGTAAAGCTAATGCTTGCAGTTTCAAAAGTACCATCGTTGTCAAAATCATACTCACCGGAATCAAAGCCTCCATTGAGCGTGAATGTAGTGGCATTAAGTGTTGCCCCATAGGTATCCCAATCTCCGGGATAATTAGCCCATTCAATAGCGAAATAATATTGTCCTTCAAATTCCTCCCAGAACATTTCGCCGCTTGTTGTATAAGCTGGTCTGTCTGGTGGATCAATGGTTAAAGTGAAATTTCCGCTGCTTTGGACGGTCATTGTTGCAGATCCTCCAATTTCTATGATATTTACAAACAAATTACCGTCACTAAAAGTCGCGGAGGTGGCTTCCCAATTCCCCGCTAATTCGTTAATTTCAAATGGACCTCCTACTTTTACCAAAGGTTCCGGGTCATCATCTGAACAGGAAAATAATACAAATGCAAATAAGGGGACGAAAAAAAATATGTTGCTTAGTGTTTTCATAATAATGGATTTAAAGTGTTATCAAAAATAAAATGCCGGGAAGGTTAATCTGAGGTAATACGTTCAATTTTAACCTCAACCGATTATAAAACTAATAAGGGGGATAATGAAATGAAATGATCTGCATCATACAGGAAAAAATATAGGGCATGGGAAGGAAAGGAGTTCCTCGCTAATTTTAAAGAGCGGTTTAGAAAAAGCCGAATACGCATCCGGAAGTAATATAAAGGCTTGGCTCAAGTGATTAAAAGACAGAGAATAAAATTTATTCCTTCATGGTATGGTAAACGTTTTGTACATCATCATCCTCTTCAATTTTTTCCAGGAGCTTTTCAACATCTTCTACTTCTTCAGATGTGAGTTCCTTAGTGATTTGGGGGATTCTTTCAAATCCTGAAGAGAGAATTTCAATATTTCGGGATTCCAATTCCTTTTGGATGGCTCCAAAGCTCTCAAAAGGGGCATAAATCAAAATGCCATCGTCATCAACAAAGACCTCTTCGGCACCAAAATCGATCATATCTAGCTCAATTTCTTCAGGATCTATTCCTTCTGAATTGATGCGAAAATTGCAGGTATGGTCAAACATAAACTCAACAGACCCGGAAGTGCCTAAGCTGCCATTGCACTTATTGAAATAACTACGGATGTTTGCCACGGTCCTCGTATTGTTGTCGGTTGCCGTTTCAATTAAAATAGCGATTCCATGGGGTGCGTAACCTTCGAATAAAACTTCTTTAAAATCGCCCTGGGACTTGTCAGACGCCCTTTTTATTGCCCTTTCAATATTGTCTTTGGGCATATTTACGGACTTCGCATTCTGAATTACAGCTCTTAACCTGGAATTAGTATCCGGATCGGGTCCGCCTTCCTTAACAGCCATAACAATGTCTTTGCCAATTCGCGTAAAAGCTTTGGACATGGCTGACCATCGCTTCATTTTTCGCGCTTTCCTAAATTCAAATGCTCTTCCCATAAATAAATAAGCTAATTCCCGGAAGCAAATTTAACAATTTTAAATGGTGGAACAAGAGCAGGCAGGACCAGTCAAAAATAATTAGCCATTCACTATTTTTTCAATACTTTCTGCAAGTTTAAAATCCTTGTCGGTTATACCGCCTGCGTCATGCGTATTCAATCGAATATTGAGAGAGCTATAAACATTCGACCAATCCGGATGGTGGTTTTGTTGCTCGCATTCAAATGCAATCCGTGTCATAATTGAAAAAGCATCCTTGAAGTTTTTAAACTTATAAATACGTTCAATGGAGCCGTCTTTATATTCCCAACCATTGAGATTTTTCAGCCTTTTAGTTACTTCATCCTCACTTAGTTTTTCCATAAGTTTCATTTTTTTAAAGTTAGAAAAAATCGAATTGTGAATTTAAAAATAGCAGATTTCTTATAGATCATCCAATAACATGGTGATCAATAATCTGCTGGTAACTAATTTGAAGATTTTTCGGAAGTTTATTATGCTTTGGCAAGACCGCCAAATACCGCTCTTCATTCGTTGTAAACACTCTCTTAAAAATGGGATTGAAACTTCCTATCCTGTCCAATATTTCTTTAATAAAGTCTTCATGGTGAACAAGGTCATAACTGCCAAGATGAAAAATTCCGCTTTGATCCCGGTTAATGAGATAATGAATTTGCTGCGTAAGGATATCATCATTGGTTACATTGATTATTAGATTTGGAAAGACCTCTATAGGTTCATTATTCCAGATAAATCTCTTCATTTCTTTAACCCGGGGAGAAGAATTCCCAAAAACCATGGGTATTCGCAAGATGCCCATTTTGGATTTTGGTAATCTTAGCAACATGTTTTCAATTTTTATTTTTAACCTCCCGTAGACACTTTCAGACAAGGTTTTATCGTGTTCATAGGATGGATATTTACTGTATGCGTCAAAAACATTGGCTGAGGATAGAAAAAATAGTTTACAATCATTAGTGGCCAGGTATTCAACAATATGCTGATGAGCCTGAATTTGAGCGCTAAAATTACCTCTTAAGGCAGAAACTATGACCTGCGGACGAATTTTCTCCAAAAGCTGGTAGATATCATCTTCCTGCATATCATATCTGAAAAACTGTTGATTGTCCTCAAAACTATTTCTGGCGGAATAATACGTGGCGTAAGTATCAAAATAATTGCAAAGTTCCTTATAAATGGCATTGCCAATAAAACCGCTTCCACCTAATATAAGAATTTTTTTTCCTCCTTCTTTCACCCTTATTTCCTCTTCGTATCTATTTTACTTTGTAAAATGGCAGTTTTACTACAGTCGCCCGGACAGAATTCTTTCGTATTTGAATATGAATCTTGCTGCCAGGTTCAGCGAATACAGACGGCACGTACCCCATTCCAATTCCTTTATTCAATGAAGGCGACATGGTTCCTGAAGTGACAACACCTATTTTTTTACCATTCCCATCTACGATGTCATATCCTTGTCTTGGTATGCCACGTTCTTCTAACCCGAAGGCAATTAATTTTTGCTTTGGGGGATGCTCCTTTTCTTTGGCCAATGCCTCACTGTTTACAAAATCTTTGCTGAATTTTGTTATCCAACCCAGCCCGGCTTCGAACGGAGAAGTATTTTCATCAATATCGTTCCCATATAAACAATAGCCCATCTCCAATCTAAGGGTGTCTCTTGCAGCAAGTCCAATGGGTTTAATACCAAATTCCGCACCGGCTTCAAGAACCTTATCCCAAATTTGTTTTACTTCCTCGTTCTTACAATAAATTTCAAACCCACCCGAACCGGTGTATCCGGTTGCTGAAATAATAACATGATCTATACCGGCAAAATCACTAACCACAAAATTATAGAACTTAATTTCCGAAAGATCAGTCGATGCCAGGGACTGCATAGCTTCTATTGCTTTGGGTCCCTGAATGGCCAATAAGGAGTAATCTTCCGATATATTCCTGATTTTGGCACCTATAGCCTTATTGTATTTTGAAATATGATCCCAGTCCTTTTGAATATTAGAGGCATTTACAACCAGAAGGTATAGTTCATCTTTTATTCTGTAAACAATGAGGTCATCAACAATCCCCCCGGATTCATTTGGGATGTAGCTGTATTGTGCTTTTCCAATAGTTAACTTCGAAGCGTCATTGGATGTCACTTTCTGAATTAATGTAAGCGCGTCAGGTCCCTCAACTAAAAATTCTCCCATATGAGAAACATCGAATACCCCTACAGCATTTCGCACAGTTTCATGTTCGATATTCACACCTTCGTAGGATACAGGCATCAAATAACCTGCAAAAGGAACCATTTTGGCTCCTAATGATTCGTGAGTTTTAGTAAGAGCTGTGTTCTTCATAAGACGTCTATTCTAGCTGCGCAAATTTATAGAAAATTAATAGATAGCTAGCTCAGGCTTCACAATGTTTTATGATATAAATTCAGGATTTATTAATTGTTCAGCAAATAACTCTTGAGTTCTTTGTAGTTTCTAATATTAGTTGAAACTTTATTTTTGTCCAGTATTTGTGCAATCTTGGAAGGAATGGGCAAGTCTAAATGAAGGGTATCTTCAACCACATCTAAAAACTTAACAGGATGCGCGGTTTCCAAAAATACACCATAGGCATTGGAAACGTTTTTCTGATATTCTTTTAATCCCAGATAGCCTACCGCACCGTGAGGATCAGCTATATAGTTGCACGAATTATAAATGCTGATCATAGCTTGTTTTGTTTCTTCATCATTAAATGAATAAGAGGAAAGGTTCTTTTTTAATTCTTCAAAATTATTTTCATATAACTCTTTAATCCTGACAAAATTACTGGGGTTTCCTACATCCATTGCATTAGAAATGGTAGCTATTGAAGTTTTTGGTTTATATTCCCGGGTTTGCATATATGCAGGTACCGTATCATTTACATTTGTCGCGGCTATAAAATGGGCGACGGGCATACCCAATTTCTGGGCAACCATCCCTGCGCAAATATTTCCAAAATTGCCACTTGGAACAGAAAAGATGATAGGAAGACCTTTACTCTTCAATTTTTTGTATGTAAATAAAAAGTAAAACATTTGGGGTAACCACCTGGCTACATTTATTGAGTTTGCAGATGTTAGCGCAACCTTTGAATTTAGGTCTGAATCTAAAAACGCGGTTTTGACCATTTCCTGGCAATCATCAAAGTTTCCATCTACCTCAAGCGCACTTACATTCTGACCTAGCGTGGTTAACTGACGTTCCTGGATATCACTCACTTTACCACTGGGATATAAAATAACTACTTTTACCCCTTTTACCCCTAAAAATCCATTAGCCACAGCACCTCCCGTATCTCCTGAAGTAGCAACCAGTACAGTTACCTCACTATGTTGATCTTTTGAGAAGTAACCAAGGCATTGAGCCATAAATCTGGCACCTACATCTTTGAATGCAAGGGTAGGTCCGTGAAAAAGCTCCAGAGTTGCTACGTTTTTTTCCAATTCGATAACAGGAAATGGAAAATCGAGCACATTGGTCAGAATCTCTTTCAGTTTATCTTCAGGTATGCTTTCACTAACAAATTGTGTTATTGCCTTAAAAGCAATATCATGATCAGAGAAATCTTCAATATTCTTAAAAAAAGAAGTTGGTAAAGGCTTTATTTCCCTTGGAAAATACAATCCCCTGTCTGGAGCTATTCCTGAGATAACCGCATCTTTAAAAGATACGTCCTCTGCTTTTTTGTTTAGACTGAAAAAATTCATTTATCGGCTTTATGGGACTATAGGTCAAAATTATATTTTATGCATTCCGATAGTATTTATTTTAGAGACATATACGTCATATTCCACACCTATATTATTATAAATTTTGCTCATTGCATCGGCTGTCCTTTCTGCTGTTTCCTTACCCTTGCTCAGGGCGAAAATTGAAGGTCCGGAACCCGATATGCCCGAACCCAGTGCGCCCGCTTTTATCGTTTCTGATTTCACCTCATTAAAACCAGGGATCAACATAGACCGCACAGGTTCAACTATGTGATCCACCAGTGACCTTCCGATCAGGTCATAGTCTTCAAGAAAGAGACCGGCGATTAGTCCACCCACATTTCCCCATTGTTTAATACCATCCTTTAAAGAGATTGATCTTTTTAGAATTTTTCTAGAATCTGATGTTTTCACTTCAATTTGCGGATGTATAACTGTGGCATATAATTCCGGTGGCGTGTTAATTTTAATAATATCAAGTGGTTCGTAGCTGCGTACTAGGGTAAATCCACCAAACAAGGCCGGCGCAACATTATCTGCATGGGCTACCCCGCTGGCTAACGCCTCACCCTGCATGGCAAAATTTACCAATTCGAGCTGTGTAAATGGTTGTTCCAGAAGTTCATTCATAGCCCATACAGCTCCTGCAGCACTTGCGGCGCTACTTCCAATACCACTACCAGGCTTTATCTTTTTGTGAATCTCAATCTCGAACCCTCCTTCATAGTCGCATTGGTTCAATAGTGCTAGTCCGGCTACACCTGCTACATTATCCATAGTTTCCAAAGGGAGGGCCTGACCGGTTATTTTGGATATCCTGATCCCAGGTTCTTCGGTCTTAGTTACGATCATTTCATCACCTATGGCCTCAAGCGCCAGCCCAAGGACATCAAATCCACATGAGATATTGGCAATGGTCGCCGGACAAAATACGCTAATTCTTTTCATTGAATTAATAATTACCTATTCTTATGATATCAGCAAAAATCCCGGATGCCGTTACATCTGCTCCCGCTCCGGCGCCCTTTATCATCAGGGGTTGGTCAGGGTATCTTTCCGTATAAAAAAGAACAATATTATCGCTTCCTTCCAAATTATAAAAATCATGGCCCTTGGGAATCAGTTCCAGGCCAACTTTTGCTTTGCCATGTTCAAATCCCGCAACATATTTCAGTTTACTCTCAGAAGATACGGCCTTTTCATATAATTTTTGAAATGACTTCTCGTGTTTGGCGAGGGAAGCGTAAAAGTCGTCATTATTGGTTGTTTCCAGACTTTCCCCGGGTAAAAATGAATTGTTCTGAATCTCCTCCATATCAAGTTCATAACCACTTTCACGAGCTAAAATTAGAATCTTTCGCATGACATCAATTCCACTGAGATCTATTTTTGGGTCGGGTTCGGTATAACCTTCTTCCTGTGCTTTTTTAACAACATCTTCAAAGTGGGTCTTGTCATTGAAGTTATTAAATACAAAATTAAGACTGCCGGACAGTACAGCCTGTATTTTATTAATTTTATCTCCTGACGCTATCAAATGTTTTAAAGTGTCTATAATAGGTAATCCGGCACCTACATTGGTCTCAAAAAGAAATGGTGAATTGTATTCCCTTGAAAGTTCTTTAAGGAGACTATAATTTGAATAATCGGAAGAACACGCAATTTTGTTGCAGGTAACTACAGCAATGCTTTGCTTCAGATAATCAGAATAAGAATTTGCAATAATTTCGCTGGCCGTGTTATCCACAAAAATACTATTGCGGTAATTGTACTTTAATACGCGGTCATAAAACCTGGTTCTATTGGCCTTCTCACCATCTTTTAAGAGTTCTTCCCAGTTTTTCAAAGGAATCCCATCTTCACGGAAAAGCATTGTTCTGGAATTAGATAGCCCTATAACCCGAAGATTAAGCTTAAGATTTGTTTGGAGATATTTTTTTTGAGTTTGTATTTGCCTAATAAGTCTGGATCCCACATTACCTGCACCCATTATGAACAAATTTAACTGCCTGATGTTTTCTTCGAAAAACTCTTCATGCAAGGTGTTAAGTGCTTTTCGTACATCAGCCCTTCGTATTACTGCCGAAATATTTCTTTCAGATGCCCCTTGTGCAATGGCCCGGATATTTACATTATTTTTACCCAAGGCGCTAAACATTTTGCCGCTTAAACCCTGATGGCTCTTCATATTATCTCCAACAAGGGCAATAATTGTGAGCTCGCTCTCAACCATTACAGGTTTAACTTTATTTGTCGCTATTTCATAAGCAAAAGCGCTATTTACCGCAGATTCGGCAATAGCGGCATCTTCGTCCGAAATCCCGATGCAAATTGAATGCTCAGATGAAGCCTGGGTAATTAGGATAACACTGATATCGGCCTGGGAAAGGACTTCAAAAAAACGTTTGGAAATTCCAGGTATACCTATCATTCCAGGACCCTCCAGGGAAAGAAGGGTAATGTTATCAACATTGCTAATACCCTGTACAGATTTGCCAGTGTGATCCTGGTTTTTCGCTATTAAGGTACCTGGTTCTTCAGGTGCAAATGTATTTTTAATACGAATAGGAATGTTTTTAGACAAAACCGGTTGTATGGTAGGCGGGTATAAGACCTTAGCTCCAAAATGGGATAGTTCCATAGCCTCTTCGTAAGAAATTTGTGGGATTGCTTTGGCCTGTTTAACTATTTTTGGATTTGCTGTATACATTCCACTCACATCTGTCCATATCTGTAACTCTTCTGCCTTAACTGCGCCGGCAACCAGAGCAGCCGAATAATCAGAACCTCCCCTGCCCAGGGTTGTTGGATTGCCTTTGGCAGAAGACGCTATAAATCCCGGAATAACAGATATGTTATTTTTAGTTTGGGAAAAGTAGCTATTACAGTTCCTATTCGTTTTATCAAATTCCACATTGGCTTTGCCAAAAGTATCATCAGTAATGATGAGTTCGCGGCTATCTTTAAACGAGGCATCCATACCTTCTGAGACAAAGTATTCACTAATTATAAAAGAGGATAAAAGCTCACCGAAACTAACAATTTTATCTACTAACTGAGGGGTCTTTTCAGCAATAAGAAATGCACCTTCTGCCAAAGTCTCGAGTGTATTTAATTCACTTTTTACCTTACTTAAAATTGCACTTTGCAATTGAAGTGGAATGAGTTCTTTGATGGTTTTTATATGCCTGTTTTCAATCTCGTCAAGGCAATTTTTATAGGACTCATCCTGATTCGAAGCCAAATCAACTGTTTTTAAAAGCAGATCAGTAATACCACCCAAAGCTGACACTACGACTACCACCTTATTGCTATTTATATTTTCGACGATCTTTTGTACCAGCCTTATATGCTGTGCATTGGCTACTGAAGTACCGCCAAACTTTAAGACTTTCATTATATAATTTTTAGTATTAAATGGACAAAGAATATGTGGTTGAATATATGCGAAATCGGACGTATATGTAGTAACTTACCCCAATGGGGTAGTGGTGGTATTAACAGTAAAATAGATCCTGCTATTGTGGGATAAAGCCCTTTTGCTGATGTCCATTGTGTTCTTCAAAATTAGTATGATAACATCTCAAAAGTATGACTTTTGAATCCCTTATCAAATAATTCATGCTATTTTTACGAAGTCATCAGATTTTTTGAAATATTTTTACAAATACAGATAAATTTAAGGCCGTGTATTGTCATACATTAGAATTTTCTTGTAGCCATTAAAATGCCAACAGTATTTGTGTTTTTAGAAAGATTAATCCTGGACAAACCAAAAATTTAACCGTAATAGGGGATGAAGATATTTACAGCCAAACAGATATATGCAGCGGACCAATTTACATTGGAAGAACAGAAAATCAGTAGCGATGCTCTTATGGAAAGAGCATCTGTTCAACTTTTTAACTGGCTTCACCATAGGCTACAAGGTACTCAGGTCAAAATTAAACTGTTTTGTGGTATAGGGAATAATGGCGGTGATGGACTGGCATTAGCCAGGCATTTATGGGAACATGGTTATGATTTTGAAGTATTGGTCGTAAATTATAGCGATAAGCGGTCTGAGGACTTTCTGACAAATCTTGAAAGATTAAAGGATCGCAAAATTTGGCCCAATTTTATTAACTCTGATTCGAAATTACCGCAAGTCGGTTCTGATGATATAATTATCGATGCTATTTTTGGGATAGGGTTGAACAGATCACCGGATCCGTGGTTGGAGCGACTTATGCAGCATCTCAACAATTCCGGTGCGTTTGTTGTTGCCGTAGATATCCCTTCAGGATTATTTATGGATCAGTCAGTTAAGAACCCCAAAGCCGTTGTTGCCGCGAACTACGTGCTTAGTTTTCAATTTCCCAAACTTATTTTTTTCTTGCCGGAAACGGGAATTTTCGTCAATCAGTGGGAAATTTTGAATATTGAATTGTCTGAGAAATATATTGAGAAAACGGGAACGGATTTTGAACTTATTGGTAAAAATGAGGTTTTGCAATATTATATTCCTCGCGAGAAATTTTCGCATAAGGGCAGCTATGGACATGCATTGATCTTGGGTGGCAGTTATGGTAAAATTGGAGCGGTAACTCTTGCGTCTAAAGCCTGTATTACAACCGGAAGTGGACTAGTTTCCTCTTACGTGCCGCAATGTGGGTATTTTCCATTGCAAAGTTCAGTACCGGAAATTATGGTCATTACTGACAAAGGTGAAAAAGAAATTACAGAGATTTCGTTTGACATAAAGCCCGATGTAATTGGCTTGGGTATTGGCTTGGGAACTGCAAAAACTACGCAGAGTGCTTTCTCAGAATTTTTGAATGATGTTACATACCCAATGGTAATTGACGCGGATGGGATTAATTTACTGGCCGGCAACAAATCTTTATTAAAAAAGCTTCCACCTAAGACAATACTAACTCCTCACCCGGGAGAATTAAAGCGATTATTGGGCAGTTGGAATGATGATTTTGATAAACTTCAAAAGGCAAAAGATTTCTCAAAAAAATATGACTGCATTCTGGTACTTAAAGAAGCACATACTATTGTCATATATAAAGAAAAAGGATACGTAAATACAACAGGAAATCCGGGGATGGCCACGGCTGGTAGCGGAGATGTCTTAACTGGGGTGATTACCTCATTAATTGCACAAAAATATGAACCGTTAAAAGCAGCTATTTTTGGGGTGTACTTACATGGAAAAGCAGGGGATCTGATGCTTCAAAGCTCGGGATATCAGGCGCTTACAGCAAGTGCGATAATTAATGGTCTTGGTCCGGCTTATATGGATTTATTTAGCGTACAGCCAACAAATTCAGAAGTGAAAAACAAAGAGAATTAATTTACTTTTTTCTTTCTGACTCTTCTCTGAACCCATGCAAGTGCATTGCTATAATCAATGTAAAATTTCATAGGTTTTTTATAAAAGAGTTTTTCAATCTTAAAATTATGCATATCCACTTCCTTTACGGAAACAATAGCATATGCCTTTAGGTTTTTTAACTCTCTAAGATAGTTGTAAATAGTAGGGTCAACGGCGTAAGAATTTTTTCTGAGACTTATAATACCAAAATTAATATCTCTAAAATGTATCTCCGAAATTCCTATAATTTGATAGGCTCTTTCGAGAGTAAGTGTTGCCCCTTCGTCAAAGATTAAAACCATGTAATTTTTAAATACTTGTACGGTACCAATATCCAGCCTATATTCTTTGACTATAGTTTTGTTTTTAGCCGGTCCGACTCTCATTTCATATAGTTTAGTGTGTCTGAAACGAAAGTATAGGCTAGGTCATGTTTTTGGAAAAATAATAGACCAATGGCTTAAATATCGTTTATATGGTGTACCATAGGAATAAACTGTATTTATATTCCTACTCCATGTAAGCTACCTGAATTAAAAAAGGAACCAAATAACTTGGTTCCTTTATAACTAAATTCTTACAATATGTTATTATCTTATGCTTTTGAGGATTTCTTAAACTTTTTTATTTCAATGGTTAATTCATCTTTCTTTTCATCAAGATCCATAAAAATACTATCTCCTTCTTCTAATTTTGAATTCACAATTTCTTCCGCCAGGGCATCTTCAATATATTTTTGAATTGCTCTTTTTAAAGGTCGGGCACCATATTGTTTGTCAAAACCTTTGTTTGCTATATAATCCTTCGCTTTATCTGTTAGATTCAGATGATATCCTATATCTTCAATTCGAAGATAAAGTTTATCTAATTCAATATCGATAATCTTATGGATGTGTTCCCGCTCTAATGGATTAAATACAATAACATCGTCAATTCTGTTTAAAAACTCAGGGGCAAAAGCTTTTTTAAGCGCATTTTCGATAACACTCTTCTGATGACTGTCTTCCTGTGACTTTTTAGCTGCTGTTCCGAAACCAACTCCCTGGCCAAAATCCTTAAGCTGGCGGGCGCCAATATTCGAAGTCATTATTATGATCGTATTTCTAAAGTCAATTTTTCGTCCTAAACTATCTGTAATAAAGCCATCATCCAATACCTGAAGCAACATGTTAAATACATCGGGATGTGCTTTCTCAACTTCATCCAAAAGAATTACTGAATAAGGCTTACGTCTCACTTTTTCAGTCAACTGACCACCTTCTTCATACCCCACATATCCGGGAGGAGCTCCAACTAATCTAGAGATGGCGAATTTTTCCATATACTCGCTCATATCGATACGAATCAGGGCGTCTTCAGAATCAAAAAGTTCCTGAGCCAATACTTTGGCTAACTGGGTCTTACCTACACCTGTTTGTCCCAGGAATATAAAAGAACCTATTGGTTTATTCGGATCTTTTAAACCAGCCCTGTTACGCTGGATAGCTTTGGCAACTTTAGCCACAGCCTCATCCTGTCCTACAACATTACCCTTTATGAGATTGGGTAGCTCTGCCAGTTTATTGCTTTCCGTTTGTGCTATTTTATTAACAGGGATGCCACTCATCATTGATACCACATCTGCAACACTTTCCTCGCTAACGGTTTCCCTGTGGAGTTTACTGTCTTCTTCCCATTTTTCCTGAGCGATAGAAAGTTCTTTTTCGAGTCTTTTCTCATCATCTCTTAGCTTAGCTGCTTCTTCGTAGCGCTGTTTCTTAACAACACTATTTTTCAATTCCCGCACTTCTTCTAATTGATTTTCCAATTCAAGAATTTGTTTGGGAACATCCATATTTATTATATGTACCCTTGAACCGGCTTCATCCAAGGCATCGATTGCTTTATCGGGTAAAAACCTGTCCGTCATATACCGGTTCGTAAGTTTAACACATGCATTTATGGCTTCATCGGTATAATTAACATTGTGATGCTCTTCGTATTTGCCCTTAATGTTCATTAAGATTTCAATGGTTTCCTCAACAGTGGTAGGTTCTACCATTACTTTTTGGAATCGCCTTTCTAAAGCACCATCCTTTTCAATATATTGTCGGTATTCATCCAGAGTAGTGGCGCCTATACATTGAATTTCACCTCTAGCAAGGGCGGGTTTAAACATATTAGATGCGTCAAGGCTTCCTGTTGCGCCTCCGGCACCAACAATGGTATGAATCTCATCAATAAAAAGGATTACATCATCATTCTTCTCCAATTCATTCATCACGGCCTTCATTCGCTCTTCGAATTGTCCACGATATTTGGTGCCCGCAACAAGCGAAGCAAGGTCCAGGGTGACTACCCTTTTATTGTAAAGGATTCTGGACACCTTTTTGTTAATAATTCTCAAAGCTAAGCCCTCTGCAATGGCACTTTTACCTACACCTGGTTCTCCAATAAGGAGCGGGTTGTTTTTCTTTCTTCTGCTCAGTATTTGTGAAACACGCTCAATTTCTTTTTCTCGCCCGACTACGGGATCTAATTTATTATCTTCAGCAAGATGGGTTAAATCTCTTCCAAAATTGTCAAGGACGGGAGTTTTGGATTTTTTACTTCCTTTTGGGCCGGAAGTAGTTCCGAAAGACCCTTCTTTGCCGCCATCTGCCGGTTCATCCGAATCGCTGGGAAAGGATTCTGAGGTAGGTGAATCGATATAGTCATCTTCACTGGTGATCATAGATTTAAACTGATCCTTAACGCCATCGTAATCCACTTTTAGTTTGTGGAGTAATTTGGTGGTAGGGTCGTTTTCATTTCTTAAAATACACAATAATAAATGTGCCGTATTAATGGAAGAGCTCTGAAATAATTTAGCTTCCAGGAAAGTAGTTTTTAACGCACGTTCCGCCTGTCTGGTCAGGTGGAGATTTTTTTTATCTTTTTGAACATTACCCGAATTTGGATTGGCCGGACTCAAAATCTCCACTTTGCGTCTTAAGTGATCCAGATCCACATCAAGCGCATCGAGTATGCTAATTGCTTTTCCATTGCCATCACGCAATAATCCCAGCATTAAATGCTCTGTACCAATAAAATCATGGCCAAGCCTTAGTGCTTCCTCTTTGCTGTAAGCAATAACATCTTTTACCCTAGGTGAAAAATTATCATCCATAAAAATTTTCTTAATCAGCAATAAAATTAGTAAATCTATTTTTAAGAACGACAAATACCGTACCTATATTCGACAAAGTTGGACTAAATGACGAAAAAATCACCGATTTACAAAAAATTTAACACGCTAATTATTAACGAAATCACTACCTGGTAGTGTTAATAAATTTTTTAATTAACTCCTGCTAAAGTGCTTTGTAAGCTGCTAATTTCTGTATATTAGCCTGATATTTTAATTACAATAAAGCATTAAGATTTTTATATGGCGGAAGGTGAAAAATTGATCCCTATCAATATTGAAGATGAAATGAAATCGGCCTACATTGATTACTCAATGTCGGTCATTGTGTCACGTGCCCTTCCCGATGTCAGGGACGGCCTCAAACCAGTTCATCGAAGAGTTTTATTTGGCATGCACGAATTGGGTGTTCGTTCTTCCAGTGCGCATAAGAAATCTGCGAGGATTGTTGGGGAGGTTTTGGGTAAATACCACCCGCATGGTGATACATCGGTTTATGACACCATGGTAAGGATGGCCCAGGAATGGAGTCTCAGATATATGCTGATTGACGGCCAGGGTAATTTTGGTTCCGTAGATGGCGATAGTCCGGCTGCCATGAGATATACTGAAGCCCGCATGCGAAAAATTGCGGATGAAATGTTGGCAGACATTGACAAGGATACTGTTGATCATCAATTGAATTTTGATGATTCCTTAAAGGAACCAACAGTCCTTCCTACCCGAATTCCAAATTTGTTGATAAATGGGGCTTCCGGTATTGCTGTTGGTATGGCTACCAATATGCCTCCGCATAATCTTGCTGAAGTAGTAGATGGCACCATCGCTTATATAGATAACAGCGAGATTGAGATCGATGAATTAATTACGCATATCAAAGCTCCTGATTTTCCAACCGGTGGAATAATTTATGGTTACGATGGTGTAAAAGAGGCATTTCATACCGGACGTGGCAGAGTTGTAATGAGGGCCAAAGCTACATTTGAAGAAGTGCAGGGAAGGGAGTGTATCATTGTCACGGAAATCCCTTATCAGGTCAATAAGGCTGATATGATCAAGAAGACGGCCGATTTGGTAAATGACAAAAAAATAGATGGGATAGCATCTATCAGGGATGAGTCAGATCGAAAAGGGATGCGTATTGTTTACATTCTCAAAAGGGATGCGATACCTAATATTGTCCTCAATACGCTATACAAATATTCAGCATTACAATCTTCCTTTAGTGTTAATAACATTGCATTGGTAAATGGAAGGCCACGATTGCTCAATGTCAAAGAGATCATACATTATTTTGTTGAGCATCGGCATGAGGTTGTTGTTAGGCGTACAACTTTTGAGTTGAAAAAGGCTGAAGACAGGGCTCATATATTGGAAGGACTTATTATTGCTTCGGACAATATAGATGAAGTTATAGCTATCATAAGGGCTTCTTCCAATGCAGAAGAAGCAAGGGAAAACCTTATAAAAAGATTTGAATTATCTGAAGTCCAGGCGAAGGCAATTGTAGAAATGCGCCTGCGGCAGCTTACCGGTCTTGAGCAAGACAAATTAAGGACAGAATATGATGAGATTATTGCGACCATTGCGGACCTCAAAGATATTCTTGCCAAGAAAGAACGCAGAATGCAGATCATTAAGGATGAACTTCTGGATGTTAAAGAGCGATATGGAGACGAAAGAAGATCAGAAATAAATTTTGCCGGCGGTGACCTGAGCATTGAGGATATGATTCCTGATGAACAGGTGGTTATTACCATCTCGCACGCCGGATATATTAAAAGGACGCCTCTAAGTGAATATAAAACGCAGAATAGGGGAGGTGTGGGGCAAAAGGCCTCATCTACCAGAACTGAAGATTTTCTTGAACATCTGTTTGTGGGTACCAACCATCAATATATGTTATTCTTTACCCAAAAAGGGAAGTGTTTCTGGATGAGGGTTTATGAAATACCTGAAGGTAGCCGAACATCTAAGGGTCGGGCAATACAAAACCTTATCAACATTGAAAAGGATGATAAGGTCAAAGCGTTTATCTGCACCAGGGATCTGAAAGATGAAGAATATGTGAATGGCCATTATGTCATTATGGCCACCAAAATGGGTACTGTAAAAAAGACTTCATTGGAACAGTATTCCAGACCGAGACAAAATGGAATAATTGCCATTAATATTAAGGAAGAGGATGAACTTTTAGAAGCCAAGTTGACCACAGGTACAAGTCAGATTTTACTTGGTCTTAAGTCTGGTAAAGCCATCAGGTTTGAAGAAAGTAAAACTAGACCTATGGGGCGTAATGCTTCCGGAGTACGCGGCATAAGATTGGCGGACGAAAAAGATGAAGTTATTGGCATGGTGTCTGTTCATAATTTTGATGATGAAATATTGGTGGTCTCGGAGAATGGATACGGTAAAAGGTCGAGTATTGATGACTATAGGATAACCAATAGAGGAGGTAAAGGTGTGAAGACCATCTCCATCACAGATAAAACCGGTGGTCTGGTAGCAATAAAGAATGTATCGGATTCTGATGATCTGATGATAATAAATAAATCTGGTATTGCTATTCGAATGAGTGTAGATGACCTTCGTGTAATGGGCAGGGCTACGCAGGGTGTGAAGTTAATAAACCTTAAGGAAAGTGACTCTATAGCTGCAGTAGCCAAAGTAATGAAGGAAGAGGATAATTTAGATGAGGTTGATATCATGGATATCGAAGTTCAAACAGAAGATGGCACGGCTATTGATAATGATGACAAGGAAACAGAAAACGATAAATAAACACTAATAATTAATTTAATTTTGAAATGAAAACTAAACTTTTATTTATAGCCGTTATGTGCTATGCACTAAGCGGATTTTCACAGAAATCGGAACTCAAAGCGGCTGAAAAAGCTTTAAAATCGGGTGATGCTGCTACAGCGCAGGCATCATTGGATGGGATTCAGGGAATGATTGCCGGAACGGATGAAAAGGTCCAGGCACAATATTATTTTTTAAGGGGCAAGACGTTTGCAGATCTTGCCAAGAAGGGCAATAATGATGCTTTTACTGAAGCAATTACTTCTTTTAAGAAAGTCTTGAGCATTGAAAATGGCAAAGGGAAGTATACCGATGAAACAACTCAGCGTATGGCAGCCTTATCTGCAGATTTGGTAAATTCTGCCGTTGAAGATAACGGTAAGAAGGAATTCAAAAGTGCTGCAGAAAAGTTATATTTAGGGTACCAGCTGAGTCCAAAAGATACTGTGTATTTGTATTATGCTGCCAGTAGTGCGGTTAACGGGGGTCATTACGAACAAGCTATGGGCTATTATGAGGAATTACGCGACATTAATTATGACGGCAGTGGTATTATCTACAAAGCTACTAATGTAGAAAGTGGTCAGGAAGAGATAATGGACAAAACCCAAAGAGATTTGATGATCAAGTCCGGTACCTATAAGGATCCGGTAGATGAAAAGACTCCTTCAAAAAATGCGGAAATAGTTAAGAATATGGCTTTGATTTATTCACAGTTGGGCCAGGACGATAAAGCTTTGGCTGCATTTTCTGATGCACGGGCAAAAAATCCGGATGATGTTAATTTGGTCCTTAATGAAGCCAACTTGTATTATAAAATGGGCGATAAGGATAAATTTAAATCTCTTATGGCTGAAGCGGCCTCTATGCAACCGAACAACGCTGACCTCCAATACAACATTGGTGTAATAAATATGGAGCAAGGCAATATTGAAGAAGCACGGGCGGCTTATAAGAAAGCCCTGGAAATAGATCCGGGTTATGTAAATGCCCAATTAAATCTTTCAACAACCTATGTTGACGAGGGGAATGGTCTAATAGATGAAATGAACAGTCTTGGAAATTCAAAAGCGGATATTGCCCGTTATGAAGAATTAAAGAAAAACAAAGATGATCTTTTTAGGGAAGGTGCGGTAATTTTAGAAGAAGCCCTAAAAGCAAAGCCAGACAACCAGGGAGTTCTAACTCAACTAAAGAACATTTATGGTGCTTTAGGGGATACCGAAAATTTCATGAGAATTAAGAAGTTACTTGGAGAATAATTAATTCCATATTCTCAATAAAAACCCCGGCAATGTTATTGCCGGGGTTTTTTATATGATCTTTTTTATAACTCTTAATTTATGAGTGTATTTTCTCCGTTCATTATTGAAGATGCCGGTATGATCGAGCCTGTCTATTCTAACTTTTCCGAAGACATGGATAATAAAATTATCCTTCATAATTAGCCCTACATGATTTATCTGTCCTTCATTATTATCGAAAAAAGCAAGATCACCCGGTTCACTTTCCTCGATAAAACTGAGAGGTTCTCCTTGTGTTGCCTGTTCCTCCGCTCGCCTCAATAGTTTATAGCCATTAATCTTATATACCATTTGTGTAAAACCAGCCGCATCTACCCCAAAAGGTGTTTTCCCACCCCATAAAAATGGCGCATTCAAATAATATAATGCACTACTTACAAGGTCACTTTTTTTACCTTTCGACCTAATCAGAGTTCCTTCAAATTTATGAGACAGCAGGTCCGCATTCTTAACATTTGAACCCAAAACTATGGGAAGCAACACATTACTGCTGTCACTTACATAAGATACCAGGTCTGCCGAAAAGTTAATTTCCCCGGAACTTACTAGTTTTTTATAATTTTCTTTGCTTATTGGAATAAATTGGTTGTTTCGTATCCATCCCTCACAACCATCATAAGCATCACGTATTTTACTCCAATATTTTCTTTTTTCAAGGATTTTCAGCGGATCACCGTACAGAAGTTGGGTCACCAACTCGCTTGTATCTTCGGCAAGACTTCTAATGGGGACAATACTGAGGTGACAAATACCGTGATGCATAGGTTAGCGTTGTGGTACAAATTAGCTTCGTTCCAAAACTATTGCAGAAGCTCCACCGCCACCGTTACAAATAGCTGCTGCTCCTATTTTACCGTCATTCTGTTCTAAAACACTTAATAGTGTAATTATTATACGGGCACCGGAACATCCCAACGGATGTCCAAGTGAAACAGCACCACCATTTACATTTACATTATCCTCTTTGAGATTCAATAATTTCATATTGGCAAGGCCAACCACTGCAAAAGCTTCGTTAAACTCAAAATAATCAATGTCTTCAATAGTTATCCCGGCTTTTGATATAGCTTTAGGAAGGGCTTTTGCCGGAGCTGTAGTAAACCATTTTGGTTCCTGTGCAGCGTCAGCATAGCTTTTTATTGTTGCCAGGGGTTTTAATCCCATTTCTTTGGCTTTTTCAGCACTCATTAATACCAGAGCTGCTGCGCCATCATTAATTGTCGATGCATTAGCTGCCGTAACTGTACCGTCTTTTGTGAATGCAGCGCGCAAAGCCGGTATCTTTTCTAATTTTACATTTTTATATTCTTCATCCTCTTGCACAATGATGGGTTCACCCCTTCTTTGTGGTACTTCTACCGGGACGACTTCATTATTAAATTTTCCGGATTTCCACGCCTTTGCAGATCGTTCATAAGACTGGATTGCAAAATTGTCCTGATCCTCCCTGCTAAAATTATGTTCAACAGCACACTCGTCTGCACATACCCCCATAGCATTTTGATCATAGACATCTACCAAACCATCTTTTTGCATACCATCTATAAGGGTTGCAGGTCCAAATTTCTGGCCTGTTCTCATATGAACATAATGTGGAATCTGGCTCATATTTTCCATCCCACCGGCTACCACAACAGATGTATCACCAAGTGCTATAGATTGTGCAGCTTGCATAACGGCCTTCATTCCGGATGCACATACTTTATTGATCGTAGTACATGGAACAGTGTCAGGAATGCCTGCAAATATTGCTGCCTGTCTTGCAGGGGCCTGTCCGGTTCCCGCCTGAACGACATTCCCCATAAGCACTTCATCCACCTCATCAGCATTTAATTTGATTTTATCCAATGCACCTTTAATGGCAATAGCGCCTAACTTTGGCGCGGGGATAGTGGATAAGGACCCCATAAAACTCCCAATGGGTGTTCTTGCAACTGATACGATTACAACCTCTTTCATCTGAAATTAAATTAACTACGCGAAATTAAGAAATTAAAGTGCAATGCATTGTGTTTCCTCTCTAAAAGGTAATTCATAATACTATTATTTTCTATTTTTGAGGTAGAAACATTCTGCAATGAGCAAAACCTTAGACGGCGTTTATAAAAATCATTCACTTATTTACAAATATGTACTTTATGTAATAACCATTGCTTGTATTGTTTTTTTCTTTCCAAAGGGGGGGAAGTTCAAATATGAATTCCAGAAAGGCAAGCCCTGGCAATATGAAAACCTATATGCCCCGTTTGATTTTTCCATTAAGAAATCAACAGAAGAAATTGATGAAGAAAAAAATAGTATTGAAAGTAATCAGATAGCATATTATAATTACGACGAAAATTTAGCTTCACAAGCCTACACCAATTTTACTGAAAAATTTCCGGTTGTTTTTAGTTCTGAAAAGTTCAGTAACCGTTCCAGGCGTATTTTGGAAAAGGTAGGGAAAGAATTTCTCGATAACATCTATGCTAATGGAGTCTTAAAAAAAACAGATGAGAATATATCCGGAAATGAGGTTTATCTTTTGAAAGACGGCGAAGCGGCACTTAAACAGTCGGATGCGTTATACAGAATTGGTTCAATAGAAGATTCAATATCAAAGCTGGTCCGGGAGAAAAGACTTGGATTATATGAAACTGATTTTAAGACACTTTTTTTTGATGTAGTGCAACCAAATGTCAATTACGACGAAGAACTTACCACACGTGAGTTAGAAGAAGCTATTTCCCAAATTTCACTCACCCGGGGTAACGTTGACGAAGGCAAGCTAATAATTGCAAAAGGAGAAGTAGTAGAGGCCGAAAACTTAAAAATATTAGATTCCTTAAAGGCGGAATACGAATCTGAACTTTGGACTGAAAACAACTACTATTTTATATTATTCGGATATACTATTCTTGTAGCCCTTGTGCTAATGATGTTGTTCTTGTTTCTGAAAAAATATAGACCGGACGTTTACAGGAATAACATAAAAGTGACCTTTATTTTCTTTAATATTTTACTAATGGTTTTTATTACCACCCTTGTGGTAAAATATAATGAGGCATATGTTTTTGTAGTCCCCTTGTGTATTATGCCCTTAATTCTAAAGACCTTTTTTGATGCACGGCTGGGACTTTTTGTTCATGTATTAACCGTTCTTATTTTGGGTTTTGTTGTTCCAAACAGCTTTGAATACATTTTTCTCCAAATAATAGCCGGTATAGTTACTATTCTAACCGTATCTGAACTTTACAAGCGGGCGAATTTGTTTATTTCTGTCGGACAAATAACCTTGATATACATTATCGGGTATTTCGCATTCCATATTATACACGAAGGGAATCTGGACAATGTTAATTGGTACACTTTTGGGTTTTTCTTTTTGAATGGTATGATTACCTTGTTTGCACAACCTCTCATATACATTTATGAGAAAATGTTTGGAATGGTTTCAGATGTTTCCCTTCTCGAATTATCTGATACGAATTCCAAATTACTAAAGGAACTTGCTAATAAGGCACCCGGAACTTTTCATCATTCCCTTCAGGTAGCCAATCTTGCAGAAGCTTCCGCAAATGAAATTGGTGCAAATGCCATGTTGGTGAGGGTAGGAGCGCTATACCATGATATTGGTAAAATGAATAATCCTGCCTATTTCACCGAAAACCAGATAACCAGCATAAATCCCCATGATGAGTTGGATCCTAAAGAAAGTGCAAGGATAATTATTAATCATGTTATTGAAGGGATAGAACTTGCAAGAAAGTATAATTTACCCGACAGGGTCATCGATTTTATCCGCACGCACCACGGTACCAGTTATGTGTATTATTTTTATAAGAAACAACAGGAAATAGAGGATGTTGTTAAGGAATCAGACTTTAAGTATCCCGGCCCCATGCCCTTTTCTAAGGAAACTGCTATTTTAATGATGGCAGATTCCGTAGAAGCGGCGTCCAAGAGTCTAAATAACCCAACCTACCAGATCATTGATGACTTTGTGGAGAAGATTATAAACGGGCAAATGAAGGCAAATCAATTTCTTAATGCGAACATTACATTTAAGGAGATTGAAATGATCAAGAAGGTTCTGAAGCACAAATTAACCAATATCTACCATCTCAGGGTTGAGTATCCGGAATAATTAAAAAGAAAGGTTCCTCTATCGGGGATATGGGTTATTGCTTAGAAAATCTCTAATTTTTATTAAATATTCATATTACCAAATTCACATGGTCTTTCCTGTGATTTACCCCTATTAGACCGGCCTAATCCTCAGAATCCTCATTTTCCGGATTCTCATCGAAATCATGATCATCCTGTTCAGCAAGATCATCATCTGGTTCTTCATCAGCATGGTCTTCCATTGCAGCTACTAATCGTTTGCTGACTTTTACCAGATAAATGGTATCATCAGTTCTTACTTCTAC
>NZ_CAMYKG010000014.1 GCF_947258925.1 uncultured Eudoraea sp. | reverse complement strand
ACAGCATTTTGTTCAATACTAAATTTATAAAATTCGTCATCCCTCAAAGCTTCCTTTGCCGCTTCAATAGCCAGAATGTTGGTATTTGCCATTACAGCCGATTTTAATTCCCGGGCAATTGCGGGTTTCGCGATCAAATAACCAACCCGTAATCCGGCCAGTCCATAAACTTTGGAAAAGGTTTTGGATACGATAATATTCCTTCCCTCTTTTACAAGTTCCACCATTGAAGGATAATCTGGTTCTGTAATAAAATCATAATAGGCTTCATCACTGAATATTACAGCATCTTTATCGTGGGATTTACAAAAATCCAACAAGCTCGATTTATTCAAAAGTGTACCCGTAGGATTATTTGGATTGCAAATAAAAATAAGGCGGGTATCCTTGTTGATCTTTTTTGACATCGCGGGCAAGTCATGCACCATATCATCATTTAAGGGAACACGATGCACTTTGGCTTTAAATGTTTCTGCATAACGCAGCATAGCCTGAAAAGTAGGATCTGCCGCAATAACCTCGCCGCCATTCAACCCATAGACAAGACCCGCAGCTTTCAGACCTTCCGTGGAGCCCCCGGTAACTACGATATGATCTTTTGTAACTCCTTCTTTTAAAGCAATCATCTCCACAAGACCAGACAGACTTCGAAAAGGGTACCTACAGGCTTCATGAAAGGAACCTGAAAGTACTTTCCGAACGCTTTCCGAAGGGCCAAAAGGATTTTCATTGGCATTGAGTAATAATGGAGAATCAGCTGATTTATGAACTGACGGATAATCCAGAGCCATACTTTCAAACCCGCCTAAAAGAGCGAAACCGCCCGACAAACCAACGGTTTTCAACCAATTTCTTCTATCTATATTTTTCATGTTTTAGAATTTGAAAAAAAGATACAAAGAATAATTGAAGAAAATGTCCGGATAAAAAAGAAAGCGTATTAGTAAATCAATATGGTATGTATAGGGAATATATTAGTGTACTGCAGATTCATACAGCAGGAGTGTAACAGACCTTATTGAGAAGTCCATTTTTAGGTATTAATCTCCTGTTATATTCCTGGTTTTACCCTTAATAAAGGGTGTTGGAAATTAAAATGGTTACAATAAGAACAACCATTGCCGAATTTACCGTTATCGCGATGATTTTCTTTTCACTAATAGGTTCATTTCGACCTTTGTAAAGTATAATTGTACCAACTACACCCAAAATTCCTGAAAGGACAATGGGTAATCCGAAGAGATATCTTGAAAATACAGGATTAATATTTACCATAATTGCAAATGCTGCAAATGTTAGTAAAAAAAGGATGAGTTTACTCAACTGATATGATCTCTCTGTATATGAACTATTAGCCTCCATAATTTTCGGGGTTTTTAAAACGCTATTAGATTACTTTGGTATTGGCCCTTAAACCTTCTTTTATTCCCAGAATGTTGTTTACGGTTTCCTTTAAATAATGCTTAATGAGCATATTGGGGATTCTAATGGTTGTGAACCCATCTTGAAACGAATGCATTGTTTCTTCCAGATCATTGATGGCCTGATCGTGGGTAAGCATATGGTATTCTGTGTCTATTTCAATATTCAGCTTCACTCTGGAAAATGCGATATCAACTGACTTCTTTCCGTCCCACCATTCGAGCATTGGATTTACGCCCGCTTCCTTCAAACCGTAATAAAGCCTTATAGCTTCGATAGGGGTATTATTTTGCCTGATGAGTTTGTCCATGCGCTCTCTGTGCCTGGCACATAATTCTACTCCATAGGATTCCATGGACATTCTATGATCCATATAACTAAGCTCTTTTTTACATTCTAAGCATGTCATATTAAGTAGGTAAATTTTTGATTTGGGATAATTATAACCGAGGTTTTTTTGGATTATTATATTTTATCGATGTATGACAACTCACTTTTAGACGAACTGCAATATTTTAGATGAAATGCACTTTTTATGTTAAAATATTTTCAAATTTTAATTGAAATCAGGAGCTCGATAATTCTTTAAAGAGTCTATATTTACTCAGCCATCATTAACTTAATACTATTAAATGTTCAAGAAAATTGGCCCGGGGGTATTAGTTGCTGCAGCTTTTATTGGCCCGGGGACAATAACAGCCTGTACAATTGCCGGTGTTGGGTTTGGCTATGCATTGCTTTGGGCCATGTTACTTTCCATTGTAGCCACGATTATTCTACAGGAAATGTCCGCCAGGGTAGGGGTTATTACGCAAAAAGGACTTGCACAGGTTATAAAAGAGCAATTAAGAATTTCCTGGCTGAGATTTCTTGTAATGGGAATTATTCTGTCTGCTATAGTTATCGGGAATACAGCCTATGAAGCCGGTAATATAAGCGGTGCAACTCTGGGCTTACAGGTTTTATTCAGCTCAAAATATGCAACCTTATATCCATGGGTTATTGGTGGTATTGCTTTTATTTTGCTGTATTTAGGGTCTTATAAGACCCTGGAAAAGGTATTTATTACTCTTGTCTTAATCATGAGCGTTTCTTTTGTTCTAACTGCTATCTTAACTAAACCGGATATAAAAGAAATGCTGACAGGGTTATTTATACCTGCGATTCCCAATGGCAGCCTGTTTAATATCATCGCTTTGGTAGGCACTACGGTGGTGCCCTATAATTTATTTTTACATGCCTCATTGATAAAGGAAAAGTGGAATTCTTCAGATGATCTGGAAAGTGTGCGAAGAGATACTTTTTTATCTATTGGACTGGGTGGACTGATTTCCTTAGCAATTATTATATCTGCTGCGGCAATTAATTCGACCGAAGTTAAGGATGCATTGGATCTGGCCAAAGGTTTGGAGCCATTGTACGGCCAGAGCGCTAAATATTTAATGGGGATTGGGCTTTTTGCAGCCGGGATAACATCGGCTATTACGGCTCCCTTAGCAGCAGCTTATGTAGCCAATAGTTGTTTTGGATGGAATGCTACAGTCACAGATATCCGATTCAGGCTTGTTTGGATGTTTGTCCTTTTTATTGGCGTAATTTCACTCTCCTTTGGAATCAGGCCAATTGTAATTATACAGTTTGCACAGGTAGCTAATGGGTTGTTGTTACCTATTATTGGATTGATTTTGATTTGGATAGTAAATAAAAAGGCAGTTCTTGGTGAATTTAAGAATACCTTTTGGCAGAACATACCTGCGCTATTTATCATTATTTTAGTAATTCTACTTGGGGCTAAAAGTGTTTTAAGTGTCTTTGGGATAATATGACAGACAAATTGTATATAGATATTAATTGCGACGTAGGTGAGGGTATAGGTAATGAACATGCTCTTTTCCCTCATATCAGCTCATGCAATATAGCTTGTGGTGGCCATGCAGGCGATAACACTTCGATGACCGAAATAGTTGATCTGGCAAAAAAGTATGGAATTAAAGTAGGTGCTCACCCTTCATATCCGGACAGGGAAAATTTTGGTCGTAAATCAATGCAAATTGAGAAAAGCCATTTAATAGATAGTATCAGGAAACAAATAAGGGAATTAGAAAGGATATTGAACACCGCCGGAATGGAGCTACATCACATTAAAGCCCATGGAGCCTTATATAATGACATAGCGCGGGATTTGGAATTATCTAAACTTTATTTGGAAAGCATTAGTAAGTATAAGGATGTTGTTTTATTATACCTGCCTTTTAATTCAGTTATTGAGGAAGAGGCCAGAAAGCAAGGGTATAAAATACGCCTAGAAGCTTTTGGCGATCGAAATTATAATGAGGATTTAAGTCTTGTTTCCCGGGATTTGCCAAACGCCTTGATAGAAGGACCAAAACAAGTCTTAGATCATATTATATCCATGGTCCTGAATAAGGAGGTTAATACCATTAACGGAGTTAAAAGACCAATTAAGGCAGATACTTATTGTATTCATGGGGATACAGTTACCGCTTTGCAAATATTAATGTATCTTTCGGACGAACTGCCTAAACAGCATATTTTTCTAAAAAAGTGAGTTCGTATCCCATATCAATTAGACCTTTTGGAGAGCAGGCAATTTTGATAGAATGGCCAAATGAGGTGTCGGAAGCAATCCTTTATGATATCCTTGATTTTGCGGAAAGTTTCAAACTGGATTTTAAAGACGCTTTAAATTGGGAATTAGTCCCGTCCTACAACTCTCTTACCCTAATAAACCGCAACAAGAGCATAGAGTTCTCTAAAATCAGATTTCAAATAGAGGAATGCTATAAGAACCGTAAGGTTGGCGGAACCCCCCAACGATATTTATGGAAATTGCCTGTCTGCTATGACCTTGAATTCGGGATTGATTTGGAAGAAGTTTCCAGAAATTTAGGTAAGCGAATTGAAGAAATTATAAAAGCACACACAGAGCACATTTACACGGTTTACGGAATAGGGTTTTTACCAGGTTTCATGTATTTGGGAGGTTTGCCCGGAGAATTGGAAACCCCAAGGAAATCGGTGCCAAGACTCAGTGTTCCCAAGGGATCTGTTGGTCTTGCAGGTAAACAAACAGGGATATATCCTCAGGAATCCCCGGGGGGTTGGAATATTATAGGAAATTGTCCAATAGCTCTTTTTAATGTGAATCTTGCAAAGCCTTGCTTTGTCAGTGTAGGTGATCAGATTCAGTTTTATGCTGTTACGCGTGCAGAATATGATTTACATAAAATAGAGACAGAAGTTGGAATCTATAACCTCGATAAAATCAAATTAGATGATTAAAGTAATTCAGCCGGGGTTTTTTACTACAATTCAGGATACCGGGAGATTTGGATACCGGGACAAGGGAGTGCCTGTATGTGGATGTATGGATAATTACTCCGCCTCCATGGCCAATTCGCTATTGGAAAACGATGAAACGGATGCAGTTATGGAAATTACAATGACTGGCCCTAAACTTGAATTTCAGACTTCGAGTTTTTTCTCTGTAACCGGCGCTGATATGTCACCCGAGTTAAATGGAAGCCCTGTCAATTCCTATGAAGTGCATAAGGTTAATGAAGGGGATATATTATCTTTCGGAAAACTAATGAATGGTTTTAGAAGTTATCTTGCTGTTAAAGGTGGTTTCCAGACTGAAATAAAATTAGGAAGCAGATCATTTTACAAACCGGTGACGGATAAGAACCGCATTAAGGAAAGAATGGAGATATCCATTGAAGAGTTCAAAGAATTTTCTCCAAAAATTAGTCACATAATACCTGAAGCCCGGCACAAGGAACACGAATTATTAGTTTATCAAGGTCCTGAATATAATATATTAAAAGCCGATCAATTAAAGTTATTATTTAATACTAAATTTACAATTGCCAAGGAGAATAATCGGATGGCATATCAGCTTGAAGAATTAATTGCAGGGCATGCTCACAAGATGTTAACTTCCGCAACGCTGCCGGGAACAGTGCAGTTAACACCTGCCGGAAAATTGATCATTTTAATGCGCGACGGACAGACCACCGGCGGATACCCAAGGGTCCTTCAATTAGCAACTAAATCAATTGCCATCTTATCTCAAAAGAAATTCGGGGATAAAATTTCGTTACACCCTCTAGGACGCTAGATTTCTTTATAAACTTGTTTAAAAGGAATCCTGAATCGCGGACCATACACACCTTCAGGATCCCGAACACCACAGGCAATTACCATATTAATCTCGGCACTGCCTGGCAGGCCTAATATTCGTTTAATACGTAAGGTGTCTGAACCTTCCATAGGGCAGGTGTCGTAGCCAATAGCCGCCATAGAAATCATAAAGTTCTGCGCTGCCAATGCGGCACTTTTATGGGCTACAATTCGCATATCAGAGTGTCGGACTTGTCTGTAGGCGGGTTTGAATAAACCTACCATGAAAAAAACGAAATAGCGTAACAGTCCCAGAATACCAAAGAAATCAAAGTATAGCGAAGGGATAAGCTTTTTGTAATAACTTATTGCAAATTTTTCTTTGCTATCATATTTTTCAATAGGTTTATCACCAAAACTCTTCTTTAGAAAATTCAGATTCGCTTTGGCCCTTGTCCTCCACAGCTTCTTTCGTGCAACAATTACAACCAATTGCTTGGCTGTTTTAGCGGCAGGTTGGTTAAAACAAGCAGCACTTATCTTTTTTTGAACATCTTTACTGGTAATATGATAAAATTCCCATAGCTGCAAATTGCTACTTGTAGGAGCCAGTGCTGCGTTCTCAAGACATTGTTTAACGACTTCAGTATCAATTTCTTCATCAGGTTTATAAATACGTACTGACCTTCTGTAGGCGATTGCTTCGGTAACGGTTTTTTCTGTTTTCATGGGTATCTGAGATCTCTGTACCCGCAAAGAAAGGATTATACTTTTTTACAAACAAATATTTCCACTGACTTAAAATCCACTTTAAAAAATTAGCTAAAACTACAGTAACCCATTTATTGAATATGGGATATAACACATATTTAAATAGTTGAAAATCAATGTATTGTGTTAATAATCGTTTTATTGAATTTGAACCAGTAATAAATGTTAAAAAGCCGAACTTTTATAAACAAGTATCTTTGAAATCTATAGCTATTAATAGCTCATAATAATATAAGAGAACTGTTTTAATGGAATTGAATAAATACAGCAAAAATGTAACTCAGGATCCTACCCAACCAGCTGCACAGGCAATGTTGTACGCACTTGGTTTAAAAGAGGAGGATTTGAAAAAACCCTTTATTGGAATTGGCAGTACAGGTTACGAGGGAAACCCCTGTAATATGCACTTGAACGATCTTGCTCAGGAGGTAAAACAGGGAGTTCAAGATAGCAATTTGGTGGGTCTTGTATTTAATACCATTGGAGTTAGTGATGGGATATCCATGGGTACTTACGGCATGCGTTATTCCTTGCCTTCAAGAGATATTATTGCAGATTCAATGGAAACTGTAGTTCAGGCTATGAATTATGATGGTTTGGTCACTGTTGTTGGTTGTGATAAGAATATGCCAGGCGCTTTAATGGCGATGATTCGTTTAGATCGCCCCTCTATTTTGGTATATGGCGGAACAATAGCTTCCGGTTGTTATAAGGATAAAAAACTTGATATTGTTTCTGCATTTGAAGCCTGGGGAGAGAAAGTAGCCGGGACAATGAATGAGAAGGATTTTAAGAGTGTCATTCAGAATGCATGCCCCGGGGCAGGAGCATGCGGCGGTATGTACACTGCCAATACTATGGCTTCAGCTATAGAAGCTTTGGGAATGGCTTTACCGTATAACTCATCAAATCCGGCAATAGGGAAAGAAAAGCATGAGGATTGTATTAACGCCGGTAAGTCGATGGAATATTTAATTGAGAATGATATCAAACCCAGTGATATTATTACAAGGAAGTCATTTGAAAATGCAATTCGGCTTATAACTGTAATGGGGGGTTCTACTAATGCAGTTTTACATTTTTTAGCAATTGCAAAAGCTGCTAACATTGATTTTACTTTGGATGATTTTCAAAAGATAAGTGATACAACACCATTTCTGGCGGACTTAAAACCCAGTGGAAAATATTTGATGGAGGATATTCATCGCGTTGGGGGTACCCCTGCGGTAATGAAATTCATGCTTGAAAACGGTATGTTGCACGGGGATTGTTTAACAGTGACCGGAAAGACCATCGCTGAAAATTTAGCAGATTTGCCAGATTTAAAGTCGGGTCAGAAAGTAGTAAAATCCTTGGAAGACCCAATTAAAGCAACAGGGCACCTGCGTATTCTTTATGGCAATCTGGCCAAAGAGGGTGCAGTAGCGAAAATAACCGGTAAAGAAGGACTTCATTTTACCGGACCTGCTAAAGTTTTTGAAGATGAATTCAAGGCAAATGATGGCATTGGCAAAGGATTGGTTAAAAAAGGTGATGTGGTTGTAATAAGGTATGAAGGTCCGAAAGGAGGACCCGGTATGCCGGAGATGTTAAAACCTACCGCGGCGATAATGGGGGCCGGACTAGGAAAAGACGTAGCCTTAATAACAGATGGACGATTTTCCGGAGGCACCCATGGGTTTGTTGTAGGGCATATTTCCCCTGAAGCACAGGATGGAGGGGTCATTGCCTTGGTACGTAACGGGGATATAATTACTATTGATGCCGAAAAGAATATCATCTCGGTAGATATTACAGATGAGGAGATCAACGAAAGACGTGAGAAATGGGTACAACCGGCTCTTAAAGTAAGAAGGGGAAGTCTTTACAAATATGCAAAAACTGTTTCTTCAGCCTCCCAGGGTTGCGTAACAGATGAGATTTAGGTTACTATAGCATTTAAAAAATACTATTGCGTATGCAAACATTAAAGGAAACAAAACCGAAAAAACACAAAGAAACTGCAATAAGAATCAGTGGTGCTGAAGCAATTATCCATTGTCTCCTTGCGGAAGATGTGGATTTAATTTATGGCTATCCGGGAGGCGCAATAATGCCTGTCTATGATGAATTATATAAGTTTCAGGATAAGCTTCATCACGTACTCACAAGGCACGAACAGGGGGCAACGCATGCAGCGCAGGGATATGCACGTGTTACCGGCAAGGTTGGGGTAGCAATTGCAACTTCCGGACCTGGAGCCACAAATTTAGTTACAGGCCTTGCTGATGCCCAGATAGATTCTACCCCTATGATTTGTATAACGGGTCAGGTGCCCCGTCATTTACTGGGATCTGATGCATTTCAGGAAACCGATATTATTGGAATTTCTACTCCGGTAACCAAATGGAATTATCAGATTACAAAAGCTTCTGAAATTCCTGAAATCATGGCCAGGGCATTTTTTATTGCAAAATCTGGTCGCCCGGGTCCGGTTTTAATTGATATTACAAAAAACGCACAATTTGAAGAATTTGACTTTAGCTATAGTCGATGTATTGCAGTGCGCAGTTATAAGCCCAATCCTAAGCCTCAAATTGATAAAATTGAAGCTGCGGCAGAATTAATTAATAGTGCGAAAAAACCATTTATAGTTTTCGGACACGGCACAATTCTGGCACAAGCGGAGGATGAACTTCGACAGTTGGTTGAAAAAGCCGGGATTCCTGCCGCGTGGACAATTTTAGGATTGTCTGCCATGGACACAGATCATCCTTTAAATGTGGGTATGGTGGGTATGCATGGGAACTATGGTCCAAACATTCTTACCAATGAATGTGATGTTCTTATTGCCATAGGGATGCGTTTTGATGATAGGGTAACCGGCAATTTGGAAACCTATGCAAAGCAGGCTAAAGTTATTCATTTTGAAATAGACCCCGCAGAAATCGATAAAAATGTGCAGGCAGATGTTGCCATTTTAGGTAATGCGAAGGAATCACTCGAATTATTATTGCCATTAATCAAGGAAAATAAGCATGAAGCATGGCTCTCTGAGTTTAAAAAGTGCTACGAAGAAGAATATGAAGCAGTTATCAAAAATGATCTTTACCCAACCAAACCGGGGCTTACAATGGGTGAAGTAATTGAGGAAATTAATAAAGCATCAGAAAACAAGGCGGTAATAGTTACCGACGTCGGACAGCATCAAATGATTGCATGCAGATATGCAAAATTTAAACAATCCAAAAGTAATATTACTTCCGGGGGATTGGGGACTATGGGGTTTGCACTTCCTGCTGCCATAGGTGCCAAAATGGGAGCGATGGACAGAGAAGTTGTAGCCATAATTGGGGATGGAGGTTTTCAAATGACAATTCAGGAATTAGCAACTATTTTTCAGAATAAAACTCCAGTTAAAATAGTTGTTCTGAACAATGGACACCTTGGGATGGTAAGGCAATGGCAGGAATTGTTTTTTGAAAGGAGGTATGCATCCACCGTGATGACAAATCCCGATTTTATTAAAATTGCCGAAGGTTACCATATAGAAGCCAAAAGGGTGGATGAGCGCAAGGAACTTAAGCCCGCAGTTGAGGCCATGATGGCTTCAAATGAGCCATTCTTTCTGGAAGTTACTGTTGAAAATGAAGATAATGTCTTCCCTATGATCCCTTCCGGGGCATCGGTTTCAGATATTCGTTTAAAATAAACTAAGATGGAAAAAAAGTGGTTTACTATTTCGGTTTATTCCGAAAATAATGTTGGATTGCTCAATAGAATATCGGGTATATTCCTAAAAAGGCACATTAATGTAGAAAGCTTAAATGTTTCAAAATCAGAAATTGAGCATGTGTCCAAGTTTACTATTGTTGTCAATACCACAGAAGATTGGACAAGAAAAATAGTAGCGCAGATTGAAAAACAAATTGAAGTAATTAAGGCTTATTATCATACTGATGAAGAAACCATTTATCAGGAATCGGCTCTGTTCAAAATAGCATCACATCTGTTATTTGATGAACCCGAAATTCAGAATATTATCTCACAGCATAAATCAAAGATTGTAACGGTATCAAGAGAATATTTTGTTTTAGCGAAGACCGGGAGGAGGCATGAAATTGATGAGATGCATGACGACTTAGAACCTTATGGCATAATGCAATTTGTGCGTTCCGGGAGGATAACAGTTACGAAATCTGAAATGCCTATTACCTCAATAATCAATGAGTTTTATCAATCCTAATCATATAGAGAATCAAAAATTAACTATTATTAAAAATGACAAATTATTTTAATACCCTCTCTTTAAGAGACCAATTATTACAGCTGGGAAAATGCAGGTTTATGGAATCAAACGAATTTTCTGATGGCGTAAATGCACTAAAGTCAAAAAAGATCGTTATCGTGGGTTGTGGAGCCCAAGGCTTAAACCAGGGCTTAAATATGAGGGATTCCGGACTTGACATCTCTTACACGCTTAGAGAAGCCGCTATAAAAGAAAAACGTCAGTCTTATAAAAATGCTTCTGAAAATGGTTTTAAGGTGGATACCTACGAAAATTTGGTGCCTGAGGCGGATCTGGTAATAAATTTAACACCCGACAAACAACACACAGCCGTGATAAATGCTGTAATGCCGTTAATGAAAAAAGGCGCAACCTTATCCTATTCACACGGGTTTAATATTGTAGAGGAAGGTATGCAAATCCGAAAGGACTTAACCGTTATCATGGTCGCTCCCAAATGTCCCGGTTCGGAAGTGCGAGAGGAATATAAAAGAGGTTTTGGAGTTCCTACATTGATTGCAGTGCACCCCGATAATGACCCTGAGGGTAAAGGTTATGAACAGGCAAAGGCATATGCTGTTGCTACAGGAGGTCATAGAGCCGGAGTTTTAGAGTCGTCTTTTGTTGCAGAAGTAAAGTCTGATTTAATGGGAGAACAAACCATTCTCTGTGGTTTGTTACAAACAGGTTCTATTCTTTGTTTTAATAAAATGCTGGAGAAAGGCGTTGAACCGGGCTATGCATCCAAACTTATTCAATATGGTTGGGAGACGGTCACGGAAGGATTGAAATACGGAGGAATCACTAATATGATGGATCGTTTATCAAATCCTGCAAAGATTAAAGCCTTTGAATTATCGGAAGAGTTAAAAGATATTATGAGACCTTTATTTCATAAGCATATGGATGATATTATGAGTGGTCATTTTTCCAAGACAATGATGGAAGATTGGGCTAATGATGATAAAAACCTATTATCCTGGCGGGCAGAGACCGGTGAAACCGCATTCGAAAAAACGGCGGCCGGTAATAATGAAATTTCTGAGCAGGAATATTATGATAATGGGGTACTAATGGTTGCATTGGTTAGAGCAGGAGTAGAGTTGGCGTACGAATCCATGACTGAATCCGGGATAATAGGAGAATCTGCGTATTATGAATCACTTCACGAAACGCCACTTATTGCTAATACTATTGCCAGAAAGAAATTATTTGAAATGAACAGGGTAATATCTGATACTGCAGAATATGGTTGTTATTTGTTCGATCATGCATGTAAACCTCTTTTGAGTGATTTTATGAAAAATGTGGATATAGATGTTATTGGCACTCCATTTGGCCAGGGTAAGGATCATGGTGTGGATAATGCCAAACTAATTGCGGTGAATAAAGCCCTTCGTGAGCACCCGGTTGAAGTAATTGGTGCAAGACTAAGGGAATCTATGACAGCAATGAAGCCAATTGTTTAGACAATACTCAGCATCCATAGTTAACATCGTTATTATTAAAGGAAAAATAAATGGAAACTACCTTATCAATCATACCAGATGCATTTCGTATTACGGAGCCACTTCATCAAAAAACCTATTTGATAAATGGTGAATTAAAGGTGTGGCAAGGCGCTACATCAGAAGTTTATTCTACCATTTCAAGTACTTCAGAATATGCGCCAACATTGCTTGGATCTGTTCCGGATATGGCTGAAAATGAGGCTTTGGAAGCACTAGATGCAGCGGTAAAAGCCTACGATCAGGGACAGGGTGTATGGCCAACCATGCGCGTTAGAGACCGGATTGAATGCATGGAAAAATTTGTCCGTATAATGGAGACCAAAAGGGACGAAGTGGTCAAGTATTTAATGTGGGAAATAGGTAAAACCCTGCCAGATTCTGAAAAAGAATTTGACAGGACTGTAGAATACATCTACGATACAATTGAAGACTATAAGGAACTGGATCGAAACTCTGCAAAATTTGAAAAGAATGCAGGGGTCTATGCACATATAAGAAGAGGGCCTTTGGGGGTTGTACTTTGTTTAGGGCCTTATAATTATCCCTTAAATGAAACCTTCTGTTTGCTGATTCCTGCCATAATTATGGGGAATACAGCAGTTTTTAAACCGGCTAAGCAAGGCGTTCTTTTGATTTCACCTTTAATAGAAGCCTTTAAAGAGAGTTTTCCCAAAGGTGTTGTAAATGTATTGTTCGGTCGCGGCCGTGCTATTGCCGGGCCTATTATGAAAACGGGTAAAGTTGATGTTTTGGCATTAATAGGACATAGTTCTTCTGCAAATGCTTTACAAAATCAACACCCCAAGAGTAATCGCTTACGTCTTGTATTGGGCCTGGAAGCAAAGAACCCGGCTATTGTATTGCCAGATGCAAATTTGGACCTGGCTATCACAGAATGCCTTGCAGGTGCTTTGTCTTTCAACGGTCAGCGATGTACTGCGCTTAAAGTTATATATGTACACAAGGATATAGTTGAAGAATTTAATAAGAAATTTTCACAAAGAGTTGATGAACTGAAATTCGGAAATCCATGGGAAGAAGGCGTTACGCTTACTCCATTGCCGGAGTCGGGTAAGCCAAACTACATACAAGAATTAATTGATGATGCTTTGGATAAAGGGGCGCATATTCTTAATGCCAAGGGAGGAGAACATTCTGATAACTATATCTGGCCCGCAGTTCTTTACCCGGTAACCAAGGATATGAAGGTATATGAAGAAGAACAGTTTGGGCCCGTGATCCCAGTCCTTTCATTTGAAGATATTCAGGAACCTTTGGATGATATGGCCGAGTCTAACTACGGCCAACAAGTAAGTTTATTCGGGAGTGACGTATATGCGCTCGCACCCTTAATTGATAATTTGGCTAACCTGGTTTGTCGTGTGAATTTAAATAGTTCCTGTCAACGCGGCCCCGATGTTTATCCTTTTACAGGGAGAAAAGATTCTGCGGTTGCTACATTAAGTGTTCATGATGCATTGCGATCATTTTCTATAAGAACGTTTGTCGCGTCTAAGGATACCGAATTAAATAACGATATTCTTGAAAAGTTATTAGAAACTAAGTTATCTAACTTTATCAGTACGGACTACCTTCTTTAATTTTAGTTTGAAGTAAAAAAATAGCCGTGGAAAACTAAATAGTGATCCCCGGCTTTCATTTATTTCTTATTGGATATTAGCTGCAAGCCAATTACCCACTTCACTGGTTTTATAAGACTTTCCACCTTCAGCCAGATCTTCTGTAACGATTCCTTCTGCAAGGGACTTATTTACCACTTTTCGTATTGCTTCTGCTTCCTCACTTAAGTCAAAACCGTCAAATAACATGGCTGCAGATAAAACAGTGGCCAGAGGATTGGCAATATCTTTGCCTGCTGCTTGCGGGTAAGACCCATGAATTGGTTCATATAAAGCTATGCGCTCTCCAATTGAAGCCGAAGGCATAAGTCCCATTGAGCCCGAAATTACGGAAGCCTCATCTGTAAGAATATCCCCAAAAAGGTTCTCGGTAATCAAAACATCATATTCACTTGGCCATTGCACAAGTCGCATAGCCACGGCATCCACAAATTCGTAAGAAACGGTAACCTCCGGATAGTCCTTTTCCATAGCCTGTACGGTTTCTCGCCAAAGCCGTGAAGATTCCAATACATTAGCTTTATCTACGCAACATAGCCGTTTAGACCTTTTTTGGGCCATTTCAAAACCTTTTTGAGCCAAACGTTTAATTTCAGCCCGGGTATACGTACAAGTGTCATATGCTGTTTCACCATCATCTTCCCTTCCTCGCTTTCCAAAATAGATACCCCCGGTAAGTTCTCTTAAAAACACCAGATCTGTACCTTCTATCCGTTCCCTTTTTAAAGGAGATTTATCAATCAAGGAAGGAAATGTAAAAGTTGGCCTCACATTAGCAAATAAACCTAATTTTTGACGCATTCTTAACAGGCCTTGTTCCGGACGGACTTTTGCCGAAGGATCATTATCATATTTAGGATGTCCAATTGCCCCAAATAAAACAGCATCGGAAGTTTCACATATTTTATGGGTGTCTTCGGGGTAAGGGTCTCCCACAGCATCAATTGCAGCAGCTCCGGTTAAAGCTGGTCTCCAATTTATATCGTGGCCATACTTTTCTGCCACGACATTGCATACTTTGACCGCCTGATCTATCACTTCCGGTCCAATTCCGTCACCGGCTAAGAGTGCTATATTTAGTTTCATATTGTTTTTATGATCTGATTAATGGTAAATAATTGTCTTTTAAAAAGGTTCTTATATGATATTCAACATTTTTTCTGTCGCCTTAATTGCTGAAACAGTCTGATCAGAATCAAGGCCGCGGGTAATAAAGTCATTTCCTTTATCCTGCCAGGTAATAATGGTCTCGCATAAAGCATCCGAGTTACTGCCGGGAGGTATGCGCACCGCATAATCAATGAGTGTCGGGAGTTCTATTTTTTTGGATTTGTATACTTTTCTCAGGGCGTTCATAAATGCATCGAACTGCCCGTCGCCCTGCGCATTTTCTTCAAAGGCGTCTCCATTGATTTCAACCGCCACCGTTGTTGACGGTTTGAGGCCCTTGGAATGGGTAAGCACATAGGATTTGACAAAGACTTTTTGCTGGTAAGGCTCAGTATCCAAAACATCCGAAATAATATAGGGGAGGTCCTCTTTGGTGACTTTCTCCTTTTTGTCTCCCAACTCAATGATTCGTTCGGTTACTCTCTTTATTTCTTCATCATTGAGCGTAAGTCCCAATTCCTGAAGATTTTTTTGGATATTCGCTTTTCCTGAGGTTTTGCCCAATGCATATTTGCGTTTTCTACCGAAGCGTTCGGGCAATAAGTCATTAAAGTATAAGTTCTTTTTATTATCACCATCTGCATGTATTCCAGCTGTTTGGGTAAAAACATTGTCGCCTACAATAGGTTTGTTGGCAGGAATTCCAAATCCGGTAAAAGTAGATACAAGCTTACTGACTTTAAAAAGTGAGGATTCATGCACATTGATTTCAATATCGGGCATAAAATCATTCACAACGGCTACAACACTAGCCAATGGGGCATTGCCAGCTCGTTCCCCCATTCCATTTATGGTTAAATGTAATCCGTGACAACCGGCCTTCAAAGCTTCCATAACATTCGCTACACTAAGATCGTAATCGTTGTGACCGTGAAAATCGAAATGCATATCAGGATAACGGGATATGATTCGGGATATAAAATCAAAAGTCTCAGCATGTGTCAGAATACCCAGGGTATCAGGCAACAATATTCTTTTAATTGGCTGCGTTGCCAGGAAGTCCAGAAACTGAAAAACGTATTCAGGAGAATTCCGCATCCCATTACTCCAATCTTCCAGGTATACATTTGTAGTAATCCCTTGTTTTTCTGCCTTGCTTAGCACTGCAGCAATATCATTAAAATGCTCTTCCGGTGTTTTCTTAAGTTGATAGGTAAGGTGGTTTAAAGATCCTTTTGTTAACAGGTTTTGTACTTTCGCACCTGCTTTTTCCATCCATTTCAGGGATAGTCCGTTATCTACAAAAGTGAGCACTTCTATACGATCTAAGTACCCTACACTCTCTGCCCATTCGGCTATTGAACGAACCGAATTGAATTCGCCTTCCGAAACTCGGGCAGACGCAACTTCTATACGATCTACTTTCAATTCATCCAGAAGTAGTCTTGCCAGGGTTAGCTTCTCTGAAGCAGTAAAGGATACCCCTGAGGTTTGTTCTCCATCCCGCAATGTTGTATCCATTATTTCAATTTTCCTCCGATTCATGCTGAAGTTAAATAGCTTATGAAGTAATAGTCTTTATTGATATTAAAGCGGTGTATCCTTTGCAAATGTTTCTATTTTATCCTGAATATTTAACAAATAATCAATATCGTCAAATCCGTTGAGTAAATTTTCCTTTTTATAGTCGTTTATTTCGAAATTTTCCTTTTCTCCGGTAGACTTTATTGTAAAGGTTTGTTCCGGCAGGTTAACTTCGAATTCTGCATTAGGATCAGCTTCGATTGCTTCAAATATCTTTACAAGAAAGTCCGGGCTTACTTGTAAGGGCAAAACACCAATATTCATACAGTTGCCTCTGAATATATCCGCAAAAAAACTGCTTACAACACAACGAAAACCATAATCATAAATGGCCCAGGCTGCGTGTTCTCTTGAAGAACCGGATCCAAAGTTTTTACCACCAACCAATATTTTACCACCATAAATTGGGTTATTAAGAACGAATTGTTCTTTTGGCGTATTGTCAGGGTTATATCTCCAATCCCGAAATAGGTTATCTCCAAATCCTTTTCGTTCCGTTGCTTTCAGAAACCGGGCCGGAATAATCTGATCTGTATCCACATTTTCTATGGGGAGAGGTACTGCCGTACTGTTTAAAACTTTAAATTTATCGTATGCCATTCGTTTATATCCGTTAATGATTAGTAAAAATTAAGCTGTTTCAAACACCATCAGCTCCCTTGGATCCGTAACCCTCCCTGTAATAGCCGCAGCAGCTGCAACAAGCGGACTCGCGAGCAATGTTCTTGCTCCTGGCCCCTGTCTTCCTTCAAAGTTTCTGTTAGAAGTACTCACCGCATATTTACCGGCTGGAATCTTATCATCATTCATAGCCAGACAAGCCGAGCATCCTGGCTCCCTTAATTCAAAACCTGCCTTATTCAAAATTTCTAACAAACCTTCTTCCTTAATAGCTTCTTCTACTTTATGAGATCCGGGGACCAGCCAGGCAGTAACGTTTTCTGCTTTTTGTTTCCCTTTAACCAAACTTGTAAAAGCCCGGAAATCTTCTATTCGACCATTGGTACAACTTCCCAGAAAGACAAAATCGATTGCTTTACCCAGCATATTTTCTCCTTCCTGAAAATCCATATACTGCAACGACTTTTTATAAGTGGCGGCGCCTCCTTCGATTGCATTCGCTAAAGGAATTCCACCAGAAATACCAATTCCCATTCCCGGATTAGTACCATAGGTGATCATTGGTTCTATATCTTCACCATTGAAGGTAATTTCATGATCAAAAACCGAATCGTCATCGGTATACAAAGTCTCCCAATATTTCATTGCCTTATCCCAGGCCTCACCCTTTGGAGTAAATTCTCTATTTTTTATATAATCAAATGTCTTTTCGTCTGGTGCTACCATACCACCGCGTGCACCCATCTCAATACTGAGATTACATACCGTCATACGTCCTTCCATAGACATCTGCTTAAAGATATCTCCGGCGTATTCCACAAAATATCCGGTAGCTCCCGAAGTACTTAATTGAGAAATAATATACAGGGCTACATCTTTTGGTGTTACGGCACTATTTAGTTTGCCATTAATAGTAATCCGCATGCTTTTTGGTTTAGGCTGCATAATACACTGTGTTGCCAATACCATTTCCACTTCTGAAGTACCTATACCAAATGCAATGGCCCCAAATGCACCATGGGTTGATGTATGAGAGTCTCCGCACACTATAGTGGCACCAGGGAGCGTAATTCCATTCTCCGGCCCAATTACATGTACGATCCCATTTTTTTCATGACCAAGTCCCCAATAAGGAATATGGTGTTCCTCAGCGTTTTGTTCCAACGCCCGTAATTGATTCGCCGATAACGGATCCTTAACAGGGAGATGCTGGTTCAGTGTAGGTGTATTGTGGTCAGCAGTAGCAAAAGTGCGCTCAGGGTATAATACCTTGATATTTCTACTTTTTAATCCCAAAAATGCAACGGGACTTGTCACCTCATGAACCAGATGACGGTCGATAAACAAGACATCAGGACCATCTGCTACCTTTTGGACTACATGTGCGTCCCAAACTTTATCAAATAATGTTTTTTTCATATAATCTTCAAATAACTAAGAATTAGCTTTTTAACACAGCTAACAAATGTATGAAATACAAGTAAAAGAGGATAAAACCAAGTGCTTTAAAATTACGATGTTCAAGAAGTAAATAGGTAATATAAAGTACTGATAAACAATAGTTTATAGTAAATAAGTGTGTCACCCGGCTTTATGTTAACAGTACGTACGGATTTATCTTTTGTATTGAATCCAAAATAATCGATGAATTTTTTAGTGCAATTCGGATACACAATGCGCATTTAACTCTTTAACATTACTGTAACTATATGCAGTTAGGCCTATTCATATCTTTATAGATACCTAACAGTTTAATTAACAACTAAAGAAACAATCTGATGAAAAGAAATTACAAAATAGGCTCTTTATTTTGCCTGGTCTTACTAATGTTTTACGGAACTAATGGTATTTCTCAGCTAGATTTACCAAGGGGTAGCCAGATGGCTACGGTGTCACAACGTATTGGAATAACAGATATCTCAATTGTGTATTCCAGGCCGGCAGTAAAAGAACGTGAAATTTGGGGAAAATTGGTACCCTACGGGATGAACAATCTGGGTTTTGGAACAGCAAAAGAATCCCCATGGAGAGCCGGTGCCAATGAAAATACAATTATCAAATTTACCGATGATGTTAAAATTGAAGGCAAGCCTTTAAGTGCCGGCAAATACGGTCTGCATATGATTGTGAATGAGAACAATACGGCCACTATTATTTTTTCCAATAACTACGAGGCTTGGGGGAGCTACTTTTATGAGCCCTCTGAAGATGCCCTCAGGGTTGATGTTGATACGAAAGATCGCTCGCATATGGAAGAATTGACCTATCTTTTTACAGAAGCCAAAAAAAATTCTGTGGTGGCATCCCTTAATTGGGAAAAGAAACAAATTCCATTTAGTATCGAAGTTGATGTAACTGATATTGTTTTGGCAGATATAAGGCATAAACTACAAAATTTCCCGGGTTTTAGTCGTCAGACCTGGGAACAAGCCGCTAACTTTTCATTGAATAATGGAGGAGATCTTGATGAGGCACTTGGCTGGATAAATGCTGCCATTGAAGGGCAGTTTTTTAGTCAAAAAAACTTTAATAATCTGAGCGTTAAATCAAGAATTCTTACTAATCAGGGAAAAACAGCAGAAGCAGAGGCTGTTATGGATGAAGCATTGGGTCTTGCCACAATTCTTGAGGTTCATGGATATGGCAGGCAATTAATTGCCCAGGGTAAGAAGGAAAAAGCCTTAGAAGTCTTTAAGATGAATGCAAAAAAACACAAAGGACTTTGGCCTGTTGATTATGGCATGGCCAGGGGCTATTCCGCAATGGGACAATATAAATCGGCGCTCAAGCATTTGAAAATAGCTGCGAACAGGGCACCGGATAAAATAAATAAAGATGCCATTGCTGCAAATATTATTAAGCTTGAAAACGGAACAGATATTAATTAAACCGTTTATTTATACTAAGAAAATTAAGGGCCGGGTTTAACCCGGCTCTTAGCTTATATAATTCCAGATATTCTTATGTTTCATCAACTGGGCATAAGCAAATTGAATTGCTCTGTTTTCTTCTGCCTCTAATTTGGGATCTTTATTAAGGATCTTAATGGCATAATATCTTGCAGTTTTTAAGATATCGTTATCCTTTACAATATCTGCAATTTTGAGGTTTAAAATACCACTTTGCTGGGTCCCCATCAAATCTCCGGGCCCCCGGAGTTTAAGGTCTACCTCGGCAATTTCAAACCCATCACTGGTGCGGGTCATGGTTTCCAGTCTTGTTTTGGCATCTGCAGATAACTTTTGACCGGTCATCAGGATACAATAGCTCTGCTCTGCTCCGCGGCCTACACGACCCCTTAATTGATGCAGCTGGGAAAGCCCGAAGCGTTCTGAGCTCTCAATAATCATCACTGATGCATTGGGGATGTTTACACCTACCTCAATAACTGTTGTGGCAACCATTATTTGTGTTTCACCTTTGACAAAACGTTCCATTTCATAATCTTTATCCTGTGCCTTCATCTTCCCATGAACAATTGAAATCTGGTATTCGGGTAATGGAAAATCTCTCGATATACTCTCGTATCCATCCATTAAATCCTTGTAATCAAGGGCTTCGGACTCTTGAATTAGTGGATAGACGATATAAACCTGTCGACCTTTTTTTATTTCCTCCCGTAAAAATTGAAACACTTTTAATCGGTTTTTGTCAAATCTGTGAACTGTTTTCACTGCTTTTCTACCCGGGGGGAGTTCATCAATCACAGAGATATCAAGATCACCGTATAGACTCATGGCTAAAGTTCTTGGTATAGGTGTAGCTGTCATCACCAAAATGTGCGGCGGTGTTTCATTCTTATGCCATAATTTGGATCTCTGAGCAACACCAAACCTATGCTGTTCATCAACAATTGCCAGCCCAAGGTTTTTAAATTTTACTTTGTCTTCTAAAACAGCATGCGTACCGATAAGTAGATGGAGTGATCCATCTTCCAACTGTTCATGGATGACTTTTCTTTGCGCCTTTTTTACAGATCCGGTCAGTAAAGCTACTTTTACGTCAAGATCACCCAATAAGTCACAAATTCCTTTGTAGTGCTGGTTTGCCAATATTTCAGTAGGAGCTACCAAACAGGCCTGAAAACCGTTATCCAGCGCTAACAGGATGGTCATTAATGCTACTACGGTCTTACCTGAACCTACATCCCCCTGTAACAATCTATTCATTTGAGCCTTGCTTCCCAGATCCGCACGAATTTCTTTAATAACTTTCTTTTGAGCCCCGGTTAATTGGAATGGAAGATGATCTTTATAAAACCCGTTAAAAAGAGAGCCGACTTCTTCAAAAGGGAAGCCCTTTATTTTTTGCTTACGAATTAATTTCTTAGAAATTAGTTGTAATTGAATGTAAAATAATTCTTCAAATTTCAGGCGGAATTGTGCCCTGGACAGATGTTTGAGATCCCTTGGGAAGTGTATATTGAACATGGCTTCAGTTTTAGACATAAGCTTTAATTCATTGAGTATGGTAGGGGAGAGGGTCTCTTTGAATTGGCCTTTTGTTTCCAAAAATAACTGCTGAATTAACTTACTGATAACCCTATTGGTAATCCCCCTGGCACTCAATTTTTCGGTTGATGGATATATTGGCTGCAAAGCAACCTTTATCCCTTTCTCATGCACCGACAGTAATTCCATTTCGGGATGTGGCATAGAGAATTTACCACTAAACCAATTGGTTCTTCCAAAAATCACATAAGGAACATTCAATTTAATATTTTCCCGAATCCACTTTTGACCCCGAAACCAAACAAGTTCCATTTCACCGGTATCATCTTTAAATAATGCTACTAACCGGGTTCCCTTTTTTTGCTCTACCGTTTTTAAGTGTACAATTCTGCCTATTAGTTGCACATCGGCATTTCCTCTTTGTAATTCGCTGATCTTATAATATCTTGTTTTATCAATATATCTGTTGGGAAACAGATTAATCAGGCCCTGGTATGTTGTAATCCCCAGTTCAGCTTGAAGTATTTCTGCCCTATTTGGACCTACACCTTTCAAATAAGTAACAGGAGTCTGAAGATAATTAGCATTCATAGAACGAAAATAATGGTTAGAGGATACAACTGCAATACCGCAAAATGCTAATTTTGGTCTGACATTTGTACATTATCCAATATGAAGCTGACCTTTTCCCTCTTATTCCTTATTTTCTCCGGATTAATTTTTGGTCAACCACAACCTGCAATAGATTTCTTAGTAGGAGAAATAGAGCTGCAAATAGAACCAATTACCCAAAAAATAGAAGGTAAGGTAACTTACCTGTTCGAAGTCAATCAAAAGACTGATTCTGTTTTTCTGGATGCTAAAAATATGAATTTTACCTCCGTTTTATTGAATGGTAAAAAGGTTCGCTATAATGAGAATAAAGAGAAAATTACTTTTTATAAAAAACTCAAGGCAGGCAGAAGGTATGACTTAACATTGCTATATACTACAATTCCAAAGCAAACTGTTTATTTCCTGGGATGGCAGGATTCTGAGGCTGTTAACAAACAAATTTGGACTCAGGGACAAGGAAAATATACCAGTCACTGGTTACCTAGTTTTGATGACATGACCGAGAAAGTTGAATTTGATCTCAGTATCATATTCGATGAAGATTATGATGTAATTGCTAATGGCATATTAAAGAAAACGGAACTAAAAGACGGCTACCGAACCTGGGTTTTTGATATGAAAAAACCAATGAGCAGCTATCTGCTGGCCTTTGCAATTGGGCAATATGAATCTAAGAATTCTAAAAGCAACTCAGGTATTCCTTTAGAACTCTATTATTATCCCAAAGACAGCTTAAACGTAGAACCAACGTATAGGTATACCGGGCAAATATTTAATTTTCTTAATGATGAAATAGGGATTGACTATCCATGGCAGAATTACAAGCAGATTCCTGTACGCGACTTCTTATACGCCGGAATGGAGAATACGGGGACCACTTTATTTTCAGATGGTTTTGTCATTGATAGTATTGCTTTTGAGGATAAGAATTACGTTAATGTGAATGCCCATGAAATGGCACACCAATGGTTTGGAAACCTGGTAACGGAAAGAGATGGGAATCATCATTGGCTACATGAAGGATTTGCAACATTCTATGCCCTGCTTGCCGAGAAAGAACTGTTTGGGGAGGACTATTTTTATTGGAAACTTTACAAATCCGCAAGACAATTACAAAAACTCGCGCAGCAGGGAAAAGCTGAGGCTTTAACGGATCCTTTGGCAAGTAGTCTGACCTTTTATGAAAAGGGGGCATGGGCACTTTATGCCCTTCGAACTACTATAGGAGACAGTGCATTTAGGAAGGGCGTTCAGGCTTATTTGAATAAATTTAAGTATTCTAATGCCACCATATCTGATTTCATCAAAGAGGTGCAGCGTTTTACAGATTCGGATCTTAAGGAATTTGGGCAAACCTGGCTACAGGACAGGAATTTCCCCTATGAAGAAGTGAAGAAAATACTCAGCACATCTTCTGTGGATATAAAAACATATCTTGATCTACAACAGGAGCTGTCAACCAGTAGTATGAGTAATGAAGAAATAATCAAAAGAGTCTGGATGAAGACGACATCAACCAGATTAAAAGAAAATATCATTTTAGATTACCGCAAGTCATTGTCAGATAGCTTTATAAAAGAAGCCTTCAATAGTAAAGACCTGAAAATAAGACAGGCTTTGTGTATTACGACGGATAGAATTCCTGTAATACTAAAAGAAGCTTTTGAATCCTTATTGGAAGATAAGAGCTATATTACAGTTGAAAATGCGCTTTATCGATTGTGGATTTCATTCCCTGACGATAGGATAGGTTATTTGGATAAGACTAAAGGAATTGTTGGTTTACCCAATAAGAATGTACGGTTGGTATGGTTATTATTGGCTGTACTAACAAAAGACTACCTGAATGATGAGCAAAAGGAAAGTTATACCGAAGAATTATTCGGTTATACCTCACCTGAATATTCGTTTGAAGTTCGGCAGAATGCCTTTTCTTTATTGTCGGAGGTTTTTCCTCTTACAGACCAGAATATTGCAGATTTGCTAAATGCGGCCGTTCATCATTCCTGGCAATTCAGAAATTATGCAAGAAAATTACTGGAAACTCTGCTAAAAGATGAGAGCGAAAAAGAACGTATTATTGAATTGTCAAAAAAACTAAAGGGTAAAGAGTTGCGTTATATAAAAAGTAAATTAGAAGTTGAATGAGAGCCTTAGTTATATCCGGGGGAGGAAGTAAAGGAGCTTTTGCAGGAGGTGTTGCTCAATACCTTATGCAGGGATTAAATCACAATTACGACTTGTTTTTAGGTACTTCTACGGGAAGCTTGTTAATTTCACATCTGGCCCTTCAGAAAATTCAGAAAATAAAGGATGTCTATACTTCCGTTGATCAGGACAGTATTTTTAGTAATTGTCCATTTGTTATCCAGAAAAAATATGGTGTTGCCAATATTGGGATAAACCACTGGAATGTCCTCAAAAACTTTTATAATGGAAGCAAGACTTTCGGGGAAAGCCATAACCTTTTGGAACTTATCAAAAACACCATCACCCCGGAAGAGTTTGATATACTAAAATCTGGTCCAAAAGATATTGTGGTAACGACTTCCAACCTCTCTTTAAACACAGTGGAATACAAGTCCATTAAAGATTATGGATATGAGGATTTCTGTGAATGGATTTGGATATCATGTAATTATACACCTTTTATGAGCTTAGTACGAAAAGAGGGGTGTGAATATGCGGATGGAGGGCTTGGGAGTATGGTGCCAATAGAAGAGGCTATTCTAAGGGGTGCCACAGAGGTAGATGCCATTATTTTACATACCGAAGTGACGCATTTTAACAGGATGCCCTCCAAAAATGCATTTTCATTATTGACAAGCATGTTTGGATTTATGTTAGACCGGATTGAGCGCCAGAATATCAGAATAGGAAAATTCGTAGCTAATAATCACGATGCAATCATAAATTTTTATTACACCCCCACTGTATTGACTACAAATTCATTAATCTTCGACAGAGAGAAAATGACGGACTGGTGGGAGAAAGGTTATGAGTTTGCTAAAACTAAGAATGTAGAATTAAGTTCTTTAGAACCCGAACAATAAGATTTACCTTTATTGAAATTACCAGAGCTCACCTATTTCCTTCTTTACGTAAGCAAGCGCTGTAGCCGAAGGTGATTGTTTATCCATAGTTGCATTTAGAATATCTTCACGCAGTTTATCAGCAGAGTCAGTTTGGCTTATTCCTGCTTTTCTTATAGATTGGATAGTGGCATTTTTGGCTGCTTTGATAATATTCCAGCATTCATCGCTCATATAGATTTGTTGTGATAAATTATGATCAAACTCGTTTTCAATACTGCGAATCAATAATTGTTCATAAGCATTTTTATCGGCAGATTTAGGCGCCACACGTACTACCAGGCTTGGAATTGAAATTCGCTCTAAAAATAGCGCCATACGCTCATATGCCTGTAATCGTATAGGCATGGCATTTTTTTGCGAATCCTTATGAAGTAAATATCTTCTTCGACCTTCTTCGTTTCTGGTATGTAATCTAAAGAAATAAAAAGCTATAGCTCCGGTTACTACAGCCGGTAATAAATATGCAAATAGTTGAAAAATTCCGTCCCCACTCATGTGTTTGTTATTTAGTTTGGTTATTGAATGTACAACGAAGGTTTATTGAAAAAATTATGAAACCAAAATATCAGTGGTCAAACAAAATAAAATCCCCAGCTAATTTTGGAGGTTCAATTTTTGTTCTTCATATTTTCTCTGACATCCCCGTAGAATGCACTAAAGTCCGGATTTATCTTTATATGAACAGTATTGGAAGGATCTGTCTCCCTAATAGTAACTATTCTTTCAGCTGCTATACCGTTATCGGAGGACATAAAATTTGCCAAAACAGTTGCATCCTGAAATACCTTGCTCCATTCAGAAGTTTCATTTGTATGATTTTCTATGGTTAGTTGGGTATCCGGGTTGGTTTTGAGAACTATCGCCATTTTGCTTAAAATGGTTTTTGCTTCCTCTTTTAAATCTGGACCACCGGTACCAGCTGTAAACAGGTCGGTATGCGCCATTAAAACGGCAACCGACCCTCCTTCAAGAGTTATTTTGACATTTTCACCCAATGTTCTTTTAAAATCGTTTAGTACAAGAAACGAAATAGAGTCATTGCTGGTTAGTTGGTCATTAATGAATTTTAATTCCTTTTCTTTCTGTCTCAGACTTTTCATTACACCACCTAGTTTATCCAGACTCTGATTGGCTTGTCCTGTAAAAGCATTAAGATTTTTTAATAAAGCAGCATTGTTTTCTTCCAAACCAGCAACCTGGCTTTCAAAGGATTCTGCCTGGGCTTGAGCAATTTTTTCATTTTTACGAGATTCCGTTAATTCCAGTTCTGTAGTCGCCAATTTGGATTTCAGTTCTTCAATTTCATTGATAAGATCTTTTTTTTTCTGGGAAAACAAAAAATTTCCAGATAGGGTAAGTACAAGAAGACAGAATGTAATTTTATTCATGATGATTTATTTAGAAACGCTTAACTATTTGCGCTAAATTTATTTAGGCAAAAATAAGGTATTTAGATGTTCAGTTGACCTACATATAACAATTAATCGTTTCCAGGCCGGAGTTGCAAACGAAAAAAGAATAAATGATTAGCGATTTAAAAAGTCCAGGCTCATTTCTGTAAGTGTTTCCACCCCGAGGAGCAAACCACTATCATCAATCTTAAAATCAGGGGTATGGTGCGGGAAAGACTCCGTATTTCCCGGTGTCATCCCACCTAAAAAAAAGTAAAAACCAGGTACTTTCTCCTGAAAATAAGAAAAATCCTCTGCACCGGTTACAGCATTTTGAGTTTGAATATTTTCTTGCCCAGCTACCCTTCGCATGGTTGGCAACATTTGATCAACGAGTTCGGGATCATTATAAGTTATAGCCGTAGTCGCAGTAATCTCAACAGATGCATCACCCCCATAGGCTTTGGCTATAGTGGGAACCATTTCCTTCATCCTCTGACTAATCATTTCTTGCATATCATAATCCAATGTCCTGATTGTACCGATCATTTCAGCGCTTTCAGGAATAATATTAAATCTGACACCACTTGTAATTTTACCTACAGTAATGACTGCAGCTTCCTTCGTAAGCTCAGATTCTCTGCTAATTATGGTTTGTAATCCATCTATTATTTTCGCACTAATAAGAATCGGATCTACACCGGACCAGGGTTGTGAGCCATGTGATTGTTTTCCTTTCACGGTGATAACAAATCGTTGTGCTGCTGCCATGGTACCTCCGGATTTATAGCGAATAACACCAACAGGGGTTTGAGAATTTATATGTAATCCGAAAATTGCGTCTACATCCGGATTTTTTAACACTCCTTCTTTAACCATGAGCAGTGCGCCGCCTTCTTCCCCGGGAGGTGGTCCTTCTTCTGCGGGTTGAAATATAAATTTTACCGTACCTTTTATTTTATCCTTGTTTTTAGACAGCACTTCTGCAACACCCATTAAAATTGCCGTATGTGTATCATGGCCACAGGCGTGCATAACACCTACCTTTTCTCCAAGAAATTCAGAAGTAACCTTAGACCTGAATTCGAGATCATTTCGTTCAGTTACCGGTAAAGCATCAATATCTGCCCTTAGTGCTACCACTTTTCCCGGTTGTTTGCCCTTTAGAACACCTACCACTCCAGTATGAGCCACTCCGGTTTGAACCTCCATTCCTAATGACTTTAAATGTGCGGCTATTTTTTCCGCCGTCTTAAATTCCCTATTGGATAATTCAGGATTTTGATGAATATCTCTCCTCCATTCAATGACCTTATTTTCTATAAGCTCATAATCATTAGTTAGGTTCAGCTCTTGCGCCATAGTCATGCTTCCGAAAAGAATTGCTGTTACCAATATTAATTTTTTCATAGGTTCTGTTTTAAAATTTAATTAGTTGATATCCGTCATCCTGTAGTCCAATTAAGGCAGTCATAGCAGAAAGAGATAACTTAACACCTGTTATTGTTTCGGTAATTGGCATATTTCGGGACAATGAGGATTGTCCGCAAAAGATAATCTCGACGTCGGCCTTAATAAGTTTTTCTATTAATTCCAGGTTGGGGTTATTTGTTTTAAACCGGCTTTTATATGCCGAATTTAGTAGTAAGTCCTTGGACGCCATGTTATGAACCACCAGTGCAACTTTCAGATTACTAACCGGTACACCGCTCTGGGCGTGCATATTTAAAAAACGCGCTGCAGTTTCAATGCTTTTATTCAGCTCATCTGGTTCATCAGCAGAATTCATTATATCAAAAACAACCTTGTATTCCTTGTTAATATCTGTAATAAAATCAACGTTTTCAATAGTCCAGACTTCGCCAAACCCCATTATTACCGGACCAGATTCTTTTGATTGTGAATGCGAAAAAGTAAATCCTAAAAGAAGAAATAAGGAGAAGAAAAGTAATTCATATTTAGTCATATGGTTCAATAAAGGTTCTAAATATATTCAAATTGAAGCTAATACGAAATCAAAGTTCATAAATAATGGTTTGTAACTTTTTCATGAGGTTAATTATGGCTAAATTCACCCTGTTAAATACCTAAGACTTGAATTCATTTTTGGATGATTTAAATGACGCGCAAAAAGGACCTGTTTTACACAAGGAAGGGCCCCTAATGGTGATTGCAGGAGCAGGCTCCGGTAAAACCAGGGTTTTAACTTACAGGATTGCTCATTTAATGAATCAAGGTGTTGATCCATTTAATATTCTGGCACTTACTTTCACGAATAAAGCTGCACGGGAAATGAAAAAGAGGATCGCTGATATTGTGGGAGGTTCAGAAGCAAAGAACCTTTGGATGGGGACATTCCATTCCGTTTTTGCACGTTTATTGCGCTTTGATGGTGATAAGTTGGGGTATCCCAGTAATTATACCATTTATGACACCCAGGATTCGCAACGGCTAATTTCTTCCATTATTAAGGAGATGGGTTTGGATAAGGACATTTATAAATACAAGCAAATTCAGAACCGCATTTCATCCTATAAAAATAGCTTAATTACCGTAAAGGCCTATTTTCAAAATCCTGAATTAATGGAGGCTGATGCCATGTCTAAAAGACCAAGGTTGGGAGATATTTATCAGAATTATGTAGACCGGTGTTTTAAAGCGGGTGCCATGGATTTTGATGATTTACTTCTGCGCACTAACGAATTATTAAGTCGTTTTCCTGAGGTATTGATGAAATATCAGGAAAGGTTCCGATATATCCTTGTTGATGAGTATCAGGATACCAATCACTCTCAATATCTCATTGTAAAAGCATTGGCAGACCGGTTTCAGAATATTTGTGTAGTTGGTGATGACGCTCAAAGCATTTATTCTTTCAGAGGCGCTAATATTACCAATATTTTGAATTTCCAACGCGACTATGACGATGTTGCGGTATACAGGTTAGAACAAAATTATCGCTCTACCAAGAATATTGTTAATGCCGCTAATTCCATAATTGCTAAGAATAAAAATCAATTGGAAAAAGTTGTCTGGACGGCCAATGATGAAGGCACGAGAATAAAGCTTCACAGAAGTCCAACGGATGCTGAGGAAGGCAGATATGTAGCCGGCTCAATATTTGAAAACAAGATGCAACATCAGCGATCAAATATGGATTTTGCTGTTTTGTATCGTACAAATTCGCAATCTCGCGCTATAGAAGATGCTTTAAGAAAAAGAGACATCCCTTATAGAATTTATGGTGGCCTTTCTTTTTATCAGCGAAAAGAGATCAAGGATTTGTTGTCTTATTTGAGATTGATAATTAATCCAAAGGATGAGGAGGCATTAAAAAGAGTAATAAACTTTCCTACTCGGGGTATAGGTCAGACTACGGTAGATAAGCTTACAGTTGCTGCAAATCATTACTCAAGGTCAATCTTTGAGGTAATGGAAAATTTGGACAGAATAGATTTAAAGATAAATGCCGGAACTAAAAGAAAACTGGAAGATTTTGTAACTATGATCAAGAGTTTTCAGATAATGAATGCCAATGCCGATGCATTTACACTAGCCGAACACGTCGCTAAAAAAACGGGAATTTTATTAGAGTTTAAGAAAGATGGCACTCCGGAGGGAATTGCGCGAATGGAGAACATAGAAGAATTACTGAATGGTATTAAGGATTTTGTGGAAGGGCAAAAAGAACTGGCAGACGCCAAGGGTGATCTCACTGAATTTCTTGAAGATGTTGCTCTGGCGACTGATCTGGATAAGGACACAGGCGACCATGACCGTGTGGCACTAATGACCATACACCTGGCGAAGGGCCTGGAATTCCCTTTTGTTTACATCGTTGGGATGGAGGAAGATCTTTTTCCGTCGGCAATGAGCATGAACACACGAAGTGAACTGGAGGAGGAACGTAGACTTTTTTATGTTGCATTAACCCGTGCCGAAGAACAGGCTTATCTCACCTATACGCAAAACAGATATCGCTGGGGTAAATTAATTGATGCTGAACCCAGCCGTTTTATTGAAGAGGTAGAGGAGAAGTATATTGAGAACCTGACCCCCGTGGATACCTATCGATTTAAACCCTTGGTAAACACGGATATTTTTGGCGAAGTTGATAAGTCTAAATTAAGGCAGGTTAAACCTGAGAATGGAACACCCCCAATACTTGGAAGACCCAATAAAGATCAATTGAGAAAACTTCGCAGGCTTAAACCTGAATTGGCAAACCCAATTGGCAACACCAATAAAATAGATCCGAATTTAACTGAAGGAGCATTGGTAAATCATACTCGTTTTGGACGTGGCAAGGTATTGCGTATTGAAGGGGCAGGCAATGATAAAAAGGCGGAAATTCAATTTGAAAAGGGAGATATAAAGAAATTACTTCTTCGATTTGCTAAATTGGAAATCCTTAGTACCTGATGGGTACATAACCCAAATGACAGACTAGTTATTTTTTTTATTTTTACATGCTGTTTGAATGTGAAATTTTCGTGTTAGTTTAACCTGTAGTTACAATAAGTTCCAATTATGAATAAAAGTCTCATTTTTTTATGTTCAGCATTCCTATTGGGCTGCTCGTCCAGTAGTCCACAGGAAGATATACAGAGCGATCCGCCGGAATCATCGGATACGAGTGGTCTGCCAGATGTTAATGCTGCGGATTATTGGGATAATGCTACTCTTGTTTGGCAAGATGAATTTGATGGGAATACCCTGTCTGAAGAAAACTGGGTTTTTGAAACGGGAGACCATGGCTGGGGAAATAATGAAAGGCAAAACTATGTGGCAAACGAAAATGTTGAAGTAAGTGACGGGACTTTAAAAATAATAGCAAAAAGAATACAAATTGCACCGGGGACTTTTGAGTACACCTCTTCAAGGTTAAACAGTACTACAGATTTCATTTATGGAAGGATGGAGATCAGGGCAAAAATTCCTGAACATAAAGGCGATGGCCTTTGGCCCGCTTTGTGGATGCTTGGTAGTAACATAAATACAGTAGGCTGGCCCGCTTGTGGTGAAATTGATATCATGGAATATGTAAGTTTTGAACCCAATCAGACGCATTTTTCTATTCATAGCACCGCCAATAATCACAGGAATGGGACTCAAATTACTTCAGGTCCCGTTGCTCTTGAATCCATAGAAGAAGAATTTCATAATTACGGAATTTTATGGACCAACAAATACATAAAATTTTATTTGGACGACATCGATAATATACAGTTGACATTTCCAAAACCGGCTATTACCAATGCTGAAAACTGGCCGTTTTCAGGAAGTTTTTATTTCCTAATGAACATTGCCGTCGGTGGAGACTGGGGAGGAATAGAAGGAATTGATGACGAAATATTCCCAGCGGTCATGGAGGTTGATTATGTAAGGGTTTATCAGGTTAAATAGTATACAAAACCTAACTATATAGGGCCCCTGGAAAATTCGGTTAAAGAATATTAACAGATAATACTTGTAGTTCTTAATTGCGATCTGGCAGAACATAAAATTGCTTTGGTCTCATCTACCTGAGATCGCTACTTATATTTAATTACTAAATGGCTGAATTTATTAAGATATACGAAGAAAACCCTAACCCAAAGGCAATAAGCAAGGTGGTTTCTGTTTTGAAGAAGGGGGGGTTAATCATATATCCCACAGATACTGTTTATGGCCTGGGTTGTGATATTACCAATACCAAGGCCTTGGAAAAGATAGCGCGCATAAAAGGAATAAAACTACAGAAGGCTTATTGGTCATTTGTGTGTGCAGATCTCAGCAATCTTTCTGACTATGTCAGACAATTGGACAGTCCGACTTTTAAAATACTCAAGCGAGCTCTTCCCGGCCCTTATACCTTTGTATTGCCCGGAAGTAGCAGATTACCCAGGGATTTTAAAAAAAGAAAAACGGTAGGGATCCGAATTCCGGACAATAATATTGCAAGGGCTTTGGTTGAAGCATTAGGGAATCCAATTGTATCAACATCTATTCGGGATGAAGATGAGCTTTTGGAATACACGACAGATCCGGAATTAATTTATGAAAAGTGGCACAACTTAGTAGATATAGTTATAGATGGCGGATACGGAGGTAATATAGGATCTACGGTTATAGACCTTTCTTTGGACGAACCGGAAGTTATTAGGGTGGGTAAAGGAGACCCGGATATTATATAAAAAAAAACCGCGATTATTAATCGCGGTTTTTTTTATGTACTCATTTGAATTTAGTCGTTTATGGCAGGATCTTTCATTCCTTCTTCAATCATACTGTAGAACTGATCAATTTTTGGAAGAACAACAATTCTAGTCCTTCTGTTTTTAGATTTATCAGTCTGAGAAACAGGAATATATTGTGATCTGCCGGCTGCAGTCATTCTTTTAGGATCTACCCCGTAATCATTTTGTAATATACGAACCACGGCTGTAGACCTTTTTACACTTAAATCCCAATTGTCTAATAAGACTCCTTTTCTATAAGGAACATCATCGGTATGTCCTTCTACCATAAACTCAAAATCGGGTTTGTTGTTTACAACCTGTGCAACTTTTCCTAAAATTTCTTTAGCTCTTGCCGTTACGTTATAGCTACCGCTGCTAAATAATAATTTGTCCGAAATTGAAATAAAAACCACACCTTTTTCTACATTGATCTCAATATCCTGGTCATCTAAATTACCAAGAACACCTTTAAGACTTTGAACCAATGCAAGGTTTACAGAATCTCTTCTCGTAATCGCATTTTGTAATTTCCGAATGGTCAAATCTTTCTCCTGAAGACTTTCCAAAGATTTCTCAAGGTTTTCAGCACCCTTGGCAGTTAGGGTGGTTAAATTACCCATGTTATTAATAAGTTCCTGATTATTTGCCTTAAGAAATGCATTTTGATCTTCCAAAGTTTTCAATCTCGCATCTGCCGTTGCCTTTTCTTCAAGGCAGCTATTCAACTTAACCGTGGCAGAATTTAATAAATCCTGGGTTTCTTTTTGCTTAGTTTCTAATTCGGCGTATTTTTTTTGGGATACACATGATGATAGTAGTATCGCCATTCCTAAAAAGCCTACAAAAATTTTTTTCATAATAATGTTTATATAAAATTAATAGTTTGTTTAAATGATGTTCGCACTAATTTCTTGTAAAATTAGAACATTTGAATTCCTTTGATTTCTCTAAATTAGTTAATCTTTTACTAAAATGTTAAAATTCTTTACCTGATCTACGAAATAAGACCACACAATGGATTTTGTAATGTAATACTTTTTGATAAAATTGTTTTTTTCCCTTTTCCTGTAAATCATGCGAAAATTGCGATAATAGCTTAAATGAGCTTTAATAATGGCAAGGCAATGATCTGGTTTAAGTTGAAATATAAATCGAAAAGCCGCAATACCATCAAGTAGAAGACGAAGTAATATTATAGGGAATGCTCTTCTTCGGGGAAGGTTTTTGGTAATGGAATAAAGGGAATTTCTAAAATTCAAAAAGGTTTTTTTCGGATTCATGTTACTAAGTGTAGAGCCACCCAGATGGAAAACATGAGATGCTCCAACGTAAAACACTTTTAATCTTTTATTTTGGGCGCGCCAGCAAAGATCCACTTCTTCCTGATGCGCAAAATATTCTTCATCAAAACCACCAAGGTTTTGAAAAACTTCGCTTCGTATAAACATGCATGCCCCGGTTGCCCAAAAGATTTCTGTAGTTTCGTCATACTGCCCTTCATCCTTTTCAATCGCTTGAAAAATTCTACCCCTGCAAAATGGGTAGCCAAATTGGTCTAAAAAACCACCTGCAGCTCCTGCATATTCAAAATAATCCCGGCGTAATAGATCAAGAATTTTAGGTTGAATTATTGCCGCGTCGGGGTATTTAATAAATGTCTCTTTGATCGGCTTCAACCAATCCTTTGTCACTTCAACATCAGAATTCAAGAGACAAAAAATGTCTGCATCAATTTGCTCTAAAGCGTCGTTATAGCCTTTAGCAAATCCGCCGTTTGAACTATTTTGAATGATGTTTACATTTGGAAAGTTATTTCGGACAAAGGCTACAGAGTCATCTGTTGAAGCATTATCGGCTACATAAATATCTGCGTTCCCCGAATATTTTACTACCAGGGGCAGGTACCGTTCCAGGAGCGCTTCTCCATTCCAATTCAATATGACGATGGCAATTTTCAAAACGGTTGCAAATTAAAGCCTAAAATCAGGAATATGCTTTAAAAAAGAATATTTTTCTTCTTCATAATTCATTATACAATAAAAATGATCTAAACCATTAGTTACCATCAGGTACTCAGCATTCATTTTCAGGTTATAACGTGCAATCTGATCAAATACTAGTTGTGAAATATTAACCTGGGGAGATTTGCACTCAACCAGAATCCTGATACTCCCGTCTGAGTTAAAAACAACAATATCATATCTTTTTCGTAAACCATTAATGGTTAAGGTCTTCTCAACATTAATTAAAGATTCCGGATACTTCTTATCTTTTAATAAATAGTGTATTGTATGCTGGCGTACCCATTCTTCGGGTTGCAGGCTTACAAACTTTTTCCGTATTACATCAAAAATCTGCTGCTTATTTTCGCTACTTTTGATTCTGAAATGATAGCTGGGAAAGTTTAAAGATAGCATGAAACAAATTTGGTAATTTTTTTTGGATGGAAGAAGTAAAGCAGATTGTAAATAACATCCGTAACGGTATTATAAGCCCAATATATTTTTTAATGGGGGATGAACCTTATTTTATTGATAAGATTGCCGAATTCATAGGGGATAGTATCCTTACGGACGAGGAGAAAGGCTTTAATCAAATGGTTTTATATGGAAAAGAAGTCTCCCTTGAACAAGTGTTGGCCAACGCAAAGAGGTATCCAATGATGTCCGAAAGGCAGGTCGTAATTGTGAAGGAGGCACAACATTTGTCCAGAACTATAGAGGGATTATGTTCTTATGCCGAGAATCCACAAACGTCTACCGTGCTGGTTTTCTGTTATAAATACAAAAAATTGGACAAGCGCAAGAAATTACATAAAACACTTCGGAATAACCATCATATTATTTTTGAAAGTAAAAAGCTTTATGATAATCAGGTATCCGATTGGATTAGGCTAACCTTAAAGAATAAGGGATATACAATTTCACATAAAGCCTCTGTACTATTGGTTGAATATCTTGGGACAGACCTGAGCAGGATTAATAATGAATTAGAAAAGTTACAATTAGTACTTCCTAAAAACACGGAAATAACCCCTGATCTAATTGAAAGACATATCGGTATAAGTAAGGACTACAACAATTTTGAATTAAAAAAAGCTATAGGAGAAAGAAATATTGTAAAAGCGACAAGGATTATAAATTATTTCTCGCAGAACCCCAGGGATAATCCATTCGTTGTGACTGTAAGCTTATTACATACTTTTTTTACGCAATTACTGCAGTACCACGGTCTATCTGATCATTCGCCCAAAAATGTGGCTTCAGCCTTAAGAATCAACCCATATTTTGTGGGAGAGTATCAGGTAGCTTCCCGAAATTATCCCATGAAACGGGTAAGCCGTATTATTAGTTATTTGAGGGAAATGGACTTAAAAGGAAAAGGGGTTGGTGCGTACAATAGTACCCAATCTGATCTATTGAAAGAGCTACTGGTCAAGATTATTTAGAACTCCTATTTTTTGTCGATGCTGTAACTTCCCGGCCCCATAAACATAATAACAACATAACACATCAGGTAAATCAGTGCTAATTCTTTCTTTCCAAAAGGATCTCCACCATGAACTATAAATGCCGCTACAGCCATAGTAATAATTATTGGTAAGGAAGCCCATCTCGTTTTAAAACCAATTAGAACAAGTATAGGGCAAAGGAATTCTCCAACTACGGCCAAAAAAAGAGAAGGGGTAGCTCCTATCCCGATGGGATCAGAGAATTCAAAATCACCAGCTAAAAGTTTTTGTAATTTGGGAATACCGTGAGAGAGCAAAAAAGCGGAGGTAACAATGCGCAATATTGCCAGGCCAATATCATTTTTGAGTTTTTGAGTCATGTTCTACTAAGATTGGAAAAACTAAAGTAAGCTTTTTTCGCTAACTTTTTATCAAATGCTTAAGAATTTGTCCTATAGAAGTGCAGAGTAAGCTTGCATCATTTTCAGTAAATGCGAGAGGGGGTTTAATTTTAATAACGTTATTAAATGGTCCGTCAGTACTTGTAAGAATGAAATTTTCACGTAATGCATTTACAAGGTTCACAGCAAGATTGGTATTAGGGTTCCCTTCCTTATCTGTAATTTCAACCCCTATAAAAAGGCCATGCCCTCTTATATCTCCTATTTCAGGATATTCTTTTTGTAATTCCGTTAAACATTTTTTTAAGTACGACCCTACTTCCTGGGCATGTTCCTGCAAGCCTTCAGATTCAATAACATCTAAAACCGCGTTACCTATGGCACAGGATACAGGGTTTCCCCCGAAAGAACTAAAAAACTCCGGACCAGTTTCAAAACTCGAAGCAATTTCAGTTGTAGTGACCACCGCACCAATAGGGTGGCCGTTACCCATAGGTTTTCCCAAAATTATCATATCGGGAACCACATTGTAAAATTCATATCCCCAAAAGTTTTTACCCAATCTACCGAACCCAACTTGTACTTCATCGCTTATGCATACCCCCCCCTGTGACCTGATTTTTGGATAGATCCTTTCCAAATAACCAACAGGCAATGGCACCTGCCCTCCACAACCAACTATAGGTTCAGCAATAAAGGCGGCTATTTCATTATTGTTCCTCGTTATTTGCTCAATGGCCAAAGCGGAAAAGTGGTTTGCTGCTTCCTCTTCATCCGAAAACCCGGAACCATAGACCTTGGGTAATTGCACTTCCAGGATATGGTCTTTGGCACCGCCACCACCCTTTGAGGAATATTTATAATGACTCATATCAATGCCGGTTCCTGTGTTTCCATGATAGCCATGTTCAAGGACCATAATTTTTCTTTTTCTTGTATAGGTAGTTGCCATTCTGTAGGCAAGATCACTCGCGGCACTTCCTGAATTCACAAAAAATACCTTATTTAATTTTGCCGGGAACTTTGCTAATAATTTTTCAGAATAGGAGAGAAGTTCTTCGTAGATATATCGTGTATTCGTATTTAATCTGGCCATTGTCCTTTGTCCGGCCCTAACCACTATAGGATGACAATGCCCGGCAAGCATAATATTATTATAGGCGTCTAAATATGTATTGCCATCAATGTCATACATATATTGAAATGCAGATTTATACATTTCTATCGGCCTATTATAACTCAGGGAAAGTGACGTACTCAGATGCTTTTTCCTTCTTGTAAGTTGTTCTTCCAATATATTTTCCGGTTGCCTTTTGTAACCTGCCGCTTTTCGAAATTGGTCCCTAGCTTTAAGAGGATTTATCCGCAACCACCTCCTTAACAAGTCCCAGGCAGGTTTTTCACTTATGGTAATATAGTCGGATTTTGGTTTTATTGTTTTGGCGTAAGCCGAATTGCAGACACTGGTGCACAGGCGGGCGGCCACCAGATAATACAATATATCCAACTCCAACAATTTTAAAGGTAGCACCTTGTTATAGGCCTGTATGACCGGAAATGCACATTCCAGCGGGGACTCCTTATTCATCATTATATAAGTCAGGGCAATGGCCAGCTCATTTATCAGCCAGGAGTGGCACATATCGCCAAAATCTATGATGCCTGCAATCTCATTATTTGCAGCAAGCACATTAAGGTCATTGGGGTCATTATGGATAATACTTTGTCTTAGCCGATGCGCTTCAGGTATTACAATTTCTTCATATTGCAGGAAAAAATAAGACAGCAGTTTTTTGTCATTTCGATTCTCAATAAAATCTATATATTTTTTATTAAGGTTGAAATGTTTTAGGTCCCATTGGGTCTGAATGCCATTGACTACAATGTCTGAATGATTTGACAGTTCCTTATCCATACGTGCGAGAAACGTTCCGAACGAAGAAAGTAACGTATCACTATGACGGATATCAATCAGAAAATCCCCCTCAATAAAGCTTAAAAGTCTATAGATTGAGTTTTCATCAGATTCCAAAAATTTTCCATCAATCGATTTAATAGGGTTTGGGAATTCGTAATCCGCTAGTTTTGAGAGTATTTCAAGAATAGTATTCTCTGCTTTTAAGACAGATTCATTCTTCCTGGTTTTCTCATATACCTTTAAGACATAGGTATGCTCCTTGAGTTCAATTCTGAAATTAGAACTCGCATAGCCTTCCATTGGAGTGATCATTGCATTATCCAGGGAATAGTATTTTTTTAATACTGAAGGCAGGTTCATTGGTTGCGGAAGAATTAATTTTTTTTTCAGACTAATTAGAGCGTGTATAGTTGTATCTGTTTCTTAAAATACGCTCCTCCGTATCCATATACTGAACTTTCTTTTCAACCACATATGCCTCTTCGCTAATGGAATAAGTTTTATACATCACTGCTTTTTTGTTGTTATCCTTCCCTTTAAACCTGGTAACTAAGGTCAATACCCCGTTATCATAATCCTTGTCAATAAGTTCCTCATTCCCTAAATAAGATCCAGCCTTTGTTATTCTAATGTTTTCTTTAGAATTTGCCTTAGGTTCATCGGGATATTCGATATCCATTAATATCTTATTCCCTTTAATAGAAATTTGCATAGCGGTCCTGATCAAAACCTTGGACCCATCACCATAATTTATGTACATCAGATTTCCGCTCCATTTACTGTTATCCAGGTTTTCAAAATCAGAGATGGCTACTTTTGGCTGTGAAAGTAAAGTCCACCCCGTTACCAGGCAGATGATGATAGTGCATAGTGATTTCATGTTTTAAATTTAATTATTTCCGAACACTAATTTACCTAATAAAAAATGTAAAAGGATTAATGGCATAAGTTTATAAGCCATGTGTTGAGTAACATTGGCATTTGTAAGTAATAAAAGATAAAACTCTTGGAAAATGGAATCGCTAAAAAATTGAACTAACGTAGTTTAGGGTATTCCGCGGGATTTGCCTCATGCATAATTTCATATACCTTTTCAAATATATCTTCTGCATTAGGCTTAGAGAAATAGTCCCCATCTGAAGCATAAGCCGGTCTATGAGCTTTTGCCGTTAAGGTTTGAGGCGGGCTGTCAAGATATTGGTAAGCTCCCTGTCGTTCAATAATGTCCTGCATAAGATAAGCCGAACATCCTCCTGGTACATCTTCATCAATAATTAGTAACCTATTCGTTTTTTCAACACTTTGCTTTACCCCATTGGTAAGGTCGAAAGGAAGAAGTGACTGCGCATCAATTACTTCGGCATCAATACCAACTTCTTTTAGTTCCTCGGCTGTATTTTGAACAATTCTCAGAGTAGAACCGTACGATAAAAGGGTAATATCTGAACCTCCTTTTACAACTTCAACCACTCCGATAGGCGTACAGATGTCACCAAGGTTATCTGGCTTGTCTTCTTTAAGCCTGTAACCATTTAAACTTTCAATTATTATTGCCGGTTCATCGCTCTTCATCAGGGTATTATAAAAGCCAGCCGCTTTGGTCATATTCCTTGGGACCAAGACATACATCCCCCTTAGGAAATGAATAATGCCCCCCATTTGAGAACCTGAATGCCAGATACCTTCTAATCGATGTCCTCTGGTCCGGATAATCAGTGGCGCCTTTTGTTTACCCACTGTACGATAAAGCAATGTGGCCAGGTCATCACTCAGGGTTTGTAAACCATATAATAAATAATCGAGATATTGAATTTCGGCTATAGGTCTGAGACCTCTGAGGGCTAAACCAATTCCTTGTCCTATAATTGTTGTTTCACGTATCCCGGTATCAGCAATACGCATTTCGCCATATTTCTCCTGGAGGCCTTCCAGTCCCTGGTTTACATCGCCAATAGCTCCACTATCTTCTCCAAAAATCAGGACCTCCGGATATTTTGCAAAAAGATTATCAAAATTATCACGTAAAATTACTCGGCCATCTACCATTACCGAATTATCGTTATAAACGGGCTTTATTTCCTTAATACTTGTAGCTTTATTGGGTAATTCACTGTAGAGGTGCGAGCTGAATTTCGTTTGTGAATCTTGTAGGAAATTTTCCAGCCATTTTAGCAATGCCGTTTTTTCATTTGAACTTTCACCGAGAACATAACGCAGGGCCTTTCTTGAATTCTTAGCCAAATCTTTCTTTAGTGGTTCTTCAACTGCAATCAGGTCATTCTTTATTTTTGTAATAAACGCCCTGTTAGGACTGCTTAGAGCTAATTTATCCAATAAATTTATCAGGGCTTTTTTAGCTTCCCTATGTGGAGTTAAAAATTCTATCCATGCCTCTTTTTTCGCTGCTCTTACTTCTTTTTTAATCTTTAATTCCAAAGCAGTAAGTGATTCATTGTCGGTGATTTTATTCTCGAGTATCCATTCCCTGAATCTTTTATTACAATCATTTTCTTTTTCCCACAGCAGACGTTCCTCACTTTTATATCGTTCCTGCGAACCGGAGGTAGAATGACCCTGGGGTTGTGTTAAATCAGTAACATGGATTAATACAGGAATATGTTCCTCCCGTGCCAATTCTGAAGCATTCTCATAAACATGAATGAGTGCCGTATAATCCCAGCCTTTTACTTTCAGGATTTCATAACCCTTATTATGCTCATCTCTTTGAAATCCTTTCAGGACTTCGGAAATATCCTCCTTAGTTGTTTGATATTTAGCTGGCACAGAAATACCGTATTGATCATCCCATACACTTATGATCATAGGTACTTGTAAAACTCCTGCCGCATTAAAGGTTTCAAAAAAATGACCTTCAGAAGTACTGGCATTGCCAATTGTACCCCAGGCCACTTCATCGCCGTTGTTGGAAAATTTATCAGAATCTATCCCTTTTACATGACGGTAGATCTTCGATGCCTGTGCCAATCCCAGAAGTCGGGGCATCTGACCGGCAGTTGGAGAAATATCAGCACTGCTATTCTTTTGTGCCGTAAGATCCTTCCAAGATCCGTCAGGATTAAGACTGTACGATCCAAAATGCCCTCCCATTTGCCTTCCGGCGCTCATCGGTTCCTTCTCTATATCCGTAGTAGCGTAAAGACCATGAAAGAAATCTTTAGGTCTTAATTGCCCCAAAGCCATCATAAAAGTTTGATCTCTGTAATAACCGCTTCTAAAATCACCATTACGGAAAGATCTGGCCATTGCCAGTTGTGGTAATTCCTTCCCGTCACCAAAAATTCCAAACTTAGCTTTACCGGTTAAGACTTCTCTTCGGCCTAAGAGACTACATTCCCGGCTGGTAACGGCAATTTCATAATCTGTTAAAATCTGTGCCCTAAAATCTTCAAAAGAAATGTCATCACTTGTTTGCAATTTTAAACTCATTAGGGAAAGATTTGTTGCAAAAATATGAAAACAAGATGATCTTTGCAATCAAAAAAAATGGTTTTATACTAATGATAAATCAAAAAACCCATACAAAAGCAACAATAAATTATAAATAATGTAAAAAATAACAAATTTTCTAAGAATAGTATAATTTCTAAAACCACTTCCTTGTGAAAAGACCTAATAGTGTTTTTGGGCTCAATGTAACTATGAAGCGAATCCGTTCGGCGTAATTGGGTTGAGCAATTTCCCATCCATTGTTGGAATATATAGGGAAGTATAATTCAAAATAGTCTGTGAGTAAATTTAGGCGGATACCGGAATCATATACAAATCTGCCAGATTGATTTTTGTTTTTAATATATCCAATATCTCCGTATAATTCTACCCATTTCCAAATGTTAACACTTGAATTGGCAGTTGTAATCCAATCGTTTGAAAATGGATTTTCCAATTGGGATTTAAAGCCCCCTTCGGCTATAATTAATTGTTGGCTCCATATTCCTGAATCTTCAGACCTGCCTAAATAGTTATAATCAAATAAATAATCCGTTGGCCTGTCCAGTGCAAAGCTAAAATAGTCTCCACTTGTTTTATTGCGCAGAAATTTTCCTGCAAATAGTCTAAAATTGAATTGCGTATTATTAACAAATAGCTTCCTGTACTCCAAATTGAAAGCCAATTTCGTGAATTCATTAGAATATTGAGCATCTGCAAACCACTTAAAATAATCAATGATCCCATTATTCTCATGGGTATATCTTGCATTGAGCACACTGTAATCCGGATCAGTTTCTATATCCAGGTTGGGATCAATATTTCTAAATACATTGACATACCTCAGGGTAAGTCTTTGTCGCTTATTAGAAATGAGGTCAGCAGGTCTCCACCCAAAACTCACGGAAGGGGTAAATGTGCTGTAGCGCGAATTTGTTTGAAAATGAGAGCTAGATCCCCTTATCTGATAATTGGTAACATAAAATCCGCTTTTACCGTGATAATGCCGCACGCTAAGTCTGCCAGAACCTACTAATGATTTTTCATTAAAAGAGTAAGCGGGTGATAAATCAAATACAAAAGGTCGCTCCAAAAGAGTCTTATTGGTAAATCGAATCCCCGGTGTTAAGCCATCATAAATATTGAAACCCAATGTAGGCATATAAAAAATCTGGTTGTAATAAGGATCTTCAGCATCTTTAAAAAATTGAAATTTTAATTTCTTATTGCTAATGAAAAATCCCTTGAGCTTTTTCCAGTTATCCCGCTGATTAAATTCAGGGATGGTCTGGTCATAATTAAGCACCAGTCTCTTTTCAAAATTCCGTGGGATGGTAATAGTTTCTTCGTCTTTTATCCCGGTAAACCAATATTTGGATACCACCGTGTCATTTCTTAATCCGAAAAGTGATATTGGAACTTCTGCACCCGTTTTATTCTTAAGGGTAACAGTTAGAGAATCCTGTGTTTTAATTACATTGGAAATTTTAAAATCAATACGCTCATCAGTAGGGACATAGGTTTTGAAAAACCAATCGATATCTTTCTCAGAATGGTTTTTTAGAATCCCTTCAAAATCAGAGGGTACCACTGGTTTTAAGGAGTACCTTTTATAAAACTCCTTTACAGCCTTATCTATATTTTCAATTCCGGTGTAATCTGCCAGATATGCCAGGCCTAGTCCTGCTTTATAGGTATTAGCTATTTTTTGATTAAATTTTATCAGTGAGTCATTAGGAGTGGTAAGTGCCTGATCAAGATTTTTCCTTGCAGTAAACATGTACAGGAAGGCATATTGATCATTGTAATCCATTTGAGCCAGTTTAAAGCCTCTTATAAGCCAGCTTTTAGATAATTTACCCAGTAGTTTCTGATCGGGATAATACTCTTCCACAAATTTGATCATCATATAATTGATAACTGCATCGTTTATCCATTTTTCCTTTCTTGGATTAAGGAAAATTGATTCTCTAATATAGCTATTGAGGGCAGTTTTCATAAAGGTCATTTCAAACTGAAATTGCCTTTCATATGGGCGTATAAAAGATGGCAGTTGATTTAAACCATATATTGGATTTTTATTAAAATCTACTTCGCTAACAAGCAGTTGTTCATAGGGAAAGTCGCCCAGATTATTATGAATAAACCGAGAAATTCTATTTATGGAAACCCCCTGGGAAATTTCATCGTATTTTGTTGCCTTGAGATCCGTAATCACTATGAGTTCCGGAGTGACATGTTTTGTAAATTTTTTTTCCGCATTAAGAATGATATAACCACTCTTTCTGTTCACACCTTCAAGTGTAGCCTGCTGTTTTCCGGGGAATCCAGTAATATTTACTTCTTTTAAGTTTGTGCCTAAAAACAGAGAATCAGGATAACTGAAGATAATGTTGGTATTCGTAATGTCTGTATACAGGTCTTCAAGATTCTTATTTGAATACAATTGCCATTCGCCATCATAAACAGCAGGGGTGAGGTACCAATCTTTTAAATAATAACCCCCGTCATTATTATAGCCATAAGGCGTATATCTATTTGGCGGAAGCTTTACAGTATAGGTAATAAATAATTTAGCAGAAGCACCCGGCGCCAAAGGGCTATTAAGTTCAATTTTGATGATGTCCAGACCTGAAGTTCTCCCCCATGAGACCGCCCGGTATTCATCATCAACAATAGTGAAAATTTCTGTCTTTCCGCGATCTTTTTCCTTGGCCAAATGCAGGCTTTTTCTAAATTCCTCGGCGAATCTCTTCGCGAGGGGAGTACTTTTATCGGAATAAGCATTTGCCCAATCATTAAAGTACAGGACGTCAAGGGTATCTCTGGAATCATTTATATATTCAAATTCCTGTTGGATATTTAACTCTTTAGATTCGGCTTCCAGGGAAGCCTTAAGATTATTATTATGTTGTGCATAAACACAAGCTGTCCCCATGAGTAAGCACAGGGTGGTAGCTACTAAAAAAGTTGAAATACGCTTGTGAAACATCGTTGACTTAGAAATTTGGACTCAGGGTGTGGCCTTTATAGAATGCATCAATAATCTCAACAACTTCATCTTCCGTATCCACAATTTGTATGAGATCAAGGTCAGACGAGCTAATGTTTCCGGCATTCAGCATAGTGCCCTTAATCCATGTTAAAAGGTCTTTCCAAAAAGACTTTCCTACTAATATAATTGGAAATCTGCCTATTTTTTTTGTCTGGATCAGGGTAACCGCTTCGAAGAGTTCATCCAGGGTGCCAAATCCGCCCGGTAAGACTACAAATGCCTGGGAATATTTTACAAACATCACCTTTCGAACAAAGAAATAGTCAAAATCAAGGCTTTTATCATCGTCAATATAGGGGTTATCATTTTGTTCAAAAGGGAGTTCTATATTGAGACCAACAGAGGTACCTCCTGCCAAATGTGCCCCTTTGTTACCTGCTTCCATTATACCTGGTCCACCACCGGTAATAATACCATATCCTGCTTCGGATACTTTTTTAGCAACATTCACGGTAAGTTCGTAATATTTGGCATCTTCCGGTGTTCTTGCAGAACCAAAAATCGTAACACATGGCCCTATGGCACTCATTTTTTCAAAACCGTTTACAAATTCACCCATAATTTTGAAAATAGCCCATGAGTCATTGGTTTTTATTTCATTCCATCCTTTATGGTGTTTTTCTTTTCTCATCTTTTGTCTTTTTTCAACTAAATCCAATCTAAACTGAACAGGTCATTTAAGTACGTACCTTTAATTTTGAGTTCTTTGCTGCTAATTCTTTCTTCAGGTAAAACGCAGTATAACTTTTGTCGTCTTTTGCAACTTGTTCCGGAGTTCCTTTTGCAATAATCATGCCGCCTCCCCGACCTCCTTCGTAGCCAATATCAATTATAAAATCTGCCATTTTTATAACATCCATGTTGTGTTCTATTACTAAAACTGTATTTCCTTTGTCTACTAATTTATTTAAAACTTCCATGAGTACCCTAATATCCTCAAAATGAAGTCCGGTTGTTGGTTCGTCAAGAATATAGAAAGTATTTCCCGTATCTCTCTTGGATAATTCAGTTGCGAGTTTTACGCGCTGTGCTTCACCTCCTGATAGGGTAGTGGATTGCTGACCCAGAGAGATATATCCAAGTCCCACATCTTGAATAGTTTTTAACTTTCTGTAAATTTTTGGTATCTGGTCAAAAAAGATCACGGCTTCATCAATGGTCATGGCAAGAATATCGGCAATAGACTGTCCTTTATATCTTATTTCAAGGGTCTCCCTGTTAAATCGTTTTCCATTACATGTTTCACATTCCACATATACGTCGGGCAGAAAGTTCATCTCAATTACCCTTAAACCTCCACCCTGACAAGTCTCACATCTCCCTCCTTTTACGTTAAAACTAAACCGACCCGGTTTATAGCCACGTATTGCAGCTTCAGGGGTTTTTGCAAAAAGTGAACGTATTTCACCAAAAACCCCGGTATAGGTCGCCGGATTTGACCTGGGTGTTCTTCCAATAGGAGATTGGTTGATGTCTATCACCTTATCAATATGTTCAAGCCCGGAAATTTCGGAGTATGGCATGGGTCTTTTTACGCCATTGAAATAATGGGCATTCATAATAGGGTAAAGCGTTTCATTTATAAGCGTGGATTTACCACTTCCCGAAACACCGGTCACGGAAATCATTTTTCCCAAAGGGAATTCCACTGATACATTCTTTAAATTATTTCCGGTACAACCTCTTAAAATTATTTTTTTTCCATTCCCTTTCCTTCTTTTATCAGGAATAGGAATTTCTTTTTCACCAGTAATGTATTGAGCGGTTTCTGTGTGATGATCAATGAGCTCGGCAGGCGTTCCCTGAGAAATTATTTCACCTCCATGTTTCCCTGCTTTAGGGCCAATATCAATTACATGATCAGCACTTTCAATCATGTCACGGTCATGCTCAACAACGATTACCGAATTGCCAATATCCCGCAGTGATTCCAATGATTGAATGAGACGATTATTGTCCCTCTGGTGCAAGCCTATACTGGGTTCATCAAGGATATAAAGCACGCCGACCAACTGGGAACCAATTTGCGTTGCAAGACGTATTCTTTGCGCTTCACCTCCTGAAAGGGATTTTGAACTTCGGTTGAGCGATAAATAATCAAGTCCTACATCCAATAAAAACTTAATCCTGGATTTAATTTCCTTAATTATTTCTTCCGCAATCTTTCTTTGATTTCCCTGTAATTTATCCTCAATCTGATCAAAAAATTGAGCCAGATCAGAGATATCAAGCTGACACAGGTCTGCAATATTTTTATTCTCAATTTTGTAATTGAGAGATTCTATTTTTAACCTGCTTCCATTGCATGTAGGACAGGTTTTTTTGTCCATGAAATCTCTTGCCCAGCGTTTTATTGAGGTAGAATCCGCCTGTTCATACTGATTTTTGATAAAATTTGCAATACCTTCATAATCAATATGGTACTGTCTTTTTACGCCCAAAGTTTTGGAGTCAATTTCAAACTGCTCTGAGCCACCATATAGGATAATACTCAGGGCATCATCCGGAATTTTTGAAATTGGATCCGTAAGCTCAAATTCATGGCGTTTGGAAATAGTTTCCAATTGTTTAAAAGCCCAAGACTTTTTGTACTCACCTAAAGGCGCAATGCCACCTGATTGAATGGACAATTTTTTATTGGGAAAAATTTTGCTTTCATTCACTTCATATACATGGCCCAGCCCGTTGCAGCTTACACACATTCCCTTAGGAGAATTAAATGAAAATGTATTGGGTTCCGGTGAGGGATATGAAATTCCGGTTGTTGGGCACATCAGATCCCTGCTAAAATACCTGGGGACTGATTCTCCTTCTTCAAGTACCATTAAGACATTGTTACCGCTATACATCGCAGTATTTATAGACTCGGAAAGTCTTTTGTCCTGATTACTATTTCCGTCAACAACCAAGCGATCAATGACGATTTCGATATCATGGGTTTTATATCGATCTACTTTCATCCCTTTAGTAATATCTGTAATCTGACCGTCTACTCTTACTTTTACAAAGCCCTGCTTACCAATTTGTTCAAATAGTTCCCGGTAATGTCCTTTTCTTGACTTAATAACCGGGGCTAAAATATTTATTCGCTTACCGAAGTAAGATTCGCTGATTAGCTCCCTGATCTTATCATCACTGTAACTGACCATTTTTTCACCAGTATTATAGCTATAGGCATCCGAGGCCCGTGCATATAATAATCTGAGAAAATCGTAGACTTCGGTAATGGTTCCAACAGTAGAACGCGGTGATTTGGAAGTGGTTTTCTGTTCTATCGCTATTACAGGGGAAAGACCGTCAATTTTATCTACATCAGGACGTTCAAGACCTCCTAAAAATTGCCTTGCATAGGCAGAAAAGGTTTCAATATAACGACGTTGGCCTTCGGCGTAGATGGTGTCAAAAGCCAAGGAGGATTTTCCACTGCCGGAAAGTCCGGTAATTACTACCAGTTTTTCTCTTGGGATGGTTACATCTATATTTTTTAAATTGTGAACCCGAACTCCCTTAACTTCAATATTCTCCTCAAAATTTATCATCAAATTAGGCAAAGTTGCAAAGGTACGATTTTGACAACTAAATTGGAAGTAAGGTATATTTTGATTTCAACAATATATCATGATCAAAATGATGCAAACTTTTTTGTTTGTAAGGCATCCCGGGATTAGTTTCCAAAACGTATTAAAATTATGACCCGGTTAGCATAGTTCTGCTTGAAGAGTTGTTCAAACCATGTGTCCAAAAGAAATCCCCGTTTGCAGCCAACCAGCATATAGTTTAATGCCATTTTGAAAATATATCACGGATGCATTATTGATTTAAAATGGTCAGAAGTTTAAATTATACCGCTTCCCTTTTCTCCCTAATATCTCTTTGCCGCTTGGGCATTTGATAGGTATGTGGTCTTTGGGCAATTAAAGACTTTATAGAATTGTTCGCAAAATAGGAATTCCATAACGTTATAGCACCTGACAACCCTGAATGCTCATTGGATTTAAATGACGCCTTGTTGGTAAAAACAGCTTTAGGATCTAAGGAAATTATTTGAACGGTTTTAAGATTAAAATACAAACCATAGTTACGCTTAATGTCATAAATAATCCATTGTCTGTCACTAAAGTGATAACGAAAATGCTTTGATACCAGGGGTATTAAATCAAACTCCGGCTCTGCAATAATGAAGTGAACACCGTCCTTGGAAACCTGAAATTTCGTAAAAGCCTCCATCTGGTTTTTTTTCTTGCCCACTATAGCAGCTAGATTATTTATTTTAAAAAGCATCTCATCTGTTAGTTCTATTGGATTGGATTCCTCTTTAGCAACTATTTTTTTGATATAAGAAAAGAGTAGTTTTTCAATGCCATGGGTTTCACTTAAAAAGGCAAAATAAATATTTTTAATGGCAGTATTACTCCTTTTGCTAAGACCATTCCAAACACGTTTAGCTTTGCTAAGTTGAGTTAGAATGATTTGGGTTTCTGTAAAAAGACCTTTTTGAATCTCATTTTTTCTTTGAATGTCCACGACATTTATTTTTTCTTCAAATGCCGTAAAGACTGAAGTTAAAAACCCGTTAAAACTTCCGTCATACACTAAAATTTTTTCTTGTTCCATTATTTTCAGAATAAGCTTAATTGTTTGCTGATTGAATTTTGCGTACTGTTTTTAGTAACCCTATCTTTATATACCTGCACTTTATCCTTCTTTTTGTGTTTTCTTGACACGCTTATATAAGTGCTGTCTTCTAATCCTTCTTTAGCCCAGAGACTTAGTTTTTCTGTTATTATTTCATCCATCATGAGAATCATTGTTTGTATATAATCCAAAAATATGGAAAATATCCTAAATTAGGAAATATTCCGATAATATTTTGGAAATAATCCAAATTTTGTATCTTTGAGAAGCTATCAATGGGCAAAATGCCAAAAAAAACAGCCAGAACCTTATTTAGTGAGGTGCTAAAAATCACAGGTTTTTACCGTGGTATAATAAAAATCAGCTATAGAAACGTAAGAGAACGATTATGGAAAATGAACTTACTATTAAACGCTTTATTGAGATAAGGAGGGATTTGGGTTATACCCAGGCAGAATTTGCAAGGATGCTTGGAATTCCCAATACTACTGCTGATATCGAACGTGGTCGCACCAAACTTTCAGGTAAAGTAGTGGTGGAAATGTTAAAACAATTTAATGTAAATCCACTGTGGCTTTTTGGGGATAGTAATAATCAATATTTAAATTATTCCGGGACAAGTGTTATTCCAAAAGTGGTAACCGTTGATTCTGAAGACAATGACAACATGGTTTTGGTCAATGCCAAAGCTGCCGCCGGCTATCCTCAAAACATTCAGGATACAAGCTGGTATAAACAATTACCTGCTTTTGATCTCCCACTTCCTGAGTTCAGAAATGCTACATACAGAGGTTTTCAGGTTGAAGGCGATAGCATGCTGCCAAATTTGCAACCGGGTGAATGGGTACTGGCAAAAGCCGTGGAAGGATTAGACGACATAAATGCTAATAAAATGTATGTGATTGTACTTCACGACGCAGTACTTGTAAAGAAAATTGAAAAATTGCCGGGAAGTTCAAAAATGCTGCTTATTTCGCTTAATGAAACGTATCCGCCATATGAAATAGATTCAGAGCAGGTTCAGGAATTATGGCAGGTAAGCAGTAAGATTACTTTTGGGGTCGATGCAACTACTGAAAAAGGATTGCTGAGACAGTTGCAGGAATCAATGGAAGAATTAAAAAATCAATTGAGGAAATAAGTATTCAAAAAGAAGCTATTAGATTATATCTTTATTTCACTCCTTTCAGCTCTTAAAAACCTACTGCGGTATCATCACCACGTTTATCTGCACCCCCTTCAAGACTCCCGTCGGGTAAAACCAGAATGGCATCTACTTTTCCGAGGATTGGGGTAGGTTTCTCACTAATCAGGTATTCTTTGGATTTTAACTCAGCTTTCAACGCATCCGTAAATCCCTCGGTCTCAAATACGATATGATCGGGTAACCACTGATGATGGAATCGGGGAGCGTTCACCGCTTCCTGCATACTCAGATTAAATTCATATACGTTAAGAATTGTTTGTGCTACGGCAGTAATAATTGTGGACCCGCCCGGAGAACCCACAACCATCCAAAGATCACCTTCTTTTTCAACGATAGTTGGGGTCATTGAGCTTAGCATTCGTTTTTCAGCTTCTATACTATTAGCGTCAGCACCAATAAGCCCAAACATATTAGGTTCACCTGGTTTTGCACTAAAATCATCCATTTCATTATTAAGGAAGAACCCTAGTTCATCGCAATATAGTTTGGAACCATATGCGCCGTTTAAGGTGGTAGTTACAGAAACAGCATTTCCCATCTGGTCTACAATGGAATAATGTGTAGTCTCACTACTTTCTACAATTTCCACTTTTCCATGCTGCACTTCACTGGAAAGTGTGGCAGCATCAAATGAAAAGTTTTCCATTCGAGCCTGCAAATACTTGTTACTCAATAAAACATCGAGAGGAATAACTACAAAATCCGGATCGCCGAGAAAGAAGTTCCTATCGGCATAGGCCCGTCTTGCAGCTTCTGTAAACAATTGAATAGATTTTGCAGAATTATGACCAAAGTCAGAAATGTCATAAGGTTCAATCATTTTAAAGATTTGATTTATGGTCACTCCGCCGCTGCTTGGCGGACTCATTGAAATTATTCTTAAGTCCTTGTAATTGAACACCACGGGTTGCCGCCATTTGGCCTCATACTTCGCCAGATCTTCTTCTGTAACATAACCGCCTTTTTCCTGTATAAATCTTGCAAGGATTTTGGCAGTTTCTCCCTTGTAGAACTCATCCCTTCCGTTTTTTGCTATTCTTCTTAAAGTATTGGCAAGGGCCGGATACTTCAATGTGTCTCCGGCATCACACTTAGTATAAAACAATGTGTTTTCACCATTCACACTTTTAATTTGTTCCCAGTATTTGTCTAGTCTCGCAGCCTGTTTTGGAGTTACTTCAACCCCTTGATCAACCAGTTTTATAACAGGGTCAATGATATCTTTTATGGGTAAGGAACCAAATTTACTATGTACTTCAAAAATACCGGCAATGGTGCCCGGCACTCCTGTTGCACTTGCACCAATGGTGCTTTTACCCGGAATAACATTGCCCAGAGAGTCAAGATACATATCCTTATGGGCCGCCAATGGTGCCTTTTCACGATAATCAATGGCACCTATATTGCCGTTGTTTTTACGGTAAACCATGAATCCACCACCGCCAAGGTTACCGGCAAAAGGATAGGCCACGGCCAATGCCAGCTCTGTCCCAACCATTGCATCGAAGGCATTCCCACCTTTTTTAAGAATTTCTGTTCCAATTTTGGATGCTTCTTTACGTGCAGATACAACCATAGCATTTTTAGTTACCAGGCCTGTAGGCTTCGCAGGTTCTTTTTTACAATGTACAAATGTTAAAAGCCCAAGAAGAAGAATTAGTATTCGCATAAGGAGATATATTTTTGTTTGGAAAAGGATTCGAGTTCACTAAAAAAAGCGGTAAATTCTATTTCAAAGGTATCATAGTGTTTTTCCAGATCTATAATGGCTTCATTCATTTTGCTTCTATTATTGGTTCGCCTGTTCATCCCTGATAAAACCCTGCTGATTCCATCCATTTGGGCGTAGTTAAGGAGCCAATTATCACTCATCATGTAAGGGATCATACGCTTGGTGGCATCGGGCAAAACAGTATAATTATCCTTCAGTAAATCATAGAATTGATCAACAAATAGATTTAAAGGAGTTCTTGAATATTGATTCCAATTTTTGGCCAAAAAATGGTCATAAAAAATATCCACTATTACCCTGCTATAGTGACTGTAATTTTGATGTAATCTCTTACTGCTCAGCTTGGCAATTGGATGTGCATCTGTAAAAGTGTCAATTTCCCGATGCAGGAGGATTCCTTTTTGTATCCTCTCAGGAAGGTGTTTGTATTTGTTTCCTTTAATGCTATCTGCTACAAAATTCCCGATGGTAACTTCATCATCTCCAAATGAGAGATATATATGTGCCAAAAAATTCATGAACTACGAATATAATCTTCAAAACTCAATTTACAAATTGAGAGGACATGATATTGATTAAGTCTTATATATTTGCAGAAAACTTATAAAATTTTATGACCTTAATAAAATCTATTTCAGGCATAAGGGGGACCATAGGAGGGAAGCCCGGCGAAAATCTTACACCTATTGATACCGTAAAATTTGCAGCTGCCTATGGTGCATGGTTAAAACAATATACCAACTCGGAGAATTTAAAAGTGGTTGTTGGAAGGGATGCGAGGTTATCCGGGGAAATGATTCAGAATTTGGTAGTCTCCACATTGGTAGGACTTGGTATCGATGTAGTAGACCTTGGACTGTCTACGACTCCTACAGTGGAAATAGCTGTACCACTTGAAAATGCACATGGTGGAATTATTCTTACAGCCAGCCACAATCCGAAACAATGGAATGCCCTGAAGCTTTTAAATGAAAAAGGTGAGTTCCTTAATGCAGAGGAAGGAGCAATTATTCTTCAATTGGCTGCAAATGAAGATTTTACTTTTTCTGAGGTGGATGACCTTGGAAAGATTACAAAAAATGACGCATATATAGATATACACATAGATGAAGTTCTGAATTTATCATTAATAGATGCAGCGGCCATTAGGAAAGCTAAATTTAAGGTGGTCGTAGATGGTGTAAATTCTACTGGAGGTATTGCTATACCTCGATTATTGGATTCTTTAGGGGTTGAAGTAATAAAGCTGTATTGCGAACCCACGGGGCATTTTCCACATAATCCTGAGCCTTTGAAAGAACATCTGGGTGATATCTGTGATTTGGTGGTAAAGGAAAAGGCCGATTTTGGGATCGTAGTTGACCCGGATGTGGATCGTTTGGCATTTATTAGTAATGACGGAGAAATGTTTGGAGAGGAATATACCCTGGTGGCATGTGCAGACTATGTTTTGGGTAAAACAAAAGGGAATACGGTATCCAATTTATCTTCTTCACGTGCGCTTAGAGATATTACGACTAAACACAATGGTATTTATGAGGCAGCAGCGGTTGGAGAGGTGAATGTTGTGAAGAAAATGAAGGATTCCCTTGTTGGCACTGCATTATTTTTAATGCTTATGGCCGAAAGAGGAGGTACCGTAAAGGAATTACGAGATAGTTATCCAAGTTACTATATGAGCAAAAAGAAAATTCAGCTAATTCCCGATCTTGATGTTGATGAGATCTTAGCTTCCATGGAAAAAAAGTATAGCGATGAGGATGTTTCAACAATTGATGGGGTAAAAGTAGACTTTCCCGATAATTGGGTGCATTTGAGAAAATCCAATACCGAGCCAATTATACGCATTTATACGGAAGCTAAATCGCAGAAAGAAGCTGATGCACTGGCAGATAGAATTATAGGCGAAATAAAAGCAATTGCAGGAATTGCCTAAATCCTTAGTGTAGTACTGCAGCTATTTAAAGATGGATTGCAACTAAAGATATTTTTCCGGCACTTTATCTCTGTGTTTCCATCTCCTGTGCGTCCATAAATAATACTCCGGTTTTTCCCTGATTTCTTCTTCAGCCAGTTTTAGGAACTGATCGGTAATTTCATTCTCTTTAGAACTACCGCCTTCCAGTGCTATGGGTATAAATTCGGTCCTGTAATAACCTCGTTTTACTTTGGACACTTTAGCAAAGACCACGGCATGGTCGTACTTTCTGGCAAGGACTTCGGGACCATTAAAAACAGGGACAGTAATATTCATAAATTTGGTCCAGTACTGCGCGCGGTGTGCCTCCGGAGATTGGTCACTTACGATTCCATAAACACCGGTAACACCATTCTGATGATTACGGGCCATCGTGATGACCGTTTCTTTCTGTGAAATGGGCGTTGTGTTCCAAATAGCGCGAATTTTCTTAATCAAGCGATCAAAATATTTGTTGCCAATTTTCTGATAGATAGCAAACCCTTTTGATGTTACATATCGATTTACAATAATACTCCATTCCCAATTCGCATAGTGGGGAAACATCACCAGGATACTGCGCTTTTTCTCTACTTCAAGCAACAGATCAATATTGGGCAGGGCATAGCGCTTTTTTAATTCCTCTTCACCTATATTCAGGGTTTTAATGGTTTCCAAAAACATATCACACATATGCTTGTAAAACGCTTTTTGAATTCGTTTTAATTCCTCATCACTTTTATCAGGAAAAACCAAAGCCAAATTAGCATAAACTACTTTTTTTCTATACCCTATGATCCGATATACCAGCACATAGACCATATCAGAAAATAAATAGAATAACCTATAGGGCAGAATTGAGATTAACCATAAAAACGGGAAGGCAATAATATAAACGAGCAGCTGCATTCGATAAATTAATATGCGCAAATATAGCTATATTTGACGCTTAATTAAATTGATATATTTATGAATTTGCATCTGGCTACTATTGGGATTATGGCTGCAAATGTTTTGATTTCAATAAAGGGATTTAATGATGTTTATTTCTTTGATCGCTATAAGTTTACTATAAGTGCCATTAAGGCGGGACAACGCGATAGAATGTTAACCTCCGGATTTCTTCATGTAGATATTTCTCATCTCTTCATGAATATGTTTACCTTATATTTCTTCGCGTCTGTCGTTATCAGATGGTTTGGCTGGGAAAAATTTTTAATTATTTATTTTATAAGTCTCCTGGCAGGGAGCTTACTCGCTCTTTTTTTTCATAAAAATGAACCCTATTATAGCGCCGTAGGAGCAAGTGGTGCAGTAACGGGCATATTGTATGCGGCAATTTTACTTCAGCCCGATATGCAACTCGGCATTATGTTTATACCCATTCCTATCCCTGCTTATATTCTGGGACTGGCCTATATGCTATATTCTATTTATGGCATGAAAAAGCGATTGGGTAATATTGGACACACCGCCCATTTCGGTGGGGCAATCGGGGGATATGTTACGACCTTGCTGTTTAAACCTGACCTTATAGTTTCGGATACCTTAATGGTAGTGCTTCTGGCCATTCCAATCGTAATTTTATTTGTTCTTGAAAAATTGGGTAAGCTTTAATAAAATAGAATTTTAGTAAGAAAAAACCTAAATAATACATCAGAATAAACAAGTTTATAATCGATCAAATCCTACGTTTGAACGAAAAAAAGTACAGTTTATATACCAATTAGGTTACTTTGCCGTTTACTAATTACCCAAATTAGATTGAATAACCTACTTATGATGAAAAGAGTCCCCTATTTACTTATGGCTTCAATGGCCATTTTTATATCCTGTGATGACGAAACTACTGTATTCGTTGATGAACAACAGGAGAACCTCATTCTAGAAAATGATTTAGTAAAGTTAAGTGGTAGCATTAATTTCGAAAATTCCGGTGTGCTGGATATTTTTGAAGATGAACTTAATTCAAATAAAAAATTCTCGGCTGCTAAAGCTGATGAAGCAGGGGATTATCCTATTACACTTGTGGCTCAGGTGAGTCCGCCAAGCATTGGAGGGAGTGCTGATTTGACTGCCTCTCATGTCGATGTTGACGGAGATTATGCTTATGTTTCTTATAATTTAGCCGGAGAAGATTACTATGGAGCTATCGACATTGTAAATATAGCTGATCCTCACAATCCGGTGGTAACCTCACGACTCATCTATTTAAATTCAGATATTAACTCATTACAATATTCAGATGGATATTTATATGCAGTTGGAGGTCTGAATAAGGAAGCATCTTTTACCGCTTCGTCCAGTTCTTTTGTTACTAAAATACGAATCAATGGCGGAGGCACAATGGATTTAGGTGCTGGTATACTTTATGGATACCAGCCTGGTGACAATGCAACAGATGTACATGTAGATGGTAATGAAGTTTATGTTTCCAGTGGAAAAGATGGATCTGTAACCATATATGATACAAAAGATTTTGATGTTAAAAGGGAAGAATTATTTTCTGACCTACGGTCACTGGCGTTCGACAATAATAAAGTGGCCTTGTTAGATGCCGGATTTGGATTGCGCATTCTGGATGATAATTTAAAGATCAAAAAAGAAATTCCGATCAATTCAGATTTTGGGGCATATACCAAAAGAACGGTTGATTTTGTAGAAGATAAAATTGTTGTAGCGGAAGGAAGTAAAGGAGTTGGATTATATTCTTATGATTCCGGAACCCGTCTGCAATATATACCCATAAGTATTGATCCCAATAATACGGCGACAGGAGATGTGGTTAATAACGCAGTTGCTTTTAACAAGGATATTATATTAATGGCCAATGGTGGTGCCGGGCTTTCGTTATCCGAAGATAGGGGACCTAGTGCTGCACCTTATGGGGTAATACAAATTAATGGCTCGGTTAATTATGTCCAATCTAAAGGGGATTATGTTTTCGCTGCTTCAGGAGCAGAAGGTTTACAAATTATAAAACTAAATAGATTGTCGCAAAGCTTAGCTGCCACTTGTGCAACACTCGAAGAATATAATGGTACAAGTAAACTAGTTATCAATGAAGGGCAAGATAGTGCTTTTAGAGGAGCAAAGAGATTTAATTCAATCCAAGTGAGTGGATCCCTATTGATGTGCGGTTCCTGGACAGTAATCAATGATGTGGATATAAAAAAAGATAGTGGCCTTCTAGAAATGAATGGTAATTTGTTGGTAGGCAGGAATAGGAAAAGGAAAGAAATTAAAATTGAAGAAGGTGCAACCTTACGGATAGAAGGAAATCTTACTATTTATGGTGATTTAGACTTAAAAGATGGATCCACTATAGAATTCATTGGCTCTGACTCTGTAGTCAATATTTTTGGCGAGGTTAAAATCGGAGATGATGTTACGATCGCCGGTGATTTCGACGATGTGCAGAATAAGTTTTAAGATCTAATAGAATGTATAAAAAAACCCTGATGCATTAGGCATCAGGGTTTTTTTATTGTTAAGAACTTCCTTTTATTGAAGTAGTTCGCTAATTTTATTTTCTAATGCCATACCTCTTAAATCTTTTGCAATGATCACTCCATTTTCATCCAAAATGAATGTTGCAGGAATAGCCTTTACATTGTAGAGTTCGGCAATTTCATCAAAATATTGAACATTGGATACATGGTTCCAAACCAAGCCGTCATCCTCAATAGCCTTGGTCCAGTCCTCAGCCCTTCTGTCCAATGAAACCCCAAGAATATTCAGGCCTTTTTCATGATATTTATTATATATTTTTACCACATTTGGGTTTTCCGCCCTGCAGGGTTTGCACCAGGCTGCCCAAAAATCTACAATTGTCACTTTTCCTAAAACATCATTCAATGCCAATTCATCACCCGAAGGAGTAGGAGCTGAAAAATTAGGGGCTTTAGAACCAATTGAAGTTGTTGTAAGTTTCTCAAGTTTGTCTTTTATGCGTTGTCCAACAACAGTTTCCTTGATAGTAGGGGTAAGGGCTTCATAAAGTTCCTTAATCTCATTCTCAGGCAGTCCCTTGGTTGCCATTACCTTTTCAATGATTAAAGCCGAAATAAGGGCTTCAGGATGTTCTTTGGTAAATCTGACTTCAAATGTCTTGGCTTCTTCCTGCAATTCGAAGTACTCATCCCTTAAAGAAGTCATAGCTGCGGTATCTTGCATTGCCGTAGCATTTCTCATTTCGTTGGACATAGACTGAGCCCTTCCTGATAATCCTCTTGATTCTTCAAGAAAATCGGCAAAAAGGTCATTTTGTAGAGTCCCTTTCATTCCGGCGAAAGCAAGGCTGTCTTTTTGAGCTTTAACTTCAATCGATCCGTTTTCAAGAACCACCGGAATATTACCTCGCACCCTGTTGATTAGGATATAATGAAGCTCAGGGAGATCAGAAGTACCTGTAAATGTAAACTGACCGTTTTCCAGCGTGGTAGTGTCTACTTCAACTAACTGATTAGTTTCATCGGTTTTTTTAAGGAAGACCTGTGTTCCGTTTTCCAATTCACCAGTTAAAGTACCTTCCAGTTTATAGCCCTCCGGAGTTGTGTTACATGCTACAAGTATCCCTGATAGCAATGCTGTAAAAATGTATTTTTTCATTGTTTTTTAAATAAGCAGGGCAAAGGTACTTATATAAAGGAGAATAAAAAAAGTCCTTGGACATAAGGTTGTGTTAAGGACAGAAAAGTCTAAAGTGGGGATTTTAAAACTGATATCGAATTCCGAGGGCAATATCAAAGTCAAAATTATCTGAGAAATCATTGTACCCTATCAGGCCAAGTTCAGGTCTTATATCGAGTGATAACAAGAGGGGGATGTCGAAATTATATTCGACTCCCACTGTACCAGCTATAAACGCGAAAAAGCCTCCATCAGGGGTAAATGGTTCCGTAGTTCCATTTCCCGGAACAGGTTCAAAACTGGCGCTTCCCAATCCGGCACCTGCTCCATAATACCAGTTAAAATTACCATCAATATGCCTCACCCATTGATAAAGGCCTGAAACTTTTATGGCATCAAACTCCCGGCTATCTCTCCAGCCCAGATTAAGTTCAAGTCTGTGATATCTGCTCAATAGCCTTTGATATGAAATTTCTGCACCAAATCCATCACTGTCGCCAAGACGAAGCCCCAGTGCATTATCTGAAATATCCTGTGAACTTGCAGTAACTGAAAATAAAAGGGTGATTAGTAAAACAGAATTTAAAATTTTCATATGTTCTGATTTTAGCTTAGGTTTAAATTGCGAATCAAAAAAAAGGCTCTCAGCTATTTAAAACTTAATTTCGCACTTAAAATTGTTTTGGATTGGATAAAAATCTTTTAATAAGCTTACGAAATTCCCTCAGCGGAAGTTTGCAATTTGATAAACTGTCCAAAGCACTTTATGCAACTGATGCCTCGGTCTATAGAAAAGAGCCAATCGCTGTTGCTTTCCCCAAAGATGAAGATGATATTGTTAAATTGATACTTTTTGCGAGGGAACAGCATGTCGGATTAATTCCCCGAACCGCCGGTACCTCATTAGCCGGACAATGCGTTGGGGAAGGTATTGTTGTTGACGTTTCCAGGCATCATACCAAAATTCTTAAGTTAGATACTGAAAAGAAAACCGTCAAGGTTCAACCGGGTGTTATCAGGGATGAACTAAATCAATATCTGAAAGACTCTGGTTTGTTCTTCGGTCCAAATACATCTACCTCAAACCGATGTATGATTGGGGGAATGGTGGGTAATAACTCCAGTGGTACAACCTCAATTCAATACGGGGTAACGCGAGATAAAGTGATTTCTTTAAAGGCCATACTCTCAGATGGCTCACAGGCAACCTTTGAATCAATAACGCCTTCGGAATACAGAAAAAAAATGGAATTGAATACCCTGGAAGGAACTATCTACAGGGAATTGCATAGGGAATTACAGAACAAAAATGTACAACAACAGATTAAAGAAGAATTTCCTAAAGAGGGTATTCATAGGAGAAATACAGGATATGCGGTAGACGAACTATTGCGCACTAAGCTTTTCGGTGGTATTGAAGAGGAGGTTAATCTTTGTAAACTACTTAGCGGAAGTGAAGGAACTCTGGCTTTTACAACGGAAATTACTTTGCAATTAGATGATATTCCACCGCGAAACGCTGCTATGGTAGTTACTCATTATAAAGATCTGGAAAGTTGTCTGCAGGATGTGGCTCCTGTAATGCATCATAATTTGTATTTGTGCGAGATGATGGATAAAGTTATCCTGGATTGCACAAAAAACAATAGGGAACAATTGTCGAATCGATTTTTTGTTGAAGGTGATCCGGCAGCACTGCTGATGTTGGAATTAAAAGATGATACCAAAGAAGGTCTTGAGCGCAAATTACAAGAACTTATTAAGACGATTGAAAGTTCGGGACTAAGTTATGCAAATCCTATTCTTAGAGGTGCTGATATAAACAAGGCCATTGCACTGAGGAAAGCTGGTCTGGGCCTGTTAGGGAATATGGTAGGAGACCGGAAGGCCGTAGCATGTATTGAGGACACGGCGGTAGCTCTGAACGATTTAAAAGATTTCATTGGTGAATTTACCGAGATTATGAAATCCTATGGTCAGGAGGCAGTTTATTATGCGCACGCAGGGGCAGGGGAGTTACATTTAAGACCCATCCTTAATTTAAAAAAAGCGGAAGATGTTTCCCTGTTCAGGCTTATAACAACTGATGTGGCCAAACTAACAAAAAAATATGGTGGATCCTTCAGCGGGGAGCATGGGGATGGTATTGTAAGGGCAGAATTCATACCTATGATGCTAGGTGATGACAATTATAAGTTGTTAACCAGAATAAAATCATATTTTGATCCCGATCATATTTTTAATCCTGGCAAAATTGTAGATGCCTATCGAATGGATGAAGCTTTGAGGTATGAAATTGACAGGCATGAACCCGATATCAAAACGCTTTTTGACTTTTCCGACAGTGAGGGAATATTAAAAGCCGCAGAAAAATGTAATGGGAGCGGGGATTGCAGAAAAACCCATAAGGCCCCGGGGGGGATGTGCCCTAGTTATCAAGCGACAAAAAATGAAAAAGATACGACAAGGGGGAGAGCTAATGTGCTTCGCGAAGTACTCACAAATTCCGTTGAAAAAAACCGTTTTGATTCAGAAGAACTAAAAGACGTCTTTGATCTCTGCCTAAGTTGCAAAGCTTGTGCATCTGAATGCCCCAGTAATGTTGACGTTTCTACCCTAAAATCAGAATTTTTATTTCAATACCAGGAATCCAGAGGGTATGCAATTAGAAATAAGATATTTGCTCATAATACCAGATTGAATGCTATAGGAAGCATATTTCCCAAAATAACAAATACGATTTATAATTCCAGGCTACTTAGTTCTCCAATAAAAATTATTTCAGGAATTGCCCTGGAAAGAACCTTACCAAACGTTTCAAATTATAATTTAGTAAAACATCTTCAAAATACTAAAAAACAATCAGTTACCAAGGAAAAAGAAGTGCTTTTATTCATTGATGAATTCACCAGGTATATGGATACCGCTGTAGGAAAAGATGCTATTGATTTGTTGCTGGGATTAGGGTATGATGTACATCTTTTTCAGGGTGAAAGTGGAAGGGCACTCATTTCAAAAGGTTTTTTAAAGGAGGCTAAAAAGCTGGCAGAAAAAAATATCGGACCGTTGCATGACTATGCCAGGAGAGGGGTACCAATTCTGGGTATTGAACCTTCCGCAATCCTAACTTTCAGGGATGAATACAAAAGATTTCACTTAGATACTGAGATAGTTAACGCGATTGCAGATCATACTTTTCTTATTGAAGAATTTTTGTCGAATGAGATTAAAAATGGGGCAATAATGAAGGAACAATTCACCACATCGGCCGCCACAATTAAAATTCACAATCACTGCCATCAAAAGGCCTTATCTGATCAAAAAGTAACTTTTGACATATTAAATCTTCCTGAAAACTACAGTGTTAGCATAATAGCTTCAGGCTGCTGTGGAATGGCGGGGTCTTTTGGTTATGAAAAAGAACATTATAAAACTAGTATGCAAATAGGCGAGTTAAAGCTCTTTCCATCCATACGTAAATCTGATGAAAACGTAATCATTGCAGCAAATGGAACAAGTTGCAGGCATCAAATTGCCGATGGGACAAAGCGCATAGCGCAGCATCCGGTAACTATTTTAAAAAATGCGATGAACGTTACATGATTGCTCTTACTTTTACTTTGAATATCGTTTGCGCGATTTTTTTGATTCAAGAGTGTTGATCAGCTCATGCAAATCCAGTGATTTCAATTCTTCATCTGCAAAAAACGGTAAGAGTTTATCGTGGCAGTAATTATATATCTTCCATCTCTTAAAACTATATTCCAAGGCGGTAAGATTTTTAACCCAATCACCTGAATTCAGGTAGGTACAGCTGCCTTTTTGAGTTTGAACCATCTCTTTCCTCGATTTTTGGATATGCCCACAGACCACATAATCATAACCATTTGATATGGCTATCTCGGCAACCGTTTTTTCAAAATTTTTAATATGCTTCCCGGCATTTATTGAATTATTTTTAATTTCTTTCTCCAGGGAGTTTGTTTCTTTACCGAATTGTGCAAAGATGAAATTCACCAGGTTATTCAATTGGCCTGAGAGGCTATATCCAACGCGTCCCAGTTTTGCCATCCATTTCGCATATTTCAGGGAAAAATCAAGCATATCTCCATGAAAAAACCAGGTTTTTTTTCCGTCTAATTCCAGAACCAAATTGTCTTGGATACTAATATTTCTAATTGATGAATTCCTAAACTTTCGCAAGCCTCTGTCACGATCCCCTGTGATATATAGGACTTCAGTGCCCTTAGATGCCATGTTGATGAGTTTCTTAAGAATATTTAGGTGTGAGGCTGGAAAAAAATTTCTATTCAATTGTCCAATATCTACGATATCTCCGTTCAGAATCAGTTTTTTTGGTTTTATACTGCTTAAATAAGCCAGCAGTTCTTCTGCACGACATCTTGCAGTACCCAAATGCACATCTGAAATTACAACAATATCTATTTTTCTTTTTTTCAAGGTGAAATATTTAGTACCGGTACAAAATTAGTCTTACCATACGATTCAGGTTTTAAGTCTTGATCAATATTAGATAAGGTTAAGGTTAAATGTTGAGTGAAATTTCTGTCAATTGTTACCTAAATATTAAGCAAACCTCCATTTTGGTTTCCCGTTATTTAAAATCTATCTTTGACCTGGATATAATGAAAGATTATACTCCACGAAGAATACCAGAAAGACCTTTAACTTATGGCAGGCAATACGTTTGGAACACTTTTTAAGCTCACTACATTTGGTGAATCACACGGCAAAGCGATTGGCGGGGTTTTGGACGGATGTCCATCAGGAATTAATTTAGATCTGGAAGCCATACAGCATGAACTGGATAGAAGAAAACCCGGTCAGTCGGCTATAGTTACCCAACGCAAAGAGCCGGACGAAGTGGTTTTTTATTCAGGTATATTTGAAGGTAGGACCACCGGTACGCCCATTGGTTTTGCTATTTACAACACCAACCAAAAATCAAAAGACTATTCTCATATTAAGGATTCATATCGCCCTTCACATGCAGATTATGTATATGACAAAAAATATGGTTTTAGAGACTATAGGGGAGGAGGCAGGAGTTCTGCTCGTGAAACGGCCAGTCGAGTGGTTGCAGGAGCAATTGCTAAACAATTCTTAGATGGAATTAGTATTAATGCATATGTTTCTCAGGTTGGATCGCTTCGTTTGGAAAAGGCATATTCAGAACTTGATTTAAAACAGACGGAAAGCAATGCTGTACGATGTCCGGATCCGGAAACAGCGGCCAGGATGGAATCTTATATAAAAGAGGTACGTAAAGAAGGGGACACTATAGGCGGGATTATAAGTTGCGTTATTCAGAATGTCCCTGTGGGACTTGGAGAACCAGTTTTTGATAAGCTCCATGCCGAACTTGGGAAAGCCATGTTATCAATTAATGCGGTAAAGGGGTTTGAATATGGCAGTGGTTTTGAAGGTGTTAAAATGAAGGGAAGCGTTCATAATGACCAATTCAATACAGACGGAAGTACCAGTACCAATAATAGCGGTGGTGTTCAGGGAGGCATCAGCAATGGCATGGATATCTATTTTAATGTTGCTTTTAAACCCGTGGCGACGATTATACAACCCTATGAAACTATTGACAAGGAAGGAAATATGGTTAAAACAAAGGGTAAGGGCAGGCATGATCCATGTGTGGTGCCCAGGGCAGTGCCCATAGTTGAGGCTATGGCGGCATTAGTGCTGGCAGATTTTACGCTCTTAAACAGAACCATAAAATTATAAATTTGCTTTTTTAGGGGTTTTCCAATCAATATACTATCTTACCAACCTAAACAATATTAAATGAGGAAACTGGAGTTGCATTGGAAAATCCTGATCGGGATGGTCCTGGGGCTTATTTTTGGATTTGCAATGACCTATCTTGAGTGGGGGCGTGGTTTTGTTCAGGACTGGATCAATCCATTTGGCACCATTTTCGTTAAACTTCTTAAACTAATTGCAATTCCTCTTATTTTGGCATCCCTGGTTAAAGGGATTTCGGATTTGAAAGACATATCTAAATTTCGGAACATTGGCTTGCGCACTATAGCCATTTATATTTGTACTACTATTGTCGCGATTACTATAGGTCTTATCCTGGTGAATATAATGCAGCCTGGCGAAGGCATTTCAGAAGAAACAATTACTAAACTAACAGAGACCTACGCCTCCGACACCGGGGTAACTTCAAAAATTGAAGAAGCTTCGAGACAGAAAGAAGGCCCACCATTACAATTTCTGGAAGATATGGTCCCGGACAATGCTTTTGGTGCTTTAAGTGACAATAGCTTGATGCTGCAGGTGATATTTTTTACTATTTTTCTGGGGATCTCCATGTTGTTAATAGGCGAAAAGCGGGCCAGACCCCTGAAGAAATTTTTCGATTCTTTAAATGATGTGGTTCTGAAAATGGTAGATTTAATTATGCTTACGGCCCCGGTTGCAGTTTTTGCATTGTTAGCCAATGTTGTGGCTTCATCTGGTGATGCAGATTTGTTATATGCCTTATTAAAGTATGCGGGAGTAGTAGTTCTCGGACTATCTTTAATGATTGTATTTTATAGCATTGTAGTGGCAGTTTATACAAAAAAGAACCCTTTCTGGTTTCTTAAAGAGATAAGCCCAGCTCAGCTTTTGGCATTTTCTACCAGTTCCAGTGCAGCAACCTTACCGGTAACTATGGAAAGAGTTGAGGAGCATATTGGGGTAGACAAAGAAGTGTCTAGTTTTGTGCTACCTGTTGGAGCGACTATTAATATGGATGGTACAAGTTTATATCAGGGCGTTGCAGCAGTTTTTATAGCTCAGGCCCTGGGATTTGACTTAAATTTGGCGGGGCAACTAACCATAGTTCTTACGGCCTTATTGGCGTCTATTGGTTCCGCGGCTGTGCCGGGAGCAGGGATGGTGATGCTGGTTATTGTATTGGAGTCTATTGGTTTTCCATCAGATAAGTTGGCAATAGGCCTTGCTTTGATATTTGCGGTTGACAGACCATTGGATATGTGCCGGACTATAATAAATGTTACCGGAGATGCTACCGTTGCCATGGTAGTTGGTAAATCTGTTGGAAAATTAGGAAAGCCACGCATTGAAGATTGGGATGAATTTTATGACGAAGTAAAATAAATTTAAAAATTTCACCAATGAACATTTGTTTCCTAAAGGGTCTAAGGAAGGCAAAAAATAAGCTGTATAGGGCTGCTTTCGGGAAAAGTGTCACTGAATAGCGTCGGCGATATCAATTATTTGCAGAAGTTGGGCCTTGCACAACCCATAAGGCAAAAGAATTTGGCATATTCTGAAAAGCTATGCAAAAATGAATCTATTGATTTTATATTAAACAATCAAAAATAGACTAATCCAGAAATTTTGATTTTAATTCGGGAGTTGGGATCATGCATTCATTTTGTTTTCCAAACCACTTATACCTGTTTTTAGCTACTACATCATAAACCCAGTCTCTTATTGGCTCAGGAACCCACTTAAAAATGCCCAACAGTCGCCATCCGCCTCCAAAAGATTTTCCGATCTCCAAAGCTGCCGATGATTTGGTATAATAGGCTTTATTGGGATCTATCAGGATAATAGAATCTGTTTTGGAAGAATCAATCCCCCTTTCATAAAGTAGTGCGGCGGCGGCATCGCTTTGCAGGGCAGCAAATTGATACATATTCTTAGCATCGTGCTTAATTACAAATTGAATGGAGTTATTACACAGGTTACAAACACCATCGAATAAGATAATTTTTTTATCAGCTTCAAATATCATGCTGCAAAAATAGAGACTGGAAAGCAGAAAACGATAGGTTTTAATATGTCTTTAAGATATTCATCGTGTGTTGGCACCAAGTATTGAACCCTAAGTTGTATATGAACTATTTTTTGGCTTCCACCAATTCCAATTGATCTACACTTACGTTAGTGGTAAACATCCCATAGTTTACCACAGCTTTATTTTTTTCAATCTTGTCAATACTTCCTACTGCCCTTCCGTCAAATAAACGGACACGGTCTCCAACTTTTAAAACAGGTCTGGGTTTAGGCTTCTTATTTGATGTGATTTTTTTCTTTTCCACTTTCTTTTTCTCCCTAATAACCTTAACCTCTTTTTGAACTTCCTTAGCAGTAGCAACCTTTTTCTGGCGCTCAATTTTGGCTTGTGCAGCAGACTTTTTCTTGCGTTTACTATTTTCAGTTTCTACAATTCGCAAGAGTTCCGAAACCAGAACGCGTTTCTTATTATCCCGAAAATATCTTTCGGCAATGGTATTTATTTTATTTCCCAAATGAATCATCCGCTGATCGTGGTCATACAATTCCTGATAATTCTCCAGCTTCGATTTTATCTTGGCATTAAGCTTTTCGAGCCTACTTGCTTCATCCCTGGCTTTTGATTCCTCCTCCTGAAGTCTCGATCCTGTACGGGCCATTTTATTTCGCTCTTTTTGCATTTTAGCAATGGTGGCATCAAATCGTAATTTACCGCGTTCGACTTTTTTCTTTGCCTTATTAATTAAATTATAGGGGATACCATTTTTTTGGGCAACTTCAAAAGTAAAAGAACTGCCCGGTTGTCCAAGCTCCAGTTGAAATGTAGGTTCCAGGGTTTTTGAGTTGAATAGCATATTAGCATTTGTAGTATGGGGCAATTCATCCGCTAACGCCTTTAGATTGGCGTAATGGGTGGTAATTACGCCATATGATCCGCGTTCATAGAAAACTTCCAAAAAAGCTTCAGCCAACGCCCCGCCTAATTCAGGATCACTGCCTGTTCCAAACTCATCAATCAGAAACAGCGTATTTTTATTACACTTTTTCAGAAAACGATTCATATTCTTCAGCCTGTAACTATAGGTACTGAGATGATTTTCAATAGATTGATTATCACCTATATCCGTAAGGATATTTTTAAACAAACAAACAGAACTCCGTTCATGCACCGGAATCAGCAGACCACTTTGCAACATAATCTGCAATAAACCAATGGTTTTTAGGGTAATACTCTTTCCACCGGCATTTGGGCCCGAAATAACAATTATTCTCTTCTCTGGATGCAACTCTATGGTCTGCGGCCATGTCTTTTGTCCTATACCCTTATTAGTCATATAAAGTAAAGGATGAAAAGCATCACGTAAATAAAGTCGGCTTTCATTGTTTATTTCGGGTAATAACCCATTCATTTCGTCAGCATACCTGGCCTTCGCAGCCGTAATATCCATCTTTGTCAAAAACGTTTGATAGGTTTTTAACAGATCATCGTATGGCCTTATTAGATTGGTTAATTGATTAAGAATCCTTTGAATCTCTTCTTTTTCGTCAAATTCAAGGTTGTTTAATTCCCTGGAATACTTTAAAGAGGCTTCAGGTTCAATATATATAATGCTTCCAGTTTTAGAGGTTCCCATTACAGTACCTTTAACTTTGCGCCTGTACATAGCCTTTACGGCCAAAACCCGACGGTTTTCCACAACTGACTCGCGGATTTCATCTAAAAAGTCGGCGGATTGATAGTTGTTTAAGGCTGCAGCAAAACTCTGGTTGATTTTACCTTTTACCTGGTTAATTTGACGGCGTATAATTCTTAACGATTCCGAAGCATTGTCTCTGATCTCCCCAAAACGATCAATTACCAATTCAATATTGGATGCTATCTCCGAATTGGGTTCCAATTGTTCCGAACCGGCAAATAATAGGGGATAATACTCTTTGAACTTTTTAAAGAATTTTTTATGGGTATCCACCGTAACACATATTCTGCTAATCCGTTGGAACCCCCCAATTTCCAAAGTAGTATTTTCTATGGAAAGAAGCTGTAATTCACTGTTTATGGAATCGAATCCGTGATTAGGAATGCGATTATCATTACTATAAGAAGCCAGGTATTCAGAAGTTTGTCCCAATACAACCAATAATTCATCCTTGTCTGCTATTGGTTGAAGGGAACGAGTATTATTCTTTCCCAATTCGGTACTGCACCTTTCGGCAAGCTGTTTTAATACCAGGGGAAACTCTAAATCCTGTAAAGTCTTTTTGTCTATTTTTTGCATTACTTGGAATTGCAGGTGGCAAAGGTATGGAATAGGGCGGATTTTGAAAATTCTATATAACTATTGCTTATAATCGCTTTCTTGTTGTGTCCGGCTGTTCAGGTATTATAGATCCTGGGATTGTTGATTTTCCCATTTAGGGCAATAATCCTATATAAATGGCTGTTTAGTAAGTATAGAGAACGATTTTATTAAAACAAGTTTTCATGATAAAATTTTACTACAGGGTCTTATTACTTATCCCTATGGCAATAGCCGTAAGTTGCGTTACTACCAGGGATGTTGATATCCGGGCCATGGAGCCCGCGCCTGTCTCTCTTTCAGATAAGATTAAAAGAGTAGGAATCATAGGAGGTGAGATACATATAGAAGGGGGTAAAGAGGAAAACTCATTAAATCGGCTTATTTCCAGGGAAAATGAACAGATGATCCTAAAAGCCCGTGATGCTGCAATAGCCGGACTCTACTATGAACTTGCAAGTGACAAACGTTTTGATACCATTCTCCTTATGGAAGATGTTGGGCAAAATGTCGAGGATTTGCAAGATGATGGCAACTATCTTAACTGGAAGACCATTGAAGCATTATGCAGGGAATATGAGGTTGATGCAATTTTTTCGTTGGCATATTATAATGCAGACACCAAGGTCTCCCTAAAAAATACAAAAATGGAGCAGAATGATTTGTTGCGTGTTAAATACAAAGTTAACGGGCAGCAGATTACCCTGGAGACTTTAATTGAGAATGGGTGGAGAATCTATGACCCATCAAATAAACTTGTCCTGGATGAATTTTCTTTTAACAATCAAATTGTATCGACCGCAAAGGGACTTAATCCCTACGAAGCCCTCCAGGCAATAGAAGGACGTGTGGAAAGCATAATCGAACAAAGTAAAATAGCCGGCAGTTCCTACGGTTCCAGGTTGCAGCCAAACGAATATAGCATTACACGAGCATATTATGTTAAAGGTACTCCGGAATTTGAGAAGGCAGAAAGCTTTACCTTATCCGGAGATTGGGAGTCCGCAGCTAATCTATGGAGATCTGAATCGGAAAATCCCGATCCCAAAATAAGTAGCAAGGCTTGTTATAATCTCGCTATATTAAACGAACGTAATAATAGGCTTGTGGCAGCTGTTGATTGGGCCAATAAGGCCTATTCAAAACATTCTTCGAAAAAGAATTCGGCTTATATTAAAGCCCTGGAGTTTCGGATGAGCCAAAATGAAATACTCCAGGAGCAGAAAGTGAACATAAGTTCCAAATAGACTTCGTTTATAATAATAATCTGACATCCCATTTGGTAGAATAGCTAATATTGATTTAAATTTATCAATAATATCAGGCCTTAAGTTAATGAACGTATCTATACATTCAAGCTGGCGAAACCAGTTACAAACTGAGTTTGAGCAGCCTTATTTTACTTCTTTGGTTCAGTTTGTAAGGCATGAATATGCTTCGGGGGTTTGTTACCCTCCCGGGAACAAGATTTTTGCCGCATTTGACCACTCAAATTTTGACAAAACAAAAGTGGTTATTATCGGGCAGGATCCTTATCACGGAGCAAACCAGGCTAATGGTCTATGTTTTTCAGTAAAAACAGGTGTCGCGCATCCACCATCATTAATAAATATTTTCAAGGAAATTGAAAGAGATATTGGTAAACCCTATCCCGAAAGTGGTAATCTTGAACATTGGGCAGATCAAGGTGTTTTGTTATTAAATGCCACACTTACCGTAAGGGCGCAAAGTGCGGGCAGTCATCAAAATAAAGGCTGGGAAGTATTTACCGATGCAGTCATTAAAAGGCTTTCTATTACTAAAAAAGGGCTAGTATTTCTTTTATGGGGTGGTTTTGCCAAAAAGAAGGCCTCGCTAATTGATCATACCAAACACCATATTCTCACCTCCGGTCATCCTTCTCCTCTAAGTGCTAATAGGGGATATTGGTTTGGGAATAAGCATTTCAGCAAAACAAACGAATTACTGCTAAAAATGGGGAAAGAACCTATAAATTGGTAATTAGGTTATTTACTTCCAGTTTATGGTCTGTCAAATCTAACTTTAACAGCTGATCCTGGACAATTTCAATTGTTTGCACATCAATCTGCGTCTGACTCCACTGTGTCATGCTCAGCCATTCGCGTATATCTTCCAGTTGTTGCCCGTAATTATTTGCCAGGGTTCTGTCAATGCTGGGGATACGTTTAAATTCAGAAGTGTAGCGATTAATAGTCTCTAAAATATGCCGAAGACATCCTTTATTCTCCTTTATAAATGAATCTGTGGCTGCAATAACAAAGCATGGCCATGGAGTAGGGCAATCTGCCAGTCTTCTAAAGATCCCTTTGTCAACTATAGGTTTTGTTGTGAAGTGTTCCCACATAAAATAGTCTGCCGACCCTTCCGTCAGAGCTTCAATTGCCCCATTAAGGGTATTCACCACATGGAAGTCCAGCGAAGTAGTGTCCCAACCAAGATTTTGCGCATTTACAAAGGACATAAGGTGGCTGCCACTGCCAAATCTTGAGATTGCGACCGTCTTATTTTTAAGATCATCCAGAATTTGGTAATCGCTTTTGGCGGCAACATGTATTCCCCACTGAAGTGGAGATGCTATAAATTCCTGAACAATTTTTGAAGGATTGCCTTCGATGATGCTTTTAACAATTCCTTCTGTTAGGATTATGGCTAAATCTGCTTCTCCATTTTTCAGCATAGAACTCATTCTCCCGGTACCTTCCGGGACATCTTCCCAAATCAACTCAATCCCTCTTGATTTAAAAGCCCCTTCATTGATGGCCATTAGCCATGGAAAATTAAAATGTTCGGGGACCCCTACGATTTTTACGGCTTTCAATGGGCAGTAAGTTTTTCAAGTGTGTATTTAATAAGGGCATCAATGGTTTTGACCGGGTTTGTTGAAAATTCCCCTGTACTTCTGTTTGCCAAAATACAATTCATTGAAGCAGCTCTATGGCCCATAAGTTTAGCCAGGCCAAAAATAGCAGAAGTTTCCATTTCCAAATTGGTGATTTTCTTGCCGTTGTACTCAAATGCGCTTAATTTCCGGTTGAGTTCATCATCCTCTAGTAACAAGCGTAGTCGGCGCCCCTGCGGGCCATAGAATCCCGTGTTAGTTCCAGTAAATCCCATTATAACCCTGTCTGACCGAAGTTTCTCCGTTAGCTGCAAATCTGAATCTACAACATATGGGATAGATTTAAAGACAGACCACCCTGTCTGATCTATAAAAGCAAGTTGCATTTCCGGATGCTGAATATGTTCACTTTGGTAGAAATGAAGAACATTGTCAAAACCAATGGCATATTCACTTAATAAAAATGAATCTGTACTAATATCAGGTTGAATGCCGCCGGAGGTTCCTACTCTAATGATGTCCAGGCGTGTTTTGTTTTCCTTTATTTTCCTTGTTTTAAAGTCAATATTAACCAGGGCATCCAGCTCATTCATTACAATATCAATATTATCTGTTCCGATGCCGGTAGATACTACAGAAATTCGTATCCCATTAAGTGTCCCGGTATGGGTGATAAATTCTCGTTTACCTTTTTCGATTTCAATGGTATCAAAATATTTGGAAACTAAAGGAACTCTGTTTTGATCGCCGACAACAATAACTGTTTCGGCGAGGTCTTCAGGGTGTAGATTTAAGTGGTAAATGCTTTTATCGGCATTGAGAATGAGTTCGGATGCACTCAGTTGCATACTACAGTTTTAAAATTCTGTCGGACTCAGTATTGTATAAAAAATTATATTTTAATGCACCTCCAAGGTAGTCTTCATTATCCCTTATTTGAGAATAATAATTGGTTTGTCCATCCAAAATTGCTTTTCCTTTAGCGGTTAACCGTACAGGATTGAAAGAAGAAAAAAGTGGTTTTAAGTTCGCTATTACGCGTTCGTATTGCGTATCACCAAACCCATAGTAACCTTGATTTTGAATCAGTTTACTTAATAAAGCTTTTTTGGATTTTGGTTTCTGCTGCAGGGATATTTCCAAAATACGGTTCTCCGGTTCGTTAAGACCATTTTTGATGGTAGGAAATCTCTTTAAGTGGGTTTTGATAGCATCAGAGAGATAAGCAAACTGATAATTCTCAAAATCTATTAAATTTTCTAACCTTATGGGATTATCACTGCAATACAGTTGCCAGACATAGTCTGCATATTCGATATCGTTCTGGGAAAGCTTAATTTTATTCTTGTAGGAATTTAAAAGTTGGTCATCAGTTAATTCACTAAGGCCGTATAAATGACTTGTTTGATCTTCATCGCCTGTGCATACCAAATAAATTTCGGCATATCGCCTGTGCTTTTTTAGCCAACTCAATACGGCCAGCATATTGATCTGACAAAAGAGGTCATACTCAAACCAAAGCACGATTTGATCCTGTTGTTTATGGTTACAGAGGGAACGATATTCCTTTAAGGTCTTCTCAACAAACCAGGACTTGCTTACTTTATAATTTTTGTGAAGAAAATCAAAACGGGTTTTCCAAAACGATTCACTGCCTACATTAGTCTCCGTTTTTCCCTCGCAAAGCATTTCGCGCCAGGTGATTATGTCGCCCTTAAGCTTTAGTGTTTTTAACTTTTGGGTGAAACTATCCCCGTTGGTAATGTGCAATTGGGAACTCATTTTGAATAGGTTGTTTAAGTTATAACGTCTAAAAATAACACTTAATCGAAAAAAACAAAAACAAATTAACAGAAAAACTTAAGGAATTCTAATCTAAAAATTATATTCCAGCGGTTTTTCGAATACAATTATCAATTTGTCAGCCGCCAACTCGCTTAGTCTTAAATCCCATCTCCTGTAAAAGGGCCATAATTTTATCTCTGTAATCGCCCTGTATGATTATAGAACCATTTTTAAAAGTACCTCCGACACTCAATTTTTTCTTTAAGTGCTTCGCTAATTTTTTAAAATCCTTTTCATCTCCGTTGTAGCCTTCCAAAATTGTAATAGGCTTGCCTTTACGTTTTTCATATTTGCAAATTATGGGCTCTTTTTGAAGCAGTACTTCAAATTTAGTCTCCGGTGTATGTTCCTCTTCAGAAGAAATATGTTCCGGGAAAAGGTTTTTTAGCTGATCTTTTAAATCCATTGCCTAGATAATATCATTTTTAAATAAGTGACTACTAATTATGTTTATATAATTAATATAAATTATTGAATTATAAATAGATATAACAATTTATTTAAAGTATAAAATTACTTTTTAATTAACCCTAACTCAATGAGTCTTTCGTTTAAAAATTCACCTGCTGTGATATCTTCAAATTGCTTAGGGTGTTCCTTATCGATACAATTCTCAAGGCAATTAAGCGGCATGCTACTAACCGGATGCATAAAAAACGGAATTGAATATCTCGAAGTACCCCATAGTTCCCTGGGCGGATTAACAACTCTATGTACCGTAGATTTAAGTTGTTCATTAGACAATCGTGAAAGCATATCACCTACATTGATCATTAACTGATCTGGAGTGGCTATGGCATCAATCCATTCACCTTTGTGATTTTTCACTTGCAGACCTTTGCCATGAGCACCCATTAAGAGGGTGATAAGGTTAATGTCTCCATGAGCGGCCGCCCTAACCGCATTTTTGGGTTCATTGACAATAGGGGGATAATGAATGGGCCTCAGGATAGAATTGCCATTTTTAATAAAAGCGTCAAAATAATTTTCATCCAGATCCAGATGAAGCGCCAGGGCTCGCAAGACATATTTCGCTGTCTTTTCCAACATCTTATAAGTCTCTTCGCCAACAGAGTTGAATTCAGGAAGTTCTTTCACATTTACATTGTCCGGATATTCGCGTTCCAGGACAGGATCATCTTCAACATATTGCCCAAAGTGCCAGAATTCTTTCAGATCTCCCTCTTTTCTACCTTTGGCGTGTTCTTTACCAAATGAAGTATACCCTCTCTGACCGCCAATACCTTCTATTTCATAAGTGTCCTTAATTTCCTGGGGCAAGTTGAAAAACTTTTTAACTTCTCTATAAAGTTCCTTTACCAAATCATCGGATAAGAAATGACCACTTAGAGCTACAAAGCCAATATTTTCAAAGGCATTACCTATTTCTCTAATGAATTTTTCTTTTCGCTCTGGCTCACCACTTATATAATCTTTGAGATCAACGCTGGGAATACTAGTCATCTTATTGCTTTTTTAGTCATTCCAAAGTTAAGAAATATTAGAAGCAAATATGCATGGTAATCTACTGTTTTATTGAGGGCAATTTTGTTACATTTATACCCGAAATAGCACAGATTTTAAGTTGATATATGCAATATTTAAGTAAGGGTATTAGCAAAGAAAAGCTCCTGGAGTTGTATCGCGCCATGTTAAAACCAAGGATGATAGAAGAGAAGATGTTAATTCTCTTGCGACAGGGAAAGATATCAAAATGGTTTAGCGGTATTGGTCAGGAAGCTATAGCAGCAGGTGTGACCAGTGCTCTTAATAAGGAAGAATACATTCTTCCAATGCACAGGAATCTAGGGGTCTTTACTACACGTGAAATACCTTTATTCAGGTTATTTGCGCAATGGCAGGGTAAAGCGAGTGGATTTACAAATGGACGGGATCGAAGTTTTCACTTTGGAACGCAGGAATATAAGATTGTGGGGATGATCTCCCATCTGGGACCTCAACTGGGAGTAGCAGATGGTATTGCTTTGGCTGATCTTTTAAAAAAGAGAAATAAAGTGACAGCAGTTTTCACAGGTGAAGGAGCCACAAGCGAAGGAGACTTTCATGAGGCTTTAAATGTGGCGGCTGTTTGGGATTTACCGGTACTATTTTGTGTTGAAAACAATGGTTATGGCCTTTCAACTCCAATCTCAGAACAATTTAGGTGTGAACATATTGCCGATAAAGGCAAGGGTTATGGAATGGAAGCCCATATCATAAATGGTAATAATATTCTTGAAGTCTATAGCAAAGTCAATGAGCTGTGTGAAAGCATGCGGAAAAAGCCAAGACCTGTTTTATTAGAGTTTAAAACGTTTAGAATGCGCGGGCATGAAGAAGCCAGCGGCACCAAATATGTCCCTAAGAAACTCTTAGAAGAATGGGCAGCCATGGATCCTCTGGAAAATTATGTAGAATATCTTCATGCTCAGGGGGTGCTATCTGAGGAGCTGGAAGTTGATTATAAAAAGCAGATTATTCACGAAATAGATGATAATCTGAAGTTGGCTTTTGCAGAAGAACAGGTTCAGATAAATGAAAGTAAAGAATTAAAAGACGTCTATAAAGAGTTTAATTATCAAGATATTAAACCAAATAACGAATGGCATAATATTAGGCTGGTTGATGCAATCTCTGAAGGTTTAAAGCAATCTATGGAAAAGCATGAAGATTTGGTGATATTAGGGCAGGACATCGCTGAATATGGTGGTGTTTTTAAAATTACTGAGGGATTTGTAGAGGCTTTTGGTGCAGATCGGGTAAGAAATACCCCTATTTGCGAATCGGCAATAGTTTCAGCGGCTATGGGCCTGTCTATAAACGGGATGAAGTGTGTTATGGAAATGCAATTTGCTGATTTTGTAAGCTCCGGATTCAATCCAATTGTCAATTATCTTGCTAAAGTCCATTATCGCTGGAATGAAAATGCCGATGTGGTAATTCGTATGCCCTGCGGTGGCGGGGTAGGTGCCGGTCCATTTCATAGTCAGACGAATGAGGCCTGGTTTACAAAAACGCCGGGACTCAAAGTGGTCTATCCCGCTTTCCCGTATGACGCAAAGGGTTTGCTTGCCACAGCAATAAATGATCCGAATCCGGTAATGTTTTTTGAGCATAAAGCATTATATCGCAGTATATATCAGGAGGTTCCTACATCATATTATACGCTCCCGTTTGGAAAAGCTGCTGTGCTTAAGGAGGGCGATGATGTATCTATTATCACTTTTGGAGCAGGGGTTCACTGGGCTCTTGAATGCCTGGAGCAAAACCCAGAAATTCAGGCCGACTTACTGGATTTACGAACTCTCCAGCCCCTGGATACAGATGCAATATTTCAATCCGTGAAGAAAACAGGAAAACTAATTATCCTGCAGGAAGATAGTTTATTTGGTGGAGTTGGGAGCGATATATCTGCCCTTGTTGTGGAGGAGTGTTTTGAGTATTTGGATGCTCCTATCAAACGGGTTGCCAGTATAGAAACCCCGGTGCCTTTTGCGAAATCATTGGAAAATAATTACCTGCCAAAAGAACGGTTTTTTACGGCCCTGACTGAGTTGTTGGCGTATTAAAATTATTTTTCTAAATAGTTCATAGTAAATAAACCATTTTTATATTTTAGTAACCAAGCAAATAATTGATAAATAAAATATTATGAAAAATACATTCTATTTGTTACTGACCCTGCTCATAGTCTCTTGCTCAGCAACGACAACAGCAACTTCTCAGTCAACTAAAATGAAGAAAAAGACACTTAAAGGTACCTGGTCCCTTACAGATATCAGGTTTATCGGTGAAGAGGGCCTCTATAAAGCAGATTTATTTGGCATTGCAGATTCTCCCTGCTTTAAAGGAGGAGAGTGGATGTTTATTCCAAATAATGGAACAGGCAGGTTCTCTATTAATGGTTCCGATAGATGCCAGGAAGGAACACATCGTATTCTATGGTCGTTCTATGAGCCCGGTGATGGTACTACCCGACTTCAATTTAAATTAGTGGATACGAAAAACAAACCGCTTAGTGGCGATAAAAGCGGCTACCGTATGATCATTAAGAGCTTAACAGAATCAAAGACTGTTTTTATGGTTGAAGTAGATTATAAAGGGAAACCTTTTGATGTAGAGCTGACCTTAGACAAAGTGTCTAAAGATGTAACACTTTAGAAAATAATTTAATTAAATAGTATTGACATGACAAGAAAATTAACAAGTATCCTTATTGTAGCCATGATGTTTGTTTCCTTAAACACGGGCTGTAATGCCATAAAAAACTCTAATAAAACTCAAAGAGGCGCTGCTATTGGAGGTGGTGGAGGTGCACTTATTGGAGGTCTTATCGCCGGGAATATAGGAGGTGCATTAATTGGTGCTGCAATAGGAGGTGTGGCAGGCGGCTTAATTGGTAATAAGATGGATAAGCAAGCCCAGAAAATTGAAACGGAAATTCCCGGAGCTGATGTAAAACGGGTAGGTGAAGGCATTCATATAATTTTTGACGATAAGAGCGGGGTGAACTTTGCGTTTGACAGTTCTGACTTAACGCCAGAAGCCAAATCCAATCTCGACAAGGTTGCAGAAATATTTAATGAATTTCCGGACACCAATTTAATGATCCAGGGCTATACAGATAGCGTAGGTAATGATGACTATAATTTAAAGTTGTCTAAAAGGCGGGCCGATGTTGTTGCTAAATATATTGCCGATGCAGGCGTGGCAACAAGCAGAATGACTGTAGAAGGTTTTGGCGAAGCTGCTCCAAGGTTTGACAATGACACTAAAGAAGGACAGGCAGGGAACAGAAGAGTTGAAATTGGCGTATCTGCTAATAAGCAAATGATAGATGATGCCAAGGCTCAGGCTAATTGATAGGTTGATAAGATAACAATTCTGATTTTTTGAACCCGACATACCTGTAGGGCTTTTTATTTAAAAACTCCTATCTTCCAAATGTGGATAACTACGATGTTATTATTATAGGCGGTGGTTTGGCCGGACTGACTTGTGCCGTGCATTTAGCAAATGCGGGATATAATGTTTTACTACTTGAACGAAATACATATCCGCACCACAAAGTTTGTGGTGAATATGTCTCCAATGAGATTCTGCCATATCTGGAACAACTGAAGCTTAGCTTACCTGATACAGTTTCCATTGATACACTGCAATTATCAACCCGAAATGGCGAGTTACTTCAGACAAAATTACCTCTGGGGGGATTTGGAATAAGCAGGTTTGCTTTTGATCATACGCTATACCAAAAAGCTATAGCGGTGGGGGCCATTGTCCATTTTGAAACCGTAAACAATATTGTATTTTTAGAAGATAGGTTTGTAGTACGAACTGAAAAAGAAAAAGAGTATTCTGCAAAAATAGTTATTGGGGCTTATGGAAAAAGATCGGGATTGGACAAACAGTTAAATCGAGGTTTTATTAGTAAACCATCACCATGGCTGGGAGTTAAGGCGCATTATCTTATGCCTGATTTTCCTGATAACCTTGTTGCCTTGCATAATTTTGAAGGTGGCTATGGAGGCTTGTCCAAAACAGAATCAGGAGCAGTAAATTTTTGTTATCTGGCATCGTACAAAAGCTTCCGGACCCAAAAGAATATTGAAAAATTTAATTCAAATGTGGTATCCGGGAATAAACATCTTAATTATTTTCTAAAAAATGCCAGGCCACTTTTTGACGAGCCTATAAGCATAGCTCAGGTGTCTTTTGGACAAAAAGATATCGTTGAGGATCATATTTTAATGTGTGGCGATACTGCAGGCTTAATTCACCCGCTATGCGGCAATGGGATGGCCATGGCAATTCATAGTGCTAAAATCGCCTCTGAAAGAGTTGACACTTATTTTAAAAACAAAGACTATGGCCGTATGGAAATGGAAAAGGATTACACAAAGGCATGGAAACAAGCCTTTAAGCGACGAATGCAGACTGGCCGCATATTACAATATATTTTATTGCAGCCTGCTACCTCCAACTTTTTAATGCAAACGGTCTCTAAGTCCCCGGGGCTTATCAGATCGCTTATTAAAAGAACCCATGGTAAACCTATTTCAATATGACTTCTTTCCGATATAGAAATACGGATTCAGAAATGATGGACAATCCTGATGTTTCTATGCAGACCCTCCGAATGGTATTTGAGGACATTAATACCAGTAACCGTCTTTTAGGGGGTAGTTCAATTACTGTGGGCAAGGTACGTGAGTTGGTAAGGGAATGCCCAAAACAGCAATATACAATAGTGGATATGGGCTGTGGCGATGGGGATACGATGCGCGTATTGGCTAAATATTTTAGAAAAGCCAATATTGCCGTGGAGCTAATTGGGCTCGATTTAAGCGATAAAGCCATCGCTATAGGGAGAGAACTATCTGTAAATTTTCCTGAGATCTCGTTCATAAAACAGGATGTTTTAACTTTAAACCCATTGGATTTTAAATGCCACATCCTGCTCTGTACACTCACTATGCATCATTTCAGCAATGAACAAATACCAGTATTCCTGTCAAAATTCATCAAATTAGCCACAATTGGGGTGGTTGTCAATGATTTACAAAGAAGCGCGCTAGCATATTATCTTTTTAAAGGGTTTAGTGCTATTTTTATAAAAACAAAAATTGCGAAACACGATGGTCTCATCTCTATTAAAAGTGGATTTACAAAAAAAGACTTAATTGCTTTTTCAAAAAATTTACATCAGGTAAGGCATACCATTAATTGGAAATTTGCCTTCAGATATGTATGGGTGATAAGGACTTCTCGACTAAACCAATCGAATGAATAATGTACGCATAAAAAAAGTGGCCAAAGTACTGCCACCATACTCCAGAAAAACAAAGGATATATTGCCTTTTGTGGAGCTATGGCTTAGTGGTCAGGAGGATAGGTTTAGAAGAAAGGTGATAAAAATATTTGAGGGAGCCGCCGTGGAGAAAAGATATGGGATAATGGATATTGAAGAGGTGTTCACGGCGACAAGTTTGGAGGCTAAAAACGACATCTATGTAAGGGAGGTAAAAAAGTTGGGAACAGCTGTGCTTCAAAAAGCACTGAGTGAAAGCAACTGGCTGCCTGATTCTCTTGACTATATAATTACCGTGAGTTGTACAGGTATTATGATCCCTTCACTCGATGCTTATATCATTAATGATCTTAACTTAAGACAGGATATTGTAAGGTTACCGGTTACTGAAATGGGTTGTGCCGCGGGTGTCTCCGGACTGATATATGCTGCTAACTTTTTAAGAGCAAATCCGGGAAAACGAGCTGCTGTAATAGCTGTGGAAAGTCCCACTGCAACATTTCAACTAACTGATTTCTCTATGGCCAATATGGTTAGTGCCGCCATATTTGGAGATGGTGCCGCCTGCGTACTGCTGACTTCGGAAGAGGAGGCAGAAGGACCTTCAATTGTTGGTGAAGAGATGTATCACTTTACCAACGCCACGCATCTGATGGGGTTTGATCTTAAAAACACAGGTCTGCAAATGATATTGGACCCATCGGTTCCTGAAACGATAGCAGAACATTTCCCTAAAATTGTACATCCATTTTTAGAAAAGTACGGAACTTCCATTGAACATGTTGACCATTTAATTTTTCACCCGGGCGGAAAAAAGATTGTCCAAACGGTGGAAGAGTTGTTCGGTGAGTTAGGTAAGAATATTGATGATACACGCGAAACACTTCGGCTTTACGGTAATATGAGTAGTGCAACGGTCCTGTATGTACTGGAACGATTTCTGTCAAAAGAGATTAGCAAAGGAGAACAAGGGATGATCCTTAGTTTTGGGCCGGGATTTTCCGCACAACGGGTATTGCTGAAGTGGTAAAGAAAAAATAGAAAGGTGAATAATATGAAACAACAGAGTTGGGCATTAATACTGGGTGGGAGCAAAGGTCTTGGCCTTGCCACAGCAGGTAAACTGGCCAAGAGCGGATACAACATCCTTATTGTTCACAGGGATCGAAATCTGCATATGCCCGATATAGAAAACGCCTTTAAAGAAATTAGCGGTTTTGGAGTGCAATTGCACAGTTTTAACAAAGACGCCATTCAAGCTGGCAGCAGGGCTCAATTAATAGAGGAAATACAAAAACTACTTCCGAAAGGTGAAAAGATCAAAGTTTTGGTGCACAGTATTGCAAAGGGCAATCTGAAACCCATGAATTCCCAAACAGAAGAAGAGCTTAACAACCAGGATTTTCAGCTTACAATAAATGCGATGGCGATAAGTTTATACGACTGGACAAATGCCCTTATTAAAGCCAAACTCTTTGAAAACGATTCCAGGATCATTGCATTCACTAGTGAGGGGTCTGTTAAGGCCATGCCTAATTATGGTGCGGTGGGAGCAGCTAAAGCAGCTCTGGAAGCTATTGTAAGGAATATGGCCATTGAATTTGCTTCCCTGGGCCTGAAATCGAACTGTATCCAGGCTGGGATTACAGACACCGAATCGTTAAGGCGTATACCGGGTAGCGAAATGCTGAAAGAGCAGGCTTTAGCCCGAAATCCAAATAAAAGGCTTACAAAGCCTGAGGATATTGCGGATGTTGTTTCTCTTTTATGTTCTGATGAGGCCAAGTGGATAAATGGGACTGTAATAAAGGTTGATGGAGGTGAAAGTTTAAGATAAGAAATGGATTATAATCATATCATAGAAAAATTACCCTATTCCAAACCTTTTTTGTTTGTGGATTCATTAACACACGTTGATAGCAATGGTGTTCAGGGTAGTTTTTGTTTTCATAAGGAATTAGATTTTTATAGAGGACATTTTAAAAATCAGCCTATTACCCCGGGGGTAATCCTCACGGAATGTTGCGCTCAAATTGGATTGGTTTGCCTGGGCATTTATTTGCTTTCAGAAACACCTGACATTAAAATAAATGACCTTGACGTGGGATTCAGTAGCTCTGAGATGGAATTTTATCTTTCTGTATACCCCGGTGAAAAAGTGTCTGTATTTTCGGAAAAGATTTACTTCCGATTCAATAAATTAAAATGCAAAGTAAAAATGTACAATGCAGCAGAAAAGCTTGTTTGTAAAGGAGAACTTGCCGGTATGATTAAAAATTCAACCAATGGCACATAGAGTAGTAATAACCGGTTTAGGCATTTGCGCTCCCAACGGAGTGGGGTTGACCAACTTCACGAATAGCCTGAGGGAGGGTAAGGGTGGCATACGTTTTTATCCGGAATTAAAAGAACTAAACTTTGGGTGTCAAGTAGCTGGTAAACCAATACTTACAACAGAATATATAAATAATTACTTTACCAAATTACAACTACGGGATCTAAACGCCAGTGGTGTGGTGTATGGGGTTATAGCAGGTACGGATGCATGGAACGACGCCGGATTAAGTAAAGCAGCCAAAGAAGAACCTGATTGGGATAGTGGCGTTATTTTTGGCACTGGTATTTTAGGGGTGGATAAGTTTCGTGAATCAATTCACCATGTAGATGCTGGAAATACACGCCGGTTGGGGAGTACATCTGTTATACAGACCATGGCAAGCGGCATAAGTGCCTATCTGGGGGGAATTCTTGGTTCAGGCAATCAGGTGACTACCAATTCATCTGCCTGTACCACAGGTACAGAGGGTGTGATCATGGCTTATGATCGAATTTATAATGGTAAAGCCAAACGAATTTTAACGGGTAGTTGCAGCGATAGCGGCCCATACGTCTGGGGAGGATTTGATGCCATGCGGATTCTACCGAGGAGTTTTAATGACAATCCTGACAAGGCCAGCAGGCCTCTGAGCGCATCTGCCTCCGGTTTTGTACCCGGAAGTGGGGCAGGAGCCCTGGTATTGGAGTCCTTAGAAAGCGCCAGGGAAAGAGGAGCTAACATTTATGCTGAAGTATTGGGTGGCGCAATTAATAGTGGTGGTCATAGAGGCGGAGGGAGTATGACGGCTCCTAACAGTATGTCTGTACAACGCTGTATTAGAGAAGCTTTGGCTAACGCCGGTTTAAGCAGCAGGGAAATAGACGCGATCAATGGCCATCTAACAGCCACTGCCAAGGATCCGGTAGAGATCCATAACTGGCAAAAGGCTTTAGAACTTACGGGAACAGATTTCCCCTATATCAATTCGTTTAAAGGAATAATGGGACACGGTTTGGCTGCTGCCGGTAGTTTGGAGTGTGTAGCTGCCATTTTGCAGTTTAAGGAAGGTCAAATTTTCGGTAATGTGAATAGTGAGGACCTGCATCCTGAAATTGAAAAATTAGTTGATAGATCCCGAATTCCCGAAAAAACAATAAATTACAAACCAAAAACAATTGCGAAGGCGAGTTTTGGTTTTGGAGATGTCAATGCCTGTGTTATATTTAAAAACTTTGAGGAATAAAAAAATATGGAAAAAGAAGATTATTATCAGCAACTCAGGGGTATTGTACAACCCTATTTACCGGAAGATGTAACCATTAAAGATGTTACTCCGGAAAGTCATTTTATCAATGAACTCAACATTAATTCAGCTAATCTTGTGGATATTGTCCTGGACGTGGAAGATGCCTTTGGTATTACGCTCGAAAACGATGATATGGATCAAATGCAGACCGTAAATGATGCCATTGCCATAATCAACAAAAAAAGAAGTTGAAAAAGTTATGCATGCAATATATTCATGGGCCAGTACTAAGTTAAAAGTAGATAAACGGCTAATCTTAATATACTGCCTGGTGTATTTTACCTGGGGCATGCTAATGAACTGGTTTGGAAAGGAGGCTGAGATTGCTATGTTTAACAACTGGTGGCAGGTGATTACCTGCTATATCTTGTATATGGTTCCTATTTCTCTTCTGCTGAGAAACCTTCCATTTCATGCGCAGTATGCATACGGCCTTGTAGCAATGGGTTTGTTGGAATTTGGGGGCTATTTATTCGAGACGTCCTATGCCTTTCCGAATAATATTATTGATCAGATATTCGGGATACGCAACTTTACCCTGGGGATGTCTCTATTTTTTGCTTTTTATTTTCCTTTAGGAAACTGGGCAGTGGGTAAAATTTACAAATTAATATTTAAATTAAAAGATTAGATAAAAAATTCTTAGTAACTGTATTACAGTATTTAATGAAAATATTTATTTAAGTTCTAGGATTAGATTAATCTCCACCTTGTTATCCTCTCGTCTTTTTTTAATATTGATATTGAAATCAGAACAATAGAGGGAAGCAGCACCCCTAAGTGTATTGCCATCTTTATCAAATTGCCAGGTTAATGTTTTTGAAATTCCTTTGATTTTTATAATGCCAACAACCTTAATCCCTTTTTCGGTTGGCGAGATCTCCTCACTTTTAAAGGTAATTAAGGGATATTCTTCATCATCAAAATATTTGCTGCTTTTTAAATGCCAGTCGCGCAAAAAATTACCTGTTTTAATGGTGGAAACCTCGACTGATCCAGCTAAAACCGAACTGCTAAGGTCATCCGGATCAATTTTAGAGGTCGATTGAAACCCCTCAATGGTACCATCAACATCTTTTGAGAGGAAGATGAATTCAACCCTGGCAGAGCTTATTGATTGTTGTGCTTGAACAAGCTGAAATATAGCCAAAAACAACAATACTAATTTCACAGGATATTTCATTGCAACAAGGAATTTTATCTTTTCTCAAAGGTAGTTAAATCAGCTAAACGACAAAGTGCTTATAAAATCGTTCTGGGGTCTATTCCTCATAAATTATAGCCTTAGTATATCGTTAAAAATCAGTATTTTGCAAAATAGAACACGAGTAATGAAGTTTAGCTTTAAATTATATTTACAAAGATCTGCTCTCCTGATATTTTTATTCTCTATAGTCACTTTGGCATATGGGCAGGAAGAAAAGAATAAGGATTTTAAAGTTGAGAAAAGAACTGTTCTGGAAAAATTTGATGCAGAACTGGTGATTTCCCCGGAAGAGCGCTTAAAATTGAAACAGGAAAGAGCTGCAACAATCCAGAGTCGACTGCAAATTATGGATTCTTTAAAAATATCAACTCGGCAAAGACGCAGGTTGCTAAAAGAGCTCTATGAATCGCCTTTTTCTGATCAATGGAATAAGGTCATCGCAAATCTTGAATTTGAGGAAGGAACTCAATAAGAGTCTCGGCTATTTCTATATTTCCCAGGCATTATTTATGTACACTCTGGCTATTTGTCCTGGGAGAACTTCTTTTTTCCTGCTATATGGAATTAATAAAATTAGAATCTTCTTGGTTAAGCTTTTTGTTATAAAGTTAAGGTTCCTGAAAGAATTCGTTAAAGTTTTCATATTTTGATTCCATTGCAGAAAATTTTGTCAATATTTTCGTACCTTAAAGCGACCTTTTAATAGAACGAGCATCCCCAAAATCAAATTAAAATGACTGCGATAGAACCCACATCCAGTGTTCCCAGGCATTCTGACAGCAATTCCGCGCTGGTAAGGCTTGAACGGAACAAACTAGACCTTATCTCCTTAGAAGAGCAATTAAAATCCTATGTCTGCGAGCCAAAAACGCGAACACTATTCGAGAGAATGGAAATCTTGAAACGGAAACTGGCGAATTTAAAAAATTCAAACCAGGAGATGATTATTGCTTTGAAGGATCATACGCTGTTTTTTGAGGACGTCAAAGATCGAATCAGGCAGCAATTAGATACTTATAAATCTCTAGAATTAAAGGTGCTGGAATATATTGGCATGGCTAAACTTCACTGCTAAATCCCACGCTACTCATCAATAGTGAATTCATCTCTTTCGGGGATCAATACGGAAGCTATCACGCCACTTAAGAGCGATACAACAATTACCGTAAGGGATACCCATTCTGGCGGGTGAAACTTTTGCGATAATAACATTTTGAATCCCACGAATGCCAGGATTACGACAAGGCTATAATGGATAAACCTAAATTTAGTTAACATCCTCGATATTAGAAAGTACATAGAACGCAATCCCAAAATTGCAAAAATATTGGAGCTAAAAACAATAAAAGGATCTGCTGTTATGGCTAGGATCGCAGGAATACTATCCAAAGCGAACATAATATCTGTTATCTCAATGACAATAAGAGCCACAAACAAAGGAGTGGCCACAGTTAACCCCATTTTTTTAATAAAGAAATTATGTCCGCTGATGACAGTGGTAATAGGATAGATTTTTTTTATTTGTTTAAAAATAAAAGATTCCTTTGGGTTAAAATCCGTATTCCCGGTACGTAGCATTTTATAAGCAGTATAAATAAGGAAAATCCCAAATACATAAATGGTCCACTCAAATCGGTTTATTAAAGCCACTCCGAACAGGATCATAAAGGCCCTGAAAACTATTGCCCCTAGTATGCCCCAAAATAAAACACGGTGCTGATAGATGGGAGGTATGGCAAAAGCGGTAAAAATTACGGCTATAACAAAAACATTGTCAATACTTAAAGAGAGTTCAATCAAATATCCTGTAATATACTTTAATACAGCATTTCCGGGTGTTAAGCCTGTTGGATTATCAATAGTGCCACTGGCGAAAAGCCAGTAGATTACGCCGCTGAAACTCATGGCTACCGTAAACCAAACAGCAGTCCAGATGCCGGCTTCTTTGGAACGAATAACATGGTCATGCTTATTAAAAATGCCGAGATCAAGGGCAAGGAAAATACAAATTAAAAAGATAAAGGCAGCCCAGATTAGCATACTTACAGCAATTTAATTGCGAATATAAGAATCGTTTTCATAATTTTGGAATGGTAGTTGTATAATAAGATGCAAGTTAACTTTCCATTAGGTTTTAGCCGATTGTAATGCTTACCTTGGGATACAAAATCATCATTATGTCAAAAGAATTTCAAAATTTACTTAAAGGTTTGCCAATTATTCTTGCCCTCTTTTTAGTTCATAACACAAATGCACAATTTGTTCCTAAAAATGATGTGGAGAAGCAAGCTGCAAAGCTGGTGCAGGCCTATCAGCCTGATGTCGGGATGACCGTAGAGCAGGCATCTTCAGTTTATGAAAAAATTGCTGAAATATTAGCAAAGGAAAATGCGGTTAGAAGTAGTTCTGCAAGCCCTGAAGAAAAGAAGAAAAGCCTTATGCAATTATCTAAAGAGGAAACTGAACATATTGGAACTATTTTGGAACCTAAGCAGTTTAAGGAGTATAAAAAATTAAAGAAAACACTGCAACCCGTCCGGCTGTAACCCTATAGGATTACTAAGTCTGGCATGATTTTCTAAAATCCGTTAAAGCAGTCTAAACGGTCTATTAAACTGGTTTTAAAGCAAATAATATTGGAGTACGCCAATACTACTCGGATCTTGATTAGTTGATTTGTTGTGGCTCCAATTTTCATTAATTTTGGCTTTTAATTTTAACAATTTTTATTACATTCGGTCTTCTAAAAAATAACCATTTATGAAGATCGTAAAACATTACTTTGTTGCATTAATATTTTGCCTTGGACTAGTTAGTACAACTCAGGCTCAGGAGGTTAAGGAGGATCCATTTCAAGGACTGGAGTTCAGAAGTTTAGGACCGGCATTTACTTCCGGTCGGGTAGCTGATATAGCCATTCATCCTAATAATGAAAATGTCTGGTATATTGCCGTAGGCTCAGGAGGGGTTTGGAAAACTGTAAATTCCGGAACCACCTGGAAACCTATTTTCGACAAAGAATCCACTTATTCCATAGGTTGTGTTACTATAGACCAATCTGCACCAAGTACGATCTGGGTAGGTACAGGTGAAAATGTAGGAGGCAGGCATGTAGGTTTTGGCGATGGGATCTACGTTAGTCATGATGACGGGAAGACCTGGAAGAATAAGGGTCTCAGTAAATCTGAACACATTTCTAAAATTATTGTTCATCCCGAAGATTCCAATACACTTTGGGTAGCCGCACAAGGCCCGCTTTGGAGTAAAGGCGGAGAACGTGGTGTCTATAAATCTACCGATGGCGGTAATAGCTGGAATAAAACCCTTGGGAATGAGGAGTGGACCGGAGCCACAGACCTGCTAATTGATCCTACCAATTCTGATATGCTTTATGCGGCAACCTGGGACAGACACAGAACAGTAGCGGCCTATATGGGTGGTGGACCTGGTTCGGGAATTCATAAAAGTGTTGATGGTGGTGAGACCTGGACAAAGTTGAGCACAGGAATTCCTAAGGTAAGACTGGGTAAGATAGGCCTGGCCATGAATCCTTTCAATCCCAATATGATCTATGCAGCTATAGAATTGGAACGATTAACCGGAGGTATTTTTCTGTCTGAAAATGGCGGTCAGTCCTGGACTAAGAAGTCTAATACGGTTTCTGGCGGTACAGGCCCGCATTACTACCAGGAACTTTACGCTTCCCCGCATAAAGAAGGAAGGCTTTACCTGATGAACAATTACGTCAAGATTTCTGAAGACTTTGGAAAAACCTTCGTCACCATGAATGAAAAAGGAAAGCATGTTGATAGTCATGCAATGGCTTTTAAGGCATCAGATCCTAATTATGTATTATTCGGTACAGATGGAGGCTTGTATGAGAGCTTTGATCACACCAAAAGCTGGAAGTACGTTTCTAATCTGCCGGTGATCCAATATTACAAGGTTGCAGTAGATGATAGTAAACCCTTTTACAATATTTATGGAGGAACTCAGGATAATGGTTCTCATGGCGGTCCTTCAAGGACCAGAAGTGCAGCGGGGATTTTAAATTCAGACTGGTGGATCACGCTGGGTGCTGATGGTCACCAATCTGCTACCGAACCGGGCAATCCTGACATTACTTATGGGGAGTTTCAACAAGGCGTCTTATGGAGGGTAGACCAGACCACCGGGGAAACCGTATTCATCCAGCCTCAACCGGCAGCAGGAGAACCGGCGGAGCGTTTTAACTGGGATGCACCTATATTGGTGAGTCCGCATAAACCTACCCGTCTCTATTTTGCTTCACAACGGGTCTGGAAATCGGAAAATCGCGGCGATGAATGGAAGGCTGTTTCAAAAGACCTGACCCGAAATCAGGAGAGGCTGGCACTGCCTATAATGGGAGGGCAACAGAGTTGGGATAATGCCTGGGATGTAAATGCCATGTCTAACTATAACACCATTACGTCACTGGCCGAATCTCCCAAACAGGAAGGTTTACTTTACGCAGGAACCGATGATGGAATTATACAAGTGTCGGAAGACGGAGGTGCTAATTGGCGTAAAACAGAATTAAGCTCTATAAAGGGCGTACCGGCCATACCATTTGTAAATGATGTACGAGCCGACCTGTTTGATGCGAATGTTGTTTATGCAGCGCTTGATAATCACAAATACGGAGATTACAAGCCTTATCTATTAAAAAGTTCGGACAAGGGCCGTACCTGGAGTTTGATCAACGGAAATCTTCCAAAGCGATTGCTTACCTGGCGTTTAGTGCAGGATCATGTCAAACAGGATTTACTTTTTGCGGCCACGGAAAATGGGGTTTATTTTACGGCTAATGGAGGGGGAAGCTGGACTCAGCTAAAAGGAGGCATGCCAACTATTGCCATTCGTGATATTACTATTCAGAGAAGGGAAAATGATTTGGTAGCCGCTTCTTTTGGAAGAGGCTTTTATGTACTTGATGATATTACCCCGCTAAGGGACTTTGACAACAATGTAAAAAATGCAGAAGGAACACTATTTGATGTTAAACCTGCGTATTGGTATGTGCCTAAACAGGCGCGTTATGCCCAGGGAAGTAATCAGTATGTGGCCAAGAATCCGGAATTTGGTGCCATTTTCACCTATTATTTGAAAGATTCTCTTGTCTCTTTGGAGTCTTCCCGAAAAATGGCTGAAAAGGGAAAGACTTCGATTCCTTTTCCGGGATGGGATGCCCTGGAAGCAGAAAAGGTTCAGGAAAAACCAGCATTATTCCTTACAGTAAAAAATAGTAGAGGACAGGTGGTCAGAGTAGTTAAGGGGACTAATAAGAAAGGCTTTAACCGGGTAAATTGGGCTTTGGATATCGCCGATAGAAGCGGGGAGGACCTTAATCCACCCAAGGCCACAGGGAACAGCTATGACCGCAGTATTATGGTCACACCCGGTGACTATTCCGTTACTTTATCGAAAGTGGTAGATGGACAAATGGCTCAACTGGGTAGCACAAAAAACTTTAAGGTAGTTCCTCTTGCGGAAGGTGCTCTGAAAGGAGCGTCCTATGAAGAGATAGCGGCGTTCACAGAAACCTATCAGACTTTTCAGCAAGATCTGAAGGCTACAAAAACAGTTTTAAAGGAAAGCACATTAAAAGTTAGTGCGATGCAGCGCGCTTTACTAAAAGCGACATCGCCTTCCGCTGATCTGGTTCAGAAATTACACGATGCCAGGATGATGCTTCAAAAAATGGATTCCAAAATGAATGGAAATCCGGCTAAGAATGAAATTGGGGAAAGGAATGATCCAAGCCCAAATTCCGGGAACTCCATAGGTCGCCGGGCACTTTCTAGCAGTACATATGGCCCAACAGCTAATCATAAAGCCGCTTTCAGTGCCGGCCAATCTATGTTAGAGGCTATGAAAGCAGAGCTTAATGGATTTGTAAAAACCCAATTACCAGCCCTGGAGCGAGAAGTGAAAGCTTCGGGAGCCCCATGGATAGAAGGACAGGGATTGATTGAGAATTAAGAAGAAATACTTTAGTGTAGTTAACCCGCGTATCCTTGTGAAATGCGGGTTTTTTATTAGCTGGCCAGCACGAAGCACAGTTTGTGCCTTGATTTACTAATCAATGCTCTGTACGCCCCGTTTACCCAGGAAGAAATAAGCCAATACTGCAAAAGCGATTAGACCACAAACCAGGAACCCAATAAACATGGGAAGGACACTGTCTACTACAAATTTACCGATATAAGCACTTATGGCTACCCCCATTATAGTGGCGATAAAACCAGTGATAGCAGCTCCTATACCGGCAATATGTCCCACCGGTTCCATAGCGAGGGAACGAAGGTTGCCAAACAGAAATCCCAGCGCGAAAAATTGTAGCGCAAAAAAGAGAAGCAGTACCAAAAAAGGAGGGTTACCAGTACCTGCAAAAAGTACAATATAGAGCAATGAAATGAGCACATAGGATGCCATGGAAACAGTTACCAATCTCAACATACCGTAGCGCAATACAAGGGTACCGTTAAGCAGGGTAGCAGTTCCAATGGTTATTGCGAGGGCGGCAAAAATATAGGGGAAGGCCTCCTTTAAGGCATATTGCTCCTGGAAAATTTGTTGTGAGGTACTCAGATAAACTAAAAAAGAACCTGTAATAAAACCCCAGATAACCGTAAATAACATAGTCTGACGGTAATTAAGCAATTCCCGATACCCATCTATAAAGACCCCCGCCCGGAAAGAAGTCCTTTTGCGCGGAATCAGGGTCTCTGGCTGCCTTTTCCAGAACCAGACAGAGACAAGGATGGCAAAGATAACCTGCACATGGAAAATGGCTTCCCAACCGTAGAAATCGAGGATCCATTTGCCCATAGCCGGGGCAATTATAGGGACGAGGATAAAGACTACCGTTACAAAAGACATGATCCTTGCCATGTAGTTCCCGCTGTATTTGTCACGGATCATCGCAATGCTTATGGTTCGCGGGGCGGAAAGGGCAAAACCCTGTAAGACACGACCCGTAATCATTATCTCCAGACTCTGGGCAAAAACACATAAGAGACTGGCAAGAATAAAGAGTCCAAAGCCCATAAAAACTACAGGTTTCCGACCAATACTATCCGAAACAGGCCCGAACAAAAGCGGTCCGGTGCCCAGGCCTAAAAAGAAAAGTAAAATGAGTAATTGGTTATGAGCAGGGTTAGTGACACCCACAGCTATTCCAATAATATCCAGTGCAGGCAATAGGGCGTCCAAAGCCAAGGCGGCTATAGACATGAGCGCGGCCATAAGGCCTACAAATTCAAATTGGGATTGCTCTTTCTTCGGCATCCGGCAAAAATACACTAATCCAAAGAAACAAAAGGGCAAGTCTGAAAGGAACTCTCATGCCTAATTGGAATAAAGCAAACTAGAAGAGTTCAAAAACATAACCAAGTAACCAATACAGAATCAAAAACACAACAATAGTTCCTATACAACCACATTTTCCACCGCCTATTTTCTTTGCACCGATGGCTGCAACAATGGCTCTCACCAGGTTCTTCATAAGGTCTTTATTTAGTTGTTAGAAGATACGAAAATTAGTTTTTACAGTTCAAGGTGACGTAAGACTTCATAAATAATAAATGCCGGCCATAAGAGCGCTTTAATAAGTCCCACTATTACCGACCAGAAACCTGAGGCCATTTGAATATAATAAACGGCTGCACCAATAAAACCCAATCCGTAAACAGCATTAGACGCGTGAGTTGTATGTGTAATGTTTTTGGTTGACATGACTTTTATAGTTTAGATCACAAAAATCTGCTTATTCAGTCAGATGATCTATGATTTTTATCAGTTAAAACCTTGCATTCCAGGTTGCCCTATGGAGGTATATCAAAATAGAATAATGTTGTACATTTAGAAATGGATAAGCTAAAAGACTATGAAGATTAGGATATTGGGAAATTCTGTGCGTTTCAGGCTAACGCGTTCGGAGGTTGATACGCTTTGTACCAAGGGGTATATAGAGGATCGAACGCACTTTGATAGCCAGGTTTTTACCTATGCTGTAAAAATGGAAGCCCATGCAAAGAAGCTTTCCGCTCAATTTAAAGACAATACCATCATTCTGAATCTACCCTTAAGTCTGGGAGAAAATTGGCACCGCAATGAACAGGTTGGGTTTAATGGGCATATGGAAATCGACCGAAAAAACGCCTTATCACTCTTGTTGGAAAAGGATTTTATTTGCCTGGATGAGCGGCTGGAAGACCAATCCGATAATTATCCTAACCCTAAAGCAACACTTTAAGTAAATGGCTAAAAATACTTTTAATAGAAATATATGTGTTAGAGGTCCTGATGCATTTAATGACTTAAAAGTGACGGATCCCAAGCCATATGCTGCCGGTAGGGAAGGGATTGCAGCCGCCATGAAACACAGCTTTAAAGAAATGGGCGTTGTTAGGGCTATGACCACCCTTCTGCATATGAACCAGAAAGAGGGCTTCGATTGTCCCAGTTGTGCCTGGCCAGATCCTGAAAAGCCCTCTAAATTGGGGGAGTATTGTGAAAACGGGGTCAAAGCGCTGGCAGACGAAGCAACTACCTCACATATCGGAGCCGACTTCTTTGGCAACTATTCTGTTGAAGAATTATCCCAGAGATCCGATTATGATTTGAATGCTTTAGGCAGGTTAACGGAACCACTTGTTTTAAGGGAAGGCAGTATCTATTATAGCCCTATTACATGGGAGGAAGCCTTTACCTTAATTGCTGACGAACTTCGGGCTTTGCAGGATCCTAATGAAGCTATTTTTTATACCTCTGGCCGTTCGAGCAATGAGGCAGCCTTTTTATATGGACTTTTTGTAAGGGCTTTTGGGACCAACAATTTGCCCGATTGTTCCAATATGTGTCATGAATCGAGCGGGGTAGCCCTGTCTGAAACCCTTGGAATAGGGAAGGGGTCTGTAAAACTGGAGGATCTCTATGGCGCGGAGGTAATCATTGTAGCCGGACAAAACCCCGGGACCAATCATCCCAGGATGCTCTCTGCCTTAGAGAAATGCAAGGAAAATGGCGGAAGTATAATCAGTATAAATCCTTTGGAAGAATCAGGCCTGGTGAATTTTAAAAATCCACAACGTCTTAAAGGCTTACTGGGTTCCGGAGAAAAAATCACGGACCTTCATCTTGCTGTTAATATAAACCAGGACATTCCCTTACTGAAATTGATTCTTAAAAAGCTGGTCGTGTTAGATAAGACGGAGGGAAATGTATTTGATCAGAAATTTATTGCCACTTATACTACGGGTGCAGAGGACCTTTTGAGTGACCTGGATACATACGCTGATGAAGAACTTTTAAAACTAAGTGGAGTCGCTGTTGAAAGTATAGACGCTGCAGCAAAATTACTGGCCGGGAAAAAGAAAATTATTGTTTGTTGGGCCATGGGGCTCACACAACATAAGAATGGAGTGGAAACCATCAGGGAATATGTAAACCTCCTTTTGCTTAAAGGTGCTATTGCGAAGCCCTTCAGCGGTACGTGTCCGGTTAGGGGGCACAGCAATGTGCAGGGCGACCGCAGTGTAGGGATTATGCATTACGTTGATACCGCTTTTAATAAACGAATTGAAACCCATTTGGGATTTACGCCACCTTCAGAAGAAGGTGTGGACGTGGTGGGAGCCATGGAGGCAATGCATGAGGGTAAAGCCAAAATATTTATGGCCCTGGGAGGTAATTTCTTGATGGCTGCTTCTGATACCGATTATACAGCCGAAGCCTTGCAGCGATGCAAACTCACCGTACAGGTAAGTACTAAATTAAACCGTAGCCACCTGGTGACAGGGAAAACCGCTTTGATTTTACCCACTTACGGTCGCTCCGAAAAAGAGGTAAAGGGCGGAAAAGAACAATTTGTCACCGTAGAAAACAGCATGGGCAGGGTGCGCCAATCCAAAGGAGTTTTAAAAGCACCTTCAGAACAATTGAAAAGTGAACCTGAGCTTATTACCGGCCTGGCAGATGTTTATTTTAAGGGAGAGCATCCGGTTAACTGGAAGGCCCTGGGTAGCGATTACAACAGGATCCGGGAATTAATTGATAAAGTGGCTAAAGGCTTTGAAAACACCGGGGAAAGGGCCAGGGGAGCCGGATATTACCTGCCAAATAATGTAAGACAGCTCGATTTTAGTAAACTTCCGGGAGGAAAAGCACAAATTACATTGAATAAGCTGCCGGAACATAAGCTGGAAGCCGATGAATATATGCTAATGACCATAAGGTCTCACGACCAGTTTAATACTACGGTTTATGGTTTGGACGACAGATACCGGGGGGTATATAATGAAAGAAGGGTTGTTTTTATGAACCCAGAGGATATGGCGGAAAGGGGATTGGAGAAAATGGAGGTAGTACATCTTAGCAGCACCTATGATGCCAAAACCCGCACAGCCTATAATTTTAAGGTGCTGCCGTATAAAATTCCTAAGGGTAACTTAGCGGCTTATTTTCCCGAAACTAATGTCCTGGTGCCTTATAATCACTATGCAGACAGAAGTAAAACACCTATTAGCAAATCAGTTAAGGTGCGTGTCCTTAAGACCCAATAGTTACAAAAGGGCAGGGGATGAGTATTAATCACTATGCTATAATCTATCGGTGTTAGGTTAATTATTTAGGTTAAAAAACAAGACTTTAAAAGCTTTATGGCCATTGCAAAAAAATGATGTATTTTGAGAGGGAACACGACTACTAAAATGAAAAAAGTTCCTTTCCTTGTGGCATGTATATGCCTTTTTATATTGTGCACCAACCGACTTCTTTCACAGGAAAAGCCGCAATTGGAGGCCAAATTACAGCTGGTCGAAGAAGAAGGTCCCAAGCTCTACAAATTTGAACCGGATTACCAGGAATCTAACGATGCCCGTCGAAAAGAAATCCTTTTAATGAAGACTTTGATCGACTCTCTGGATCTATCAGAGGGCAAACGTCAGAAACTCATACGCGACTTGTACCGTAACAAAGGCTCCAAAAAACTCCAAAAAATATTATTGGCTAACAATCAATTTGAAGAGGAGAAAGAGTGAAGTTTATCAACTTCTAAATCTCAAAATCCATCCCGATAGCTCCCGATAGCTCCTTCTCCATAGTATTACGAAGGAGAAGCTATCGGGACGGGACGGGACCAAATCTCAAATTTCTATTAGCTAATAATCCTTTCTTTTTATGCCTATTTTTAATTACTTTCGACCAAATAATTGAAATTTATGTGGTTGAAAATACTTTTTTTTTCACTTATATTAACACTTCTCATAAGCTGTAATAATATTATTAATAATCAGCAGATTAGTGAAAAAAAAGTTCCTAATTCCGAAAAATTATTACAAACCGTAAACCAATTTGTAGATCTGGAAGGAAGGCCTGTTACTATTTCGGATTATAAAGGAAAACGGGTGCTCCTGAACTTTTGGGCTACCTGGTGCAGGCCCTGTATAGAAGAGATGCCTTCCCTGTTGCGTGCGCAGGAGATCCTTAAAAAAGAAGGTTATATCTTCTTGTTGGCTTCAGACCAGTCTGTTAAAGTCATTAAAGCCTTTAAGGCGAAAAAAGGATTTGATTTTACCTTTATTAAGTACAATGGTTCCTGGGCGCAACAGGAAATTGATGCCTTACCAACCACATTTATTTATAACAAGGCAGGGGAGAAGGTGGAAAAAATTGTAGGGGAAGTGGTTTGGGATTCCCCTGAAGTACTTCAAAGATTAAAAGACACACATTAAATGAAAAATTATATCCCTTATACAGTCATCTTTTTCGTGGGTTTGCTGCTAAGCTGTTCTGAAGCACCCAAAAAAGACAGTTATTTAGTACACGCATTAGCTTCTCCGGTTGGCAATAATAGTGCATTACCTCATTTATTTTCCAACGGCGATAAGGTATTCCTATCATGGGTTGAAAAAAGTGGAGATAGCCTCGCTTCGTTGTATTATGCGGAGATGAAGGATGATGTATGGCAAGCTCCGAATAAAATTACAGAAGGCACAGATTGGTTTGTAAATTGGGCCGATTATCCCATGCTATTTGAAAACCAGGGGAATTTTATATCGCATGTGCTCCAAAAATCCGCTCCGGAAACCTTTGCCTATGATATTAAGCTGAATGTACGTCCAAAAGGAGCCACAAACTGGTCGGCTAACCTTCCCTTGCATAAGGATGGAACACCCACAGAACACGGATTTGTAGCTGCTGTACCTTATAAAGACAACTCTTTTTTTATGACTTGGCTGGATGGCCGGAATACGTTGGAAAAGGAGGATATGCCACGTGGCCCTATGACCCTGAGAGCTGCTATAGTTTCTGAAAAGGGAGAGGTGAGCCAAAATACTTTGCTGGATTCTCGTACCTGCGATTGCTGCCAGACTACTGCAGCTATTACTTCCAACGGTGCTGTTGTACTCTACAGGGATCGTTCTGAGGAAGAAATACGCGATATTAGTATTGTTCGACAGGTGGAGGGAAAATGGACCGCCCCAAAGCCCATACATGCCGATAACTGGCGCATAAAAGGATGTCCGGTAAACGGCCCGAAGGTAGCTGCTTTGGATAATAACCTGGCCGTAGCCTGGTTTACTGCTGCAGGAGAACAAGGAAAGGTTAAGCTGGCATTTTCAGCAGATGGGGGAGCAAATTTTGACCCGCCAATCCGGGTAGATGAGGCCAATGCCATAGGACGTGTAGATGTGGTACTGTTGGATGCAGAGATAGCTATCGTGAGCTGGATGGAAGCCGATGAAACGGGAGCCCAACTAAAGGCTGTAAAAATAGACAGGTCCGGAAAATTATCGAATGTTAAAGGGATTGCTGAGATGCATGGATCACGTAGTTCCGGGTTTCCTCAAATGGAATTGGCAGGGGGTAAGGTCTATTTCAGCTGGACGCATGTTACCGAGGACAAGACGAAAGTGAAAACGGCTTACCTGGAGGTTTCACAGTTTTAAATAGGATTTCTGTGCATGGTATATTGTTGGGTGATAGGATCTTTTTGGTTTTAGCATATTTTTAATAAGAAGTGAAAACTATTTTAGTTATCTTATTAAAGCTAAGGAAATTATAAACACTGGAAAGATGAGGAAAGCTATAGTATTAGTAGGTTTATTAGGGGTTTTATGGAGCTGTGGAAGTTCTGGAAAGGCAGTCGGTGCAGCTGAGGAAAATCAGGTGCTTGAGAAGCTGGTAGCGGAGAAAATGCTGCTTATAGAATCTGATTGGGCGCAACCTTCAACCAATAATGCGATGAACAGTGTAGCGAGTAGCGCCTTATTCCTTCCTGGAAATACGGGTAGTAATATTAATCTGATCGGGAATCCAAATTATTTGAAAATAAAAGGGGATTCCGTTTCCGCATATCTTCCTTATTTTGGGGTGCAACAGATTAGCGCGGGTTATGGCAGGGGTAGCGCTATCCAGTTTAATGGTATTCCGGAACGTTGGAAGAGTAGCAGGAACACTAAGAAGAATTCCTATGACATCAGCTTTACTATCCGTGACAATGCTGAAGTATTTCAGGTATCACTCATTTTGTTTCCAAATTTAACCAGCCATATACATATCAATAGTGTACAGCGTAATTTTATAAAATATTTAGGGAAGGCTTCAGAACTTCCTGAAGAAGCGATTAGTGAGGAAGGCCTTTGATGTGTTTTAGTCAATAAAAAACCCCGACGTTTAATTGGCCAGGGTTCCAGAATCTTTTTTTAAAGGAAGTTTAATCTGCATTGATACCAATATCTGCAACAGCAATTATTTCATCGTTTGTGGGGCTATTGAGGATACTTACATGGCCGTCCATATTCAATAATTTATTAAAATCAATAGGCGTACCATCATCAAGCTGTGTAACCACGGTAGTACTTACGGCACAGGTACAAGGCTCTAATGTAATGGCTTTAGGGCCACCTTCGGCTGCATTATTAAAGTTTACATATGCGGGATGTTCATCGGTATTAGTATTCACCAGTTCAATTAAAATGGTGGTATTGCCATTACTATCCCTTGTAAAGGTTGCTTTACCGGTAATTCCTGAGTTATTTACGGCAATTAGATTGTAATCGATTTGGTCGACGATAATTTCGTTTACACCGGTGGGTTCTATGTCGTCGCCGCTACATCCGGATATAAGGACCATAGCCAATACTATCAATAAAAAAGGGGCATTTTTCATCTTGAGTTAATTTTGAGGGTTATCTTCTTATGCAAAGTTAAGAAACAATGCTAAAATTTAAGTAAAAACATAAATTTTTCGTCCAGATAAGACAATATTGGGTTAAGCTGGCCTGAAGGCTATAGCAACTTTGGAAACGGGCAAGAAAAAACCCGGCTAAAGATAGCCAGGCTTGATTTGTATTTTTTGAGATAGGGTGTTTAGTTTGCGTTGGCACCAATATCTACAGAGGCAACAACCTCCGGGTTTGCAGGTGTATCCTGTATACTAACATGGCCATCAAAATTTACCAGCTTGTCAAAATCAATTGGGGTACCATCATCAAGCTTGGTGACTACTGTCGTACTAACAGCACAGGTACAGGGCTCTAAGGTAATGGCTTTTGGGCCACCTTCAGATGCAGTGTTATAGTTTACGGATGCAGGGTGCTCTTCAGTATTGGTATTGGTGAGTTCAATTAGAATAGTGGTATTGTCATTACTATCCCTGGTAAATGTAGCTTTACCAGTAATACCTGAGCCATTCTGGGATACTAAATTGTATTCTACCTGGTCAACTATAACTTCGTTAACGCCAACAGGCTCTATGTTGTCATCACTGCTGCATCCGGTAGAAAGGACCAGAGCAAACAGCATCAATAAATAAGGGGCATTTTTCATCTTCTATTTTTTATAGGGTTCTTTTGAAACACGAATTTATATAAAGCAAATTGCAAAGTTCACCGAAGAAAACATTTTTTCGGTGAGATGTCCTAATAAATCGTTTAACGTAATTTTAAGATTTTGAAG
>NZ_CAMYKG010000013.1 GCF_947258925.1 uncultured Eudoraea sp. | reverse complement strand
CAAGTAACACGGGGATATTTAGATCTATAAGTTCACCGAATTTTGACATATATAGTACATTGGGTTACAGATCAAATGTATGAAAAAATGTTAAAAAATTCGGTATGCCCTTAATTTTGGGCATAACTTGATAGTTAAATTCAAGTTAAATCTTTCTTTTTAAGCGTTATTACAGTGATTTCCGGCCAAATACCCACCCTACCCGGATAGCCTATAAATCCAAATCCGCGATTTACATTGATAAATTCTCCTAATTCCTCATAAATGCCGGCCCAATACTTATATCGCCATTTTACCGGACTCCATTTTACCCAGCCCGGAATTTCTATCCCAAATTGCATCCCGTGTGTATGACCGCTAAGAGTGAGATGATAATGGTAGTCATCTTTTAAAACAACATCCTCCCAATGCGAAGGATCATGACTCAAAAGAATTTTAAAATCATCTTTACTAATTTCTGAAGTAGCTCTTTTTAAATCGCCTGACTTTCGAAAACCACCTCTCCCCCAATTTTCCACTCCAATTAGGGCCAATTTATCCTCTCCTTTTCTAAGATACCTGCTTTCATTTAACAAAAGATCAAAACCCATTTCCTTTTGCATGAGTTTCAGATCTTCTAAATTTTTAATTTTTTCTTCTGGGGTATCCCAATCAAAATAATCACCATAATCATGATTTCCCAGAATAGAATATTTCCCGGCTTTAGCGGACAAATTAGTAAACAATTCTGCCCAGGGTTTCATTTCATCGGCCTTATTATTTACCATATCACCCGTAAAAAAAATTACATCGCTCTTTTGTTTATTTATCAGGTCTATGGCGTATTCAATTTTTCGTCTGTTGTCAAAACTTCCACTGTGTATATCCGAAATTTGGGTAATTTGATAACCATCAAAAGCCTCAGGAAGATCTTCATACTCCATATTGTACTTCAATACCTTAAAATTGTATTTCCCCCGGTACATCCCATAAAGCAATGCTCCAAAAGGTACAGCGGCGACTCCCATGGCAATTAAACTTAAAAATCTCCTTCTCTCAGGAAGGCTGAACTCTTTTGTACTACCAAAAAACCATTGATACCCCGCTGCTAAGAATCTAAAAATATCCTCAGAAAAAAGAAAGATAATTGTAATTATCTTAAAGGTTAGGATGGCTACTACAAAACCAAAAGCATAACTTTTCGGTTTGCTTAACACCCTGCCTGGTGTCTCACCCCAGGTAAATTGATAAATAAAATTACTGAGAATGATTAAAGACAAGGCTATAAAAACATAATATACCCAGGGAAAGCGCGTAACTGTCTTCAAAGCTTGTAGGGCATAGAAACCCAGGATAAGATAAATGATAATAAAAACAATCAGGCGTAACATATGTTATTTTTTACAAATATATTTCTTTAATAGATTTTCAATTTACAACTTCACCATTATTTAACGCTTCTAATTACAGCGCGGATAATTTCAGGTTCCGTTATAGCTAATTCATCATCTTTGAGATGTGAGGCATTATTCATTGATATTTGAGGTGTTTTCAATAGTGTTTTTCTAAAGCTGACGCCAGATAGATGAATGACTTTAAAGTCATTTTCCTTAAAAAGGGGTGCGTTGTTTTCACGTATTCCACCACCCGGCATAATCGCAATTTTACTTGTCATCTTTTTCCATGAAATTAGTTTTGGCAATGCTTCTTCTGCTGAATTTTTACCCCCTGAAGTAAGAACGCAATCCACCCCTAATCCCTCAAGTTCAAAAAGTGTATTGACAGGCTCCGTAACCCAGTCGAATGCCCGGTGAAATGTAAAATATAAATCCCCTGCTGTAGTTCTAAGCTCTCCGGTCCTGGTTTTATCCAGTGTACCATCAGCAAATAAAACTCCTGAAACTATTCCTGAAACGCCAAGCTGCCTACAAAGCCTAATATTCTCTTTCATGATCTCAAATTCATCATCAGAATAAGTAAAATCCCCACTACGCGGCCTAATCAACACATGCACAGGAATGTTTAAATTTTCAATCGTTTTTTTGATCAGTCCAAAGGATGGTGTTATTCCTCCCACAGCTAATTCTGCACATAATTCAATTCTGTCTGCCCCGGAATTCTCAGCATTAATGGCAGATTGGAAAGAGTTGGCGCATACTTCTACGATCATTTCATATATTTAGGCTTATAAAAATAAGCAACCTAAGCTGATGAAACGTAGAAAATTTTTAAAAAGCTCTTCCTTAAGTACTGCCGGGATCTTATCCACATCACTGCTAACAGCTTGTGAAACAAAAAAGGAACAATTGCCTGTTACTAAAACCATTAAACCCATTGTCATCGCAACATGGGATGTACCCAATGCTACAAATAAAGCATGGCAGGTTCTTACTAATTCCGGAACAGCCCTGGATGCCGTTGAACAAGGGGTAATGATTGAGGAAGCAGATACAAATAATCAATCGGTCGGTAAAGGTGGCAGACCGGACCGGGATGGCAATGTTACTCTTGATGCCTGTATAATGGATAAAGACAGCAATTGTGGAGCAGTGGTCTACCTCCAGAATATAGTACATCCAATTTCAGTTGCCAGAAAGGTAATGGAGGATACCCCCCATGTAATGCTTGCGGGAAAAGGGGCCGAACAATTTGCCTATGAAAAAGGGTTTGAAAAAGAAAACTTACTTACTGAGAAATCAAAATTGGAATGGCTGGAATGGAAAAAAACATCCCAATATCAACCGATTATCAACATAGAGAATCATGATACCATTGGCATGTTAGCCATTGATTCCAAAGGGGATATTGCAGGTGCATGCACGACAAGTGGAATGGCCTATAAGATTGGTGGTCGGGTAGGCGATTCCCCAATTATTGGAGCGGGGTTATTTATAGATAATGAGATTGGCGGAGCCACTGCTACAGGCGTAGGAGAAGAAGTTGTTCGCACTGTAGGAAGCTTTCTTATTGTGGAATTAATGAGGCAGGGAAAAACACCTCAGGAGGCTTGCGAGGAAGGAGTCAACCGCATTATATCTAAAAATAAGGACAAACTTGATTTTCAAATTGGATTCATAGCAATCAACAAAAAAGGAGAAACCGGCGGGTATTGTATACATCCTGGATTTTCTTACAGGGTATATTCTGAGGAAGGACATCTTAATAATACTTCAGGCAGCTATATAAGCACTTAATTACTTTAGATTAGTATTTAAACTTTGTAGTTTTGGAATTGGAATAGAACACTTAATATGGCAGAGCAAAAGCGACTTTTTTTATTGGATGCATACGCATTGATTTTCAGGGGGTATTACGCCCTGATAAAAAATCCCAGGATAAATTCCAAAGGAATGGATACTTCTGCTATCATGGGGTTTGTAAATTCTTTATTTGACGTTATAAAAAGGGAAAAACCAGACCATTTGGCGGTCTGTTTTGACAAGGATGGCAGTACTGAAAGAACAGAACTATATGCAGATTACAAGGCAAACCGGGATGAAACTCCGGATGCCATACGGGTGGCTGTCCCTATTATACAGGATATCCTGAAAGCTATGCATATTCCTGTGATCGAAGTTTCTGGTTTGGAAGCCGATGACATTATCGGAACATTAGCGAAACAAGCTGAGAAAGAAGGATACAAAACTTATATGGTTACTCCCGATAAAGATTTTGGACAACTGGTATCCGAGAATATTTTTATGTACCGCCCATCCCGAATGGGAAATGGAATAGAAATCTGGGGAATCCCTGAAATACAAACCCGCTTTGGCGTAGAACGCCCTGAACAGGTCATCGACTATCTTGGAATGATGGGGGACGCCAGTGACAATATCCCCGGCCTTCCGGGTGTTGGTGATAAAACAGCTAAAAAATTTATCGCCGAGTTTGGGTCTCTCGAGGGACTTCTTGCAAATACCGATAAGCTCAAAGGGAAAATGAAAGAGAAGGTTGAAGAAAATGCCGAATTAGGCAGACTCTCAAAGAAACTGGCAACTATATGCGTAACCTGTGATGTCGTTTTTGATGCCAAGGACTATGAACTCTCCGAACCCGATAGTGAAGAAGTGCAGAAAATATTTGAGGATTTAGAATTCAGAAGGCTTAAAGATCAGTTTTTAAGGCTATTCATTAATGAATCCGAGGTTAAAGATGATAAAGCCCCCACCGAAGAGCCTGAAAAGAAAAGTATCCCTAAAACTGCCGGAAGCGGTCAATTTTCTTTATTCGGATCCGATGGGGATAAATCTGCTACCTTAAAGGAATATTCCAGCAGAAAAACTATTGAGGATACTGCTCATCTTTATCAAAGTGTTTCCCCGGGGATGGCTATGAAATTGTTTCTTAAAAATTTAATGCAGCAAACCCGGGTATGTTTTGATACGGAAACGACCTCTTTAAACCCTTTAGTAGCAGAACTCGTTGGAATAGCCTTCTCCTGGGAAACAGGGAAAGGATTCTATGTTCCCTTTCCGGAAGATCGTGATAATGCACAGGAACTAATTGAAGAACTTCGGCCCTTTTTCGAGACCGAAAGCATTGAAAAAATTGGACAGAATTTAAAATATGATATCAAAGTGCTTCATAAATATAGGGTTTCTGTTAAAGGAAGTCTATTTGATACTATGATTGCACACTACCTTATAAATCCGGATATGCGCCATAATATGGATGTGTTGTCTGAAACTTACCTGAATTATACTCCTATATCTATTACCGAGCTTATCGGTAAAAAAGGCAAAAACCAATTGAGCATGCGCGAGGTTAGTTTAGAGAGACAAACGGAGTATGCCGTTGAAGATACTGACATAACCCTGCAGTTGGCAAATAAGTTTGCAGTTGAACTGAAAGAAGCCGGTACCGAAAATCTTTTCAGAAATATTGAAATTCCGTTGGTAAAGGTGCTGGCGGATATGGAATTGGAAGGAATAAATCTAAACATAGAATTTTTGAATTCCCTTTCAAAAGATCTGAATGATGATATAAAGAACTTAGAAGAAAAGATTTACCAGGAGGCTGGCGAAGAATTTAATATTGCATCACCAAAACAGTTAGGTGAAATATTATTTAATAAACTTAAACTGGTTGATAAGCCAAAAAAAACAAAAACAGGACAGTATTCCACTGCTGAAGATGTCCTTTCATATCTGGCCAAGGAGCATCAAATTATTAGAGATGTATTAGACTACAGAGGCCTGGCTAAGCTAAAAAGCACATATGTGGACGCTTTACCTGAGCAAGTTGAAGAAAATACAGGTAGAGTTCATACAGATTATATGCAAACCGTAGCGGCCACAGGAAGGTTAAGCAGCAATAATCCGAATCTTCAAAATATTCCGATCAGAACCGAGCGGGGCAGACAGGTGCGTAAGGCTTTTATTCCAAGAGATGCTAATTATCTCCTACTGGCAGCCGACTATTCGCAAATAGAACTTAGAATAATTGCATCATTAAGTGAAGAGACTACAATGATTGAAGCATTTAAAAATGGAGAGGATATTCATGCTTCAACAGCTTCCAAAGTCTTTAACGTACCCCTTGAAGAAGTTACAAGAGATCAGAGAAGTAATGCCAAAACCGTCAATTTTGGAATAATTTACGGGGTTTCTGCTTTTGGATTGAGCAATCAGACAGATCTTAGCCGAACCGAGGCAAAAGAGTTAATCGATACCTATTATAAGACCTATCCTAAACTGCGAAACTACATTAGTGAGCAAATAGATTTTGCCAGAGAAAATGGTTATGTGCAAACCGTATTGGGAAGAAGGCGCTATTTAAAGGATATTAACGGACGTAACGCTGTTGTGCGCGGTGCTGCCGAGCGAAATGCGGTTAATGCCCCAATACAGGGTAGTGCGGCGGATATCATAAAAATCGCGATGATCAATATTCACCAAAAGCTTTCTGAAGGAAATTATAAAACCAAGATGCTTCTGCAGGTTCATGATGAACTGGTCTTTGATGTTTTTAAACCAGAGTTGCAAGTTCTTCAGGTTATGATAAAAACCGAGATGGAAAATGCTTATGAATTACTTGTGCCGCTGGACGTGGAAATTGGTTTAGGGGAAAATTGGCTTGAAGCCCATTAATAGGAATCGGGATGTCAAATAAAAAAACCCTTCGTAAATCCGAAGGGTTTTTATTTGTATTGTTTAAAGGCTTTTTTACTGTCTGGTAAAAATCAGTACACCACCGTCATCAAAATTTGTAAAATCGAATTCCGTAGCGTTTACTCTCATGGTATTTCCTGAAAACTCTACATTCACGGTAGTTTCAACCTGGTCTTCATCGACATAGGTTAATACTCCTGCTTCAAAAGTATAACTGTCCACATACGTATCTTTTTGCGTAGGACATGGAACATCAAGGCCCGTACCTCCGGGGTTTACATTTATTTCCAGGTAATTTCCTGAGTTTTCGGTTATAACGCTTAAGTCTTCATTAAAAGTAAGCGTCATAATAGAACAATCTATCGCAGACAAAAAATTTAAAATATCTCTGGCATTTTTTTCGTCATCACTTGCCGTACTGTCATCAATTTCGAGTGCGGTTAGTGCCCATGACCCAATTATACTATTTTCATCCTGAATTATATCATCTTTATCTGATGAACAGGAAAATAACAAAGAAGCTGCTATAAAAAGCAGTAATAGGTTACGTTTCATTTTTACGGGTTTATAAATGATTATTTGTTGAAAAACGTAAAAACCAGTCTTATAGTATATGAATAACGCTACATTTCCGTGCAATAATCAAATACCATTAAGCCGCACTTAAATTTGGATCTCAAATTATTGCCTAAAATCTCATATTAAAACGAACAAAATATTTTCAAAAAATTGAGAAGTAACGGTTTGCATTTAAACTTAATAGTTGTACATTTGCAGCCCGTTATTCGGGATGGAAGAGTTTAATTAATAAAACAAATAGTAGTGGATACATTAAGCTACAAGACTAAATCTGCCAATAAAAGTACTGTTGATAAACAGTGGTTATTGGTTGATGCAGAAGGCCAAACCTTAGGGCGACTTGCTTCTAAAGTGGCTAAAATCTTAAGAGGTAAATACAAGCCAAATTTTACACCACATGTTGACTGCGGAGACAATGTTGTCATTGTTAACGCTGAAAAAATTCAACTTAGCGGCAATAAATGGGAAGACAAGACATACAAGAGATATACTGGATATCCCGGTGGTCAAAGATCTACAACGGCCAGGGAGCTGTTGGATAAAAATCCTGCAGCTATTATTGAAAAGGCAGTAAAAGGCATGCTTCCTAAGAATAAATTGGGCGCTGAGTTATTTAGAAATCTGAGAGTCTATGTAGGCACGGACCATGATCAGGAGGCTCAGAAACCGAAGGCTATTAACATAAATGACCTTAATTAAATGGACACAATTCATAAAATAGGTAGAAGAAAAACAGCTGTTGCCCGGGTATATATTACTGAAGGAAAGGGTAACATTACGGTCAATAAAAGGAAATTAGAAGACTATTTCTCAACGGCTACATTGCAGTATAAAGTAAAACAACCTTTTGCTTTAACCAATACAGTAGACAATTATGATGTAATTGTTAATGTATATGGTGGCGGAATAACAGGTCAGGCAGAAGCCGTACGTTTGGCATTATCCAGGGGATTATGTGAGATAGAGGCTGAAAACAGGGAAGTACTAAAACCTGAAGGATTACTTACAAGAGATCCAAGAATGGTTGAACGCAAAAAGTTTGGTCAGAAGAAGGCAAGGAAGAAATTCCAATTCTCTAAACGATAAAATTATTATTTAGTCCTGAAAAGATTTCAGGATATTAACCCAAGTTCATTGAAAGTCTCTTGTCATAGGGACAATTAAAAACCCGAACCTGTAAACATCGTGATTGCGATGTGTCAAAATCAGGTAAAGGTTAAATTTAGTTTAGCATCTAAATGTTGGAGGCTTTCCCTTAACAGGAATACCACTTCATCATTGCTAATTCAAAAGAACGTAAACTAAGTATTAAAATGGCAAAAAAAGCTGAAGTTAAAGAATTATTAGAAGCAGGTGTACACTTTGGACACCTTACAAGAAAATGGAATCCGAATATGGCTCCTTACATCTACATGGAGCGGAATGGAATTCACGTAATCAATTTATATAAAACGGTTGCTAAATTAGAAGAGGCTAGTGAGGCCTTATCTAAAATTGCCGCATCCGGAAGAAAAATACTATTTGTTGCGACAAAGAAACAGGCAAAGGATATCGTTGCTGAAAAAGTGTCCAATGTAAACATGCCCTACATCACAGAAAGATGGCCGGGTGGGATGTTGACAAACTTTGTTACGATCAGAAAGGCGGTTAAGAAAATGGCCTCTATTGATAGGATGAAGAAAGATGGAACATTTAATACACTTTCTAAAAAAGAGCGTTTACAGGTAGATCGTCTTCGTGCTAAACTGGAAAAAAACCTTGGTTCTATTTCTGATATGACACGTTTACCGGGCGCATTGTTCATTGTCGATACTATGCGTGAGCACATTGCGGTAAAAGAAGCACAAAAATTGAACATTCCAATTTTTGCCATGGTGGATACAAACTCAGATCCCAGGCCAATTAACTATGTGATACCATCTAACGACGATGCCTCTAAATCCATTAATGTGATTTTGACAGAGGTTACTAATGCAATCGCAGTTGGGCTGGAAGAGCGCAAATCAGAAAAACAAGCTGCTAAGGAAGGTGCATCTGAGCAACCGACTCCTAAAGAAACGAAAGCGACTAAAAAAACGGAGGAAAAAGTTGCAGCCCCGGCCGAACCCGCCAAGACTGAGAAGTCAGAAGCAGTAAAGGAAAAAGATACTCCTAAGAAAAAGCCGGAAGAAGCAAAAGCAACTGAGGAGAAAGTTGAGAAAGTGGCAGTAAAAAAATCTGAAAAAACAGCCTCTGACAACCTAACCAAGATTGAAGGTATTGGACCGAAGGCAGCTGAAGCACTTACTAAGGCTGGAATTGGTTCCTATGCGAGTTTAGCAAAAACAGATCCTGAAAAGATTAAGGAAATCCTGACTGAGGCAAGCTCAAGAATGGCGCATCTTGATCCTTCTTCCTGGCCAAAACAATCCGAAATGGCTGCAGAAGGACACTGGGATGAATTGAAAGCCTGGCAGGATAAGGTGAAAGGTGGAGTTGAATAACAAGTATTTATAAAAAATTGAGAACTGAATACGTGCTGACGTGTTCACTAAAAACTAAATAAAATGGTTAAAGTTACCGCTGCAGAAGTTAACAATTTACGAAAAACTACAGGCGCAGGAATGATGGACTGCAAAAAGGCGTTGGTTGAGGCAGAAGGAGATTTTGAAAAAGCAATTGAAATCCTTAGAAAAAAAGGACAGAAAGTGGCCGCAAAGAGGGCTGACAGAGATTCTTCTGAGGGAGCTACAATTGCACGGGTTAATTCTGAGAAAACAAGTGGCGTTATTATTTCACTTAATTGTGAAACAGATTTTGTTGCTAAGAATGATAGTTTTGTTACCCTTGCCAATAATTTGGCAGAACTTGCACTAGATTTTGACAACAAAGATGAATTTCTTAATGCCAGCTTTAATGGACTAACAGTTCAGGAAAAACTTACAGAACAGACTGGTGTTATTGGAGAAAAAATTGAAATTGGTGGTTTTAGAAAGCTTAACGCCCCTTTTGTAGGATCATATATTCATGCAGGAAACAAAATAGCAACCTTAGTTGGACTGTCAAGTGCGGTTGAAGGTGCTGAAGTTGCCGCAAAAGATGTAGCCATGCAGGCTGCGGCTATGAATCCTGTTGGACTCGATGAAGCTGCCGTAGATCAGTCGGTTATTGATAAAGAAATAGAAATTGCCAAAGAACAATTAAGGCAAGAAGGTAAACCTGAAGCTATGCTGGATAACATAGCCAAGGGAAAATTAAAACGTTTCTTTAAGGACAATACACTGGTTAATCAGGCTTTTATTAAAGATAATAAGCAAAGTGTATCTCAGTATGTCAAATCTGTAGATCCAAAGTTGGAAATCACAGGGTTTGAAAGAGTAGCTTTAGGGTAAATTCACAAAATTATCAGAAGGTAAAGACCACTTTTCAGTATGAAAAGTGGTTTTTTGTTTCAACTATTTTTCCTAATCCACCCTTATAATACCCAGAGTTTGATTCTGGTTTTTTCAAAAGTTCTGAATTCTATGCAGACACCTTATTTTTCAATATTGTAGCTGTCCGACCTGTGTATAACTAAGCATTATTTTGAGACGGAATTCAAAGATAAAATCTTTTTTTATTCCTAGCTTTTTAACCAGTACTTTCGTAGTTGAGATTGAGGTGTATTTTCCATCTCATCTATAGGTACTATCGTGGTTACCTTCAGGGTTGGGTTTCCGACTTTACCCTCGAGCACCAATTCCTCCTCTCCCCTTTGCACCACCATAGTAATTTCTCTATCGGCTGACCACCATAAACTTTGTCCAATAATTGTCCTGATAGACTCTAATGAAATAGGTATACCATCAATACTCTTAATGGTATCACCCCCTTGTGCACCAAGATTCGTAAAGAATGTATTTAATTCTATCCCTTTTCTAATAATAATAGCATCTTCATTAGCTTGATCAATATCAATAAAGGGTATTTCGCCATTTATAAAATATCCGCTGGGTTCCTGAATATCAGCGGTTTTTAATCCAACTGAGGCTAAAATTTCATCATAATCCAGGGCGGTAGTTCCAATGACATAAGTATCAAAAAAGGACTTTATTTCCGGATAGGTCATATCAACAATTTCGTCAATAATTTCCGTGTCATCGAATGGCGTATCATTATCATATTTTTTTGAAAGCTCCTTCATCAACCACAATACTCCCTTTTCACCATCACTTAATTCCCTGAGCCTAATATCCAAAGTCATATTAAGTAAAGCCCCCTTCTCATATACATTACCATAATTTGCTTTGTAAGGATCATCCAAAACATTTTTGCTCATAGTTGTAAACGACATAACATCATCAAATGACTTGGAGTTATTTATCTTATCTACAATGCGCTTATAAAATTCGGGTTCATTTATAAGACCTTGCTGAATTTGAAACAGGTGGGCAAAATATTCCGTAGTCCCTTCATACATCCATAGGTGCTCCGACATTTTGGGATCATTATAGTCAAAATATTGTATCTCCTTAGAATGTACATTCAAGGGTGTAACTATATGAAAAAATTCATGTGAAACGACATCAATCATAGCCTTTTCCAAAACTGATTTTGGCATTTGTTCCGGCATCACAACTACGGTAGAAGTATGGTGCTCCAAAGCGCCAAATCCTGACGCATCGTTTTCATCTAGTGTTGATAGGTACAACAAAATATTATATTCTTTGGTGCCGTCAATATCTCCCAGAAAAGCCTTCTGAGCCCTCATCATACTTTCCATGCTCGGCTTTAAATCAGCAGCATCATATAGACTATTAGGTGAGTATATGCTCAAGTTAATGGTGATATCATTGACGGCAAAAGAAGCTGTATTTGCCTTTGCATAAAGAATGGGATTATCTACAACCTCAAAATATCTCGAGGCCAGGAAAATATCAGTCGTATCATTGGCTTCACTTTGTTTTTTTACCAGCGAAGTGGCAGGTACCAAATCCACCGGAGAGCTGACACTTAACTCATAAGGAACTTGTTTTAATTCCTCAAAATATCCCACAAAACCATGAAGGTTCAACAGAAAATTCTTTCCCTTTAAAATATTTGTTCCTGCCGGAGAAAATACCGGATCATTTTGTTCGTATTCCGAATCATAGGTATCTGTAACATAGTAAACAACCTTATCTAATTCAGAAGCATCGGATATGTTCCATTCATTGACTCCAACTGTTGTAAATTTAAGCTCCCGGCCATTATAATCATAAGCCTTAAAGTCTTCAATATACTTTCCATAATTGTCTTCACTATAGGTTCCCGGGACAGTTTTTGGTATAAAAAAACTTATGCTTTTTTTACTGAATAGCCCGGGGTCCACGGTAACCTTTACCCTGTCATTATTTACATTTACTAAGTCTATAGTTGTCTTAATAACTTCTTTATCTGCTGATAATACAGATTTTGAACTACCACATCCATACAATGTAACGAGGAGAACAGCTAGTATAATTAGTTTATTCATGCCTATTTATGTACTAAATACTAAAACAAGATTATTAAAATTATTCCATATCATCCATGTTGTTATGAAATAATTAGGAAGGTATTAAACTTATTAACGAAGAGTTCCCGTAAATATTTTTGACTATTTTTGTTTGCAAATCAGGCAGAGACAATATGTTATATAAAAGAATACTTCTCAAACTCAGCGGTGAAGCACTAATGGGCAATAAGCAATATGGTATTGATGCCAGCAGACTATCGGCCTATGCTGAAGAAATAAAGGAAGTGGTGGACTTAGGTGTGGAAGTGGCAATTGTAATTGGAGGTGGAAATATCTTTAGAGGGCTGGCAGGAGCAAGCAATGGAATGGACAGGGTTCAAGGGGATCACATGGGCATGTTGGCGACCGTTATAAATGGACTGGCTTTACAAAGTGCTTTGGAAGACAAAGGAGTTCAAACAAGGTTACAATCTGCGATAAAGATCAATGAAGTTGCAGAACCTTTTATTAGAAGAAGGGCAATGCGCCATCTGGAAAAAGGACGAGTAGTCATTTTTGGTGGAGGTACAGGAAACCCTTATTTCACCACGGATTCAGCTGCTGTCTTAAGGGCTATTGAAATTGAAGCCAATGTTATTTTAAAAGGCACAAGAGTTGATGGTATATACACCAGTGATCCTGAAAAGGATAAAAGTGCCACTAAATTCGAAACTATTACATTTGAAGATGTCCTTACCAAGGGTTTAAAGGTTATGGATACGACGGCTTTTACATTAAGTCAGGAAAACAATCTCCCAATCGTAGTATTTGACATGAATAAAAAAGGCAATCTTCTTAAAATAGTATCGGGAGAAAATATTGGTACGGTTGTCGATTTGTAGAACGGTATACTTTGTGTTAATATGTTATAAAATTTAATTATGAACGAAGATGTTAAATTTATTTTAGAGGCTACTAAAGATAGTATGGATGCAGCCATATTACATTTAGAGAAAGCGTTGATAAAAATCAGGGCCGGGAAGGCTAATCCATCAATGCTTTCAACGGTTATGGTAGAATATTATGGCTCACAAACTCCATTGTCTCAGGTTTCAAATATAAATACTCCTGATGCCCGAACACTATCGGTACAGCCATGGGAGAAAAGCATGTTGTCTGAAATAGAAACAGCCATTATGAATGCAAACCTTGGATTTAATCCTATGAATAATGGTGAGATGGTCATTATTAATGTTCCTCCGCTTACAGAAGAAAGGAGAATACAACTGGTGAAACAAGCTAAGGCTGAAGCAGAGGAAGCTAAAATAAGCGTTCGAAGTGCAAGACAAGAAGCCAACAAAGAAATAAAAAACATGGGGATTTCGGAAGATCTGGAAAAAAATGCTGAAATCGATATCCAGGAAATGACCAATTCTTACACCGAAAAAATAGACAATATCCTGGATGTTAAAGAGGCTGAAATTATGAAAGTCTGATTTCAACTTATAACTCATAATTATAAAAGCGACTTTTATAAGTTGCTTTTTTTATTCCATTGAAAATAGGGCTGAAATAGAATTTAAAGTTGTATTTGGTAACTTAATTCCCTAAATCCAGTGCATGCTATCCCTTGAAATAAATTGCAATTATCGCCACAATTACAATTATAGCACAAATTACTATTAATGCTCTGTAAAGTATAATTGCAATTCTACTATAGTTCTTTTCATCAGACATTTCATCATTCCTTTAAAGACATTTATGAATACGAAGTTTAATCATTCTAAATTATAGACCAATTTAATTTATGTACATTTTTTAGCTGTTTAAAGATGATACGGATTAATTTACTGATCTTCTAATTTATTAAGGGTTTCTAGGTACAGTCCATGTTCTTTTCTACCTTTGCCGCTATTATTAACTTTAACTAAGATTATCTTTAATAAAACTGCTATTGGTACCAAGATATACAGAGTACGCGTATTTAATGCAAAAAAGTATTCGGGCGGTTATTAAAAGTATGGATTCATATTAGAAGTATGGTTGCAAAGATTACAAGAGGATTTTGGGGAAAGGTTGCAACAATTATTCTTAGAAACAGAATTCTGATCCTATTTTTAATAACAGGGGTTACTATTTTTTTGGCGTTTCAATGGAAGAATATGCAGTTTGCTACCTCCGAAGCAAATTTACTGCCGGATGACCACCCCTTAAATATTGAATACGAAGCTTTTCTTGCAAAGTTTGGTGAAGAAGGTAATACCATTGCGTTCGCTATTAAAGACAGCGCATTTTATAAGGTTGAAAACTTTAATCGTTGGAATAGATTAAGTAAACAACTGGCTGCCTTTCCTGAAGTAGACTATGTAGTGTCTACTGAAAACCTTCAAGAGCTAATAAAGAGTAAGCAAAAACAAGAATTTGAACTGCGACCTTTAATTGTAAAGGCTCCGGTGAATGAAAAGCAGGTCGACAGTCTTACCCGATACATGTTCGACAATTTACCTTTCTATGATAATCTCTTGTATAATAAGGAGACCGGAACGATAAGGACACTGGTCTATCTAGATAAGGACATCGTAAATACTCCTGTTCGAAAAGATTTTATATTAAAAGACCTTCATACGGTGATATCCGATTTTGAAGAAGAAACAAAAATGGATGTTCGTGTATCAGGTATGCCCTATGTGCGAACCATGAATACACAACATATCATTGATGAAATAGGAGTTTTTATTGCAGCGGCACTTATTGTTACCTCCCTGATTTTCTTTTTCTTTTTCCGCAGTTTTCGCGCAACATTTATTTCTATGAGTGTCGTCCTAATAGGGGTTATGTGGGCCTTTGGAATACTGGGACTTTTAAGATATGAAATTACCGTTTTAACTGCATTGATTCCCCCACTCATTATTGTAATTGGGATACCTAATTGTATTTTTCTTATTAATAAATACCAGCAAGAAGTAAAAAAACATGGAAATCAGGCTTTATCCTTAAAAAGAGTAATTGCAAAAATTGGTAATGCCACGCTCATGACAAATGTTACTACGGCCTGTGGTTTTGCAACTTTTATAATAACAGACAGTAAACTTTTGACGGAGTTTGGGATAGTAGCGTCCATAAACATCCTATGCATTTTTATCCTTTCTATACTGATTATACCCATCGTATATAGTTTTATGTATCCGCCTAAAACAAAGCACCTGAAACATCTTAACAAAAAGTGGATAGATGCTTTTGTGAATTGGATGGAGTATCTGGTACGGGAAAAAAGAATAACTATTTATTCGATCTCCCTAATAGCTTTAATAATTAGTATAATCGGGATTTATCAAATCAAGATTTCCGGTAACCTTGTGGAAGATATGCCTAGAAATACGGAGTTTTATAAAGACATACGCTTTTTTGACGAAGAGTTTAACGGTATTATGCCTATTGAGATTGTTGTTGATACCGAAAGAAAAAAAGGTGTCTTAAAACCAGTTTCGCTGAATAAAATGAATCAACTGGGGGAACATATTGATCGCACCCCGGAATTATCAAAACCCATATCCGTTGTTAATTTAGTGAAATATTCCAAGCAGGCCTTTTATAGTGGCATTCCTAAATACTATCAATTACCTACTTCACAGGAATATAATTTTATTATGGATGTAGCCAGGAAGTCGCAGGGCAATGAAAGCTTAATCGGTAATTTTGTTGACAGTACGGGTCAGATAGCCAGGATTACTACATTCATCAAAGATGTTCCAACGGAACGTATGGAGGAAATTGAAAAATCCATTCTTGATGAAATCACAAAGATTTTCCCTGCAGATCGTTTCAATGTCTATGTCACCGGAAAAGCACTACTTTTTCTAAAAGGCACCAAGTATCTGGTAAAGAATTTGGTGATGTCCTTATCCCTTGCCATAGTTTTAATAGCCCTATTCATCGCTTATTTATTCCGTTCGTTTAGAATGATTGTTATTTCTTTGATTCCAAATCTTTTGCCTTTGGCGGTTACGGCCGGAGTTATGGGATTTGTTGGTGTACCCATTAAACCTTCAACAATATTGGTTTTTAGCATTGCATTTGGTATTTCGGTAGACGATACCATTCATTTTCTGGCAAAATACAGGCAAGAACTGTCTGCCAACCATTGGCGTATTCAAAAATCAGTTTATGCAGCTTTACGCGAGACTGGGGTAAGTATGTTTTATACATCCATCGTACTTTTCTTTGGTTTTTCAGTATTTACAATATCGAGTTTTGGAGGAACGGTAGCACTGGGAGCGTTGGTATCTGCAACTTTACTCTTTGCCATGCTGGCAAATTTGATTTTACTCCCTTCACTGCTTCTCTCGTTAGAACGAAGCATTGCCAACAAACAAGTCTTGAAAAAACCTCAAATAGATATACTTCCAAAAGAAGAATTGCCAGGAAGCAGATAGCATTTTTTAGCCAGACTAGCCTGGATGGTATTTTATCAACGGTTTATCGGTATATATTTTTGCCAAAAAGTTATCTTTGACGTTCAAATTCAGAAATGATCTCATATGAAATCGCATAGCATAAAAGAGCTTCTTCAAACTCCTCTTTTAAACCAGGAGGTAGAAGTAAATGGGTGGGTACGGACATTCAGAAGCAATAGATTCATTGCACTAAATGATGGCTCTACCATAGACAATATTCAATGTGTGGTTGATTTTGAAGAATTGGAAGAAGATTTATTAAAAAAAATTGCTACAGGAGCTGCTTTACAAATAAACGGAATCTTAGTAGAAAGCCAGGGAAGAGGCCAAAGCGTTGAAATTCAGGTCAAAGATATCTTTGTTCACGGTGGTGCCGATCCTGACGAATATCCTATTCAACCCAAGAAACATTCCATGGAATTTTTAAGGGAACAGGCACATCTAAGAATTAGAACAAATACCTTCGCAGCTGTGATGCGTGTGCGATCTGCATTGGCATATGCTATTCATGCATATTTTCAGAAAAATGGATTTTATTATTTTCATGCCCCCATTATTACGGGTTCGGACGCAGAGGGTGCAGGTGAAATGTTTAGAGTATCCACTTTAGATCCCATAAAGCCTCCTTTGACAGATAAGGGGGAAGTAAATTATAAAGAAGATTTCTTTGGTAAGGAGACAAATTTAACTGTATCAGGACAGCTCGAGGCAGAGGCATATGCCATGGCATTGGGTAAAGTTTACACTTTTGGTCCTACTTTTAGAGCAGAAAATTCCAATACTTCAAGGCATCTTGCAGAGTTTTGGATGATAGAACCTGAAATGGCCTTTTATGACCTAAAGGACAATATGGATCTGGCCGAAGATTTTATAAAGAATATTATCTCTTACCTGCTAGAAAATTGTGAACGGGATTTGATATTTCTGGAAAAAAGGTTGCTTGATGAAGAAAAGACCAAACCCATGGCTGAACGAAGTGAAATGTCTCTTATAGAAAGGTTGAAATTTATCGTAGAAAATAAATTTATCAGAATTACCTATACAGAAGCCATTGAAATTTTAAAGAACAGCAAACCTAACAAAAAGAAAAAATTTCAGTTCCCGATTAATGAATGGGGCGCTGATTTGCAAAGTGAACACGAGCGATTTTTGGTGGAAAAACACTTCAAGTGCCCGGTTATATTATTTGATTATCCCGCGAAAATTAAAGCATTTTATATGCGATTAAATGAAGATGGTAAAACAGTTAGAGCCATGGATATTCTTTTTCCGGGGATTGGTGAGATTGTTGGGGGATCACAGCGTGAAGAACGATTGGACGTACTCAAGGAAAAAATAGATACTTTAGGAATTGATGAAGAAGAACTATGGTGGTACCTGGACCTCAGGAAATTTGGCACTGCCATTCACAGTGGTTTTGGGATGGGTTTTGAACGAATGGTTCAATTTGCTACCGGAATGGGCAATATCAGAGATGTGATACCTTTTCCGAGAACACCTCAAAACGCTGAGTTTTAAGGGTTACTTCGTCACTTGATATTTATTCTTTAATTTTATAGATAGGAAAAGAATACGCATTCATGCTCAAACAACACTTACAGTTCAAATTATCACAAAAGCTATCGCCTCAGCAAATCCAGTTGATGAAATTAATTCAACTCCCCACTCAGGCATTTGAACAGCGAATTAATCAAGAACTGGAAGAAAATCCGGCATTAGAAAGGGGTAAAGAAGAAAAAGATTCATTAGATGATGAATTTAGTGAGGATTATGAAGTGGATTCTGACAGTGAAAGCATCAATTCAGAGGACATTAATATTGATGATTATTTAAGCGATGATGAAATTCCTGATTATCGTACAAAAGCCAGCAACTATAGCCCTGATGATGATGAAAAGAGCATCCCATATGCAGCAGGTATTTCCTTTAATCAATACCTTCTTAATCAATTAAACACAGTATACTTAAATGACCAGGAATGGGCCATTGCAGAATTCTTAGTGGGAAGTGTTGATGAAAGTGGTTACATCAGAAGGCCTGTATCAGATATTGCAGACGACCTCGCCTTTACGCAAAACATCTATTGCGAGGAAGCGGATATTAAAAGAATTTTAAAAATTGTCCAGGGGCTGGATCCTCCAGGTGTTGCCGCCAGGACATTAGATGAATGCCTGATGCTTCAGCTTAAGCGTAAGGAGCCAACCCCAAATATTGAACTGGCAATCAATATTCTCGACAAATCTTTCGAACAGTTTACCAAAAAGCACTATAAGAAACTGCTTCAGAAGTATGATATCAATGAAGAGGAACTTAAGGGCGCCATCTCTGAAATAGAGAAATTAAATCCAAAACCCGGAGGTTCTTATGCTGGTAGCAATAAAGTGATTGAACATATTGTGCCTGATTTTTCAATAAGGATAGTTGAAGGCGAACTTGAATTAACTTTAAATGGAAGAAATGCTCCTGAACTTCATATTTCCAATGAATATAGCAATATGTTGGCAGGTTATAAGAGTGCCAAAGACAAGTCTAAATCACAGAAAGACGCTGTAATGTTCATCAAACAGAAGTTAGATTCTGCAAAGTGGTTTATCGACGCAATTAAACAAAGGCAGCAAACACTCTATATTACGATGAATGCTATCATGCAATATCAGAGAGAATACTTCCTTAGTGGTGATGAACGAAAATTGCGGCCAATGATCTTAAAAGATATTGCCGACACTATTCATATGGATGTATCTACGGTATCAAGAGTCGCTAACAGTAAATATGTTGACACTCCATATGGCACCAAATTAATTAAAGAATATTTTTCAGAATCAATGAAAAATGAGGAAGGGGAAGATGTTTCAACCAAAGAAATAAAAAACATATTAGAAACTGTAATACGTAATGAGGAGAAGAAAAAACCGCTTACAGATGATAAACTGGCTGCTTTGCTAAAAGAGAAGGGATATCCAATTGCCAGGCGAACTGTAGCCAAATATCGGGAACAACTAGGTATTCCCGTAGCGCGTCTTAGAAAACAGATCTGATGAAACTGTTTCTAAAAATACTTTCCATTTTATTACATCCTATTTTTTTGCCCATAGCAGGCACTATTACCTATTTTGTAATTACTCCCAAATACAGTCCGCTTGAACTTCAAAGTGGGAACATATTACCCATTTTTATACTTACTGTAATTATTCCCATAATTAGTTTTCTGATTCTAAAAAACTTAGGTGTTGTAAGTTCAATATTCCTGACAAAAACTAGTGAACGAACCTTCCCATTGATAATCCAAATAGCCTTATTCCTGATGATTTTGATAAAGGTGATTCCTAATAATTATACCATTGAGGTATATTTTTTCTTTGTAGGTCTGCTTGCTGCTACAATAGCCTGCCTGCTATTAAATTTTTTTAAATTCAGAACCAGTTTACATATGGTGAGTATGGGGAGTTATCTAATGTATTTAATTTCTTTAAGCATTCATTTTGAAATTAATATAATCATTGCAATCAGCCTTTTTACATTATTAACCGGAATATTGGCAACTGCCAGGCTCTTTCTAAACGCAAATAGCAGAGCTGAGGTTCTAATTGGGTTTATAATTGGCTTTGGGTCCCAATTATTGACCATTAAGTTTTGGTTGTAACTTTATAGGATATAGAAGATAATTCCTATTCTTAAGGGCCGGAATTCTATGGCTTCCCCATCAACAGTAGCAACTCCGTCATTAAACAGATTACTTAGCGCATAATATATATGCACATTTACTGTACTGTATCCAAAATTGAGCATTAGCCCATATCTGAACTTTCGTGTGTCAGAGTTAAAAAAAGAAATTTTTTCTGTATTGGATACAAATTTAGATCTGCTCCCGACAACATATCCTAATCTCATACCGGCATATATCCTCCAAAATTTATATTCGCTTGGCGTTGATGTTCGCCATCTGAACTCAATCGGCATTTCTATCACATGTGAATCTATTTTATTTCTTTTGTAGGACACATCGGAGTCAAGAACAATATACTCAAGGCCATTAGGGGTTTCATTGACAAATAAATTTGAATAGTAGTTATAATAAGCATAACCAAGACCTACACCAATTCCAACATTCCTCCTTTTGTTTAAAGGTATATCCTTGATAAAGCCGCCCTGTAACCCATAGGAAAAGTTTCCTTGCGATACGCCATTAGGTTTATTGAGTAGTATGTTATATGTAATCCCGAGATAAAATTGATCCTCAAGGTACTTAAGGTCCTCAGATAAATTATTCTCTTGAGCACAAAGATTAAATGTGAATCCTAAAATCAAAAATAGCCAATTGCGTCTCATGGAAAGATAATTTTAAATAAGTTACGAAACCGCAAGTAAAAAAAAACGCCTCAAAATGTATTTTGAGGCGTTTTTAATACTTATTTAAGAATGAAAGTTAATTCTGCTACTGCAAATTTCTAAAAGCATCACCTTCGTAGGTGGTATAATTAACCTTAAGAGCATTCACCTTTCTTAGCTCCTGCTTAATATCAGATATAAGACCCATATTTGCGTCTTTATCTACTTTCATAGCAGTAGTCAGAACGTTCTGCAGTTCTTGCGGTTTTTTAGCTCTTTCCTGCAAAATAAAATCTCCTACTTCAGAAACATTTGCAAATTTATCATTCAGTTGTATTTTTGGTTCTGTACCAAACACCTTTTGATATTCTCGCGTGGGTTTACCCACATAGATGTACAACACTCTATCCTTTTTCTCCAACTTCTTTACCTCGCTGGCATTTGGCAAGGTATTCTGAACCATCAACGAGCTATCCTTCATTGTTGTTACTGTCATAAAAAAGAACAATAGCATAAAAACAATATCCGGCAATGAAGCTGTAGATACTGCGGGTAAATCCCCATCTTTTTTCTTATTAAATTTTGCCATAATTAGAAGTTAACTTAATTACTGGTTGATGTTTCTGCTTCTGATAATTTCTGTGGAAATAGTCCCTGAACTTTCTGAACCTTTTCCTTTAGATCATCTCTAATGCTGGAAGGTGTTTCCGGATTAAGAAATTCAGCTTCCATTTCCGTAAAATCCCGGCCAAACAACCGTTGTGCTTCCCTGTTTCTGAGATCGTTATAGGCCCCTACCAATTCGTTTTGAACGGTAATATAAGTCCCATACCTCGTTTCCCGATCATTCTTGAGAGAGATAATAGCCTTTGCGGGATTATCCGAAGAACTCGCATCTCTTTTACCTTTACAGTACTTGCAGCTTCCGTCGCCACCATTATCAAGAAAGGCTATAGCTCTTTGCCTGAGCTGTTTAAGATCGAGCAGTTCCTCTTCAACCAGCAACTGACCGCTTTTATTGATGTTGACCGTAAAAATATTTTTTTGCTTAATAACAACATCTGTATCTGGCGGCTCCATGGGCGGAAGCATTCTGTCTAATCCTGCATCTGTTTCTATAGTTGTGGTAACTAAGAAAAAAATAAGCAGTAAGAACGCAATGTCTGCCATAGATCCTGCATTAACTTCTGGTGGTCCTCCTCTTCTAGGCATAACTAAAACTTTTATTTGTTAGACATATTCTTAAATGCACCCAGTGCCATAGCTACAATAGCTATTAAAACCAGGATGAAAAACATATTGAGACCAGTCCCAATTCTTCTTATCGTACTTTCTGAGGTGGCTATACCCCTGTTAGCCATTTCTTCAATACTAACATCGGTACCAGTTGCCAGCGCATACGATATGATTACAACAACTATAAAGCCTCCAATTACCATTAAGGTCTTTTTCAGGCTTTCTGGATTTGAAAATAGGTTCTTAAGTGTAAATACAAGACTTATTACAACCGCCAAACCCAGCAGTATATATGTGATAATGAACATAGTGTTCATCGCCCCACTCTCCACGGCTTCAGAGGCCGGAACATCTCTTCCCGGCAGTTGATACCATAAGATAGCCGCTAGCGCTCCTAAAACAACCAATACTATTTTAACTATTTTGTTCATACTGTTTATTATTTAGTGTGCGACTTATTTTTTATGGTCTACCAACATATCGATCAATGAGATGGATGAATCTTCCATGTCATTAACTATTCCGTCAATTTTAGCAATAATGTAGTTATAGAAAATTTGAAGAATAATGGCCGTAATCAAACCAAATACCGTTGTTAATAACGCCACCTGGATATCACCGGCAATTAACGATGCACTAAGGTTACCAACAGCACTAATCTTCTGGAAGGCCTGGATCATACCAATAACCGTTCCCATGAATCCCAGCATCGGTGCAATAGCTATAAATAGAGATAACCATGAAACATTCTTTTCCAATTGTCCCATTTGAACACCACCATAAGCAATAACTGCTTTTTCTGCAGATTCAATGCTCTCTCCTGCTCTATCCAATCCCTGGTAATAAATTGATGCAACCGGACCTTTTGTATTTCTACACACCTCTTTTGCCGCTTCGACACCTCCTGATGAAAGAGCGTCTTCCACTTGTTGTTTTAGTTTTGAAGTATTGGTGCTTGCCATATTCAAATAAATAATTCTTTCAATAGCAACAGCCAAACCTAAAATCAAACATAGTAGAACAATCCCCATAAAACCAGCTCCTCCTTGAATAAACTGCTCTTTCAAAACCTGGGTGAAACCCCCAGGATCGAGAATAATCTTTTCATTTCTTTCAAACTTAAATTTAGTTAGTTAATAGGGTTAAAGATAAAAAAAAAATACAATTAAAAAATTAAAACTTTGCACTAATAGAAGGCGGGCTTTCATGTATTTTACATTTCCGTATAAACAGTAGCAAAAAAACCTTCCTTCTAATCTCAAGCGGACTACTTAATATTCGTCAATTGCAGAGAGGAAGGGATTCGAACCCTCGATACACTTTTGGTGTATACACACTTTCCAGGCGTGCGCCTTCGACCACTCGGCCACCTCTCTATACTGTAGATTACAGGGCGAGCAATTAACAAAAAAAAAACTAGTTTAAAAAACTTTACCCATTTAATTTTGAGTCAACTCTCCACGTAAGGAAGTTTCAAAAATTGTTCTGAAAGATTTATGTGAAACACCGCTTCCTAAAAGGTACATAAGTTTAGTTATTGCAGCCTCCGTTGTTATATCACCCCCGTTTATAAGTTGTAACTTTTTGAGCTTCTCACTAGTACTATATCTCCCCATCATAACGGAACCACCTGAACATTGGGTTACATTTACAATATGCAAACCTTTGCCTATGGCTTCCTTAAGATCTGATATCAACCAATCATCGGTAGGCGCATTTCCCGCGCCATAGGTCTCTAAAACCAAAGCTTTTAAGTTTGGTATGCCTAATACCCCTCTCAATAATGCCCTGTTAAAACCGGGAAAAAGTTTAAAAATTGCCACATTGGTATCCATAATTTTATGGACAATAAACTTGTTGTGTTTTAAATTTTTTCTAAGACTATTTCGATTAATTTTTAAATGAACACCGGATTCTGCAAGTGCAGGAAAGTTTATGGATGTAAAAGCCTGGAAATGCTCTGCATTTATTTTGGTAGTTCTGTTAGCGCGATATAATTTGTATTCGAAATAAAGGCATACCTCCTGTATAACTGCCTGGTTGTTTTCTTGCAAGGCCGCGATCTGAATAGAGGTAATTAAATTTTCCTTTGCGTCTGTCCGAAGATCTCCTATAGGCAGTTGCGAACCCGTAAAAATTACAGGTTTAGTAAGATTTTCCAGCATAAAACTAAGAGCGGAGGAAGAATAGCTCATAGTGTCGCTTCCCTGCAACACTACAAAGCCGTCATAACGATCATAATGTTTTTCAATTATCTCTGCTATTGAGGCCCAATGCGATGGATTCATGTTTGACGAATCTATTGGAGTTTTAAATGAAATACTTTCAATTTTACATGCAAGCTGACTTAATTCAGGTATGTTGCTTACCAGCTTTTTAAAATTAAAAGCCCTCAGAGCCCCTGAAGAATAGTCTTTAACCATGCCTATTGTACCGCCTGTATAGATGAGTAATATGTTAGCTTTTTTACCCATTGAATTCTAAGTTCTTATAATTTTTCAAATTAAAATAAATGCCCCCATTAAATAATTTATACCCCAAATACATCCATAGAATTCTGAGTTGTAATCTTGGCAATTAATTCCTCGTCGACTCCATAAAGCGCTGAAAGCTTTTTAAGTACCTCAAGTAAATATACACTTTCATTCCTCTTACCCCTATAGGGTACAGGAGAGAGGTACGGAGAATCCGTTTCCAATACGATATGTTTTAGATCTATTTTGTTCAAAAAAGTGTCAATTTTGCCATTCTTAAAAGTTACTACTCCCCCTATTCCTAATTTCATATTATAATTTATGGCCCTTGTGGCTTGTTCTTCAGTTCCTGTAAAGCAGTGAAATATTCCATAAAGGTCTTCCCCTTTTTCATCCTCCAATATTTCAAAAATCTCATCAAAAGAATCTCTGCAATGAATCACAATGGGTAAGTCATATTCTTTTGCCAAATGTATTTGGTATCTAAAAGCCTCTTGCTGCTCAAATAAGTGTGTCTTATCCCAATAAAGGTCAATTCCAATTTCTCCAACGGCATAGAACTTCCTCTCAGATAACATTTTTTCAACATGTATGAGCTCGTTCCTGAAATTGTCTTTCACATGGGTGGGGTGAAGGCCCATCATCAAAAACATATTCTTAGGGTATTTTCTTTCAAGATCCAACATTGCCTTGGTATATGTAGAATCTATAGAGGGTATAAAAAAACGCTTAATACCCCGGGCAATTGCTTTTTCGATAATTTCATCCCTGTCCTCATCGAAGGCGTCACTATATAAATGTGTATGTGTGTCTGTAATGGTCATAGAGCAAAAATAGAATTATCTTTGTCAAAAAACATATTAGATGGGCGATCTGAAGAAAGTTTTAAAAAGTAAAGGATATACTAAAGTCCCCATGGTTCTCAATGGCACCAATCATTTGGAGGTTTCGGCCAAGATTAATGGAATAACCGGACGTTTTATTTTAGACACAGGCGCATCTAACACCTGTGTTGGTATAGATAAGGCCGATTATTTTAAGCTTGTATCAAAGGACTCTAAAATTAAAGCAGCCGGTGCCGGTGCCACAGATATGGATACGCTGGTTTCTACTAAAAATAAAATTGTAGTTGGTGGTTGGAAAAAAAAGAAACAGAAGATTGTGGTTTTTGATTTAGTTCACGTTAATGAAGCGCTGCAAGCCCACAAATCCCTTCCCGTAGATGGTATAATAGGGGCAGATATTCTTATTAAATCAAAGGCGGTAATTGATTACGCCTCCGGAAATTTATTTATGAAAAAGAAAAAATAACCTTTGTCTCTTTTTTAAAAAAATCCGCTACAACTCAAGTGATTTTTTCGGGGATCCCTCCATTAATAATTCCACAGGATTTTCCAAAGCTTCTTTTACAGCCACCAGAAACCCGACCGACTCTTTTCCATCAATAATTCGATGGTCATAGGAAAGAGCGACATACATGATCGGAGCAATGACTATTGATCCTTCTTTTACCACAGGTCTCTCTACAATATTATGCATCCCGAGGATTCCACTTTGGGGCGGATTAATAATCGGGGTTGATAACATCGAACCAAAAACACCACCATTGGATATGGTGAAAGTACCTCCGGTCATTTCGTCTACTGTTATCTGACCATCCCGCGCTCTTAATGCAAGTCGTTTCACTTCAGCTTCTATACCTCTGAAAGTAAGATTTTCAGCATTTCTGATCACAGGAACCATAAGACCTTTGGGGCCGGAAACTGCTATACTAATATCGCAAAAATCAAAAGAGAGCATTTCCTTTCCATCTATCATGGAATTCACTGAAGGAAACATCTGTAAAGCCCTTATTACAGCCTTTGTAAAAAATGACATGAATCCAAGACTTACGTCATGTTTGTCTTTAAAAATTTCTTTGTATTCCTTTCTCAATGAAAAAATAGCAGACATATCTACTTCATTAAAAGTAGTCAGCATCGCCGTCTCATTCTTAGCAGCTACCAATCGTTCAGCAACTTTGCGTCGAAGCATGGAAAGTTTAGTTCTGTGTTCTCCCCTTTTACCACCTGTAGGACTGCCCATGGAAGGAACAGACTTTACTGCATCTTCCTTGGTAATTCTACCGTCTTTCCCGGAGCCGATTAAACTACCAGGATCTATTCCTTTCTCATCAAGAATTTTTCGAGCAGCAGGTGAAGGCACTCCTTTGGCATAAGTCTCTTTTAATTCTTCTTTCTTGACCTCTTTTTCAGGGGTATCACGAACTGCAGGTTCTTCCACATTCTTTGCTTCAGCTTTGGATGCGCTTTCTGTAGGTTTTTCTGCACTGGTATCTATAAGGCATACTACTTCACCAACAGCCACTGCATCTCCTTCTTCGGCTTTCAACGTGATAGTTCCACTTTCTTCTGCCGGTAATTCCAGAGTAGCTTTATCCGAATCTACCTCGGCTATGGCCTGGTCTTTTTCTACATAATCGCCATCGCTAACCAGCCATTCTGCAATTTCCACTTCGGTTATGGACTCTCCCGGGGAAGGGACCTTCATTTCTAAAATCATGCCTTAAATTTTATAATGGTTTCTTTAAATACTATTCCTAACAAAATCCTCCTTTACCGGAAGGTAATCTACTCTAATTTCTCCATTGACGAATATGCGGTCGAAAAATAATTTTGCGCCAACACCATCTTCCTCAACCAGGGTATTCTGTAAACTCAGATGCAGATGCGGTTCTGTAGAGTTGCCCGAATTACCACAGAATGCCAACAACTCTCCCTGCAGCACGTCTTGTCCTTCTTCCACAACTATAGAACCCTCTTTTAAATGCGCTAAGACAACATACTCTTCATTCGTTGTCTGCAATACGATATGATTCCCTGCAAGCTGATCAGGATTTACTACTCCTGGAACATTGTCTTTTATGCCATCTAAAACCAACACCACCCGGGCGTCACATGGAGCTATAACTTCTTCGCCAAAGGCAAAATAATTTTCATTTTTGGAAGGATCTCCTTCATAAGAAGCCCCATCCTTTACTTTCAACATATCATAAGCAAACTGTTGACTGACTTCTTTGATATGTACATTCTGGGCCTCTGTTAATCCTCCCCAAAATACAAACCATTCTCCATTGAAGGGCAAACTCATTGGGGTGATATTCCTTTCAAGGATTTGGTTTTGCAAAGGTTGTGGAGGAGCGATTGACAAGCCGCTTATTTTGCTCTGAGCGTTTAATGAAATTGTTAAATCTGCTATAGATCTATCAAAAATAACCCTGTAAACGTGTGCTCCTTCCCTGATGGTAAAAAAATCCATGGACCTGATATTGCCCATTATCCTATTCACATTGTTCTCAAAAAAATTCCTGGTTTGGATACGTGTGAAAGCGTTTTTCATGCCGCTGTCATACAATTCATAGATGCCGTCATAATCACCACCGTTAAACCGTTCTGTAAATATTGTAACAAGTCGGGCATAAGAAGATTGTTCTCCCTGACAGAAGGAATTGTTAAAAGAAAAAAATAGCAATAAGATAATAGTTATCCTCATTTTTTCTTGTACTCTTTTTTGGTAACCCGCCTGGTCATATTATCCTTCGTTTTGTCAAATACATAATCAATCACCTGTTGTTGGCGCATTCTGGATCTAATGGCACTCCCGGCAGCCGGTGATGCGTAAAAACGTCTTGATGCCACACGAAATTTTTGTGCCTCCTGGTAATGTGTAAAAATATGACTCCACGCACCCATATTTCTGGGCTCTTCCTGTGCCCATACTACTTCATCGGCCTGATCATATTTTCTTATGACTGCAGTTATCTTTTGCTCGGGAACCGGGAATAATTGCTCTATTCTTACCAAGGCTACATCCTTGCGATTGTGCTCCTCTTTATAGGCAAGCAAGTCATAATAAAATTTTCCGGTACAGAAAACCAGGCTTTTAACTTTCTTAATTTCTGCACCTTCGTCATCAATTACCTCTTGAAAACTACCATTGGAAAAATCTTCCACCCTTGAAACAGCTTTTGGGTGTCTCAATAGGCTTTTAGGGGTGAAAACGATCAAAGGTTTTCGGAAATTAGCCTTCATTTGTCTTCTGAACAAATGAAACAAATTGGCTGGGGTGCTGCAGTCCGCTACATACATATTGTCTCTTGCACAAAGTTGAAGATACCTTTCCATTCTTGCTGAGGAATGCTCGGCACCCTGTCCCTCATATCCATGAGGCAGGAGCATGACCAAACCGTTTTGCAATTTCCATTTATCCTCGGCTGCAGATATGTATTGATCTATCATAATCTGAGCCCCATTGCTAAAATCTCCAAACTGGGCTTCCCAAATGGTTAAAGTATTTGGACTGGCCATGGCATATCCATAGTCAAAACCTACCACTCCATATTCGGATAAAAGTGAATTATAAATCTGAAATCTTCCCTGATTATCATTCAGGTTGTTCAACAGCATTACTTCCTCCTCGCTTTCCTCTACTTTCATTACGGCATGACGATGAGAAAATGTTCCTCTTTCCACATCCTGACCCGATATCCTGACATCGAAACCCTCTTCTAAAAGTGTTCCATAGGCCAGTAATTCACCCATCGCCCAATCTAGCCTATCCGTTTCAAAAAACATTTTCTTACGATCCTGAACCAATCTCTCAACTTTACGCAAAAACTTTTTATCTGCAGGAAGCTGGGTAATGACCTTTGCAATTTCTGTTAATTTATCCTTATCATATGAAGTATCTATAAAGTCTAGCATTTCCCATTCACGAACATTTTGAAAACCGCTCCATTCATCAGCCATAAAAGGAGTAATTATGGTCTTGGTTTCTTTTCTTGAATCCTCTAATTCTTCTTCTAAACTGGCCTTGTAATCCAATTCCAGCTCCTTCACAAAGTTTGAATCAATTATTCCCTCACTAATTAATTTTTCTTCATATATCTCTCTCGGATTCTTATGTTTCGCTATCGCTTTATACAATTTTGGCTGTGTAAATCGGGGCTCATCTCCTTCGTTATGTCCATATTTTCTGTATCCCAACAGATCCAGAAAAACATCACCCTCAAATCGCATTCGATATTCAAGGGCAAAAAGAGAGGCGTGCACTACTGCCTCTACATCATCAGCGTTTACATGTAAAACGGGACTTAAAGTTACTTTTCCAACATCAGTACAATATGTAGAAGATCTCCCGTCCAGGTAATTCGTGGTAAAACCAATTTGGTTATTGACCACAATATGAATGGTTCCATTGGTCCTGTATCCGTCTAATTGGGCCATCTGAACCAGTTCATAAGCAATCCCCTGACCTGCAATAGCAGCATCTCCATGAACCACGATAGGCAAAACTTTGGCAAAATCCCCTGGATAATGAGCATCCTGCTTGGCCCTGGTAATGCCCTCAACCACTGCACCGACCGTTTCTAAATGTGAAGGGTTAGGTGCAATATTCATATTGATTTTGTTCCCATTATCGGACATACGCTGAGAAGTCCATCCCAAATGATATTTTACATCCCCGTCAAAAATTTCTTCAGCATAGTCTTTTCCGTCAAATTCACTAAATATATCTTTAGGAGATTTACCAAAAATGTTGGTTAAAACATTAAGCCTTCCCCTGTGGGCCATGCCCATTACAAATTGTTTCACGCCCATTTCGGCAGCTCTTTCCACAACTGCATCTATTGCCGGAATAAGTGATTCATTCCCCTCCAGCGAAAATCTTTTTTGACCCACATATTTTGTATGCAAGAATGCCTCAAATGACACCGCCTGATTTAGTTTTCTGAGGATGTCTATTTTTCGGTCCCGGTCAAATTTCGGGTGGTTATCGTTTATATTTACCCAATCCTGTATCCATTGAACGCGTTCAGGCTTCCTTATATACATATACTCAACACCTATTGCATCACAATAAATACGCTGTAAATGGCTGATAATTTCTCGCAGTTCCTTCGGTCCTAACCCAATTACCTCGCCCGCATTAAATACGGTTGTCAAATCGTCCCGGGTTAAGCCAAAATTTTCAATATCGAGCGTAGGTGTATATTTTCTTCTTTCCCTGACAGGATTTGTCTTCGTAAACAAATGTCCTCTGCTTCTATAGCCATCAATAAGTTTAACAACCTTAAATTCTTTTAATAAAGAATCGGGTATGGTTACAGATTGCCCGTCAACAAGAACAGATAATTCATCACTTCCTTCAATCCCTACTTCATCCAACGCGCTCTCCATTCCAAAATCAAATCCCTGGAAAAAAGCACGCCAACTAGGTTCTATGCTATCAGGATTTGTTAGGTACCTGTCATATAGCTCTGAAAAAAAAGAGGTGTGAGCCGTATTTAAAAAGGAATATTTATCCATGAACGCTTAGCAATATGATATAAAAAATAAGGTCAAAAATACAATAATTAATAGTTTATGAGATTATATAGGAGTGTATTAATAAAAAATCATAGTCTATGTTATTGAAAATTCTATCGAATCATAAATATACTATTTTGTTAGTGGCAGTTCTATCGTTAGGCTTTATTTGTTCCGCACAACGCGTAAAACCACGAAATGAATTTTGGAGCAATGTCCGATATGGAGGTGCTGTAGGCCTTGGTTTTGGAAATCAAAGCTTTAGTATAGCACTTGCCCCAAGTGCCATTTATCAAGTAAGTGAAAAGTTTGCGACAGGCTTATCCCTGAATTTTGAGTATTCCAAAATTGGAGACCCTGTATTTGGAGACTCGGAATTTACGGCTTACGGTGGGAGTATCCTGAGTTTTTTTAATCCAATCCCGCCCATACAATTATCGGCCATCCTTCAACCCTTAAGAGTGAATACAAATTATAGCTCCGCTTCCATGCTATTAGATGAAAATTACTGGACAACATCGCTATTTCTGGGTGTAGGATACAGTACAAGGAATGTTACTTTTGGCATACAATATGACGTATTGCATGATGACAGAAGTCTTTATGCCAATCCCTGGGTGCCCTTTATAAGAATGTATTTCTAAAAAGTATTTTCAATTTTTCTCATTATACTGACGCCTAAACCATATTTTTTGCCATAGCCTTTTTAAAATAAGGAAAGTATAAAAATCACTGACATTTACTATATCGACGTCTAAATTTTGCCTGGTTGTATCTTCAGGTAAATCCACTATATATAAGAGATTCATAAAATCTGAATACTTTTCTTCAATAAGGAACTGAATGTTCTTTTGAAGCAGATATTTCAGTTCGTTTGGATTACAATCCTCAGGTAAATCCAAAGTTAAATTAGCAAGGGCAAAATCCTTTTTTAATTGTAAAACAAGATCTAAATACAGATTATTAGAATCAGCATACTTTATTAGCTCTTCACTTTCATTAAACTCAGGTATCATATAATAATTAGCTCCTTAGTCTTGCTTACTTACTTAGAATAGATTATCCCATTTTTCATTACAAATACAACATTTTCCAATGTTGTAACTTTCTTAACCGGATTTTCATTGACAGCTATGATATCCGCTAAAAAACCTGCTTTTAATTGTCCAAGTTCATTGCTCATGCCCAATAATTCTGCATTGGTAATTGTGGCAGAACGCAGGGCCTCTGCGGCAGGCATCCCAGCCTCAACCATATAACCAAATTCTTTTGCATTCATACCGTGGGGGAAAACCCCTGCATCGGTACCAAATGCAATTTTTACTCCTTTTTTATAGGCTTTGGCAAAGGTATTTTGGATCAATGGCCCAATTTCAAGGGCTTTCTCAGCAACAACAGCTGGAAAAAACCCCGGTATTTTTGCCTTTTCAACTACTTGTTTTCCTGCTGTGATTGTTGGAACCAGATAGGCATCGTATTCTTTCATTAGTTCCATGGTTTCTTCACTCATGTAACTCCCGTGTTCTATTGTTTTTATGCCTCCTTTTATGGCTCTTTGCATTCCTTCATCGCCATGGGCATGTGCCGCCGTAAGCATGCCATAATCATTTGCAATTTGGGTAACGGCTTTTATTTCTTCAATCGTAAATTGGGGGTTTTTACCGCTATTGGCTACGCTCAGTACACCACCAGTTGCTGTAATTTTAATTACGTCTGAACCTTCTTTATAACGCTGGCGTACTGCTTTTTTTCCATCTTCGGGAGAATTTATCACCCCCTCTTTAGGACCCGGGTCTCCGGCCAATTCTTTTCTGCTTCCATTAGTTGGATCTGCATGTCCCCCGGTTGTTGCAATTGCTTTACCCGCCGTATATATTCGCGGTCCAATAACCAATTCCTTGTTAATTGCATTTCTTAAGGCTATATTGACTCCGGTTCCACCTAAATCCCTAACCGTTGTAAAACCAGCCATAAGTGTTTTTTTGGCATAAACTGAGGCCCTAAAGGCTACATCAGCATCATTTAAGGTAAATCTATCAATATATGTTTTAGGGTCGGATTCGAATTCAATATGCACATGCATATCAATAAAACCAGGCAATACCACTTTATTCTTTAAATCTATAACCTCATCGCCGGAAGTACCTAATACAAAACCATCCTGAATCTCCATTATTCTATTTCCCGAGACAATTATGGTTTTCTCTTCCAATACTTTGCCCGTTAGAACATCTAACAAACTACCACATTGTATATACTTTTTTTGCCCATAAATACTTGCTGTAAGCATGAGGGTCATTAAAACTATAAATTTTTTCATCCTAAAAAGTTTTTATGTATTTAATTCCTGATTTTTTGTTCCCAATCCCATGCAGATTTCATAGCCTGGTCCAAACTTGATTTTGCCTCCCAGCCTAAAATTTTATTGGCTTTTTTGGTATCTGCAAATGCGCTGATTATATCACCCGCCCTTCTGTCAACAATGGAATAGTTGAGCTTCAGGCCAGACACCCGCTCAAAACTGGAGATTACTTCAAGAACGGAACTGCCCTCGCCTGTACCCACATTATACACCTCGTAATTCTCAGTATTCTTTCCTTCCAACAAGCGTTCCAGGGCTACCACATGTGCCTTTGCCAAATCCACTACGTGAATATAATCCCTTATACAGGTTCCATCAGGTGTTGGGTAGTCACCGCCAAATACAGAAAGTTGATCCCTTAATCCAACCCCGGTTTGAGTAATAAAAGGAACCAGATTTTGAGGAACACCTATGGGAAGTTCACCAATCTCTGAACTGGGATGTGCGCCCATTGGATTAAAATACCTTAAAGAAATGGCCTGTAATTCTTGATTTACTTTACAGGTGTCAATTATGATCTCTTCTCCTATCTGTTTTGTATTACCGTAAGGCGATTCCGCTTTTTGCACAGGGGCATCCTCCGTAATAGGCATTTTACTTGCCTGACCATAAACGGTGCACGAGGAACTAAAAATAAAACTCTGCGCTTTTTTAGCAGTCAATTCCTGAAGGATGTAAATAAGTGTACTAAGATTATTTTCATAATACAACAAGGGTTTTTCAACACTTTCACCCACAGCTTTGGAAGCTGCAAAATGTATGGTTCCTTGTACATCTGAATGTCTTTTGAAAAAATCCTGAACCTTTTCTTTTTCACGAAGATCAATTTTCTCAAAGACCGGTCTCCTCCCTGTAATGGCAGCAATGCCATCTAATACATTTTCAGATGAATTAGAACAATTGTCGATAATTACAACTTCATATCCGGAATTTTGTAACTCAACAACGGTATGTGAACCAATAAATCCGAGTCCGCCGGTTACCAGTATTTTCATATAGCTAGTATTAGTTTAAATAGATGGTACACTTGCTTTCAATTGAATGCCAGGATCAATCTTTTAAGAATTTAATTACCGTTTGTGTAATAAATGAGATCTGATCATCCTCCAGTTCTGTGTGCATCGGTAGTGATATTACCTCTTTAACAAGTTCATTGGTTACCGTAAAATCTGATTCATTATACCGCGAATCTGCGTAAGCCTTTTGTTTATGTAAAGGAATTGGATAATAAATTCCGAATGGGATATTCTTTTGGGCTAGATGATCGGCTAACAAATCCCTTTTGCCATTCATAATTCGTATGGTAAATTGATGAAAAACATGACAATCACAGTTTTCACAAAATCCGTTGCAGCTGATTCCTGTTTTAGGCAGGACAATATGCTCTTGTCCCTGAAAAGCCTTCATGTATTTACGCGCGGCTTCCCTGCGCTTATTACAATAGGAGTTGAGTCGGGGAAGTTTTGCCCTTAATACGGCTGCCTGAATTGTATCCAACCTTGAATTTACACCAACAACATCATGATGGTAGCGGGTATACATGCCGTGATTTACGATTCCCCGAATAGTATGTGCCAGGTCATCATCATTTGTAAATATAGCTCCGCCATCGCCATAACAACCAAGATTTTTGGATGGAAAAAATGATGTGGAAGCCACATGTGCAATGCCACCGGCTTTTTTCTTTGTTCCATCTTTAAAGGTATAATCCGCCCCAATTGCCTGGGCGTTATCTTCAATTACAAAAAGATCATGTTTTTCAGCTATTTCCATTATGGCTTCCATATTTGCACACTGCCCAAAAAGATGGACGGGCACGATAGCCTTCGTTTTAGGGGTGATGGCCTTTTCTATTGCCAGAGGGTCAATATTGAAGGTGTCAGGTTCAACATCAACTAATACCGGTGTTAATCTTAATAAGGCTATAACTTCAACCGTGGCGGCAAAGGTAAAATCGGCCGTTATAATTTCATCACCTGGCTGAAGCCCAAGACCCATCATGGCGATTTGAAGGGCATCTGTGCCATTGGCGCATGGAATTACATGCTTCACCTGTAAATATTCTTCCAGTTCTTTTTGAAAAGCATGCACCTCCGGCCCATTTATAAAAGCAGCAGAATTCAATATGTGTGATATGGACTCATCTACTTGTTTTTTAATCCCCTGGTATTGACCTATCAGGTCTACCATTTGTAGCTTTTTCATAAGTGCTTGTTAAGTGAACAATAATACAAAAATAAGGAACCGCAGCCAATGTAATTTAACAAAGAAGCGTATTTTAGCAGTAAAATCCTGGTACGTGAATATCTTCTATAATTTCGCAATTTATGTTGCCTTCTTTTTTCTTCATATTATTGCTCTTTTCAATTCCAAAATCAGGCTATTCATTAATGGAAGAAAAAACGTTTTTACGGAATTAAAAAATCATATTTCGGAAAATGATCGTACTATTTGGATACATGCCGCTTCGCTAGGCGAATTTGAACAAGGCCTGCCGGTAATAGATAAATTAAAAGCCGAATATCCCGAAAATAAAATTGTAGTCTCTTTTTTTTCTCCTTCCGGATTTGAAGTGAAGAAGCATACGTCAAAGGCAGATTTTGTAACCTATCTTCCAATGGATACTCCCGGCAATATGAAGAAATTCATTAAGCTGTTGGATCCTAAGTTGGCTATTTTCATAAAATATGAGATTTGGCCTAATTTACTCCGGGAACTTCGTAATAATGGAGTCCCCACAATACTGATTTCCGGAATTTTTAAAAGTAATCAAATCTATTTCAAATGGTATGGGGGATTTATGAGAAAAGCCTTGAATACATTTTCCCATTTTTTTATTCAGGATATTGAATCAAAAAAATTATTGAATACTATTAATTTATACAATACCACAATAAGTGGAGATACAAGATTTGACAGGGTTTCTGAAATCCTGGTCCAGGATAATAAGCTCGACTTTATGGATAGTTTTAAAAAATCTTCACTTTGCTTTGTTTTGGGCAGTACATGGCCCGAGGATGAGGCAATATTGGTGGAATATATCAATTCAACTTCACATGAAATAAAATATGTTATTGCCCCTCATAATATTGTTGCAAAAGATATAGAGCGACTTAAACAAAAAATAACCAAAAGAACGGCTTTATTTTCGGAAAATACTGAAGTTGTTTCGGGAGACCCTGAAGTTCTCATTATAGATACCATTGGGCTATTGACCAAAATATATAGCTATGCAGATATGGCTTATGTGGGAGGGGGATTCACAAGAGGAGGGTTGCATAACACCCTGGAACCTGCCGTGTTTGGCATCCCGGTAATCACAGGTCCTGAATATGAAGGATTTAAAGAAGCTCAGGAATTAGTAAATCTAAGGGGTATCTTTCCTGTTAAAGATACAACTGAATTTGGGCAAATAGCAGACAAACTGCGGTTAGATTCCAATTTCAGATTTAAGGCGGGGAATATAAATGCAACCTACATTTCTGAAAACAAGGGGGCCAGCATCCAAGTGATGAACCATATACGTACATTACTATAGCTATCTGTTGCTCATCGGATTATAACCACTATATAAAAATCCGGCTAACGAAGCTGATATTCAATAAATACCCGGCCAATAAACCAATTTTTATTTAATAATTAATTTCAAAAAAGACAAATGAAATTTGCCCCTTTTCATATCTTGCTTTTATGCTTGTTCATATGTATTATTTCCTGCAAGCAGCGCTCAAATGACCTTAATGAGCCAAAGACAAAAAAGAATACTATTACAGATACCATACCCCATAAGCATACTAAGAAAGAAAGGGGTTTAAAACCAAAATCGGACTCCATAAAACGACCCAACGAGCCGTTTGATCGAGCAATAGAAAAAAAGAAAAAAACCAGCTTTTTGGACTCTTTGAAACCGAGGACAGCCTGACTTAAATCTCTATTTCATTTTCTCTTACTTTTTTTTGTTAGATTTACCAAAATCTGCAGAACATGGACAGAAGAATTTTTAGAATTTCAATAACTGCTGCGCTTGCAGGTTTTTTGTTTGGGTTTGATACGGTAGTCATAAGTGGTGCCAACTTACCTATTAAGGAATTGTGGGACACTTCACCATGGTTTCATGGTACTTTTATTATGTCCATGGCCTTATGGGGCACAGTAATAGGTTCTCTTTTTGGAGGTATCCCATGTGATCTTTTTGGTAGAAAGAAAACCTTATTCTGGATTGGTGTCTTATATTTTACCTCTGCTATGGGATCGGCCATGGCCGTAGACCCCTATATGTTTTCTTTCTTCAGATTTATTGGCGGTCTCGGCGTAGGTGCTTCTTCTGTTGCGGCGCCAATATATGTATCGGAAATTTCATCTTCCAAAAACCGGGGACAGTTGGTTGCCCTATACCAGTTTAATATAGTCTTTGGGATTTTTATCGCCTTTATTTCCAATTATTTACTCAAAGGTTTTGATGGAGCCAATGATTGGCGTTGGATGCTGGGTGTGGAAGCTATTCCAGCATTAATTTATTGTCTACTGGTCCTGAAAATACCTAACAGCCCTCGCTGGTTGGTTATTAACAAACACGATGATAAAGCGGCCCTGGAAACCTTGGAATACCTGTCAAACAAAGAGCATGCGAAAGTGAAGTTCGAGGAAATTAAAAATTCTTATAATCCCGATGATGACAAAGAGCGCCTTTTTACAAGCAAATACAAAAAACCCCTGGTTCTTGCGTTTTTAATTGCTTTCTTTAATCAGTTGTCAGGTATCAATTTTATTCTTTACTACGCCCCGGAAATTTTAGAAAGAGCCGGTTTAGCAGCAAAAGAATCCCTATTCAGTTCTATTTCGATAGGTATTGTGAATTTGGTTTTTACCCTTATAGGAATACGGTTAATTGATAAGATGGGTAGAAGAGAATTGATGAAAATTGGTTCTGTGGGTTATATAGTAAGTCTTGCAATGGTCGGATGGTGTTTTTATAGTGGAGCAAGTTCCACCTTACTACTTATCTTCATTCTCATATTTATTGCTTCACATGCCATTGGTCAAGGGGCTGTGATTTGGGTGTTTATTTCTGAGATCTTTCCAAATAAAGTCAGGGCTTTTGGCCAGTCATGGGGTACAGGTACACATTGGATATTTGCCGCTTTAATAACCCTGCTTACACCAATATTCCTGGATGCCGATAATGGCATATTTAAGGATAATCCATGGCCCATATTTATATTCTTTTCATTTATGATGGTCTTACAATTGCTATTTGTGCTATTCATGATGCCCGAGACCAAAGGTATTTCACTTGAAGACTTAGGTAAAAAGTTAAGCCCGGATAAAAGTTCCTAAAGGGATATTACAGTTTACCGAAAATTCAGGTAGTACATCTCAAAAAGGCCTATCCTGTCTAACTTTTAGTCGAATTATAGTCATCCAAATGTAATTTATTGTCATAAATATGTACATTGTAGGAAATTATATGAATTATGGAAGATCAATTATCTTTTGGTACAAAACTCCTTAATGGGTTTCTTAGCATAATGGTAGTAGTTTTGGTCTTAATCCTGGCAGCAGTTGTGATTTGTCTCATTTTAGCAGGTCTGGGCTTCTTTTAGACAGGATGAAATTCCAAAATTCCCTAATCTTACCTTGTTACATTTTCATACTTTGATTTAGATTCCGGACTTGATCAGGCTTTAACTTCAGCTCTTTTAGTTCTCCTGAAGGCTTTAGCTTAATGTTCGTTTAATATCCCGTGTTACGCAATACTATTTAGCCTATTGATTTACAAAAACACCCTATATCTTACTGATTATTCATTGCCTTAATTAATTATTCCGAATTTTTACACTCTACTTAAGTATATTGCATAGAGAAACCTTAGAAAGGAATTTATGCAATTAAAGACCCTTGGTTATTTTCTTTTGATTATTACGGTCCATTTTGGATGTAAAAATGTTGAGAAAGTCCGAACTATTAAATTAGCACATGGTCTTGATGTCAACCATTCTGTTCATATGGCCATGGTGAAAATGGGGATGGATTTGGAAGAACTATCAGATGGCAAATTACGGCTTGAAATATATCCAAGTCAGCAATTGGGAACAGAGCGTCAATGTTTGGAACTTTTACAAATAGGAAGTCTTGACATGACCAAAGTTTCTGTTGGCGTTCTGGAAAATTTTGCCCCTAAAATGAAGGTATTGGGACTTCCGTTTCTATTTAGAGACAGACAGCATGCATTCAAAGTTTTGGACGGACCTATCGGACAAAAGCTGTTGGCAGATGGAGAAAAATACTGGCTTAAAGGCTTGGGATATTATGATGCGGGTAGCAGAAGTTTTTATACAAAGGACAAGCCTATAAATTCCCCGGATGACCTTAACGGTTTGAAAATAAGGGTTATGGAAAGTGTTACGGCAATAGAAATGGTAACAAGCCTGGGAGGTTCACCTACCCCAATATCATGGGGAGAATTATATACGTCCTTGCAGCAAGGGGTTGTTGATGGTGCCGAAAATAATCCTCCGAGTTTCTATTTATCGCGTCATTATGAAGTTTGCAAATACTATTCACTGGATGAACATACTATGCTACCCGACGTACTTCTCGTTGGCACACATTTATGGAACAGGCTCTCTATGGAAGAGCGCGAGTGGCTTAAAAAGGCTGTAGAAAAATCTATTGCTTACCAGCGCATTTTGTGGTTGGAATCTGAAGAAGAAGCCTTAAATGCAGTGCAGCAGGCTGGGGTTGAAATTATTAGGCCGGATAAGGCCCTTTTCACAAAAAGGATTGAAAATAATTATGAACAATTCCGAGAAAATGAAGCGCTTAATAAGCTAATAAAAGAGATTCAAGAAACCCAATAAATGGAATTAAGAAAAAAAATCGACAAGGTCCTGGCCCATATATTGATCATCATAATGAGTATCATGGTAATCAATGTATTATGGCAGGTCTTTAGCCGGTACTTTTTAGGGGCTCCCAGTTCCTTTACAGATGAATTGGCAAGATACCTGATGATATGGATCGGGATACTTGGCGCAGCCTATGTTTCGGGACGTAATAAGCATGTAGCTATTATTGTACTTCCATCCCGGTTAAGCACTAAAACTCAGAGAAAGTTAAAACTTATTGTACGTATTTTAATCATTCTATTCTGTCTTTTCGCCTTGGTTATAGGGGGTACAAGATTGGTTTATATCACCTATATTCTGGATCAATATTCCCCTGCATTGCAGGTACCCCTGGCTGCAGTTTACATTATCATTCCAATTAGTGGAACACTGATCATTTACTATAAGATTTCCGACATATTAAACCGATAGGGAAAATGGAATATATACCGATACTTGTTTTAATAATTAGTTTTTTAGGCCTGCTGGCAATAGGCACCCCGGTTGCATGGAGTATAACCATTTCCGCCCTGCTTACCATGCTGGTAAGTATCCCTGCATTACCTGCATTTACAACCGTGTCGCAGCGTATTGGCACTGGACTCGACAGTTTTGCGCTCCTGGCAATACCTTTTTTTATTCTTTCCGGAGAGCTAATGAACAAAGGTGGTATTGCGCATAGGCTGATTGCCTTTGCAAAAACATTGGTTGGAGCATTGCCCGGTGGCCTGGCTCTAATAAATATAGTTTCGGCAATGCTTATGGGTGCTATTGCGGGTTCTGCTATGGCATCGGCTTCCGCTATGGGGAGTATTCTGGGACCTGAAATGGAAAAAGAAGGGTATTCCAAAGAATTTGGTGCGGCCGTAAATATTACTTCCGCAACTACCGGACTCCTTATCCCTCCTAGCAATATTCTTATTGTGTATTCTCTGGCCAGTGGCGGAGCATCTATTGCTGCTTTATTTTTAGCCGGCTACCTTCCCGGAATACTAACGGGATTACTGCTGATGTTAGTGGCATCTTTATGGGCCAGAAAAAAAGGATATAAAGTAGGAAAGCGCAGTACTTTTAAAAGTATTCTAAAGACTTTTATTGATGCTGTGCCTAGTTTATTAATGCTGATTGTGGTCATAGGAGGTATTGTAACCGGTATTTTTACTGCTACAGAAGCTTCTGCCATTGCGGTACTCTATAGTCTTATTCTCGGATTTATCTATAAGGAAATTACTTTTGAGAAACTTCCCCAAATTTTATTGGATTCGTCTACAACTACAGCAATTGTAATGTTATTGATAGGTGCATCCATGAGCATGTCATGGGCATTGTCATTTGAGAATATTCCCCAGGATATAAGTACCGGCCTGTTGAGTTTTAGTGACAATAAGATCGTAATATTACTCATTATCAACCTTTTGCTACTGTTTGTGGGCATCTTTATGGATATGACTCCCGCAGTATTAATATTTACTCCAATATTTTTACCTGTTGTAATGAAACTGGGATTAGATCCGGTACATTTTGGAATTATTATGATTTTAAACCTGTGTATTGGTTTATGTACGCCACCGGTGGGATCCGTATTGTTTGTCGGTGTTGGTATAGCCAATACTACGATTGAAAAGGTGATCAAACCCCTTTTACCTTTATTTGTAGTGATGATAATGGCCCTTTTCCTCATTACCTATTTCCCACAAATAAGCCTTTGGCTCCCTGGTTTATTTGATTTGTAGCATATCCTTTATAGTAAAAAAAGGCATGGTTTTAATCAACTATTAAAGAATAGGAAGAGGGTATTAAATCCAAATTGCCTTTCTTAAGAACCCGAAAGCTCTGGAAGCGGTCGTTCCAATAATCCTTAAAAAAGAGATCTTTTTACCTTCGGTTTACCCAAAATAAAAAAGCCGACTCCTAAAAGTCGGCTTTCCAATTGTACAGGCGGAGAGACTTCCCGCTGTGGGCGGGATAAACTTCTCCCCTCTCCACTTTAATAAAAAAGCCCATCCAATAATGAATGGGCCTTTACTTCGTACAGGCGGAGAGACTTCCCGCCCATTGCGGGATAGACTTCTCGTCTCACCGCAATATCAACTTTCCTGAAAAGAAAAAACCTCCGAAGATCGGAGGTTTTTTATAATCGTACAGGCGGAGAGACTCGAACTCTCAGGCGGAGAGACTCGAACTCTCACACCTTTCGGCACTAGATCCTAAGTCTAGCGTGTCTACCAATTCCACCACGCCTGCAAAAACTATTTTTCAAAATGCAGAACCAGACCTTAAGTCTATCGTGTCTACCTCCCGATAACTCCCGATAGTTATCGGGACGGGACCACCACGCCTGCAAATCCCGTGTCAATAACTTATTGTTATTCTGGGGTTGCAAATATAAAGCAAAATTTCAATTTAAAAATAAAGGAAGTTTAAAAATATCTGCCTTCTTTTCGTAAATTTAAGGATTCTTCAAACTCATTAGAATGCAAAACATAAAGTCTTACCTCGATCAACACAAAGAACGATTTATCAATGAACTCATTCAACTTCTTAAAATGCCTTCTGTAAGTGCAGATTCAGCTTATGCACAGGACGTACTAAACACTGCCGAGGCTTTTGCGACTTCCCTAAAAGAGGCAGGTTGTGATCTTGTTGAGATTTGTGAAACTCAGGGATATCCAATAGTATATGGCGAAAAAATAATTGATAAGGATTTACCAACAGTCCTGGTTTATGGTCATTATGATGTACAGCCACCAGATCCAATAGACCTATGGCATTCCCCGCCTTTTGACCCTGTCATAAAAAAAACAGAATTACACCCGGATGGTGCCATCTATGCCCGTGGAGCCTCAGATGATAAAGGACAAGTTTATATGCATGTGAAAGCACTTGAATTTATGGTCGCAAACAATGTACTCCCCTGTAACGTGAAATTTATGATCGAAGGGGAGGAAGAAGTGGGAAGCGAAAGCTTATCAGCCTTTGTAAAAGAGAATCATTCAAAATTGAAAAATGATATTATTTTAATTTCAGATACCGGAATGATCGCAAACGATATCCCTTCCATTACTACCGGCCTGAGGGGCTTAAGTTATGTAGAAGTGGAAGTTACCGGACCAAACCGGGACTTGCATTCCGGCTTGTATGGTGGGGCCGTAGCAAATCCTATAAACATCCTTGCAAAAATGATTGCCTCTTTACATGATGAAAATAACCATATTACAATTCCAGGATTTTATGATAAGGTAGAAGAACTTACCCGGGAAGAGCGCGAAGCTATGGAAAAAGCACCCTTTGAGCTGGATGCATATAAATCTGCTTTGGACATTGATGATGTCTATGGCGAAGCTTCTTATTCCACAAATGAGCGGAATTCCATTAGACCTACCCTTGATGTGAATGGTATATGGGGAGGTTATACTGGCGAAGGAGCCAAAACGGTTATCGCAAGTAAAGCATGTGCAAAAATTTCCATGCGCCTAGTACCTCACCAGGACTGGAAAGAGATCACTGAACTTTTTATAACCCACTTTGAAAAAATTGCTCCAGCTGGGGTAAAGGTGAAGGTAACACCACACCACGGTGGAGAAAGTTATGTAACCCCAATAGACAGTGTAGGTTACCAGGCGGCAAGTAAAGCTTATGAGACAACTTTTGGAAAAGTCCCTGTACCTAAAAGAAATGGGGGTAGTATCCCCATAGTTCCATTATTTGAAAAAGAGTTAGGGACTAAGTCGATCTTAATGGGCTTTGGACTGGACAGTAATGCCATTCATTCTCCAAACGAGCATTTTGGGGTATGGAACTTTTTAAAAGGAATAGAAACGATACCTTATTTCTATAAATACTACACCGAACTTCTTGGTTAGGGAATTTAGATTTGAAATACCTTGTGAATACTTTATAAATCTTGAAGGAATATTCCTGAAATATACAAACCCTTCTTATTGAGGTATTTTTATTTCATTTTAGTGTAACAAATAACCACAAATTGCGTTCTAACCAGTAGAATCAAAAACGAACACTATAATGATACGACGCTTTTTTATCCTCTGTTCCGGAGCGGACACAACTATTCTTGAATCCTGTTCCTCTGGAGAAAAAACCAAATACGCAGGCATAGGAGCCACTGTTTTTTTTACTGCTGTAATGGCATTTATTGCCGGTAGTTATGCCCTGTATACAGTATTTGACAACGTTTATGCTGCAATATTTTTTGGCCTTATCTGGGGGCTGTTAATCTTTAACCTGGACAGGTTTATTGTCTCAACTATTAAAAAAAGAGACAGTCTGAAAAGTGAATTTTTACAGGCAACACCAAGGATAATTTTAGCAGTTATTATTGCCGTGGTGATCTCCAAACCTTTGGAAATGAAAATTTTTGAAAAGGAAATCAACCAGGTTTTATTGGAACAAAAGAATGAACTTACCCTGGCGAACAAAGCTCAAATAGCACAGCAATACACACCTGTGGTTGCCAGCCTGAATGAAGATATTGCATCGCTCAAGAATGAAATAAAGTTAAAAGAAGATGAGACCAACGCCCTTTACGATACCTATATTTCTGAGGCCGAAGGCAGGGCAGGAACTATGCTTTTAGGCAAGGGGCCGGTGTATAAAGAAAAGCGTGAAAAGCATGATGCTGCCTTATTGGAATTACGACAATTAAAGGAAGCCAATTCTAATAAAATTGCCAACATTGAATCCCAAATTGCAAACTTAAATTCGGAATATTCACAAGCCGTAGACGATTCTCAACCTATTATTGATGGTTTTGACGGGCTTATGGCCCGCATCAATGCCCTTGGTGAATTGCCATGGTTTCCTTCTTTCTTTATTTTCTTATTATTCCTGGCCATAGAAACCTCACCAATAATAGTTAAACTACTTGCTCCAAAAGGGCCCTATGACCTTAAATTGGAAGACGAAGAAAGTGCCGTCGAGACCTGGGTGATGCAAAAAGTGCAACAACGTCAACAAATCCTCTCCACAGATACTTCACTGAATGAGAAAATATATGGGGAAATAGCAGAAGAACAAGCTGTTTATGCCTACAAAAAACAGAAAGCAGAAGAATTGCTGCGTCTACAGGCAGATACTTTTCATGACTTGCAGATAAAGAGTCTGTAAATTTCTATCCTGAATGTAAATGCTAAAAGAATTAGACGCTTATTAATTTCCCCAAATTCTTGCCCATAGCTCTAATAAAACGTTTTGAGCGTCTTCCTTGAATTTTGGGGTTTCCTCAACAATGACCTCATTGTTTGTTTTAAGGAGTTTATAACTAAAAGCAAATTTGGGGTCAACAGGGTTCAGGTTTATCAACCCAAAACGGAGATCATTAAACAGCAGGGTTTGTCCTTTCCGTGAAATGGTATACCAGCCTTCGGCTATTTTAATAAGACGATGAATTTTATTTTCACCTGCCAATTCCCCTAATAATAAGTGGTTTTTTTGGTAACCCCTGAACTTAATGGGTTTGGTGTCAAACAAAGAATATTCTCCAATTAAATATTCTTTACCCGTATCTATATTTGCAGTCCATAGTATTGTATTAAAAGGCGTTGGCCTGGTTTGGATCTGCTTATAAACTATCTGTTGGGTCTCTAAATTATCTGTAAATTTCTTAAAGGTAATTCCCTTCAAAAGTATCGTTAATGCCAGATATGATGTACTCACTATAAGGCCTATTTTATTATATTTTCTACGGGCTGGGGACAACCTGTGCTGTCTCATAGTCAAAATCAGGAAAAATAAAAATGGCAAGGTATACAAAGGATCTATTACAAAAATATTCTGGAATGCCAACCGCAGATCAAAAGGCCAAAAAAGTTGAGTTCCCCAGGTGGTAAAAGAATCCAAAATAGGATGCGTGAACAAACCCCAAAACATAAGTTTGGACCATTCCCGCCAATTTACCCCGGAATTTTTCTCGATTTTAGAAATTATCCAGCCAAAAACAGGTGCAAAAAGAAGACTAAATAAAATAGAATGGCTAAAACCCCTATGCCATTCGGTATAGGTGACCGTGTCCACAAAATAACGACTTAAGACATCAAGATCCGGTATTGTGCCGGCAATGGCACCATAAAGCATCGCCTTATTACCTACCTTTTTGCCCAGCACTACCTCACCAACTGAAGCGCCTAAAACTATTTGGGTTAGTGAATCCATAGCTTATTCAACTATATCCATTTTTTTTAATAAAAATGAAGCGTTCATATTTTGACAGATACCCTTTTTAATTTTATAATCAAAATGTAATTCGTCATTTACAATAGCCGCATCAAAATAGTAGTTATCAACCTTTTCCAGGGAATCAGCTACCTCGCAAAGACTTAGATCGTGCGTCGCTATCAGGCCGGTTGAATTAGACTTCACCAACTTCTCAACAAACTTTCTGGAGCCAATAGCTTTATCTGTACTATTAGTTCCCTTTAGGATTTCATCCAACACAATAAAATATTGATCTTCCTTTATCTTATCAATTATAAACTTTAAACGCTTTAGTTCCGAAAAAAAGTAGGATTCATGCTCCGTCAAAGAATCCGCAGTACGCATACTGGTAATTAATTTAATTGGCCGGTATCTTAACGAACTGGCACATACCGGCAAACCTATATTGGCCATTATGATCTGTAGGGAAATAGTGCGCAAAAATGTGCTTTTACCAGCCATATTTGCTCCGGTAATTACAAAGAATTCTTCTCTGTGTATTTTAAAATTATTCCTTACCCCCTCAGACGGATCCAACATAGGATGGGACAAATTATGGGCCTCAATGATAAGTTCATTTTTTGTTATTTCCGGAAAGGAATACCCGGGGTGATTAAAACTGAAATTTCCCAGGCTATTGAAAGCGTCAAAAAAAGCAATCGTATTAAGCCAGGATTCTACGCTACTACCGTGGACCCTAATCCATTTTTCAATGGCAAGGCCGTACCTCAGGTCCCATAAAAGAAAACCATTTGCCAGAACTCCAAAAAGAATATTATTCCTTTGGTCAAAAGCGTTCAGCATCCCAGAAAATTGTTTCAGAACCTGAGATACCTTTACACCTTTTACTAAGATGTCCTCTTTGGCATTTTCCAATAGCCGGGCTTTAAAATTTATTTCTTCCAAAAGCATAATCAACTTTTGGTACTGTTCAAAATTGCGCTGTGCCTGAGAAGTTTTCTGAGAGAGTTCATTAATCCTTTTCAAATACTTTCCGGTAATCCCCAGGCCAAGAACAACCCAAAGTAACAATCCCCAACCAGAAATAAAGTCAAAGTAAAAAAGGCCTATTACGCCCAATGAGCAAAGTGAAAAAATATTGGGTATAGTTTTAAATATTTTTGGAACAAAAGGCTGATATCCCTTGAGCCAATTCACCAGTTTATCAGAAGAAATTTCTGTTCTAATCAATTGAGCAATTGCTGAAAATTCCTGTCTCCATTCTGCCAGGGCTCCTAATTCTTTTATAGCAATCTGCTTTTCAGTTACATTATCAATGTTATTTTCTTTAAACAGGCCGGCCAACATTGCACTACCTTCACCTAAAGCTGTCCGATTACAGTATTGGTAAAATGATCCCTTCCCGAAAAGATCGATATCCTGACAATAATAATGTGCACGGTCTGAAAATTCATTGCCTTCAGGGAGCTGATAAAATTTACGATCCAATACCAGCAATTCTGTCTCATTAATAGAGATCAAGGCCAGTAACTTTCTTTTTCGATGATTCAGGTCGGTATGCCTTGAAACCAAAATCAGGAATGCTATTGCCGCAATAAGTAATACAAAAAGAATGGAATTGGAATTCTCATAAAACAGGTATATTCCCAAAACCGCAAGGGCAAAAACTGTTAACCTAAGCATACTGGTGAAAAACAATTGCCGCTTTACCTGAACAAGCCGTGAATTTAATTTTTCTATTCTTTCTTTGTAGAACTTAGTAGGGTTAAGCATTTATAAGTTGCTCTTTGAATTGAGGTTGTAAAGATATAGTATTCTTTGAGGGGTTTAAAGTTTAAATCATGCCCTCGAGTGCTGTTTTTTGTTTTTTTGTGAGCTTAGAAACCACCAGTTCGTAGGAATGGTCCACCAGTTCCACTATCAGTCCAGCCGGTAAATGCTCCAACAATAATGTGTTCCAATGTACTTTACTCATATGATAGCCCGGGGTAATAATCCCGGCATAGGTTTCCCGCAACTCAATGGCCCTGTCAGGATCGCATTTCAAATTCACCTGTGATGGTATTCGTTCCAGCGGGGCAATGGTAAATATTTTGCCTAGCACTTTAAAGACCAGTGTATCCTCATCAAAAGGAAATTCTTCGGTTACACCTTTTTTTTGCAAACAAAGTTCCCTGAATTCTTCAATGTTCATGCTGTAAACCCTTTGACGATGGACTTAGCTTAAATATACAGATTAATGGGACAGCGGGCTGCTGGAAAGATCACAGTTTAATACCCTGAGAATCGTAAACAATTACCTTGTTCCAGAGGCTTTCTGCTTCTTTAATAAATGCCAGATGTGCTTTTTCATTTTGGTACTTCTCCTGTTGTTTGGCAGATTTAAAGCTAACTATCAAAGCATAGGTAAATGAATCGTCGACCACATCGCGCGTTGCTTTTGGTGGCTTCCCAACAAAATGGGTATTTGCATGTTTTGACTTCTTCATGAATTTCTTCATCGCCTTTTCAAATTGCTTTTGGTCATCCTTGTTGTCAGGATTGTTAAGCCAAAAATATACGGTATGTACAAAATGTGAATCTAAATTTCTCATTGTTTTATCTTCTTGACTGTATGCTGATATTGTAATCAGTAAAAGGGTTAAAATACAAACTGTTTTATTCATCTTATAAAGGTTTTAATTAAAACGTTATTTTTCTAAGAAAGGTTTTTTATAATCGCCTAATTCCAAGGTCGAATAGTCTAATGTCCATCCGATTGTTTCCACAATCTTCTCAATCAACAAAACTGCTTCTAAGGCTTCTCTACGAGCGGTATCCATAAGACCGCTTTCAGGAATTTTCTCCATCACATGTTTTTTGGCTTCCTGGTTGAGTGCAGTCAGGTCCTTGGGAGTAAATGAGTTGAAAAGACCATTTTTTATGTCATAAAATTCAAGTTCGGGTTGTATGGACAGTACTTCCGGCTGGGGAAAGTTAGTCAGGATTATCTTTTTTTTGTCTGTGTCAGCGTGCATAAGAACCTTTTTGAGGTCATAACCAATTTGGGCTTTTGCATTAATGACTATCAGGGCTTTTTTCTTGCTACTCAACATACTCAATAAATGGTGTCGGGTATTTTCATATTTATATATCTCAGCAAAATCACCTTCCACAGATATCAGTTTACAGACACTTTTAATTTTTTCCAATATTATTGTGGATTGATGTTCTGTAAGCTCTTTACTCCTCTTTATACGAAATAAAGAGTACATCCAGTACATTAGGATTGCCCCTAAAATTAATCCTAAAAAGAGTTCTAAGATACTATCCATTACTTTTTACTAATTCGCTTAGGTCCGTATATTTAAATCCTTTCTCATATTTCAATCCATAACCGAAAGCACTGTCCATAGCTGTATGTGAAAATATAGTTAATCCTGTTCCTTCCAACAAAGGAAAGGATAATTCCGAACATAGCCCATTACTCTGATTTGATTTGGGTTTTCATGCTTCTATGGGTTTGAATAATACAGGCCTGCTCGGTGCAGCATCATTCTCAAACGGTGCCAGTTGTAAATTTAGAATATACGTTCCGTCCTTAATAGCATTATTTACATAAATAAATTCGGTGATAGTAGCCCTGCTTCTCAGGTTACCTTCAATTTGCCAGAAAGCCCTGTGGGCCAGAAGCGCTCCATTATCCTTTTCCTTGTCTATGGAAGGAAGGTCAATGAGCAAATGTTCAATTCCGCGATCCACTAAAAATTGGGCTGCTTCTTCCAATAAATAAGGTGGATTTGTATCCGAATACTTTTTTGATAACTTTTCCTTTAGGTTAGGCAGAGTTCTGATGATGATAGCCTCACACTTACTTTTTCCAATGGCATATTGAATTTGTTTCCTGGAAACCACAAAATCATCCTGATATTTCTCAGGAGCAATAGTGACCACTTCGGCAAGGAAAAAATAATCCGATAATTGCTGATTTATAGAATAGCTTTCTTTTGTAATATGCCCGATACATTCTGTATGTGTTCCGTGAGCATGCGGATTAAAACTAATATCGTTAAAATTTACAGAAGCACCTTCAGTTACTTTTCCAATAAATCCCTCTTCTTGGTGTGGTTCAATCTTAGGTGGATCCAGAAGCCAGGCACAGACATTAGATTCATTACCACGCAACGGAATAGAAATATCCAGAGGTTTGGAAAAATCTATCCTGTATTCCTTGTTATTGTGTTTTATCCGTGCAAGCATGATATCTTATCCAAAATCTTAATTCAATTTAATCATAAATAAGTCACTTGCAATCCCATCACATAAAAACTTTCCTTTTTTGGTCACCAATATGGTATTTCCCTTCATAGCGAGCAAATCTTCAGTGATATATTTATCAGATCGTTGCAAAAGATAATCACTATACGAATTCCCAAATTCCGTTCTAACCCTGTCTACAGATATTCCCCAAATTGTTCTAAGGGAGGTCATAATATATTCATTATACCGATCTTTTTTTGTAAGTTTTTCTTCTTCATAGGGGAGTATGTTTTGCTGAATTGATCTTATGTACTTTGAATTATTGTTGATATTCCAAGCCCTTCTAACACCATCATATGAATGTGCGGACGGACCTATACCCATATACTTTTTGCCTTGCCAGTAGGCCGTGTTATTATTTGAGAAATACCCTTTTTTTCCAAAATTGGAAATTTCATAGTTGATATAGCCTTTTGCTTCTAATTGATCTAAAAGCAGCTCAAACTGCTGCTGTGTAATATCATCATTCACATCCGGAATCACTCCTTTTTCTATAAAGGACTTTAAAGCGGTTTTGGGTTCAACTGTTAAAGCATAGCTAGAAATATGAGGTAATTCATAGGCCAATGCTTTGGCAATATTATCTTCCCAACGCGCGTTTGTCATTCCCGGTATTCCATAAATGAGATCAATAGTAATATTATTAAAATACTTTTTGGCTTCCGTAATACTTGTATGCGCTTCATGGGCATCATGTGCCCTGTTCATCAATTTTAAATCCTGATCAAAAAAGGATTGTATCCCTATACTCAGTCTATTTATAGAAGAATCACCAAGTGCCTTGATTTTAAGTGATGATAAATCATCCGGATTGGCCTCTAATGTAATTTCCGGAGATGCTATCACTTTATAATTATTTTTTATTGAAGCCAATAGCTGCTCAATTTCCGAAATCTCCAGCACCGATGGTGTTCCACCACCAAAATAGATAGTCTCGATTTTCTCGTTTTTGAATTCCTCTTTTCGCAGTAATAATTCCTGCTCCAAAGCCAGGAGCATTGGCCCTTTTTTAGACAGACTCGTAGAAAAGTGAAAGTCACAGTAATAGCAGGCCTGTTTGCAAAATGGAATATGGATGTAAATACCTGCCATTAGCTGTTTTGAAATAGAACAATAAGGTAAGACACACCAAAACTTAAGTTTACATAGGCAATATAGGAAAGTATGAATACTATAAATGACTTTATGATAATCACTGATTTATTTGTTCTTAGAAAAGAACACATAGCATAAATAAAATAAACTAACATTAGAAGTATTTCTAAAAGTTTCATTTCCTTACCCACTCCTATCACCAGAAATAAATTCAGAGTAATAATTAAAGTATTCATCCCTGTTAAATAAAAAGAAATGGCTAAATATTCCGCCAGGGAATATCTCTTATAGAAGAATAATTTCGAAAATAAGGCCAGTGTAAATACCAAAATAAAGAGGAGATTATTGATGTTGAACAACATAAAATCACGTGCCTTGGTTAAAAGCTGCCCATCCTGAGTGCTTTCAACTTCAAATACAGTATCCTTAAAAGGATCAAAACCAATTGCCGAACGAATAACCAGATATACTACCGTTGTAATTATAAAAAAGGCAACAGGCTTATAATATTTCCTTCGTTTACCCTCAAGATACTCTCTTAGTATAATCCCCGGATTTACGACAAGCTGTTTTAATGTAATAAAAAGTGGGCCATTTAATGAGAAAGCAGCATCAATAAAATCGTGGATAGTCTCTTTAAAGCTAACTTTATATACAGAAGTGCGTTGTCCACAATTTTCACAATATTTTTTTGTAACCGGGGTTCCGCAATTTCTGCAATATTTTGATTCAGAAGTCAATACTGTTTACTTTAACCGATCTTCATTTTGTTTTACAAATGCAGACCATCCGGTATAACTTTTACCTGCATCCACTTTTCCTTCATTATAGAAATGGCAAACTGCTGCCGCCAGACCATCTGTGCTGTCCAGGTTTTTAGGGAGTGATTTTAATCCCAGGGTAGTTTGAAGCATTTTCGCTACCTGCTCTTTACTGGCATTACCATTACCGGTAATAGCCATTTTAATTTTCTTGGGCATATATTCCGTGATAGGGATTTGCCCGTCCAAGTTTTAACATGGACTGTACATTTTTACCATAAAAAGGGGCTTCAATGGCAATTTCATCCGGATGAAAAGTGTCTATAAGTTCTATAGTCCGTTCAAAAATAAGTTTGAGTTTAGTAAAAGGGTCGCTATACTTTTTAAGCATTAATTCGTTCATTTGAATAAACGTCATTTTCTTCCCTGTCACTTTGATAATCCCAAAGCCCATGATGGTCGTTCCGGGATCAATCCCCAATATTATTTTCTCGTTTTGCAAAATACTTGGTTTAGGCTGAATTTAAATTAATGGGGATTCTGAATTTCGTATTTACAGGGATTCCCCTTTTTAAAGCTGGCTGTAACCCGGGTAAACTTTTTAAACAGCGACTTATAATCCCGTCAAACTCCGGGATCTGTTCCTGTATGATACTGTTTTTTTCAATATTTAAAACAGTGATTTTTCCTTCTTTATCAACAAGGAAATCTACATATACCTTTTCATCAACAGTGGTATCCAGAATAAATTCGAATTCCTGTAAAATCTCCGAAAAATGTAACAGAAATGTATTCTCAAAGCATGCTCTCTGTTCATATTTAGATGCTGTCTCATCACAATCATCAAAAAAACAAATCACAAGAAGATAGCAGACAAAGACAAATCAAAATTAGCAACTTCCTCATATAAGCTGTATTCTTAGCGGAAAATTACGACTTTTTCGGGCAATTCAATCCACCGCAAAATGAATTTCTTCTTTTAACTCTGCTACACGTTTTCTTGCAAATTCTGAATAATAGGTTCTTTGCATACCAAACTTTTCTAAAAAGTTTTGATAGTACTCCAGTTTAATTTTAGGATTCTTATAGAGTTGATCGGCAAGAACACATATCTGATAATAAACGTGTGAATTACCAGCATCCTCCAAATATGCTTTTTTATAATAGTTCATCGCCAATTCTAATTTGTCCTGCTCCCTGGCTAATTGTGCCAAGGCAGTATATTCATTTAACAGATTTGGTTTTTGTTCGGTAATAGACTTTTTAAAATAGTAAGCAGCACTATCTAGTTTTTTTTCACGCCAATAGGTATTTCCCAAACCATTAAGTGCTTCCCTGATGGCCTGATCATAATTCAGAAGTAGAAAATAATTTTGTTTTGCTTCAGGTAATTTCCACGTCTTAAAATAACTGAATGCGAGCTTCTCAATTATATATGGCTGACTTTCTCCCATATCGATCAGTCTTTCAAATAGTGGAATGGCATTTTCAAAATCATTATCATTATATAAAGCTAATGCGTTTAGGTTGATAAGGCTTACATCATCCGGATAATACCGGAGTCCTTTTGAAACATAAAACAATACAGAATCAGGAAAATTTTGAGCCAAATAGTATTTGCTTAGCTGGAAAATACTACGCAAATGAGTGCTATCCTTTAAAAAAGCGGTTTTAAAAGATCGAATCCCCTTTTTGCTATCATCTAGTCCTAGCTGGGCCATTCCCAAATAAAAATTGTATTCAGGATTAGATGCTTGATCCAGAGTCAGATCTGAAAATAGGACAACGGCATTCGAAAATTTTTTGAGTTTAAGAAATAGTTTGGCTAGTTCGAATTTAGCGATCTGTGAAGCATCATTTTTAGATATTATATCCGAGTATTGTAATATTGCTTTATTATAACTTCCGATAGCATTGTATGATCTTGCTATTTGAATACTTGCGCTTTGTGAATTAACTTTTGCATACAGATTAATGGCCTCTGAATAAAAGCCAATGGTATAGAGACTGTCTGCTTTTTTCATAAAGGAATTCTGTGCACTGCCAAATTGGATCGAAAAGAAAAGTAGAAGAGTGACAGAAATTCTCATAAAGGTTTGAATAACAGGCCTGAATAATTTGTTTCTTTAATTCTGCAGAATTTAGTTTAATATTTATGATTTTAAAAACAAAAAATCCCTTTATTGCTAATTTACTGTAACAAATAGCCATTATCTTCGCCTTATAGGAAATAGTTTTTATGGACATAGCTTTATTCTTACTGGGATTTATCTTTATGCTAACCGGAATATTGGGGAGTTTTTTACCGGTATTACCCGGACCCCCCTTAAGTTGGATAGGCCTGCTTTTATTGGTGCTTACCAGGGCGGTACCGAATGATTGGTGGTTTTTGGGGATCACATTTGCAATTGCAGCAATTGTTTTTGCTTTAGATTATATCATCCCGGCAATTGGTACCAGGAAGTTTGGTGGAAGTAAAGCCGGAATGATCGGCACCGTGGTAGGGCTACTGGTGGCAATTTTTTTCCCAATCCTTGGGATCTTTGGCATCATTTTTTGGCCTTTTATGGGGGCGCTAATCGGAGAGTTTATTAACAAGGCCGATAATAAAACTGCACTTAAAGCAGCTTTTGGTTCTTTTATTGGATTTCTCTCAGGAACTTTTTTAAAATTCGTGGTGACCATTATTTATATGGGTCTTTTTATAGCTAAAACCTGGGAGTATAAAGAGGGGCTATTTCCGTTTTTATTTTAGGATTCAATCATACCAGGCCACTTTATCCTGATAGGGGTTTCTTGTTCCTGCAGGTATTTCTCCGCTGTAATAGCCCATATATAAAAACCCGAGGCAACTTTCCCCGTCTGCAAGATCTACGAATTCATTCATATATTTTATCAACCCGGGAGAACTCCAGTAACATCCAATTCCCATTTCGGTACAACAAAGCCACATATTCTGTACAGCCATTGAAGTTGCTGCTATTTCCTCCCATTCCGGAAGGCTTTCATTTGGATCTCTTTGCATAAAAATAGCTATAACAGCAGCAGACTTCGCCGGATTTTCCCTGAGTTTTTTAACCTTAAATGCCTTTGGGTTTGTTTCCGTTTGCTTATACTTCCCTGCAAGGAAATCCCCCAGTTCAACTTTAGCATTTCCTCTAAAAACCCTGAACCTCCAGGGTTCTGTTTTTTTATGAGTAGGCGCCCAATTTGCAGCTTCCAGGATTTTTTCAATATCTGATTTTGCTATCTCCCGGTCTGTATATTGGGCCGGAAAAATAGATCGCCTTTTTTTAATTAAATCTAATACCATTCAAAACATTTTAGTCGGGCAAAGTTAAAATTTATATTTACGATTTGGTATTATAATTAAAGTAGCGGTTCAATTCCTGTTTTCTAAAACTTAATGAATACATTTATAGTACTAAAATACTAGATAATGGTTTCATCAACTCATACATTTCTGTATGGCGAAGAAGAACTAAGTAGCAGTATCGCTCTGGCTATTGCAAAAGGGGCAATTCATGGAAAACTATCAGATACTGCCCGAAAAAGGGTTCGTAAAAGCAAGCTTACCGTTGAAAAAATCGTTGAAAATGGAGAAGCCGTTTATGGGATCAATACCGGATTTGGCCCTTTATGTACCACAAATATTTCCAAAGAAGAAACAAAAATACTACAAACGAACATCCTGAAGAGTCATAGTGTAGGTGTTGGAAAGCCAATAGCAGCTGAAATAGCAAAACTGATGCTGATCTTGAAAATCCATTCTCTGGCCAAAGGGTTTTCTGGTATTGCAGAAGAAACTTTGGAAAGAATAATTTGGCATATAGAAAATGATGCTATCCCTGTTGTGCCCTCACAAGGTTCGGTTGGCGCCTCAGGTGACTTAGCTCCCCTCGCTCATCTTTTTTTACCGCTCATTGGTTATGGCAAAGTGCTGTTTGAAAATAAAAAAATTGACACCAAAGAATTATTTAAAATAACCGGACTGAAACCACTGGAACTTGGTCCCAAAGAGGGATTAGCCCTAATCAATGGCACACAATTTATAACTGCACATGCCATTAAGGTCTTGGAAAAATTACACAATTGCCTTTCACATGCAGATATTATTGGGGCCATGATGATTGAAGGCTTGCAAGGTTCAATCAAACCATTTTACAAGGAATTACACAATCTGAGGCCGTTTAAAGGAAATATTCATGTAGCCGAAAGGGTAAAGTTACTCCTTAAAGGTTCTGAAATAATGGAAAATCATATTGATTGTGAACGAGTGCAGGATCCTTATTCCCTCCGTTGTATTCCGCAGGTACACGGTGCTTCAAGAAATTCTTGGCTACACCTCAAGGAATTGCTGCTGATAGAGCTCAATGCCGTAACAGATAATCCCATTATAATTGATGAAGAGCTAACCATTAGTGGGGGTAATTTTCATGGGCAACCTCTTGCAATGGCTTTGGACTATGCATGTTTGGCCGCTTCAGAGCTTGGCAATATTTCAGACAGGCGTATTTACCTGGCACTGGAAGGCAATAGTCCCGGGGTGCCTGAGTTGCTCATGGAAGATACAGGGATAAACTCGGGGTACATGATCCTCCAATATACCACAGCGGCTTTGGCAAGTGAAAACAAGGGGCTTTGTTTCCCTTCCAGTGCAGACAGTATTCCTACTTCAATGGGTCAGGAAGACCATGTAAGTATGGGGTCTATCGGAGCAAGAAAAGCTTTAAAGGTCCTGGACAATCTGGAAAAAATATTAGCTATTGAATTGCTAACCGCCACCCAGGCATTTGAATATAGAAAACCCCTGAAATCCGGAATACTCCTTGATGAAGTTCATAAGAAAGTTCGTGAAAAAGTGGCGTTCGCCAAAAAGGACAGGGTTTTTGCAGATGATATTGAGCAAGGGATAGCAATGGTAAGAAACCAAACCATAATAGATTGTATAAACCAGGTTTGTGAACGAAAAAACCTTTCCTTACAAACAACTTTTTCAGAAGAGTTTGAAAACTTTTAATGAATATGGAACAGCTAACTCTTATAGGACCACTAAGCCAGATAATCCCCATGACAGGAATGTCGTTAAAAGGTCCCCTCTCTGATGATAAGCTTCATATCATTGAAAATGGTGGAATTCTTTATGCTGATGGACTTGTCAAAAAAGTTGATGTTTATAAGAAACTCCTATCCGAGGTAGAAAATCTGAATGTTCATATGATTCGGTTAGAAGGTAATCATATTTGCATGCCCGGATTTGTGGATTCTCATACGCATATATGTTTTGGCGGATCCAGGGCCAGGGATTATGCTATGAGAAATGCCGGTAAAACCTATTTACAAATTGCAGCAGAAGGCGGCGGTATATGGGATACGGTAATTCAGACCAGAAAAGCTTCCCAAAAAGAACTCATTAAAGGCATTCTCAAAAGGGCTAAACAGCATCTTAAAAATGGGGTTACCACCATAGAAGTAAAAAGTGGTTACGGCCTAACTGTAGAAGAAGAACTTAAAATGTTACGGGCCATTAAGGAAGCCGGTGAACAATTTCCATTGAATTTTGTTTCCACCTGTTTGGCAGCTCATATGCACCCAAAGGATTTTACAGGGGATAAGACAGCATATCTGACTGAAATTAGTGAACAGCTTTTTCCAATTCTGGTTAAAGAGAAATTGACAAACCGGATTGATGCTTTTATTGAATCCGGGGCATTTAGTCCAACAGAAATCTCACCGTACCTTTCCAGGGCAGTTGAAATGGGTTTTGACATCACCATACATGCAGATCAGTTCTCAGTTGGGGGTAGTGAGGTTGCCGTTAAATTTAAGGCTGTAAGCGCCGATCATTTGGAGGCCAGCTCTGCCCATGAAATAGAATTGTTGGGTAAAAGTAATGTGATAGCCACAGCCCTACCGGGGGCTTCATTGGGTTTAGGTTGTGATTTTACTCCTGCCAGGAAAATTCTGGATGCCGGTTGTGCTTTGGCTATCGCCAGTGATCACAATCCTGGTTCTGCACCCATGGGCGACCTGCTTACGCAGTCGGCTGTCCTGGGTACGATGGAAAAATTGACAAATGCGGAAGTATTGGCAGGAATTACCTACCGCGCAGCAGCGGCACTGAAATTAAGCGACAGGGGTCAATTAAAAGCGGGTTTTCTTGCTGATTTTAGTTTATTTCATACCACTAACTATAATGAAGTGCTCTATAATCAGGGGGCTTTTAAACCTTGTATGGTTTTTAAGGATGGAAAATTGATTTATGACAAACATAACTCACAGGAAAGATGAAAAGCACCAAAACACATCTAAGTTTCAATGATGCTATCTTACAAGGTATTCCCAAAGATTTGCCTGCACCAAGACAACGAATTCCTGAATTAAACCATGCCCCTAAGAGAAAGGAAATATTAAGTCCGGCAGAAAAAAAATTGGCCGTACAAAATGCGCTTCGCTATTTTCCACCGGGATGGCATGCAGAGTTGTCCCGGGAATTCGCCAGGGAATTGGAAATATACGGACGGATATATATGTATCGATTTAAACCCGATTACAAAATGTACGCGAGGCCAATTACAGTATATCCGGCTAAAATCCCGGAAGCTGCCGCTATAATGCTAATGATCCAAAACAATTTGGATCCTGAAGTAGCACAACATCCCGAAGAATTAATTACTTACGGAGGCAATGGAGCCGTTTTTCAGAATTGGGCGCAATACCTGCTCACCATGCAATATTTGGCTGTTATGACGGATGAACAAACGCTGCATATGTATTCCGGGCATCCAATGGGACTATTCCCTTCTTCAAAGGAAGCACCTCGGGTTGTGATCACCAATGGTATGATGATTCCCAACTATTCCAGTCAGGATGATTGGGAAAAATTTAATGCCCTTGGAGTAACGCAATACGGTCAAATGACCGCGGGCTCGTATATGTATATTGGTCCCCAGGGTATCGTCCATGGGACGGCCATTACCATAATGAATGCTTTCCGAAAAGTTTTGGCAAAGTCTGAATCGCCTACGGGCAAAATTTTCCTGACAGCAGGTTTGGGTGGCATGAGTGGTGCTCAGCCCAAAGCAGGAAATATTGCAGGTTGTATAACGGTTTGTGCAGAAGTAAATGAGGCTGCAGCATCTAAGAGACATGTTCAGGGTTGGGTGGATGAACTCCATACCAGTCTGGATACCCTTATTGCCAGGGCCCGGGAAGCAAAAAAGAATAACGAAATTTTATCCCTTGCGTATGTGGGAAATGTAGTTGATGTCTGGGAACGTTTTTATGAAGAAAAGTTATTTATTCATCTCGGTTCCGATCAAACCTCATTGCATAACCCGTGGGCAGGAGGGTATTATCCGGCCGGATTGTCCTTTGAGGAATCGAATATCATGATGACTGAAAATCCGGAAAAGTTTAAGGAGAAGGTGCAGGAATCACTACGCCGACAGGTACTGGCAATAAATAAACATGCGGCAAAAGGAACCTATTTCTTTGACTATGGAAATGCCTTTCTACTGGAAGCTTCCCGTGCAGGAGCCGATGTAATGTCTGAAAATAAGATCGATTTCAGATACCCCTCTTATGTTCAGGATATTTTGGGTCCGATGTGTTTCGACTTTGGATTTGGCCCGTTCAGATGGGTGTGCACTTCCGGGAAGGATGAAGATCTGCATAAAACAGACGAAATAGCTCTAAGGGTGATGGAAGAAATCAGTAGCTCGGCACCCAAAGAGATTCAACAACAAATGCAGGATAATATCAAGTGGATTCGTGAAGCAGATTCTAATAATCTGGTAGTAGGTTCAAAGGCTCGCATCCTGTATGCTGATGCAGAAGGAAGGATCAAAATAGCTGAGGCTTTTAATGCCGCTATAGGTTCCGGGAAAATTTCTGCCCCGGTAGTCCTGGGAAGGGATCATCATGATGTCAGCGGCACAGATTCCCCTTTCAGGGAAACCAGCAATATCTATGATGGAAGCCAGTTTACGGCAGATATGGCAATCCACAATGTAATTGGGGATAGTTTCAGGGGAGCAAGCTGGGTTTCAATTCACAATGGCGGTGGTGTTGGTTGGGGTGAAGTAATCAATGGCGGATTCGGGATGGTTCTCGATGGTTCGGAAGAAGCCGATAAACGATTAAAAAATATGCTTTTTTACGATGTAAATAACGGAATATCACGCCGAGGCTGGGCCAGAAATAAGGAAGCACTATTCGCTATTAAAAGAGAAATGAAACGAAGTCCTAATTTGAAAGTAACATTGCCAAATCTCGTAGCTGAGAAAATATTGGATGGCTTATTTGAATGATCGAATGAATTTGTACAAACCAACAGATGAGAATATTTGGACAGGTCGAAAGACCGATCAGGATTTATATGTTTACCAAAAAGTAACTCAAATTGATCTGGAGCTTCAGAATGTACCGGTCTCAGAAGAAAAAAGTTTTGTGTTCCTGGGTTATGAATGCGATGAAGGTGTAAAGAGAAACAAGGGAAGACTGGGGACAAAAGAGGGTCCGCGCGCTGCCCGAAGACAGTTGGCCAAACTGCCGCACCATTTAAGTGAAAGCATTGCCGTTTTTGATGCCGGCAATGTAATATGCATAGGAGATGATATGGAGAATGCCCAAAGCATATTAGCTAATAAAGTAGCTCAGATTTTAAGTAATAAAGGCACGCCATTATTGTTAGGTGGAGGTCATGATATGGCTTATGGCCATTTCAACGGGATCAGGGAATTTGTCGGAAATGATCAAAAAATAGGGATTGTAAACCTGGACGCCCATTTTGATCTGCGATCTAATGAAAACGGCAATAATTCCGGCACCCCATTTTATCAAATTGGAATGGACTCTTTTAAGGATGGTAATTTGGACTTATCATACTTATGCCTGGGAATAAGAAATGATGCCAATGACAGGCTGTTATTCCAAAGGGCGCGTGAATGGGACGTAAAATATATTGAGGCCGAACTTTTTCATAAGCAGAATACATCTTATGTAATTAATAAAATTAATGAGTTCTGTAAGGAAGTAGATTTTGTTTACCTGACCATTGATTTAGACGGGTTTTCTTCGGCTTTTGCACCTGGTGTTAGCGCTGCTTCCCCTATGGGTTTTTCGATAGATATTGCTCTTGTGGTATTGGATACACTAATCACAACAAATAAATTAATAAGTGCGGATGTGGCAGAGCTCAATCCAACCTATGATAAGGATGATCAAACGGCCAAACTGGCTGCAAGCCTGCTTCATTTTATTATACACAAAGTTGCCTTACTCTAACCAGGACTGATAGTAATTTCCATCATCAATATCAAGAGCCAACTGAGTGATTTGCAACGGCTTAAACGTATCTACCATTACAGCATATTCCTCGGTTCCGCTTTTACCTATGCTGGCTTCATAAGTGCCCGGATGCGGGCCATGAGGGATCCCTGCCGGATGAAGAGAAATATATCCCTGATCAATGTTTTTGCGGCTCATAAAATCACCTTCAACATAATAAAGAACCTCATCGGAATCAATATTTGAATGATTGTAGGGTGCCGGTATAGCCTGGGGATGATAGTCGTAAAGGCGCGGACAGAAGGAACATACCACGAAGGCACTTGTCTCAAAAGTCTGATGGACAGGCGGGGGTTGATGTACCCGCCCGGTAATAGGTTCAAAATCATGTATAGAAAAAGCATACGGATAGTTATAACCATCCCAGCCCACAATATCAAATGGATGAGAAGCATAAACTAAATGGTGTAGTTGACCTTGCTTCTTTACCTTTATTAAAAAATCTCCCAACTCATCATGGGTCTTTAAATTTTGTGGAAGTCTAAAATCGCGTTCACAAAAAGGTGAATGTTCTAAATGTTGTCCAAACCAATTTCTATAGCGCTTTGGGGTATAAATAGGATGATAGGATTCCGTAATAAATAATCTATTCTCTGCACCTTCAAAAGTAATTTGATAGATCATTCCGCGAGGGATTAAAATATAGTCCCCATTGGAGAACGCAATTTCACCCAGCATTGTTTTCAGGATTCCCTTTCCTTTATGTATAAAGAGCAATTCATCTGCATCCGCATTTTTATAAAAGTAATCTGTCATAGATGTTTTAGGAGCGGCCAGAGCGATGTGAACATCATTATTAAACAGTACCACTTTGCGGCTTTCCAGAAAATCATCCTCAGGTACTACTTGAAAACCTTTCAGTAACCTGGATTTTATGTTATAAGTAACTGCGGCTTTGGGAGAAATATCCAATGTCTTACCAACCTCTTTAACCATAGTTGGTCTGTACAAATGATACATTAAAGAGGACATCCCGTCAAACCCAATAGTCCCAAATAACTGTTCATAGTGTAAACTACCATCTTTCTTTTTAAAAACGGTATGTCTTTTATGCGGTATGTTTCCTAATTTGTGATATAATGGCATGATGATATCTCTTTAAAAGTCAACCCTAAAATTACGATAAATTGAAGGTTTGGTAAAATATAGGGCGATAAATATCCGGTAATTTCCTGATGCCTTAATTAAGGGGATAAGCTAAACAAAAAAAGCCTCCCAAATTGGAAAGCCTTTCATTGGCATGAACCGAATCTATCGGTATCTACACATATGCATCCTATTAAATGATGCACAACACAACACTACAAAGATATAAAAGGATTCTAAAATAGTTGCTATTATTAGGGGTTTTATGTTTTTGACTTAAAGGGCCTGACTATTATCGGCCAATTCAAAATTCCGGAGCATTAGACTTCTGATATTTAAGGCATCTGAAACACTCTTAATGGGCATCGCGTTTTTCTCAACTGTAGCTAGTCTGAAATAGAAATTACGAAGTTTTTTTAAAATCTTCCTGATAGGATATGCTATGGAATCCGGTTCTAAACCTACGGTAGATACCTGGTACAATAGGGGTTGAAATGTATGGTGGTTGTGTTTATCAATAACAACAACCTGAAGGGGCAGTTTCTGAGTTTCTTAGCCAGGGAAATCCCGGTAAAACCGGCGCCTATAATGACAACTCTTTTTTTTGTAGAATCGGGAAGATTCATAAAATGATTTATTACAAAAATATGTAATCTATTACCGTTCGTCGATGTTTTTTAACCCTGATAAATAGACCTGGTTTAAGTCAAAAAACACATTTACAGGATTAAAGGTGCTTAGCATAGGTACTTGTCGGACAAACCTTTCATTGGTCGTAAATAAATTAAAGGCCGGTAAATGCGTATTAATTTTATGATTGGATTTCCCCAAATCCCTAAACCACTGACAACATGCTTAACAAGTTACTTTTTTATACAATCCTGGGAATTTTACTGCTCTCTTGTACAAATGATACTACTGAAGTATACGAAGATCTGATACTCATTGAAAATGGCATTGTTGATTTGCCTGAGGACAATTCAGATGGAGAATTAGTAAACGAAACTTTTCTAATAGCTGAATGGATTGAGAATATGCAACTTGTCAATGGATTACTGACAAGTTCCGAAAGAACAGATTACGTCTCATTATATGACAATTCCCTGGCGGCTTTGGCATTCATGGCGGAAGGAGAAATTGATAAGGCAGAAGCAGTCTTTGACTATTTTAATGACCGAATCTATTCAGAATTTACCCAGAATAATGGAGGGTTTTTCCAGTTAAGAAACAGTGATGGTTCCAATGGCAGGCGAACCTGGCTGGGAGATAACGCCTGGCTTTTAATAGCTCTTAACAATTATCACTATATAACCGGAAATACCAAGTATAACGAAATGAGTGAATTATTGGAAAATTGGTTCAGGAGTTTACAAGATGAAGATGGCGGTCTTTGGGGTGGGTATAATGAAGATGGAACACAAATACACAAGGTTACGGAAGGTATTTTAATGGCGTATAATGCGGTGGAGGGATATGATGATTTTCATAAGGGCATATTGAATTATCTTAGCCAGGAACGCTGGGATAGCAATGAAAATCTACTTGTGGCATGGCCTGAAAATGAAGCTCATTACTATGCGATGGACCTGCATTCACTTGGTTATTTAATTTTTGAAAACTTCCCAAAAGAAGTACTTTTTAAAGCAGACAGATATATAAACACACAGGTCGCCAGTTTTAGTGGCCAAGAAATTTCTGGTTATTGTTTTGATGAGGATAAAGATGTCATTTGGTTGGAGGGCACAGCACAAATGGCCTTAGCATTTAAAGAAGCTAACTTGGGAAATGAAGCAAATAGTATTCTTAAGGAACTACAGAAAGCTCAAATGAATAATTCAGCAGAGCTAAACTCCCTTGGTATCCCCTATGTAACTAATGCAGGTACCAGTTATGGTGCTTCGTTATTGTGGGAAGATGCTCCAAACACTCCGGCTCTTTCCTCAAGCATTTGGTATTTGTTTAATATGCTCAACTATAATCCTTTGGATCTCGGTAGACTTAAGAATATTCCTGCCGAAGATAGATTCTGGCTTCAATGATATAGTATGGATTTATAATTGTATTAACACAGTCCTTTAGTAATTTTAAATAATTTTAAAACAAAAAATGAAATCTACTGCTATGTTCTGGGTTGGTGCAACTACCATTTTATTAATTATGGTGACTATAATGGCCACTATGAACTTCTCCTTTAGTTGGGTTTTTTATCTAACGGTTCTGGGACAAATAATGATAGTTTATATGGTCTATAAAGTGCTGACGGATAACTATAAAACTTCCAAAACATTTGAAGACTTCTATGAAGACTACCCCATAAGGAAATAAATGTTAACCCTTCATGGGTAATAGGTTAACAAATATTCTTGGATTAATCCGGCAATACCAGGAGTGGAATTTGAGCATGAAAGGCAATGCGTTTTACAACGGGCTCTTTAACCAGTTCTTCTAAAAATCCATGTCGGTAGTGAGCTAATGCGAGCATTTGTATTCCATATTCCTTTATAAAGAATTCGATCACATCAGATTTACTGGCAAAATATGGCATCCTATGTAGTCTATATGGAGTGGAAGATATATACTCCAACAAAATATCCCTATTAGATTTTTGATATTTGCTCAATTTCTCTTCCTCATTGATATGCATGATATTAATTCTTGCTCCAAACTTCGAAGCTAATTGAACAACAGGTTCGAAAACTTCTGAGCTAAAATTTCTCTTAAAATCTGTCGGGAAACCAATTTCAACAGGCTTTTCAAACTTAAATTCATCGGGAACTACCAGAATCGGACAATCTCTGACAGCTTTTATTATTCTAACTGTATTGCTTCCTAAGAAAACCTCATCAAAGCCAGATGCTCCTTTGGTACCTGTTACTATAAAATCAATATTTTCTGATTCCACAAGTTCTTTGATTTCTTCAGTTAGCAGGTTAAATGAAGAAACACACCTGAAATGATGTTCCGGATTTTTGTCATAGGTATTCATTTGAATCAATAGTTCTTCCAAACCCCGTTCAGATTCTGATTTAACATTATCTTCCAGCAAGCCACCATGAATAGTAGCAGCCATAAAACGGCTGTGAACAATAGCAGGAGTATAAGTGTTTAAAAGATGAAACGTACATGCTTCCTCTTCGAAAAAATCAACTGCAAATTTTGCAGCGTTCAAGGAGTTCATTGAAAAATCCGTTGGTAATAATATATTTTTCATACACCTGATTCAAGAAATAACGGTGTAAAAATAAACCTGTGAATAGGTGGAAACAATGATATATGTCAGGTTTTTAAATCCCTTATCTGTAATGACAGGCTCCCATCTAGGCCAGGGTGGGACTTTAAAGGCGTTCAGTTAAAATCCTTCAGCAAGATCTTTTAATTTCTTTTCATCCAGGATTCCCAGTTTCTTGCCTGAACTCTTTAACAAGCCCTTCTTTTTAAATTCAGAAATTATTCGGATACAGGATTCTGTAGCGGTCCCAACCACGTTGGCTATATCCTCCCTGGATAAACTGAGGGTTAAAAAGCCCTCGGCATCCTCACCATAATTTGCTTTGAGATAAATGAAGGCTTCTGCAATACGTTGTTTTACGGTTTTCTGGGAGATATTTACAATCACATCATCCGCTTCCTTAAGGTCATGCGCCATCAGACGCAGGACTTCAAATGTAAAATCGGGATTCTTATGTAAGGTATTAACGATAACTTCTTTGGGGATAAAGCAAAGTTCCATATCATTTACGGCAACAGCACTAAGATTGGAAGTCTCTTCGGCAATGACAGAACGTTGACCCATAACTTCGCCTTTCGTAGCCAGCTTCACTATTTGATCTTTTCCATTAGAGCTTAACTTGGATAGTTTGGAAACTCCTTCCCGAACGCAAAAAACACCATTCAGTTTTTCACCTTCTTCAAAAATCGCTTCGCCTTTTTTTATCGTTTTTGAAGTCTTTGAATCCGATACCTGCTTTAACTCTTCCTTACTCATAGCCCTCAAAGAATTAAATTGACGAATTATACAATTCTCGCACCTATTTTCAGAACTCATGGATTTTAATTTAGACTAAAACAAAATTATTGAAAAGGTGACAATTATCATATATATTTTAAGTAAATTACTTGAATTTCGCATTCAGGTATAAAGCAAATGTTTTAGAATATGACTAAATGTTACCACTGTGGTGATGATTGTAACATCACAGCGATAGTATTTGACGATAAAAATTTCTGTTGCAACGGCTGTAAAACGGTTTATGAGATTTTTCAAACTAATGATCTCTCTTATTACTATGATCTTCAATCTGCTGCAGGATCTACTCCCTTGGAAATTGAAGGAAAATACGATTTTCTCGATTCCGAGAACATAGCTCAGAGACTAATTGAATTTGATGACGGAACAAATCAAATAGTAAATCTTTTTATCCCCGGAATTCACTGTAGTTCATGCATCTGGGTACTCGAAAATTTGAAAAAATTACATCCGGGAATTACCAATTCCCAGGTAGATTTTCCCAAAAAAACAGTTAGAATAACATATAACCGGGAACTGGTTTCATTAAAAGAACTGGTTATTGTTCTGGCCAGAATTGGGTATGAACCCTATATCTCACTTGATGATTATGAAAAAAGGAAAAGTAAAATAGACAGAAGTATCCTGTACAAACTCGGGGTGGCCGGTTTTGCTTTCGGGAATATTATGTTCCTGTCATTTCCCGAATATTTTGAAGTAGGGGAATTTTGGCTAGATCAATACAAAGGGTTGTTTAGGTGGCTGATGTTTGCTTTTTCGCTTCCCGTAGTTTTCTATGCAGGCAGTGATTATCTTATTTCGGCTTACAAAGGTCTTCGTTCCGGACTTCTTAACATTGACGTTCCCATTGCCCTTGGAATTCTGGTTCTGTTTCTTCGCAGTAGTTTTGAAATATTCTTTGATCTTGGATCAGGTTTCTTTGATAGTCTTACCGGTTTAATTTTCTTTCTGCTTGTGGGTCGGTTTTTTCAGCAAAAAACATATGCTTTCCTTTCCTTTGAACGTGATTATAAGTCATATTTTCCAATTGCGGTCACCAGAATAGATAATAAAAGAAATGAGGAGACCGTACAGGTATACGACATAAAAAGCGGCGACAGATTACTAATAAGGAACGAGGAATTAATTCCTGTTGATGGCATTTTAATCAGCGGCAAGGGTCAAATAGACTATAGTTTTGTAACCGGAGAATCAGAGCCTGTCCAAAAAAACTCGGGTGATAAAGTATTTGCTGGCGGGCGACAATTTTTTGGAGCCATAGAAATAGAAGCACTAAAAAGCGTTTCTCAAAGTTATCTGACGCAACTCTGGAGTAATTCTGTATTCCAAAAAGAAGGGTCTACCCCTTTCCAGACTTTAACTGACAGCATAGGAAAACGATTCACAATAGCTGTATTGATGATAGCTTTTGTAGCCGCTTCTTTCTGGATGTTCCATGATAGCAGTAAGGCCTTAAATGTTTTCACCGCGGTACTTATCATAGCCTGTCCATGTGCAATAGCCCTCGCTGCACCTTTTACTCTTGGAAATATGTTACGAATATTTGGACGTAAGAAATTCTACCTCAAGGATAGCAGCATCATAGAGAAATTGGCGCGATTAGATACTGCTATTTTTGATAAAACAGGTACAATAACCACGGCTCATTCCAATACAATCAGTTATGAAGGTATGGTGCTATCTGCAGAAGAAGAGTCCCTGCTAAAAAACACTTTGAGAGCATCAAATCATCCTTTAAGCAGATCATTATACAGTCTCTTAAAGGAGTACGACATAGAAACTCTTGATGACTATAAAGAATATACCGGGAAAGGTGTGCATGGTATTAAGGATAATAGCGAGGTAAAAGTTGGATCGGCAGATTTTGTAGGGCATCAACAGCAAACTGATTATAATAATACCTCTGTTCACATAAGTTCAAATGACACCTATAAAGGTTGTTTTGTTTTTCATAACAATTATAGGGAAGGGGTCTCAGAAGTATTTAATAAAATGGGGCGCCATATGGATTTGGCAGTGCTCTCAGGAGATAATGCCGGAGAAAAAAAGAGGCTTGAAAAGCTTTTGCCAAAGTTAACTCCTATGTATTTTAATCAAAAACCAACAGATAAACTGGAGTTTATAAAAGAACTTCAAGCCAGTGATAAAAATGTGCTTATGGTAGGAGACGGCTTGAATGATGCAGGGGCGCTGGCTCAAAGCAATGTGGGTCTTGCTATTTCGGAAGACATAAATGTTTTTTCTCCTGCATGTGATGGAATTCTTGATGCTACTAAATTTAAAAACCTTAACAATTATATTTTAGCTTCTAAGAAGGCTATAAAAATTATTAAATTGTGTTTTGTACTCTCTTTAATGTATAATATAGTGGGGCTTTATTTTGCCGTGACAGGGCAGTTAGAGCCGGTGATTGCAGCTATTTTAATGCCGTTAAGTTCAATTAGCATTGTGGCCTTTGCTACCCTCGCCACGAATGTTGTAGGAAAAAAAATTAATTAATTAATAAACCTGACATATGTCATTTTTTGAAATTTTTAACCAATGTAGTTTTACGCGAGAATTCAGGTAGGTATGAGTGTTATTTATTTATTGCTTACGATAAGTATTATTGTAGCATTGGTCTTCTTTGCTGCATTTATTATTTCTGTACGAAGTGGGCAGTATGATGATTCGTATACGCCATCAGTAAGAATTTTATTTGAAGATGAAGTTGTTAAAAATACACCCGAAGAAACTGACACCAAAATTAAAAAATCAATCCAACTAAATAAAAAGCAAAAATTGTAATTATGGAAGTACAACAGTTCTATTACGATAACAAAATCGTAAAAAAATTCCTCTACGCTACCTTATTTTGGGGAATCATTGGTATGCTGGTAGGGTTACTACTGGCATTTATGTTTCTTTTCCCTAATATAACAGATGGGATTTCATTTCTAAGTTTTGGACGACTTCGGCCTTTGCATACCAATGCTGTTATCTTTGCCTTTGTCGGAAACGCGATCTTTGCGGGAGTATATTATTCTACCCAGCGCTTGCTCAAGGCTCGTATGTTCAGTGATTTCCTTAGTAATTTTAACTTCTGGGGTTGGCAAACCATAATAGTGGCAGCTGCTATTACACTTCCACTGGGTATCACAACATCCAAGGAATATGCAGAATTGGAATGGCCAATAGATATTGCTATTGCACTGGTGTGGGTAGCATTTGGGTGGAATCTGATAGGAACAATGGTAAAAAGAAGACAACGTCATCTTTACGTGGCCATTTGGTTCTATTTGGCAACCTTTGTAACCGTTGCTGTGCTTCATATATTCAATAGTTTAGAATTACCGGTTAGTGCTTTAAAAAGTTATTCTGTTTATGCTGGCGTTCAGGATGCCCTCGTACAATGGTGGTACGGTCATAATGCCGTTGCTTTTTTCCTTACTACTCCTTTCTTGGGATTGATGTACTATTTTGTACCCAAGGCCGCCAATAGACCTGTATACTCTTACAGATTGTCTATAGTCCATTTCTGGTCCCTTATTTTTATATACATATGGGCCGGACCCCACCATTTACTTTATTCGGCTTTACCCGATTGGGCTCAGAATTTAGGAGTAGCATTTTCAGTGATGTTAATAGCTCCGTCCTGGGGTGGTATGATAAATGGCTTGTTAACACTGAGAGGCGCATGGGATAAGGTACGTACAGATCCAACGCTCAAATTTATGGTGGTTGCTATTACGGGATACGGGATGGCCACTTTTGAAGGCCCTATGTTATCCCTTAAAAATGTAAATGCCATTGCGCATTTTAGTGATTGGATTATTGCTCACGTACATGTGGGAGCCCTGGCATGGAATGGCTTTCTGGCCTTTGGTATGATCTATTGGCTTGTGCCAAAAATGTTTAAAACCAGATTATATTCAATACCTATGGCCAATTTCCATTTTTGGATTGGAACACTGGGAATCATATTATATGCTCTGCCAATGTATGTAGCAGGCTTTACACAAGCCTTAATGTGGAAAGATTTTAATCCGGACGGATCCCTGGTTTATGGAAACTTCCTGGAAACCGTAAATGAAATTATCCCAATGTACTGGATGCGTGCTATAGGTGGAAGTTTATATATTGTAGGGTTTATTGTCATGCTGTATAATATTGTGGTTACCGTGCGCTCTGGAAGCCAGGTAGAAGACGAACTTGCAGAAGCAGCGGCACTTACCAGGGTGTCCAGGAAAAGAACAGCAGGAGAAACTTATCACACCTGGCTGGAGCGGAAACCTATTAAATTAACAATCTTTGCGACAATTGCTATTCTTATAGGAGGTATTGTGCAGATAGTTCCAACTATTCTTGTTAAATCCAATATACCAACTATAACAAGTGTAAAACCCTATACCCCTTTAGAATTAGAGGGAAGAGATCTTTATATACGTGAAGGTTGCGTTGGTTGTCATTCTCAAATGGTTCGCCCTTTCAGAAGCGAAGTAGAACGTTATGGGGAATATGCCAAAGCAGGTGAGTTTGTTTATGATCATCCTTTCCTTTGGGGTAGTAAACGGACCGGACCGGATTTATTAAGAGTCGGAGGCAAATATTCTGATAGTTGGCACCTTAACCATATGTATGACCCGCAAAGCACCTCATCAGGTTCCATTATGCCGGCGTACCAGTGGATGGTGCTTGATAAGCACGACAGAAGTGGTGTACAGGCGAAAATGGAAGCCATGGTTACTCTTGGTGTCCCTTATACCGAGGAAGACATTGCAAATGCTGCCGCTTCCATGGAAGAACAGTCCATACAAATCGAAGAAAACCTCTATGCTGATCCGGATTTTGTCAAATCTTATGAAGCAGATAAAAAATACGCTGCTGAGAACGGATTGGAATTTGTAGAAATGCGAGATCGCGAGATCGTATCACTAATCGCTTACTTACAGCGCTTAGGTACAGATATAAAAGTTAAGGAAACCGACGAATTATTGTCCGAAAACAAATAGATCATGCTAAAATTTGTAAAAAATCACATGGAAAGTATGGAAGGCATTGCCACCTATCCCATGATATCGCTACTTATCTTCTTCGTGTTTTTTGCCATTCTTTTCTGGTGGGTATTTTCCGCCTCTAAGGAACATATAAAGGAAGTAAGTGAAATCCCATTAGAAGATAATCAACCAAAACAATAAGAACCATGAAAAATATGTCACCCTGGTGGATCAGGATCCCGGTAGTATTCTTTATCATCTTCGGACTGATGGAGTATTTTATAGACTCAGGAGAAAAACCTGCATTTATTGAATACCCAATAACACAATTCTTTTTATTAATGGTGTTATTGATATTAATTGCCATTGAACTTATTTTAAAATCCATTGAAAACGTTATGTTTCAAACCCTTTCTGAAGAAGGGAAAGAAAGGTATTTGGAATCTAAATCAAAACAATTGGAATGGAGTTGGGGCAAGAAAATGTACCAAAAACTATTAGGCTCCAAACCTATTGAAGCTGAAGGTGAAATAATTTTAGACCATAACTATGACGGTATAAAAGAGCTTGACAACAAGCTGCCGCCGTGGTGGGTATACCTTTTCTATGCCACAATTATTTTTGGAGTAATCTATTTGGTTAGATTTCATATTTATGGTGATTATGATCAGGATTTGGAATACGAGCAGGAGGTAGCAGCAGCGCAAGCCGAAATAGAGGCTTATAAAAAAACAGCTAAGGATTTGGTAGATGTAAATACTGTTGAATTATTAACAGATGCCTCTGATATCAGTGCCGGAAAGGCCATATTTGAAGCCAATTGTGTTGTGTGCCATATGGCAGATGGCGGAGGAGGAATTGGGCCAAATCTTACAGATGAATATTGGATATTGGGTGGTGGAATTAAAAATGTATTTAATACCGTTTCAGAAGGTGGTCGAGCGGGTAAAGGAATGGTTTCATGGAAGCAAACCCTTAAACCGGCAGAGATGGCACAGGTTTCGAGCTATTTACTGACTTTCCAGGGCACTACACCCGCCAATCCAAAAGCAGCTGAAGGCGATCTATGGGTGGATGAAAATGCGCCTAAACAAGAAGAAGCCCCCAAACAAGAATCCGATTCTACTTCGGTGGTTATGAATTAGGATTGTATTTGGGTATAAACCTTGAATAGAAATTTGCTATGGAAGAAAATTTCAGGGATAGCATTGGGACCATTAATGAAGAAGGAAAACGGGCCTGGGTATTCCCTAAAAAACCAAGTGGCCGATATTACGAATACCGAAAATGGGTTAGTTACGGCTTACTTATTTTCCTGTTTGCCTCACCATTTTTTAAGATAAATGGCAACCAGTTCCTTATGTTTAATGTTTTGGAACGAAGGTTCAATATTTTTGGATTTCCTTTCTGGCCTCAGGATTTTCATCTTTTTGTAATCTCTATGATCATAGGGGTTATTTTTATAGCTCTTTTTACCGTTGCATTTGGCCGTATTTTTTGTGGATGGATGTGTCCCCAGACTATCTTTATGGAAATGGTCTTTAGACGCATTGAATACTGGATTGACGGTGATCGTGGTGCACAGATACGTTTGGATAAACAGTCGTGGAATGCAGAAAAAATTCGGAAACGTTTGCTAAAATGGTTTGTTTTCTTTGTAATATCCTTCTTAATTGCCAATGTTTTCCTGGCCTATCTTATTGGGAGTGACAGATTAATACAATATGTCTCAGATGGACCGCTTGCCCATATGAGTACTCTGGTTTCTCTACTTATTTTCACAGCAGTATTTTATTTTGTTTTTGCCTGGTTCAGGGAACAGGTATGTATTATTGCCTGTCCCTATGGAAGAATGCAAGGCGTATTATTAGATAACAAGTCTATCGTCGTTGCTTATGACCATAAGCGCGGTGAAGGTGAAAATGGTCGTAAAAAGTTTCGGAAAAATGAAGATAGGCAAGCGCTCGGTCATGGAGATTGTATTGACTGCTTTCAATGTGTAAATGTATGCCCTACTGGTATTGACATTAGAAATGGCACCCAATTGGAATGTGTAAATTGTACAGCTTGTATAGATGAGTGTGATACAATTATGGAAAAGATTAATCTTCCAAAAGGTCTTATTCGTTACGCAAGTGAAGACAATATTGAAAAAAAGGCAAAATTTACATTTACACCCAGATTAAAGGGATATGCTGCCGTATTAACTATTTTAATTGGAGTGTTTATTGGAATGCTATTCCTGCGAAATGATCTGGAAGCCAATATTCTAAGATTGCCAGGACAACTCTATGAACATAAAGAAGGAAATATTATAAGCAATGTTTACACCTACAAGCTTATAAATAAAACTTCCCGAAACATTGATAATGTAAGTTTTAAACTCCTCTCACATAAAGGACAGATTAATCTTGTTTCATTTGACAGTTTTCAAGTCCCGGCACAAGAATTAGCCGAGGGTACGTTGTTTATTGAAATTAATAATTCTGCTTTAAGCGGGGATAAAGATAAACTGAAAATTGGGGTATATAGCGGAGATGATTTAATTGAAACAACATCTGCCAGGTTCCTGGCGCCAAGAAGTTATAATTAGGAACATTCGATATTAAGAAAAAGGAAAATATATGAAACTTAATTGGGGTACAGGAATAGTTTTGGCATTTATCGCATTTATTGCTTTTATAATGTATTTCGTCATTCTTGCCAGTACAGACAATAGTGCAGATCACGATCTGGTTACTGAAGATTATTACAAGGAAGAACTGGCTTATCAGAATGAAATTGATGCACTTGCCAATGCTAAAACTTACGCTTCCCAAATTAGCTATATTCGCGTGGACGAAGGATTAGAAATCTCCTTCCCAAAGGAAATGAATTATAATGAAATAGAAGGTAAAGTGTCCCTATACAGGCCATCCAATAAACACTTGGATTTTGACTTTCCTATAAGTTTATCCAATAAACATTTGCTCATACCTGACAAACGCTTGTTGGATGGTCGTTGGGACATAAAAATATACTGGAATTATCAAGACAAAGATTACCTGATAAAAAAAAGTATCACTTATTAATTAGTTATATGTTATTATCTGCCTTATTATTGGGCCTTTTAGGGAGTTTACATTGCATAGGCATGTGTGGGCCCATTGCATTTATGCTGCCCGTAAGTAAGGATAAGCAGTTTAAAAAAGCAGGTCAGATTTTTATTTACCACTTTGGTAGACTAATGGCATATGGTATTATAGGTTTATTATTCGGACTATTAGGTAAAGGACTTTACATTTTTGGTATACAACAAAAACTATCAATATTTATTGGTGTACTAATGATATTAGTTGTAATACTGCCTTATAAATATTTGAGCAGACTTACCTTTTCCAGACCTGTGTACCGCATTATAGGAAGAATTAAAAGCGGTTTAGGTAAAGCTCTGAAGAAGAAAACGGCCGATACTTTTCTCACAATTGGCTTTCTCAATGGGTTCCTGCCCTGCGGCCTTGTTTATATGGCGCTTTTGGGAGCAATTGCTATGGGAAATGCTGTTGAAGGGTCATTATATATGATCTTGTTTGGCTTAGGTACAGTTCCATTAATGACCGCAGCTGTTTATCTGGGGGGTGTATTAAAAGATTCGGCAAAACAAAGAATACGCAGATTAATTCCGGTTTTTGTAGTTATTATCGGGTTACTTTTTATTCTAAGAGGAATGGGTTTAGGAATACCATATGTATCCCCTAAACCAATGGGAGAAGTGGTAACTACTGAATTAGAATGTCATTAGCCTTAAACATTATGTTCACAAGGCATCTTATAAAACCTATAAAAAAACTAACATGAAAATTGTTACCGCAGCAGAAGCTGCCGCCATTGTGAAATCCGGGGATCGGATTTTTCTTCAGGGAGCTGCCATGACTCCTAATACTTTAATCAATTGTATTTGCGAAAGATATGAGGAATTAGAGGAGGTAGAGATTATTTCAATTCATACCGAAGGGGAGGTTAAATATGCGTTACCCCCGTATAATCAAGCCTTTAATATTAATAGCTGTTTTGTTGGAGGGAATGTCAGAAGAGCGGTGAATACAAATAAAGGTGATTATATTCCCATATTTCTAAGTGAGATACATTTTCTGTTCAGGCGTAATATTTTACCCCTTGATGTTGCGGTAGTTCAGGTTTCACCACCTGACAGACATGGATACTGTTCTTTAGGGGTTTCTGTTGATATTGCAATCCCTGCCATACAGACCGCTAAAAAAGTAATTGCCCAGGTTAATCCGCAGGTTCCAAGAACTCATGGTGACGGCATTATTCATAAAAGCAGAATTGATATGGCCATAGAAGTAGATGAACCTATACACGTTGCACCAATTACGCAAATAACAGATATAGAGCATAAAATTGGAAAAAATGTAGCTGAACTTATTGAAGATGGTGCTACTTTACAATTAGGGATCGGAAATATTCCGAATGCCGTTTTAACAAACTTATATAACCATAAAAGACTGGGGATACATACGGAAATGTTTTCTGACGGTCTTTTACCTTTGGTTGAGAAAGGCGTCATTACGGGAGAAGAAAAGGAAATAAAAACCGGTAAAATTGTGACTTCATTTGCCGCAGGCAGCAAAAAATTATATGATTTTGTGGATGACAACCCCGTTGTGCATTTCAAAGAAGCCGGATATACAAATGATACTAACATAATTGCGCGAAATCCTAAGGTAACTGCGATAAACAGTGCAATTGAAATAGATCTAACCGGCCAGGTTTGTGCTGATAGTATTGGCCAGCGACACTTTTCCGGCGTAGGGGGGCAGATGGATTTTATACGTGGAGCAACAATTTCTGAAGGGGGAAAACCAATTTTTGCAATTTCTTCAGCCACGCCTAAAGGAATTAGCAAGATTACCCCCACCTTAAAAGAAGGTGCAGGGGTTACAACAACCAGAGCACATGTACACTATGTAGTTACAGAATATGGAGTGGTAAATCTGTTCGGCAAAAATTTATATGAAAGAGCTAAATCACTAATCAGCATTGCGCATCCAGACCATCGTGAAATGCTGATTAAAGCAGCATATGAACGTTTTGAACGCCAGTAAAATATACTCATGCAAATAGAGCGGTTTATTGATCATACATTATTAAAACCAACGGCAACGCCGAAGGCAATAAGACAACTTTGCACAGAAGCTAAAGATTTTAAGTTTTATGCTGTTTGTGTCAATAGCTGTTATGTCCCTCTGGTTGCTGAGGAACTAAAGGGTACGGGTATTAAAATTGCGTCCGTGATTGGTTTTCCCCTTGGTGCGATGTCTTCAGAAGCCAAGTTATATGAAGCAGAATACGCTATTAAACATGGAGCAGACGAAATAGACATGGTTATAAACCTGGGGTTGTTAAAATCCGGGGAATATGAGCTGGTGAAAGAAGAAATATCTAAAATAAAACATGGAATAGGTCCAAGGGTTTTGAAAGTAATCATTGAGACCTGCTATTTAACTACGGAAGAAAAAAAGACAGCCAGCAAGCTTGTTTTAGAGGCAAAAGCAGATTATGTGAAAACTTCAACAGGTTTTGGCACCGGAGGTGCTACCTTTAAAGATATTGAATTAATTAAAAATGTAGTTCAAAATAGAATTAGAATTAAAGCTTCGGGGGGAATAAAGGACTTAATATCAGCGGAGCGTTATATAGATATGGGTGTATCCCGTCTGGGAACTTCCTCTGGAATTAAACTGGTTCAGGAGTCCAAGCAGTAATTTATGAGTTTACATATTGATGCAAAGAAAAATGAGATTGCTGAAACGGTATTAATGCCAGGTGATCCCCTGCGTGCCAAATGGATCGCAGAAACATTTTTGAAAGATCCGTATTGTTACTCAAATATACGAGGCATGCTTGGTTATACCGGAGAATATCAAAATCAGCGTATTTCTGTACAGGGAAGTGGTATGGGTATCCCGTCTGCTATGATATACTACCATGAACTTATAGAAGACTTTAATGTGAAACGTATAATCCGCGTCGGAACTGCAGGTTCTTATCAGGAGGATATAAAGGTAAGGGATATCGTTTTGGCAGTGTCTGCTTCTACAAATTCAGGAATCAATAATGCTATTTTCAATGATGTTAGTTATGCTCCTACCGCTAACTTCAATTTACTAATGAAGGCTGCTTTATACGCTCAGGAGAATAATATTCCTGTCCGGGCGGGAAATGTCCTTTCCTCGGATCAATACTATGAAGAAGATCCGGAAGCTTTCAAAAAATGGGCCAAATATGGGGTTTTATGTGTTGAAATGGAGGCAGCCGGACTTTATACTATTGCCGCTAAACATGGTATTGAAGCTCTAACTATACTTACTATTTCCGACTCGTTAGTTACCGGAGAGAAATGTAGTTTTGAAGAGCGTGAACGAACATTTAAAGAAATGGTTCAAATAGCCTTGGACATTTGCTAATTACAAATGAACACAACTTAACCGGTGATTTACAAACATATTCCTGATGTAAGAGTTAAAGCTAAATTTTCGGATTGTAAGAAATTCAGGTATCAACTCACCATAGAGAACAAGCTAATAGAAAATGGAACTGCCTTATGCGTACTAATGCAAAATCCAAGCATTGCGGATGATAAGATAGCTGACAAATCGGTCCAATTTTTAGAAACTCTAATATTTCACAAAAATTACCCTGAATTTGAAAAGGTTAGTCATTTTACGATCGTAAACCAGTTTGCCCGTATTCAAACGAAAGACTTTGAAGGTAAAGACAAGGATATTGGCCCGGATAACGACCTGTATATTCGCAAGGCGATTCAACAGTCCAATATTATACTAATTGCCTGGGGAAAGTCCAACCCGTATTCAAAACGACAACAAGACATCCTCAGCATGATAACTTCGTTTGAGCGTAAAAAGGTTTTCATGACAAAGAAACATCCATCCCGGGGTACTTATCACGATTTTTTAAGGCCCTTTAAAAACTAAAAATCCTTTCTTTTGGATTTGTATACCAATCGCCAGATCGGTAAAATGGTCCAGAGGATCAACATCAGTATTGAGACTACCAAACCCTTGTTAGTGCCAAAAAATTGCTTAAATATTGCGCCTGTGTAACCTAAAAGTGCGGAAATATCCAATTTTAAAAGAATCAGGGTCCTCGATAGATCAATTGGATTTAACAATATGGCGGCCAGGGAAAACGAATCTAAGGGATATTCCTCAAAAAGGATCAAAGACATCAAGAACAGACCGTCATATATTACGGCTAAAAAAAGCCACAACAATACGGCATATCCAAATCCCTTGATTTTGTTTTCATTAGATAGCGCAATATTGAAAGATAAAGCAACAAAAATGAATGTGAGAAATGCTCCTGTTACCAACAATAGTGAAAAATCCCATATAGCATCACTCCTAAACAAACCATATAGAATAAAAGGTATTCCCAATCCCAAAATTAAGCTCAGGGTTAAGGAACCGGCTACGCCCAGATACTGCCCCAGGAATATTGAACTCCTTTTTAAAGGCTGAGCAAGAAGTAGCTCGGTGAATTCCTTTGAATTATAGAAATACATGACGCCAAAAATGGTACCTATAAGCGGGACTAAAACAATGATAACATTCATTAAGGTAATTACAGCTTTTGAAAGATCGTTGTTAAGAAACAAAAGGACAAAGCCCAGAGCTAAATAAAATAGAAAATACACATAGCTCCATCGACTGCGCATTAAATCGTAAAAACTATATTTTAAAATCTTAAGCATCAGTGGTCTGAGTTGATATGGCCGCTATGGCATGTTCAAAATCTGTTTGGTTGGTCCTGGTCATTAGTTGCTTAACATTCCCCTTGAAAAAAATGTTGCCTTCTAAAAGATATACTATTTCATCCGACATCTCTTCAACAAACTGCATAATATGGGTTGTAATCAATATGGTTTTGCCTTTGTTTTTTTCCTGGAGGATCAATTCCTTCAACTTAATAAGTGATCCGGGATCTAAGCCGGTAGTGGGTTCGTCAAGAATTAGCAATGGGCTATCAAACATGAAAGTCAAAACAATATTTACCTTTTGTTTCGTACCACCGGATAGTGTGCTTAATTTTTTATCCAAAAAAGGTTCCAAACCAAAAAGTTTTATCAACTCTTCTTCCTTACTTTGCTTTTGACGCAGGTCTTTGATCATCCGGATTAGTTCCTTAACCCTCAGGTTACCGGGGAAGTTAGCTATTTGAGGGAGGTAATTTATTTCTTGTCTGTATTTCCAATGCTTTTTTATGGTTTTACCCTGAACTTCAATATCACCCGATGAAGGAATTACCATTCCTAAAATACATTTTATCAATGTGGTTTTACCTGAGCCGTTGGGGCCCAGCACGGCAAATATTCCACTCCCATGAATGTCAAGATCCAGATTGGTGAGCACCTTGTTTTTTCCAAATCTCTTATGCAAATTTTCTATCTGTATCATTCGGATCTTTTCATTAAAGGCATGTTATCCAATAAGTTATCAGGTGTAAAAACAGGTGATACTTTTTCGGAAAAATCAATTATATCCATAAATATGCTGCGCAAAAGTATAATCGTTTCCGGTGTGCGGTTTACAACATATGAAAACAATTTAACTGGTCGATAGGGTACATCACCTATTCCATCCTTGTCCAGATCATAGCCCGTATAATTGCTCCAATAATTTTTTTCAAATACATTATCGTTCAATTTGCTATTATAAGAAATATCAAAGGAGTTGTAAAGGAAATTATTATTGATAAATGAATTGGCATAACAGGCTCCCAATACTTTTACTGCCCACCCGTTGCTAATAAAGTCATTGTTTTTATATTCAATGCGATTTGAACCTTCGATATTGATGCCAATGGTATTTTCCTCAAAGGTATTTCCAATAATTTCAGCATCGTTAATTTCCTTAAGTAACATCCCAAATGAAGCCGTGCCCCAATTTTTTTTAAATAAATTACCTATCATCTTGATGCGTTTAGAAAACATTACGGCCACACCTGCGCCATTGTTCTCAAAGGTATTATCTGTGTATACATCATCGTTGGAAAACATAAAATGAAGGCCATACCTAAGGTTATTTATGCTTGTATTGTTATTGATTGTAATATTATCAGAAAACTCCAGGTAAATACCATCACGTGTACCTTGCACTATATTGCGGTCTACCTGAACATGGTGAGAATACCATAATTGAATACCGTTGCCAGAATTATACTCATCTACTGCATCGCCAATAATCTTATTGTTGTACACTCTTCCGTGGTTGGATCTTTCGAGATATATTCCAAAAAATAGCTTTTCCAACACCACGTTTTGTATCAGGAAATTATCGCTTTTAACGACCCGGATTGCAGCGTAATCGGTAGTGTAACTGGTGCCAACATTGATAATATGCAGCCCATCAACAGTCACATTATCGGCGATAATACGTATAATCTCACCACGGTCTTCCCCGTCGACTACCGGGTAGTTTTCTCCCTTAAGGGTTAAGGGTTTGTCAATAACGATATTAAATTCTTTGTAGTTGCCTTTTTTTATCAGCAAGGTATCAAAATCAGCGGCAATGGCAATTCCTTCTTTTATGGACTTCACTTCACAGGTTGCGCATACCTCAATGGTTTTACCCCAGAGTGAAGTTCCAATAAAAAATACAATAACCAATAACTGAAGTTGAGTTCTGTACATTACCTTATAATCAAAAATTTGGAATTCTCAATGGCTTTAACGGTATGCGGGGTAGCTTTAGGGAAATTAAAATTCTGATGTGTTTTTAGTTGGTATGTAGTGTTATTAATGTGAAAAAGGATTTCGCCCTCTAATACAATCAATTGCGCTTCCCTGGGTGAGCTATGTTCCGGAAATGTTGCCTCTTTTTCCAAACTAATACTGAGAATCTCCAACGAATCTGTTTTTGCTATTTTCACTATCTGCAAATTGTCGAACGTTAGCTCCGCTATTTGATTGCCTTTAGTATACATCATTGTTTATTCTTTTTAAAAAAATAATGGTTAACAGAATTTAACGGGCATTAAATGACCGCATACCATTAACCATTAAATTTAATCTTTTTACTGCACCTTAAACCTGGTCAACAACTCGTCCCAGGAGTACAATTTCCCGCTATTCTCCGCTTCAATTTGCTCAGCTTCAACACTGGAGCTAAATGCTGACAAGTATTCACCCATAGGACTCGGAATTTCCTTACTTATTAAAAAAGTAGCTTTCTTGGCATCGATCAATTCACCCGGTGCCTGGAAATCATTCACCATAAAAAGTTCAACAGAAGCCATATCTAAATCCCTTAAATGGTTCATCATACATTCTACCGCATCAAATTTAAAAGCCTTTCCCTTTTTTGTAACAATTTGAGCTGCATGTTGTTTATCTACAATGGTCATCGAACAAAAGTGACAGCCATCGGAACCATAATTAATTGGTTTCGGACTTATCTCACATGAAGCACAAATCAATAGGATTAAACTTACGAAAATAAATCTATTTGTCATTAGCTTTTACTTTGATCGGCTTTGCAGGGTGGGTACCGCCTTTAGGTTGCCATGCTTTTTTACCAATAAAAAAGGCTACCACCGTTAACATCATACCGGTAAACATCAACCAAGCACCGGTAGACGGTAAAGAGGTCACGTCAAAATTTAGCATTTTTACATGACCAAAAAGCGGTGGTTTATAGCTCACTGGAGTACCATCTTCGTTGGTGAGTTTCATAATAGCGTTAGGATCTAAATTGGTTCCGTAATCTACCATCCAGGCATTAAAATCATACATGCCCAACACGCCCAAAATACTCATAAGAACAAACCATCCTAAAAACCATTTATAGCTGACTTTCCCAAGGAATCCCAGCAGGCCTATCAAAACACCCAGGGCCACCATTACTCCAATTATAATAGGAAAGGCACTAAACTCCCACATATCCTCGGGTTTTGGCAAGGTACGCATACCAATGTAGTGGTTAAGGCCATCAATGTTTTGAATGTCAAATTCATTCACTCCTTTGATACCATCAATAAAAATATTCATGCCCAGGGGTTCCGGGTATTGAGGTGCTCCTAACATAATGTTCCAGAGTGGGAGAACATACAATCCCAAAAGGAACAAAGGACCGATGATCATCAGGATACTTGCTTTTTTCATTGTTTCTGCTTTTTTAATGGTTAACGAAGCAAACTTTACTTTAAAAGGATTTTCTAATTCGAGATAAAAGCGGACAATGTCTTGGACCTGCCCGCTTTTATTTGTGAACTAAAATAATTTACCAGAGTACTTTTATTCACCTAATGACCAGGAAAGGTCAATATTTGAATTAGCAGGAGATACTCTAACATAACCTTGCATTTCTTGGTGTAAGGCAGAACAAAAATCTGTACAATAGAATGGCCAAACCCCAACTTTTTTAGGTTCCCATAACGAAGTCTTGGTCTGTCCCGGCATTACTAAAATTTCGGAAGTTCCCTGACCAATGATTGAGAAACCATGTGGCACGTCAAAATCCTGCTCGTGATTTGTAATATGGAAATATACCTTATCACCTACTTTGATACCCTCAATATTATCGGGTGTAAAATGACTTCTGATAGTAGACATATAAACATGTACTTCATTTCCATTACGCTCTACACGGGCATCATCAGGGCCTATTGTTGCGTATTCATGCTTATTTTCATCCAAGCGATAGATTTTTTTCGAATTTTCGGTTAACAAATCCGCAGGGCATCCGGCAGCATAATGAGGTTCACCATGAGTTGGGAAATCATAAATCAATTCCATTTTTTCTCCGGAAATATCATAAATCTGGGCAGAGTGCTCCATTTCAGGACCTGTAGGAAGATATCTGTCTTTGGTAATCTTGTTCATAGCTACCACGTACTTACCGAAAGGCTTCCTTGAGTTTCCTCCCGGAATCATCAAATGCCCTACGGAATAATATGTCGGCTTTCTGTCAACAACCTCCCAGGTTCCTACTTTCCATTTAACAACTTCTGAAGAAATAAAGAAGGTGGTGTAAGCATTACCTTTGTCATCGAATTCGGTATGAAGTGGACCTAAACCTCCACTTTTAACTGTACCCGCCAAGACCTCCTCAAAATTGAGAATAGGAATGCCATACGCTTCTCCATCAAATTTTTCACCTTCTATTGCTGCCAACATTTTGTCAAATGAGTGAACCGTAATGTCCGCAGACAGTTTTCCGCTACCAATAATATATTGCCCGGTTGGATCTACATCACAGCCGTGTGGCGATTTAGGAGTGGGAAGGAAGTACAAAGATCCCGGTACTTTGGTTGGATCTACCGTAACAACTTCTTTTATCATAGTAGAAGTTCCTGTATGAGTCTCTTCATCATAGACATTGTGTGCATAGTTAGCAGGCATTTTAGTTCCGCCGCCATTTTTAACATACTCCTCTATTTTCTTCCAGTTTACAGCAGCTATAAAATCCTTATCGTTTTGCGAAGCCATAACCTCTAATAAAGAATTGGCCTCTTCCGTGTTATAAGTTGAAAAGAAGAACCATCCATGAGATTTTCCGCGGCCCGGGTGCGAAAGGTCATAATTGAAACCCGGCATCAATATCTGGAATTCCAGATTTAATCGTCCATTATCCGGAGCTACACTAATAAAAGACAAAGCGCCTTTGAAATTTCCCTTATATTCATCGATTGGCATATCGCGCTGAGGTACGGGAACTGAAAATCTGGTGCCGGCTACTACATACTCCGTATTTTCGGTAATAAAAGACGAACTGTGGTTACCCGCACTGTTGGGAACCTCAATTATCTCTTCAGTCTCAAACGTACTCAAACTTACACGTGCTATGCGGGGAGTGTTGTTACCGTTAACAAAAATCCATCGGCCATCCAATTCACCATTGGTTTGTGAAATATCCGGGTGGTGTAAATCATCCCAGGGAACAAATCCAAAAGAAGTGTTCAACATCGGTTTAGTTTCTTCGGAATAACCATATCCGGAAGTTGGGAATTGTGAGAAGACCGGGATCTCCTTGAACATCCGTCCGGATGGAAGTCCGTATACTGTAAGGTTACCACTATATCCTCCTGAAAGGAAAGCGTAATACTCGTCTTGTTCCCCGGGTGCTACATAAACTTTTTCAGCAGCACTTGAAGACAAAGCTCCATTAGACTTCTGGGATTGATTATTGCAACTGCTCAAGGTAATACCTAACCCGAAGAGGATACAAATTAAATAGCTTAAATTTTTCATTGTTTTGTTTTTAGTTTTAATTGATTAATGTCTTATTCTTCCGGTGGCAACATTACCTTATCTACCACATGTACAATTCCATTTCCTGCTTTTACACTTCCGATAATTTTTGCACCTCCTACAAAAACATCATCTCCTTCTACTTCAATCATCACATTTTGATCGTTAGCCTGTCCTAATTTTTTAAACTTCTTCAGAAAATCTTTGGAATAATTTCCAGGCGTCACATGATATTTTAAAATATTCGCCAGAGCATCTTTATTTTCCGGCTTTAATAAATTGTCTACCGTTCCTTCAGGAAGTGCATCAAAAGCTGCATTGGTAGGTGCGAATACCATTAAAGGACCGGCATTTACCAAAGCATTTTCAAGGTCAGCAGCCTGCACGGCAGCAACTAGGGTTGTGTGATCCGGAGAACCAATGGCAATCTGCAATACGTTAGGTGTTGATCCATCATCTTCTATAAATGCCTGACCAGATTCCTTGGTTTGCGCATCAGACTGAGATGTGGCAGAAGTATCAGTTTCGGTTTTAGCTTCATTTTTACAGCCAACAATTAAAGTCAGCATAAAAAATGAACCCACTAATAGTCTTAAAATAATTCTTGTTTTCATATGATTGTTTATTATGTTATAAGGTTCTAAAATACTCTACGATAGCACGTGCCTGATCTTCGGTAAGACCTTGATTAGCCATCGGTGATCCATTGAACTCTACCAACAAATCTTTGGCTAATGGGTCTTCTTTCACCATCTGTTCAGGGTTGAGAATCATATTCATAACCCATTCCGGCGTACGCCTTTCGAGGATACCATTGGGGGCCGGACCAATAAATTTTTTGCCGATTCTATGACATGCCAAACACATTTGGTCGTATACTTCTTTTCCTTTATTTGCCATTTCCTGATCAATTTCAGCATCCAGGTTTACTGAAGTCACAGGTCCTATACCTTTGTTGGTTAAATCTATTCGCTCTGAAGCTTTGGTCACTTCAGTATCTGGTGTGGTCGCTGTTGTCTCTGTTTCAGTCTTTTGTCTGGTAACACTAAAACCTTCTTTTTTCTTTTCTTCTTTACCTCCACAACTCAGCAAGAGTAAAGTGAGAAGGAATACGGTAGTCTTAATTAGTTGTCTCATTCGAATTATTGTTTAATTTAATGGTCAAAAATAGCTTTGAAAGCAATGAAAAAACATGATATTAATCATATAAAAGATAAATATGTCTTTTTAATATTGTATTTGATTCTTACACTCCAATAAATGCTTTCAAATTCATCGAAATACGCCCTAAAAGCAGTTATATATCTAGCCTTGCATACAGATGTAAATAATAAAATGCTGGCTAAAGATATCAGTGAAAGAATTAATGTTCCGAAAGCATATATGGCCAAATTGTTACAAGGACTAGCCAAGCGTAAAATTATCTCGTCGGCTAAAGGACCTAAAGGGGGATTTTACAGTAATCCATCAAATAAAAATGTAACCCTATTAGAAGTTGTTGAGGTAATTGATGGGGAAAAAAAGTTGGAATCCTGTTTCCTCGGTTTGGATGACTGCAATGAACATAAACCTTGTCCCATTCATAGTTTAATAAGTCCTTCAAGATCAAAAATGATTGCTCTCCTGGAAAGTACAACTATATATGATCTTTCAAAGGATTTAGAACTAAACAAGGTTTTTCTGCCCGTCTAATTCTGTGCTTGGAGTACTTCCTAAAAAAACGTAATTTAAGCTTCTTTAAACAGAACATCATAACCATATTCTCTATCATGAAAAAGAATCAATCACGAAGAGTCTTTTTAAAACGAGCAGGCTTGGGGGCAGCAGCAATTTCCGCAGCACCACAAATTTTAGCCTCTTCCTATCAACAAAAACTAGTACTCAACAGAACCTATAAAGAAAATTCCTATGCTGTAAATGATCAGGTAAATCTGGCATTAATAGGATCCGGTATACAGGGAATATACGATACCACCTCAGCGCTGAAAGTACAGGGTGTGAAACTTGTAGCCGCTTGTGATCTATACGTGGGGAGGCTAGACAGGGCAAAGGAACTTTGGGGTAGTGATATTGCTGTTACCAGGGATTATCGTGAGATCCTTAACCGTCGTGACGTGGATGCCGTTATTGTTGCAGTTCCTGATCATTGGCATAAAAAAATCACTATTGAAGCTATGCAAGCGGGGAAAGCCGTTTACTGTGAAAAACCCATGGTTCAAAATTTTACAGAAGGTCATGAAATAATCAAAGTTCAAAAAAACACTGGTATGTTATGCCAGATAGGTAGTCAGGGGATGTCATCTTTAGGTAACGAAAAAGCGAGGTTACTTTATGAGGATGGTGCTATTGGGGACCTTGTTATGCTGGATATGTATAACGATCGTTATTCTTCTGAAGGTGCATGGCAATACCCCATACCACCGGATGCCGATCCTGCTACGGTAGATTTTGATACTTTCCTGGGGAACGCTCCAAAAGTTCCATTTGATACTACCCGCTTTTTCAGGTGGCGGAATTACCGGGATTATGGAACAGGTGTAGCCGGTGACCTGTTTGTGCATGCTTTTTCAACACTAAATTATATAATAAGTTCCAATGGCCCCTCGAGAGCATTGTCTACAGGCGGATTGCGCTATTGGAAAGATGGACGCGATGTGCCGGACGTCACCTTAACATTTTATGATTATCCTAAAACTGAGACTCATGCTGCTTTTAATGCCTCATTCAGGGTGAATTTTATTGCCGGATCCGGAGGTGGTGGTGGTTTCAGGTTAATAGGAACTGAAGGTGTAATGGAAATAGGCTACAACTCTGTAAAACTCAAACGTTCCAAATTAGGAATGGCACCAGGTAGCTATTCTATGATTGCCTATACAGAGGCGACTCAAGCTAAAATCAAGGCAGAATACGCTACTAAGAACCTGACTAGCAGAAAATCTGAATTGAATATAGGGGAAACTATTTGGGAAGCTCCTGATGATTATAAAGGCGGACATTATGACCATTTCTATAACTTCTTCCAGGCTATCCGTGGTAAGGGCACAATAATTCAGGATCCGAATTTTGGACTAAGGGCAGCGGGAGCAGCCCTTTTGGCCAATGAAAGTTATTATAAGAATAAATCTATTGACTGGGATCCAAATACCATGCAATTAATCTAACTCATAAATCATGAAAAATCTGATTCTCTGTTTCTTTATTGCTTTCTGTGTACAATTCGGTACTTCCCAGACTGATCCGATAAATGTAATTGTTTTTGGAGCACACCCGGATGATTGTGATATAGATGCCGGAGGAACCGCTATACTATTGGCAAAAATGGGCCATAAAGTGAAATTTGTTTCCCTTACCAATGGGGATGCAGGGCACTATAATAAAGGGGGTGGCGCATTGGCCAAAATAAGGATTGCCGAGGCAAAAGAAGCAGGTAAACGATTTGGTGTTGAATATACAGTTTTGGATAATCATGACGGAGAACTTATGCCTACCCTGGAAAACAGGCTAAAGGTAATCCGTGAGATTCGAAATTGGAATGCGGATGTGGTAATAGCTCCCAGGCCAAATGATTACCACCCCGATCACCGTTATACAGGAATTTTGATTCAGGATGCGGCTTATATGGTCATCGTCCCTAACGTAGCGGCAGATACGCCACCACTAAAGAAGAACCCTGTCTTTCTATATTCTGAAGATAGTTTTGTTCGTCCAAACCCTTTTAATCCGGATATTGTTATAAATATTGATTCTGTTTTTGATCAGAAGATTTATGCTATGGCCGCACATGAATCGCAATTCTTTGAATGGCTCCCATGGACTTCAGGGAATCTTGATAAGGTGCCTGAAGGGGAAAAAGAACGTTTGGAAATGCTCGCTAACTGGCGCACCTCTGCCCCGAAGAGCGCAACTATGGCATCTCTTAAAAAATGGTATGGTGATAAAGCTTCACAAGTAAAGCATGTAGAGAGTTTTGAAATTTGTGAATACGGTAAGCAACCTACAGATGAGGAACTGCAAAAGTTGTTTCCAATGCTTAAAAATAAATAAGGGAGAATCCAAATAAGATTCTCCCTTAACTATCAACTAAAACGTTAACCTAAAACTATAATTTGAATGTTATTACAGGAATTTTAGAATGATTGGTAATATCCTCTCCAATACTGCCCATAAAGAAATGTGATAGCCCTTTTCTGCCATGCGTAGGGATTCCTATTACATCGGCTTTGATACTTTCACTAAAATTTAAAACCCCCTTTTCTACACTATAATCATTGTAGATATTTACTTCTTTACCGGCACCAGCTTTTTGCAAATACTTGTTTACTTTTTCGTAGGCATCCTGAGTACTTAGAAAATTATCTCCGGGAGTATTTATATAGACCAAATGCAGTTTTGCTGATAATTTGTCTGCGAAATCCTTGGCTTTTTTAAATGCAATAAGGCTTTCGTCTTTAAATGCACAGGCAAATACAAAATTTTCAGCCTTAAAATCTTCCATTTCATCTTTAATAACAAGAACCGGAATATCCGAATTTCTAACTACTTTTTCGGCATTGGAACCTACGAATATTTCCTTAAGACCATCGCTCCCATGAGATCCCATAATGATCATGTCAGCACCATGTTTTGCCGCAACATCATTGACTTCACTAAACACTTTAAAATGCTTAATAATGGGAGTTACCTTCTTAACTCCTTTTAAATAAGGTTTATCCAGGAACTCAGAAATGCGTTTTTCGGCCATTTTAATAAGAAAGACTGTTTGTTCAGGATGAAACCCTTCTGAAGATGAAATCATTGCTTCATTTAATTCTAGCATATGTAGTGCAATGATCTCTGACCCGTGTTTTTTAGACAGGGAAGCTGCAGCTTTTAAGGCAAATTCAGATTGCTCAGAAAAGTCGATAGGTACTATAATTGTTTTCATGATCTTAGTTTTAAGGTAAATTAAACACTATTAAATGGTCATGGAAAACAGCCTGGTTTGAGGCGCCTTCCTATGTAATAACAAATCAAATGCCATACATATATTTCTTATAAAGGGTCGTCCCTTTTCAGTAACTCTAACACTATTAACGTCAATTTCGACTAATTCGTCTTTTTCCATTTCCCGTAGTCTGGATATAACCTCTTCTAAAAATTCAAATTTTTCGTTTTTTGCATCCCAACCAGTCTCAAAGCTACACATTAAATTCAATATATGCCTTCTTATGATTTGATCTTCATCAGTTAAAATATGCCCCCTGTATATTGGGATAATATTATTTGCCACAAGGTGTTCATATTCCTCAAGACTTTTTACGTTCTGAGCAAAACTATACCAGCTATCGCCTATACTGGAAACACCGAGACCGATCATCAGCTGTGTTTTGGAAGCGGTATATCCCATAAAATTTCTATGCAGTTCTCCGGTCACCATGGCTATATACAAAGAATCACTTTCCATAGCAAAATGATCCATCCCAATTTCATGGTAACCTACCTGTGCCAATAATTCCTTTGCACTTTCATACTGCAACCGCTTTTCCTCTGCTGTTGGGAGATCACTATCCCTGTACCCTCTTTGCCCGTTACCCTTAAGCCAGGGTACATGAGCATAACTGTAAAGTGCCAAACGATCTGGCAAAAGTGATTTTGTTTTTAAGATGGTATCCTTTATGTGTTCCCGGGTCTGATGTGGAAGTCCGAAAATTAAATCGTGACCAATAGAGGTATAACCAATTTCGCGCGCCCATTCGGTAACATCCCTGACTTTTTCAAAAGGCTGGATACGATGGATTGCCTTTTGTACAGTATCGTTGTAATCCTGTACACCAAAACTCACCCTTCTAAACCCAAGATCGAATAAAGTCTGTAAATGTATCTTTGTTGTATTGTTGGGATGACCTTCAAAACTGAATTCATAGTTTTCCGCTTTATCCGCAAACCTGAATATGCCATTGATTAATCTTTTTAGGTGCTCGGCAGAAAAGAAAGTCGGGGTGCCTCCTCCCAAATGTAATTCTTTAATTTTGGGCCTGGCCTCAAAAAGCGCACAATACAAGCTCCACTCTTTTAATATGGAATTTATATAGGGCTTTTCTACTTCATGCCTTTTTGTAATGCGTTTGTGACAACCACAAAACGTACACATCTGTTCACAAAATGGCAAATGGATATAAAGGCTGATTCCTTCTTTAGCATTACTTTCAAAAAAACTTCGCTTTATTGTAGCTTTCCATTGCTTTCCGGAAAAGGTTTCCATATTCCAATAGGGAACTGTAGGATAACTCGTATAACGGGGACCTGGGATATTGTATTTGCGCACTAAGTTGGACATCAATAAAGTGTTTTAAACAAATCTATTTGATTTAAGTTCAATATAATATGACATAAATCAGTTTTAATTTTAGGTAAAATTATGATCCCATTTACTATTTCACGTATAAAAACTTATTTTTGCGGCCATAATATCAGATATATGACTCTTTTACTTATGGCAGCCGGAAGAGGTAGCCGTTATGGAAAACTTAAACAATTCGATGGCTTGGGGCCCAAAGATGAATTTCTTATGGAATTCAGTATTTATGACGCATTGGAGCATGGTTTCAATCATATTGTTGTAATCACCCAAAAGGACAATGTTGATTATTTAAAGGATTACCTGACCCCAAAATTACCAAAGGATGTAAAGATCGATGTCCTTTCGCAAGAGCTAACGGACCTGCCGGAAGGTACAGGCTATAAAGGGGAAAGAAGTAAACCCTGGGGAACTGCCCATGCTGTTTGGACTGCAAGACATGTCATTAAAACTCCATTTGCTATAATAAATGCGGATGATTACTATGGCAAAGGAGCTTATAGAAATGCGTCCAATTTTATCAAAACAAGAGATAACAAAGATGAATATGCCCTGGTTGCTTATACACTTGAGGATACCCTTTCAGAATATGGTTCCGTTTCCAGGGGGGTTTGTAAAAGGGATGGAAATAAATTACACTCGGTAGTGGAACGCACAAAAATTCAAAAAGCTAACGGAGGCCTCATCGACACAGATTCGGGAATTGAATTTACCGGGGATGAATTGGTTAGTATGAATTTTTGGGTTTGTAATCCTTCTATTTTTGACCATATTGAGCAGGATATACGTATTTTTCTTGAGAATGAGGACAACATTGCAGGAGGTGAAGTATATATTCCTTTTGTTATTCAGAAAATGTTAGAACAAAATAAAGTTAATGTCGCTGTAATACCTTCAGATAGTAAGTGGTTTGGAATAACCTATGCTGATGATAAGGAAAAAGCCATGAAAGAGTTATTAGACATGACCAATACCGGGGCATACAGTTCGCCACTATGGCCAAATTAATCTACATAGATTAAAGAGAAATGGAAAGCAATAGTCCAAGTGCTGTATTGACCCATTTTTCCATTGAGCCAAAAGACTATACCATACAACCTTTAAGACAGGGGTATATCAATGATACTTTTACGCTCCTGCATGATGGTGTACCTTCTTATATATTGCAGCGTCTTAATACAAAGGTTTTTAGCAATATTGATGTATTAATGCAGAACATTGATCATGCCCTTCCCTATTTAAACGACAAAAATTACTACGGAATATCCCTTATAAAGACTACTGATGACCAGCCTTATTTGAAAACGAACAATAGTGAGTACTGGCGAATGCTGACAATGGTCCCAAATAGCATTGCTTTTAATACCACTCAGGACGAAAACATTGCATTAGAAGCAGGTAAAATCATCGCAAAATTTCACTCCCTGTTGCAAGAAGCGCCATTAGATAGCTTCGAAGACACCATACCCGGATTTCACGACCTTACTTTGAGGAAACAGGAGTTTAAAGAAGCCCTGGCAGGTGCCAGCTCAGAAAAATTAACAGAGGCCCAAAAGGCCATTCTTTTTGCAAAAAGCACCCTTGAGGAATTTCGTTTTTATGACCCTGGTAAATTGCCACTCAGAATATGTCATAATGATACCAAATTAAATAATATTCTTTTTGATAAAGAAAATAAACGCGCACTATGCCTTATTGATTTAGACACCTTGATGAAAGGATATTTCCATTTTGATTTTGGTGATGCAGTGCGCACCATAGTCAATACTGCAGATGAAGATGAAAAAGACCTCAGTAAAATAACATTTAACAAAAGGCTCTTTGAAGCTTTTATTGATGGGCTCAGCACTAACTCAGATTTCCTGACTGAGGCAGAAATTCAGCATTTGGCCTTTGGTGTAAAGTTCATGCCTTTTATACACGGAATCAGGGCGTTAACAGACTATTTAAAAGGAAATATCTACTATAAAGTAACTTATGAAACTCAGAATCTGGATAGATGCCTAAGTCTGTTTGCTTTTACCAAAAAAGCCATAGAGCAAATGGAATATATGCAAGAGGCGATAAAAAAGAGAATCTGAAGTCAGGAATTACTTAAAGGCGCTATGACCTGTAATATCGGCACCAGTAATTAGTAAATGAATATCGTGTGTCCCTTCATAAGTGATTACACTTTCGAGGTTCATCATATGACGCATGATACTATATTCTCCCGTAATACCCATTCCACCAAGAACTTGTCTTGCTTCCCTTGCTATTTTTATAGCCATTTCAACATTGTTACGTTTGGCCATAGAAATTTGAGCAGTCGTAGCTTTTCCTTCATTTTTTAATTGCCCCAGTCGGAATGCCAGGAGTTGCGCCTTGGTGATTTCAGTAATCATCTCCGCCAATTTCTTCTGCTGCAATTGAGTTGCCGCAATGGGTTTTCCAAATTGGACTCGTTCCTTTGCGTAACGAAGCGCTGTATCGTAACAATCCATGGCCGCTCCAATCGCACCCCATGCTATGCCATATCGGGCAGAATCCAGACAACCTAAAGGAGCACCCAGTCCATTTTTGCCCGGCAGTAGGTTTTCCTTTGGAACTTTAACATTATCAAAAATCAGTTCCCCGGTTGCCGAAGCCCTGAGGGACCATTTATTATGGGTTTCCGGAGTTGAAAATCCCTCCATTCCCCTTTCCACAATTAATCCGTGAATTCTTCCTTCTTCATTTTTAGCCCAAACTACAGCAATATCAGCAAATGGTGAATTTGAAATCCAAAGCTTGGCTCCATTTAATAAAAAATGATCGCCTTTGTCCTTAAAATTGGTCACCATCCCACTAGGATTAGATCCATGATCAGGTTCTGTAAGACCAAAACAACCCATATATTCTCCGGTGGCCAATTTAGGTAAGTACTTCTTCCTTTGATCTTCCGTTCCATATGCAAAAATTGGATACATTACCAGGGAAGATTGTACTGAGGCAGTAGAACGAACACCACTATCTCCACGTTCAATTTCCTGCATAATAAGTCCGTAGCTTATCTGATCTAGACCAGCCCCTCCATACTCCACAGGTATATACGGCCCAAAGGCACCAATCTCTGCAAGTCCGCCTACAATTTGATCTGGAAATTCCGCCTTTTGTGCAAAATCTTCAATGATAGGAGAAATATCGCGTTTCACCCACTGCCGAGCAGCATCGCGCACTAACTTGTGTTCATCGCTTAAAAGTTCGTCTAGATTGTAGTAATCCGGTGCTTCAAATAAGTCTGGCCTCATTCGTAAAATTTTTTGTCAAAGGTAATTAAAGGAATATAACAAACCAATGCGAATAGCCGACATTTTATAACACTATATAGTAGGATAAAAAAGAATTATGAATTAATAAATTCTGCTAAAAGTCGATGAAAATGATGTACTCCCTTTTCACGTGTAGGTGAAAATCTGCCGGTCTTATAAAATTGTGATCGAATCCCTTTTTGTACACCTTCCACCACGGCCTCATCTTCCATTTCTACATTATCCAGACCGGAACCAGCACCTTTACCAAGTTTGGCAGGGTCATAAACATAACTATAAAAAGACACTTTGGTTTTGTTAATTTCGAGCGGTTGAACCAAATTTACCGAAACCCCCCAGGGATAGAAATTAAACATCATATTTGGAAATATCCAATAATAGTACGCCGCAATCTTCTTACCTGCATCCGGATGATTTTCCGGAAGATCAAAGATCTCCTCGGTACCTTCGGCATATCCAATTTGAAGGCTCATATGATCATACAGAATGGTATCATAATTTCCGTAATCTAAAACTGCATTCAAATCTTCGTGTACAAAAGGGATGTGAAAGCCTTCTAAATAGTTGTCACAATACAGCGCCCAATTGGCATCAATTAAATAGTCTTTACTTCGTTTTACATTTAAGACAAACTCATGTAATGGTAAAAATCCAACTCTTTCGTTCATAGCGTTCAAGACCCTTTGTATCTCAAATGCAGGATTGAGTCCAACAAATAAAAAGGGACCCCAATGCCTTAAAGGAAAACTGTACAGATTGTCACATGATCTGGGAAAATTCTCAGCCTCTTCAAATTCAGGCATATGCTGCATTTCACCTTGAAGATTAAAGCTTCTCCCATGGTAACCACAGATGAGTTTTTTAACTTTTTTCGTACTATCAATAACCAAATTCCCACGATGTGTACATACATTGCTGAGACAGTTTATTTGCCCTTCCCTATCCTGCGTTAAAAGCATAGGTTCGGTTAAAAAGCTATCGAGCAAAATAAATGGGTAGGCATTGCTTGTAATATCTACTAGACCTTTATGACCTATCCATTGCCAGGAACGATAAAATACCCGATCCTTAACGGCCATAAAAACTTCCGGAGTTCGATAAAAATGGGCCGGTAAAGTTTCTGCCTTAGCGATATCCGGGTCGATTTTAAATTTTTCAGTCACGAGTTATTTAATTTGTACATTTAAAAATATATAATTCTTTTCAGAACCAACCAAAACGAATGAACCAAAGCAAGAATAAAAAAAAACTAGGGTTATGGATGAGCACTTCCCTGGTGATTGGCAACATGATTGGTGCCGGTGTTTTTTTAATGCCTGCTGCCCTTGCAGCCTTTGGAGGGATTAGTATTATCGGATGGATGGCTTCTTCATTGGGTGCTCTTGTCCTGGCTGTCGTTTTCAGTAAGCTCAGCAAGTTATTCCTCAACAAAAGTGGCGGTCCCTACGCATATACAAGGGCTGGTTTCGGGGACTTCGCGGGATTTTTAGTGGCCTGGGGATATTGGATTTCCATTTGGGTGGCCTTGGCAGTAATAGCAATTGCCTTTGTAAGTGCCTTAACAGTCTTGTTTCCCGTTTTTGAAGAAAATTCCCTAGCTGCGGTCTTAACCGGACTAAGTACTATTTGGTTACTAACCTGGATAAATTCAAGAGGAGTGAGAGAATCGGGAAAAATACAGGTTGTAACGACAATACTGAAACTGACCCCTTTATTAATAATTATTATTGGGGGGTTTTTCTTTATTAATATTGAAAACTTTACACCCTTCAATGTCAGTGATTCATCAAATTTTGAAGCGATAGCCATAACTTCAACCATGACACTTTATGCTTTTTTGGGGTTTGAGAGTGCAACTATTCCTGCAGATAATGTAAAGGACCCCGGAAAAACTATTCCCAGAGCCACGATGTTAGGAACAATCATAGTTACTGTGGTTTATATATTGGGAACAGTGGTGGTCATGGGGATGGTTCCCCTTGAGGAACTTGCGGTGTCACCAGCACCTTTTGCTGATGCCATGGGGATATTAACCGGAAAATTTGGGCGTGGGTTGGTTGCTTTTGGCGCAGCAATTGCCGCTTTTGGAGCCCTTAACGGATGGATATTAATAGTTGGTCAATTACCGAGGGCGACCGCAAAAGACAAACTATTTCCAGGAATTTTTAAGAAGGAAAACAAGCATGGTGTACCTGTTTATGGAATGGTCATAGGCAGTGCCTTAGCTTCGGGGGTAATGCTAATGAATTACACAGAAGGTCTGGTAGAGCAATTCAAGTTTTTAATTTTGCTCGGCACCTTAACGGCTTTAGTTCCCTATCTCTTTACTGCCGCAGCCTATGTGAGTATCCTTTTAGAGAAAAAATTGCCTAACCAACCATGGTTGGGAATATATGGAACGGGAAGTTTGGCTTTTTCCTTCTCCCTTTGGGCTATTTTCGGAGCAGGGGAAAAAGCTGTTTTTTGGGGATTTATATTATTGATGGTTGGAATACCATTTTATGTTTTTGTAAAGTGGAGAAATAAAGACACCACTTAATTATAAAAATAATCCAATGATTTATACCTGTCATTCCGAATATCACAGACTTTCCCGGGTTTGTATAAAACCAGTGGCAAACGCATTTATCAACACAAAAAAACTTGCAGAAGAATGGAAATCTCTAAATTATCTTTCACAGCCTGATTTCAAGGAGGCTCAAAAAGAGTATGAAGGCTTTATTTCGTTGTTAGACCAGGCAAAGTCGGATATGATGATATTACCCATCGATTCGAAGCTTACCTCAGATGCTATTTATTGCAGAGATGCCTCAATTGCTACAGATTATGGTATGATTATGTGTAATATGGGGAAAGGCGCAAGAAAAAAGGAACCTGCAGCCCAAAAAGAATTTTTTGCGGCAAATAATATTCCAATTCTTGGAACAATAAAAAATCCGGGCACTCTAGAAGGTGGGGATGTTGCATGGTTAGATAAAAATACCCTGGCTGTCGGGCATACCTATCGAACAAATCTGGCCGGAATCGCTCAGTTAAAAGAATTACTGGCTCCTTATAAAATTGAAGTATTGGTAGCAGATCTTCCTCATTATAAGGGCCCTTCAGATGTCTTTCATTTAATGTCGATCCTAAGTCCGGTTGATAAAGATCTTGCTGTTGTTTATTCTCCACTGATGCCCATATCATTTAGAAATATGCTACGCCAGAGAGGTTTTACCCTGATAGAGGTTCCGGAAAACGAATTTGAATCTATGGGCTGCAATGTTTTGGCCGTTGCGCCCAGAAAATGCATTATGGTAAAAGGCAACCCACATACAGAAAAGCTATTAAAAGATGCAGATTGTGCTGTTTTTACTTATAAGGGAGAGGAAATCAGTTTAAAAGGTGGAGGAGGTCCTACATGCCTTACCCGGCCAATTCAAAGAATGGAATAAACCTCACATCTTGAGGTAGAATTCTTTGGTCAGATTTATATAGTCTTGGGTATACTGGTGCCTCGATTTTTCAATAATCAATTCATTAGTTAAAGGCTCGGTATTTTTAAAATGGAATTCCATAAGGCTTCTTTTTACCTCTGAATCCGGATGACCTTTTACACGTAGCAGACGTGCGGGGTAAAGCCCATATTTTAGTGCTTCCCGGAGTACTCGGGTTTCCTCTTTAATTGGAATTATAAGCGCAAAGATGCCCTTCTCAGTAAGCATTTCAGACACTCCTTTTATAAGTCGGTCAAATGGAAGAGAGTTATTCTGCCTGGCTATATCGCGTGAACTATCACCGCTGGTAACCCCTTCAGAATAAAAAGGCGGATTAGAAACAATCAGGTCATATTTATCTTCAACCTCCTCAACAAATTCATCAAGAGAGGCGTGGTAACAAAACAACCTGTCTGGCCATGGTGAAGCCTCAAAGTTTTCCATACATTGTTCAAACGCATCTTCATTTATTTCAAGGGCATCAATGGTTTCGGCATTAGATCTTTGAGCCAGCATTAACCCAATGATTCCCGTGCCTGCACCAATATCAAGTATTGATTCCGGCATATGAGCATTGCTGGCCCAGGCACCTAATAAAACCCCATCGGTACCTATTTTCATAGCACAGCGATCCTGATGAACCGTAAATTGTTTGAATTTAAACGTCTTATTCATTCTATAGTACCCACAGGTCTGTTTTCAGTGCCTTCCAATTCCATTAATGAATCCCCCAATTTATATCGCATAGCATTAGCCAGTTGTTTTATTTTTTCTACAACCTCCGGATAATCACTGGCTACATTAGTGGTTTCTCCCAAATCATTAGAAAGATCATAGAGCTCAATTTCTTTTACGTCTAAGTGTATGTAATTGCCGGGAAGACCATCTTTGCCCGGTTGCTGACCTTCCATAGTCCTGTAATTATGGGGAAAATAAAGTTTCCATTTGCCATATCTGACACCGTGAAGTTCGTTTACCCTGTAATAAAAATAATAGGCCTCCTGAGGACTCTCTTTAGTCTTGCCTTTTAATAATTTTAAAACACTTTTCCCATCAATGGTATGAACTGGTAAATCCGATCCGGTTAGTTCGGCTATGGTGGGTAGAATATCTATGGCCATAACAGGAGTATCAATAGTACGTTCTCCTTTTAAACCTTCAGGGTATCTTATGATAAAAGGTTCCCTGTGGCCCCCTTCCCAGGCTGTTCCTTTACCTTCACGAAATGGTAAAGCACTACCTGCATGATTCCCGTACGACAACCAGGGTCCATTATCCGAGGTGAAAATTACAATTGTATTATCGGTGAGATTATTAGCTTTTAAAGCTTCCAAAATTTCCCCAACAGACCAATCGATCTCCATGATGACATCGCCATATAAACCCCTGCCGGACTTTCCCCGGAACTTATCCGATACAAACAAAGGCACGTGAGGTTGCGGATGAGGAACATAAAGAAAGAAGGGGCGATCTTTATTTCGGTTTATAAATTCTATACTTCGCTCGGTAATTTGAGTAGTTAATTGAGACTGGTCAGTTAAAGTATCCACAACCCGTTCATTTTCATATAAGGGCAATGGTCCAAAATTAAAAACAGGACCCTGTTGCGGGTGAAAAGGCCACATGTCGTTAGAATATGGAATTCCAAAATACTCGTCAAAGCCATGATTAGTAGGTAAAAAATCGGGGTGATCCCCTAAATGCCATTTCCCAAAAATCCCAGTTTTATATCCCTTTTTTTTGAGCATTTCCGCGATAGTGGTTTCAGACGGATGCAGTCCAATTTTACTATCAGGCATAAAAGCATTGTGAATCCCAATTCGATTAGGGTAACAACCAGTTAATAAACCAGCTCTTGAGGCTGAACAAACTGCCTGAGCAGCATAAAAACTGGTCAATAGCACGCCTTCACCAGCCATGCGATCAAGGTTTGGTGTTAGGATGTCATCAGCTCCAAATACACCGACGTCCTGATAACCCTGATCATCAGTAAAAATTAAGACTACATTTGGAGGTATTAGCTCCTTCGAATCAATCTCTTCTGTTTTAGTTTTACAGCTGGTCAGTAGAATGATCAGGATAAATAATGATAGGCTACGAATCATTGATAAGGCGAGTTTTTCAACAAGCTGTTTTGTAAAGTATTGCAAAATACTTGTAAGTTGGGCTTAATATAATTAATTTTTATTCATTAAGATAAAGGTCCACCAGTCCTTCAGGGGTAGTTACATAAAGGGTTTTATTGTCCCTGTCAACTTTATCAATAATATTATCAGCCACCGGTATCAGTAACTGTTTGCTGTCCTTTTCTACTTCAAGGAGTGCCTGGGAAACAGAATCATTTACTCCTTTAATAATTCCAATATAGCCATGATCCTTATCCATGACCTGGAACCCGATAATCTCATGGTAATAGAATTTGTTACCGGAAAGTTTAGGAAGAAATTCCAAAGGAAGATATAAATGGGAACCCATAATCCTGTCTGCATCCTGTTCAGTGGAAACATCTTCAAAACGAATGCGCAACAGATTTGATCTATGGAGGTAACACTTCTCAATAAAAAATGGAACCAGGTTGTTTCCTATTGAAACAAAAACTGATTCCATGTTTTCGTATATCCCGGGTTCATCGGTATCGAGCTTTACAAGTACCTCCCCCTTAAAACTATGTTTTGAAACTATTTTGCCCAGGTAGAAACAATCTTCCTTTTGCATAATGTTCCTATCAACTACTCTTTTTCTTCCTTCTTCTCAGCGGCTGTTTCAGGTTCTTCTGCCTTTACTTCTTCAGCAACTTCTTCTGCTTTAGCAGGTGCAGCTTCTTCCGTCTTGGCTTCCTCAACAACTTCTTCTGCCTTAGCAGGTGCAGCTTCTTCTGTCTTAACTTCTTCAACAACTTCTTCTGCCTTAGCAGGTGCAGCTTCTTCTGTCTTAACTTCTTCAACAACCTCTTCGACAACCGATTCTTGAGCACCGCCTTCTTCTGTAACCTCAATAGGCGACTCAGCTATTTCTGCTTCTTCAGTAGCTACTTCGGCAGCGGCCATAGCTCTTTTTTCATTTATCTCTTTCTCAGCTTCTAATGCCTTCGCTTTTGCATCAGCCTTTTCTTTATCTAAACCGGCCGTTTTCTTGGCAATAGCTTTCTCTTTTTCTGCAACCCAAGCATTGAATTTTTCTTCTGCCTGTTCTTCAGTTAGTGCTCCTTTTCGGACGCCTCCCAACAAATGATGCTTGTACATTACCCCTTTATAGGATAATATTCTTCTGGCGGTATCTGAAGGTTGTGCCCCATTGACTAACCACTGAACCGAGTTATCTACGTTTAATTCAATTGTTGCCGGATTGGTGTTGGGGTTGTATATCCCTAACTTTTCAAGAAACTTCCCATCTCTTTTTGAGCGAACATCTGCTGCTACTACCCAATAAAATGGTTTCCCTTTTTTTCCGTGTCGTTGTAATCTAATTCTAACTGGCATATCACATTAATTTTGTAGGGTGCCCGACCCTCGATTATTAATTCTTTTAATTTTTCCCGTAAATGGGCTGCAAATATACGTGTTTTCTATAAACCACCAATATTTTTAAACGAATTCCTTTTATTCTATTTCTACCAATTGATCCTCACCAATTACTAATTTAGAACGGTGGTCGGAAATAAGTGAATTAATCTCATTAATAACATCCGGATTTTCTTTAGATACATCGAATCGCTCTTCCGGATCAGTACTTAAATTATAAAGAAGTGGAGGTTCGTGTACCTCTTTTTTACCAAATTGACCATATTCCCCCTGGGTAATAAAATGCGCCTTGAAATCTCCTAAACGTACGGCATAAATATCGGTCCCCCTGTAATAAAAAAGCTTCTTACGGGGACTAGGTTTACCATGCAGCAAAGTTTCACTTAAATCGTACCCGTCAATAATTCTGTCCTCAGGAATTTTGGCTCCAGCCAAACGACTAAATGTCGTAAATAGATCCATTGTAGAGCCCAGGCCGTTTACCAATCCAGGTTTAATTAAACCAGGTCCCCAGAATATTCCCGGTTCCCTCATACCCCCTTCCCACGTAGTTCCTTTACCGGCTCTTAAAAGTCCGGCACTACCGCCATTAAGCTTAAAACTTAACCATGGCCCGTTGTCTGAAGTAAACACCACTATGGTATTATTCTCGAGACCTTCTTCCTTCAAAATGGCAATTATTTTTCCAACCCCATGATCAATTTCTTCCAATACATCGCCGTATAAACCTCGCTTGCTTTTACCTCTGAATTCTTTTGAAACAAATAAAGGTATGTGGGGTAAGTTATGTGCCAAATAAATAAAGAATGGATTATCCTTGTTTTTCTTTATAAACGAAATAGTTTCATTAGTATATCTGAGAGTAATTGTATTTTGGTTAGCAGGGCGTTCTATGATCTCTGTATTCCGCATTAGAGGAACATTAAAATGATTTGTTTTAATTGCCTCATCGGGTTGGTTCCAGTACTCCCAATAAGGAATATCTACTACCTTATCCATATCATTGGAATATGGAATCCCATAATAATAGTCAAAACCATTGTTGGTTGGGAGATATTGTTCCTTATGCCCCAAATGCCATTTTCCTATGCAGGCTGTTTTATAACCAACCTGCCTGAGTTGTTCGGCAAGAGTGATTTCAGATGCAGGCAACCCATTTTTAGAATTGGGATAAAGCACTCTTCTTTTATGGCTAGACATGCCACTCCTTACAGTTAATCTTCCCGTTAGTAATGCGGCCCTGCTAGGAGTGCAAACACTGGCGGCTGCGTAGAAATTTGTCCATTTTTGTCCCTCGTATGCCATTTGGTCCAGGTTGGGTGTTTGTATAGTAGGATGGCCATAAACCCCCAGGTCTCCATAACCAAGATCGTCTGCAAATATTATTATAAAATTGGGTGGCTTCTTATCTTGTCCGAAGGTTTTTTGCAATACTGTTGAGCATACCAAAATGCTCAATATTAACTGTAAACCTAAACATTTGACCTTAAAATTCATTTCTTATAACTTTATGTATTAAAGATATGTAACTCAATAGAACTTAAAAAATGATATCTGTGCCGGCGTTAATAACTCGTGACAACTCTGCTCTTTATAAATGTTGTTTTTGATTATTTTTAGCTACTTTTTTTTAAGCTGATACCTAACTACTATGTACCTCATTTTTGATACTGAAACTACTGGCCTGCCAAAGAGATGGGACGCTCCGGTAAGTGATACTGATAATTGGCCCCGTTGCATTCAAATTGCCTGGCAATTACATGATCTACTGGGAAACTTAATAGATCAACAGGATTACCTGATAATACCTGATGGGTTCAATATTCCTTATGATGCCGAAAAAATTCATGGAATTTCCACTGAACTTGCACTTGAAAATGGAAAACCTCTGACCGAAGTATTGGAAAAATTTAATGATGCCCTTTCTAAAACCAAATTCGTGGTTGGCCAGAATGTAGGATTTGACATCAACATTATGGGGGCCGAATTTTACAGGGCAAATATAAAAAGTGATTTAGCGCAATTACCCGTCCTGGACACCTGCACAGAACATACCGCCACTCTATGTGCGCTACCAGGCGGACGAGGCGGCAAGTTTAAACTCCCTACCTTAACCGAGCTGCATCAGTATTTATTTAATACCCCTTTTTCGGAGGCACATAATGCCACCGCCGATGTGGAAGCAACCACCCGTTGTTTTTTGGAACTATTAAGACGACAGCAGTACACAAAAGAGCAACTGGGTGCAGGTACCGGCTATTTCGAGGAATTCAAGGAAGCTAACCCTCAGGAAATCCAGTTAATAGGATTAAAACATATCAACTTAAGGAAGGCCTCTGAAAAAATAGCCAAACGTCTTAAAAATCTGGAAGTATCGGGCGTTTCCGAAGAAGACCTTAATCAAAATATAAAATCGCTGGAAGATGCTGATTTTATTCATTTACATAACCATTCTCAATTTTCGGTACTACAATCAACAATTAAAATTAAGGATTTGGTTGCATCTGCCGCAGCAAACCAAATGTCTGCAGTAGCTCTTACCGACCATGCCAACATGATGGGAGCATTTCATTTTGTTAAAGAAGTGAATGCTCATAATAAACTGGCAAAAGAAACTACCGAAAATGAGAATGAAGACCAAGTTCAAAGAAATTATATAAAACCTATTATAGGTTGTGAATTTTTTGTTTGTGAAGACCATACCAATAAAAATGTAAAGGATTATGGGTATCAAATGGTCTTGCTGGCCAAAAATAAAAATGGCTATCACAATCTGGCAAAAATGTCCTCTCTTGCTTACACTGATGGTTTCTATTATGTTCCCAGAATTGATAAAAATATTATCACCCAATTCAAAGATGATATCATTGTCCTCAGCGGAAACCTTTATGGTGAAGTAGCTTCCAAAATACTGAACATTGGGGAAAATCAGGCAGAAGAAGCTCTGCTATGGTGGAAATCTGTATTTAAAGATGATTTCTATCTTGAAATAATGAGGCATGGTCAGGAAGATGAAGAACGTGCTAACAAAGTAATGGTTGACTTTGCCAAAAAACATGAAATAAAATTAGTAGCTACTAATAATACCTACTACTGTTCTAAAGAAGATGCTGAAGCGCATGATATTTTACTTTGCGTTAAAGATGGAGAAAAACAGGCCACCCCAATAGGCAGAGGCCGTGGATACAGATATGGTCTTCCCAACCAGGAGTACTACTTTAAGAGTGCTGCTGAGATGAAGGAATTGTTTAAAGACCTACCAGAATCTATTCTAAATATTAAGGAAATAGTAGATAAGGTTGAACCTTTTGAGCTGGCAAGGGACGTTCTGTTACCCCAATTCGAAATTCCGAATGAATTTAAGATAGAAGAGGATGAAGCAGATGGAGGAAAACGCGGTGAAAATGCTTACCTCAGACATATTACCTATGAAGGAGCCCTTAAAAGATACGGGGAGATTACTGATGAAATTAGGGAACGTATTGATTTTGAACTCAAAACAGTTGAGAATTCCGGTTATCCGGGCTATTTTCTAATTGTAGAGGATTTTATAAGGGAAGCCCGAAACATGGGCGTTTCTGTTGGCCCAGGAAGAGGATCTGCCGCTGGTTCAGTAGTGGCCTATTGCCTCTGGATTACCAATATTGATCCATTGAAATATGACCTTCTTTTTGAAAGATTTCTAAATCCGGACCGGGTTTCCATGCCAGATATCGATATAGATTTTGATGATGAAGGTCGTGGGAAAGTAATGGATTATGTCATTAACAAATACGGAGCCAACCAGGTAGCACAAATAATTACCTACGGCACTATGGCCGCAAAATCTTCTATCAGAGATACAGCCAGGGTTTTGGACCTTCCCCTGAATGATGCAGATCGCATTGCGAAATTGATTCCCAATATGTCTAAGTTGAACAAAATATTTGGGGTTCCGGAGGCTGATCTTAAGAAGAAATTTAGGGCAGATGACTTGGCAAAGGTGAATAACCTGCTTAATATTTCGGAAGGGGATGATCTGGAGGCCCAAACAGTAAAAATGGCTCGTGTCCTGGAAGGATCCTTGAGAAATACAGGTATCCATGCGTGTGGGGTAATCATTACTCCGGATGATATTACAAATTTTGTGCCTGTGGCAACCGCTAAGGATTCTGACCTTTATGTTACCCAATTTGACAATTCTGTTGTGGAAAATGCAGGCTTGCTGAAAATGGATTTCCTTGGTCTTAAAACCCTGACCTTAATTAAGGATACTGTTAAAATTGTAAAAGCCAGGCACGGAGTAGAATTAATTCCTGATGAATTTCCTTTGGATGACCCGGACACTTATGAACTATTTCAACGTGGAGATACCGTAGGGATATTTCAATATGAATCCGTGGGGATGCAAAAACACCTTAAAGATCTGAAGCCTTCTGTTTTTGATGATCTTATTGCGATGAATGCCCTCTACAGGCCCGGTCCTATGGAATATATCCCCAGTTTTATTGCCCGTAAGCATGGGGATGAAGAAATAAGCTACGACCTTCCCGAAATGGAGGAGAATTTAAAGGAAACCTACGGGATAACAGTCTATCAGGAGCAAGTAATGTTATTGTCACAAAAACTGGCGGGTTTCTCAAAGGGTGAAGCAGACATCCTGAGAAAGGCAATGGGTAAAAAAATATTTTCCCTGCTTCAAAAACTTAAACCACAATTTCTGGATGGAGGTGAAAAGAATGGGCATCCCAGAGAAATTTTAGAGAAGATATGGAAAGACTGGGAAGCTTTTGCCTCCTATGCTTTTAATAAAAGTCATTCTACCTGCTATGCTTACATCGCCTATCAAACGGCTTATCTAAAGGCGCATTATCCGGCGGAATATATGGCTGCTGTATTGTCCAACAATATGAACGACATTAAGCAGGTTACGTTCTTTATGGAAGAATGTAAGCGAATGGGTCTGGAGGTTTTAGGTCCTGATGTTAACGAGTCCTATTATAAATTCGCGGTGAACAAAAATAATGCGGTTCGCTTTGGCATGGGGGCTATTAAAGGGGTAGGACGTTCAGCGGTTGAGACCATTGTCGAAAATAGAAAAGAGAACGGGCCTTATAAATCCGTATTTGATTTAGCCAAGCGGATAGATTTAAGGGCAGCCAATAAGAAAGCTTTTGAAAACCTTGCACTTGCCGGGGGATTCGATTCATTTGGAGATACGCACAGAGCACAATATTTTCACAAGGAGGGAGATGGGAATACATTTCTTGAAATGGTCATAAAATATGGCGCTAAATTTCAGGAAAGCGAAAACTCCTCGCAGGTTAGTTTGTTTGGCGATACCAGTGAAGTTCAGATCCCGGAACCACAGGTACCACCTTGTGAAGGATGGGGCACTATGGAGAAGCTCAGAAGGGAAAAAGAAGTAGTAGGCATATATATTTCCGGTCATCCTTTGGATGACTTCAGAACTGAGATCAATGCCTTCAGTAATGCCAGTGTTTCCTGCTTTAACAATTTGGAAGAGTATGTAAACAGAGAGCTTTCATTTGCCGGCGTAATCACGGATGTGCAGCATAGGGTATCCAAAAACGGAAAGGGATGGGCCCTGTTTACCATGGAGGACTATACAGACAGTTTTGAATTTCGGATTTTTGGCGAGGAATATTTAAAATTCCGTCACTTTCTTATGATCAATTCTTTTGTTTACGTCAAAGTATTTGTACGCGAAGGATGGACCAACAGGGAAACGGGAAAAAAGGGAGACCCACGACTGCAATACAACAATTTTATGTTGCTGCAGGATACCATGGAAAACTTTGCAAAAAAATTGACCATAAAATTAAATATCGCACAGCTTAAAGAAAATGCTATTCATGATCTGAAGGACACACTCATCTCCTATAAAGGGAAGCACTCGCTTAATTTTGTGGTTTACGAAATGAAACAGGAAATAAAAGTAAACTTATCAAGTAGAAAACAAAAAGTAGAGATTACAAGTGAGCTCTTGCATACTTTAGAAGAAAAAGAGGTACACTATAAATTGAATTAAATAAGCTTTTTCAATGAATGCATAAGAAAAATGAATGATCTTGAAGTAATGAAACAGTGGAATAATTGACTAAATTTGCATAATTCTAAATAAAAACAATATGGCTTTAGAGATAACAGATGCTACTTTTGATGAAGTAGTTTTAAAAAGTGATAAACCCGTAGTGGTGGATTTTTGGGCTGCATGGTGCGGACCTTGCAGAATGGTAGGACCTATTATAGATGAAGTAAGTACTGAATATGAAGGTAAAGCCATTGTAGGAAAAGTTGATGTGGATTCCAATCAGGAATTTGCTGCTAAATACGGTGTTCGTAATATTCCAACCGTCCTTGTATTTAAAGACGGTGAAATTGTAAACAGACAGGTTGGTGTATCCCCTAAGAAAGTATATACCGATGCTATTGAGGCGGTTCTTTAATTAAAAAAAGAAACTTGTATTTTAAAAAAGGTTTAGCAATTGCTAAACCTTTTTTAGTTTATCTTGCTACTATGGATCTGCGTTCAGAATTACATAAAGCCCCTTTGTTCCAAAATTTGGAATTATTGGCCAATCAAATTGTTGAAGGTTTTATCAGCGGAATTCATAAAAGCCCATTTCACGGCTTTTCAGCAGAATTCGCGGAACATAAAATATACAATACCGGAGAGAGCACCAAGCACATAGACTGGAAGTTGTTTGCAAAGACTGATAAGCTTTATACTAAAAGATATGAAGAAGAAACCAATCTGAGGTGCCATATGATTTTGGACAATTCAGCGTCCATGTATTATCCGGAAGTTCAGAAACTTTCTATAAGTCATTTAAATAAAATAGGTTTTGGCGTATTGGCAATTGCGGCCTTAATGAACATTCTGAAAAAACAGCGTGATGCTGTCGGGTTAAGTGTATTTTCGGATTCCTACTCATTTTATGCCTCAGAGAAAGGGAGCGAAAGGCAACATCAGATGTTATTGGCAAAACTCAGTGAAATAAGTCTTGATACAAAACCGGCACAACAGTCCAGGATATATACCTATTTGCATCAGATTGCAGAAAAGATTAAAAGGAGAAGTCTTGTTTTTCTTTTTACCGATATGTTTCAAACAGCTGCTTCAGATGAAAAACTTTTTGATGCCCTGCGCCATTTAAAATATAACAAACATGAAGTTGTACTGTTTCATTTACTGGATAATGAAACCGAATTGCATTTTAACTTTGAGAACACACCAAAAAGATTTATTGATGTAGAAACAGGAAGTCATATAGACCTTTATGCGGATACCATAAAGGATGCTTACGAACAGGGAATCAGTGAATATTTGGCGGATTTAAAATTAAAATGCGCACAGTACAGCATAAAATATGTAGAGGTTGATATCAAAGAACCGTTTACCAAGGTATTAAACACCTTTATGATAGAGCGACAGAAATTTCTATAACCCTAACGGAATTTTAAAAAAATTGTTTGTGGAATTCATTTAGCAACGTATATTTGCACCCACCTTCACTTCAGTAGAAGTTTTGGTAACCAAAGCACGCTATAAAAAAGCAATGTAACAAGGTTTGAAGCTGACTGTTGTCAGCGTCCGCCTGAGGCGGATAAAATCATTGGTCTGGTAGTTCAGTTGGTTATCCCGAGTACTCGGGACTGCCTGTCACCAGGCAAACACGTTCTTAGAAGTATGTTTTTTGTATATATCATTGAA
>NZ_CAMYKG010000012.1 GCF_947258925.1 uncultured Eudoraea sp. | reverse complement strand
GTGTTGAATAACTATTACTAATATTAATGAAAATCAATTTTATGAAAACAGCAAAAAAACGTTCAACGATTACACTAATGTTAATAGTGTTTTTCAGTTTAACATTTAACCATACTAAAGCTCAGTTAAAAACCCCAAGTTCGGTTTGGAAATATGAAAAAGGTACAGTAACTCTTATGGATGGAAATGAAATTGAAGGCTATATCTATATGGATATGATGAACCCTCAGCTATTTCAAAAAAGGGTTTACCTGATTGACGAGAAAACCTATGCGGCTTACAAAGCAGGGGAAGACGTACATAAAGACGCTGTGGTTTATGATGCCAGCGACTTGCAAAGTTTTACTCTTGAAAATGGTAAAAAATTCAAACAGGCAAAATATGCCAATCTATTTGCGAAAAGAAAGCAAGACCGGATACCTAAAAAGTTGATGCTTGAAGTTGCTACGGAAGGGGAGATTACCGTTTTTAAAAAATATCACCACACCCAGGGTATCGTTACCTCCCACTTACCTGACCGGACGAAGGTTAGTGATGCCAAATATGTTGAATGGCAGGAAAATAACTTTGAAATTCTTGCCCAAAAAGAAGGAGAGGAGGCAAAAAATATGTCTTCCTTTAATATAAAGAAGCTTGTCGGCGATAATAGAACCGTTTTAACCAATTATGCTAAAAATAAATATGGTTTTAGAGATCTTTTTATAAAAGGACCTGTCTTTGAATCCAGCTTCCAAATGGATACGGTAGAGGCTTTCACCAGCATGGTGGAAGATTATAATAAATAAATAGAGTTAGAATTTATTACAAACTTTAGAAGAGAAGGCCAAAAAAGGTCTTCTCTTTTTGTTTTTTGAAAATAAGAAATTATATTTAATTAGATTATCCTACCTTCTACCATTTCCTTGATTAACTTATGTGAGGTTATATATTCTTCGAAAACAATAACAAAACCATTAATAAAAATAGATAAAAAGCTGCTAACGAAGGGTATAGTTCATCCCGAGGACTCGGGACGAAACCATACCCAAACCGTAAAACATTCAGAGGTAAAAAAACAGATTACACGTGAAATCAAAAAAACTACTTTCCGCAAAACACATTAGATTTTTATTTATAACCTGTTGCTTAATAAGTTTAACCTCTTGTAGTGAAGACAATAGTACCGCTTCTATTCATTATGTTGGAGGCTATCTCTTCGATGGAGATAAGTTCAAAGTCAAAGATTTTTCAATTAAAGGTGGAAAATTCAGTTTTGATTCATCTCTTAAAACGGATAAAACAGTAAACATTGACGGGAAATATGTAATACCACCTTTTGGAGATGCTCACACTCACAATTTTGATGATATTGAACAATTTGATAGCATTTATCAATCATATATAAACGAAGGTACATTTTACGTTCAAGTATTAACGAACCATTATTCCAGGTATGAAAAAATAAAGGATTCTTTAAATAAACGTGGTAATATAGATGTTGCCTTCGCACATGGCGGTATGACTTCCACTGGTGGTCACCCTCATGCAATCTATGAAACCAGCATTTTGGGTATGGGATGGAGGGCAATGTTAAACCCAGAAAATAGAGAAAAGATTAGAAATAGTAGAATTGTAGCCTCAGATGCATATTATTTGATGAATAGCCTTGAAGATGTTCACTCAAAGTGGGATGAAATAATCTCAAAAAGACCATCCATACTTAAAATATATATTTCAAATATCAAGAACCGTGATATCGAAATTGAGAGTGATAACATTGGTACTTACGGATTATCAAAACAGGTAGCCAAAGCAATCATTGAAAAAGCTATAAAGTCTAAAATCAGGGTATATGCTCATATTGAAACTGTAGATGATTTTATTTGGGCTCTGAATAATGATGTAACTTATTTTGCACACATGCCAGGCTATGGTGGTGGATATGGAAAGACGAATTTTGATAGCTTTATTATTCCCGACTCAATCTTGAGCAAAGCCTCAAAAAAAAATGTTCTAATCACGCCTACTGTATCATTTGCGAAATATTATGCTCAAGCTTGGAATGGCAAAGAAATGGCTGTTGACACTATCTTGCTCAAAGAAAAACAAGATTTCCTCAGAAACGAGTTAAAAAGATTTCAAAAAGCAGGTATCCAGTTAGCCTTTGGTGCCGACCAAAAAGGCTCAACACTAATGGAAGAAATAAATGACATTATTGCTTTAGATGCCTTTGAAAACAACAATATACTTTCAATTATTACAGGTAGTTCAAAACACATATTTCCTGACAGGAAAATTGGAGAAATAAGGGAAGGTTATGAAGCAAGTTTTTTAGTTTTAAACAATAATCCCCTTGAAGATATAGATAACATTAAAAGTATAAATATGAGAGTAAAAAACGGAATTAAACTGAATTAAAAGAAATATATTAAATAACGTTTTACAACATTGTATAAACGTAATGCGGGGTAAAGTACTGGACTTGTAGTTATAACCGATATTAAATTCTACAAATCCCGCACTACGCTTATACTTGACCGTTGTATGTTATTAGACCAATCCGTTAAATAAAAATAAATGAGAATTAAAACAAGCTTGTTAGTAGTAATACTTCTGTCTTTGGTTTCTTGTGCTGAGAAATCTAGAGAAGATCTGGTAAAAGAATGGATCACTAAAAACGCTATTCCTTTGAAAACTGTGCAAGCCGGAAGTTCGTTTGAAGATATTGAGCCATTGAAAAATATTGTGGGAGATGCCAGAATCGTTTCCCTTGGGGAACCCACTCACGGGAACAAGGAAGTATTTCAATTAAAACACCGAATGATTGAATACCTCGTAGAAGAGATGGACTTTAACATCTTTGCCCTCGAATGTCCTCTTGGAGAAGCTTATGATATTAATCGTTACGTTGTAGATGGTATTGGAGATCCCGAAAAAGCTTTAGCAGGTATTTATATGTGGGCTTGGGATACACAAGAGGTTTTAGAATTAATAAAATGGATGCGTTCATATAACGCAGATCCAAATCACAAAACAAAGGTTAAATTTTACGGATTTGATACTCAGAATCCTGAAAGGGCAACGAAGGTAATGCTTGACTATATTAATAAAGTTGACCTTGCTTTAATCAACAATGTGTATGCTGAGTTGGGAATACTAGAAATTCCGTTTTCCAATCCAGAAATTATTGGAAATCGCCAGTGGATTTTAGAAGAAGGAGATTCACTATCTCTAAAGACAATAAAACTGGTCATGGATTCATTTGATAAAAATAAGACGCAATACATTAAAAACACCAGTGTTTTAGAATGGGAATTTGCTAAACAGCATGCACGACAAGTAGAAATTTTTATAGAAGAAAGCATTAATGATGCCGAAAATTGGTCTAAAATAAGAGATCTCGGGCAGGCGCAAAACCTAAAATGGATTATGGACCAAGAAGGCGATGATAGCAAAATGGTTGTTTGGGCTCACAACAGTCATGTATCTAATTCTTCTAGATGGGGAACTGAGTGGATGGGCTCATATATGAAAAAATGGTATGGAGATGATTTAAAAATATTTGGGATTTTCTTTAACCAAGGCTCATTTAAGGCAATCGATGAAGGAGTTCCGTCAAAAGGAATGCATGATTTTTTAGTAGGACCTGCACCTGAAGGAACTTTTGAATATGTTATGGCTAGTACGAATATGAGTTTAGCTGTGGTAGATCTAGCTAACTTGCCAAAAAATGAAGCTGTATTTAAATGGTTTAATCAAGAAAGGTTAACAAGAAATTCGGGAGGAGGTTTCAATGAAAATGAAGCTGAACAGTTCTATTGGCCATATAATCATGCAAAAGCCTTTGACGCACTTATTTATATTGATTCAACTTCAGCAGTAGTTGATATAAATGATTCGGATTATGATCATATGTGGTTGATTACTGAAAAACAGAATCAGCCAACCAATACTGGTTTTGAGAATAATAGTCCAGGAGAAGTGCCAGATGGTTGGGTAGCTTGGTCTAAATTTCAACGATTAGGCGTAAAAATGACTGTAAGTGATAAAGATCCATACCAAGGGAAACACTCCGCAATGATTCAGCGTGAAAAAGGTTTAAAATATGGTGAAATTGCAGCTAATTTGAGGCAATACATTGATGCAACACCATATAGAGGAAAAACAATTCGACTTAAGGTAGCTGCTAAGGCAGAAATTGATGAATCTAACTTTGCGTTTCTTAGGTTATCAATAGATCCTGATCCTTTAGATAGTGCACATGACGGACTGCCACCTCTATTTGACAGTCTTGACAAATATCGTGTTGATTCTAATGAATGGAAAATTTATGAGATAGAAGCTCAAGTTGATGATAAAGCAGATATAATACACTATGGCATTTATCTTCGTGATTTCGGAACGGTTTGGATAGATAATGTGGAAATAACAATTATAGAATAACCTGTAAATTTGGGAAAAGAATAAACGGCATACAATAATGCATATAAACCATTATCCCGATAGCTATCGGGACGGTTCATATACGAGACCGTTAGCAAACATTCAGATTAACCAACTATGAAAATAAAATTATTAGTATTTGTTCTGTTCTTTGGATTTATTTCATGCTCGAACAATGAAAGAAAGACTATTGTAACCATATCTGAAAATCAGTTTTTAATTAATGGAGAGCTCACCTATAAAGGAAGGTATTGGAAGGGAAATAAGATTGAGGGGCTTCTTTTTAATTCCAGAATGGTTCAAGGGATTTTTGATGATTTAAATCCCGATACACGAGATCAGTTTGCTTATCCGGACACCAAACTTTGGGATGCGGACAGAAATACAAATGAATTTGTTTCCAATATGGAAGAATGGCGTAGCCATGGACTACTTTCTTTTACTCTTAATCTTCAGGGAGGCAGTCCTTTGGGATATGGAAATAAAGAATGGATCAACTCGGCTTTTGATGATAAAGGCGAATTGAGGGCAGATTATATGGCTCGACTCGAACGAATACTGGACAAAGCCGACGAGCTGAATATGGTTGTAATTTTAGGATATTTTTACTTTGGTCAGGATCAGAATTTAGAAAATGAACAGGCAGTAATTAATTCAACAGATAACATTACAAATTGGATACTAAACAAAGGATACAAGCACATTTTGATAGAAATAAACAATGAATGCAATGTTAGGTACGATCATGAAATACTACAACCAAATCGGGTTCATGAGCTAATTAGAAGAGTTCAGAATACAAAAAAGGATGGATATAATCTGCTTGTCAGTACAAGTTATGGAGGTGGTTATGTTCCTGAATCATCTGTTGTAACAGTAGCAGATTTTATTTTATTGCACGGTAATGGTCTTAATGAACCGTCGCAAATTACTGAATTAATTCAAGCTGCCAGGAATGTTGCTGGTTACACGTCAAAACCTCTGGTTTTTAATGAAGACGATCATTTTAATTTCGAATCCGATTCGTCCAATTTTGCAACTGCAGTCAAAGCATATGCATCATGGGGTTTCTTTGACTACCGGATGAAGGATGAAGGATTTGAATCAGGTTACCAGAGTATGCCTGTTGATTGGGGTATAAATTCAGAAAGAAAGAGAGCTTTTTTTAAGAAGCTGAAAGAAGTAGCTATTGAATGAAAAACATTTGCTAACATTTTGTATAATTAATGGCAGGCGATGGGCTAAACATCAGGGTTTGTAGTCCGCTCAATTCCATTGCCCGATAAAATAAAAGAGCTGTTTTTTGCTAACACGCGAAAAAAGACATTGAACACTAAAATATTAATCGTAATATTGCAATGAATTAATAAAGGACAAAAATGGGATTAGCGAAAACCGAAATGTTTACTGACCAACAAAATGAAATTTCTCTTTTTGCAAAAGTATTCGGACATCCGGCAAGAGTAGCTATTTTACAACATTTGTTTAAAATCAACTCTTGTTTTTGCGGAGATTTGGTAAACGAAATTGGATTAGCCCAACCTACAATCTCACAACATTTGAAAGAACTAAAACATTTAGGCTTGATTAAAGGAAATGTAGAAGGAACAAGTGTTTGTTACTGCATTCATAAAGAAAATTGGACAGCAATGAAAACTGTAATGACCGAATTTCTAAACCAAGACTTAACCGAAAACCAAGATTGCTGTTAAAAAAATTTGAATTAATTAATCCTATTATCGCAATATACAAATAGTCTTATGAAATTATCACATGCAAAATCAGTATTAAAAGAAATGGAAACTATAAGTTTTCAATTACCAAACGGAGATTTAGTACCTAATCACTTTCATGTTACAGAAGTTGGTAAAATCACAAAACACTTTATCGATTGTGGCGGAACTGAAAGAAATGAAGAAGTCGTAAACTTCCAACTTTGGAATGCAAACGACTATGACCACAGATTGCATCCAGAAAAGTTATTAAACATCATTGAACTTTCTGCAAAAGTTTTAAAAATAGGAGATTTAGAAATCGAAGTAGAATATCAAGCAGATACGATTGGGAAATTCGGTCTTGATTTTGATGGACAACATTTCTTGCTAACCAAAAAACAAACAGACTGTTTAGCAAAAGGCAAATGCGGAATTCCGGTAGAAAAAACTAAAGTAAAATTATCAACTTTAACTGATGAACCTTGTTGTTCACCTGATGGAAACTGTTGCTAAAACCATTTTAATTTTACAAAAAATGACAACATCAAAACCAACTCTATTTTTAGAAATAGAAAATTTAATCAAAGAATTAAATTATCAAACAATTTCAAACGAGCGAAAAGAAGTTTTACAACAGCTAACGGATTTTATTCAGTCGAAGGTTTCCGAAAACCAAGAAATCCGTATCAATTTCATTTGTACTCACAATTCAAGAAGAAGTCATTTATCGCAAGTTTGGGCACAAACAATGGCAAACTACTTCAATATTAAAAACGTATTTTGTTATTCAGGCGGAACAGAGGCAACAGCACTTTTTCCATTGGTTGCAGTAACTTTGCAAAATTCAGGGTTTCAAATAAACACCATTTCAAAAAACGATAATCCTGTTTACAGCATTAAATATGCTGACAACGAGCATCCAATAATTGGATTTTCAAAAAAATTAGATGACGATTTTAACCCAAAATCTGAATTTGCGGCAATTATGACTTGCGATTCGGCAAACGAAGCTTGCCCATTTGTTCCAGGGGCTGAAAAACGTATTCCGATAACTTTTGAAGACCCAAAAGCATTTGACAACACACCACAGCAGGCAGAAAAATACAAAGAAAGAAGTCTGCAAATCGCAACTGAAATGTTTTACGTTTTCTCTCAAATAAATTCATAAAAAATGGCTTCAAAAAAATTAAGTTTTCTTGACAGAAATCTAACGCTTTGGATATTTGTTGCTATGACTTTTGGAGTTAGTCTTGGTTATTTTATTCCAACATTCCCAAATATTATAAACTCATTTAGTAGCGGAACTACAAACATTCCGATTGCAATCGGTTTGATTTTAATGATGTATCCACCTTTGGCAAAAGTCAATTATTCCTTATTACCAAAAGTTTTTAGAAACACAAAAATCCTTTCTATTTCACTTATTTTAAATTGGATAATTGGTCCTGTTTTAATGTTTGTTTTGGCAATTACATTTTTACGAGATTATCCAGAATATATGGTCGGACTTATTTTAATTGGTTTGGCTCGTTGTATTGCAATGGTCCTGGTTTGGAACGACCTCGCAGAAGGAAGCAGCGAATATGGTGCAGGTTTAGTTGCCTTGAATAGCATATTTCAAGTGTTTGCTTACAGCTTTTATGCCTGGGTTTTTATAACTGTTCTTCCACCCTATTTCGGATTTGAAGGGGCTATTGTAGATATTTCAATCGGAACGATTGCAGAAAGTGTGGCCATTTATTTAGGTATTCCTTTTGTAATGGGAATATTGAGCAGACTAATTTTAGTGAAACTAAAAGGCGAAGATTGGTACACAAATAAATTTATTCCGACAATCTCTCCAATAACCTTAATTGCACTTTTGTTTACCATTGTAGTTATGTTCTCTCTTAAGGGAGAATTGATTGTTGAAATTCCAATGGACGTTCTGATTATTGCTGTTCCTCTGCTTATCTATTTTGCATTAATGTTTATCATTGGATTTTTCGTCACCAAAGCAACGGGAGCAGAATATGACAAAACAGCTTCAGTTGCATTTACAGCAGCAGGAAATAATTTTGAGTTAGCGATTGCAGTTGCAATTGCAGTTTTTGGACTGAATTCAGGACAAGCATTTGCAGGAGTAATTGGTCCTTTAGTTGAAGTGCCAGCTTTGATTTTATTAGTTCGAGTTTCCTTTTGGTTGCGGAAAAAATATTACGGAAAAGCCATGGCTTAAAGCCATACACATATGCTATTAGCACCAGCCAACGCTTCGCCAAAAATTGCAAAAGAGCATGTCTTTGCCAACGCTGAAAACCAAGCTGAATGAAAAAAGCCAGTGGGTAACAACGTATTTAAAAAATAGCGGTTTAGGTGCAAATCTGAACCGCTTTTGCTTTTAATTAAGTATATTGTTTTCCGAAAAGTTCGTGCAAAAAATCCGCTACTTTTTATATACAAGACTGTTAGGCAATAATATAAAAAAAATTGTATTTGATTCGTTTTTGGTGTATTTTAGCACCAAACTATATTTCATGGCACGACAGAGCATATCTTTTACAAAACCAAATGATGAATGGTTAAAATCACAAGTAGACAAGCAGGAATACTCAAGTAAGAGCGAACTTGTAAACGATTTAATAAGGCAGGCGAGAAGTCAGCAAGTCCAAATTGACTGGATTAGGGCCAAATTGGAAAAAATTTGGAATGGCCCAAGCGGACAAATATTTCGACTCATTTTTCATATACTTTGATATAATCGCCCAAAGACCATTTTCTTTCGAATCAGTGGATTTTATAAAAAATGGATATCGAAGATGTGTGTGTGGTTCGGACAGTATATACTGTAGGATAAATGAAGATGTTGTAGAAATTATGACAATTGTCGGCCGACAAGACTTGAATAGTATTCTATAATTAAAAAAAGAAATACTATTGCCAACAACGCCCATTATCCTCCAAAGGCGGACAGGTTCATCCCTACCCTAAGCCACGCATTCAAAAAATCCCTACATTAGGGTTAATAAATCAACACGCTGGCATTAATATAAGAAAATGAGAAACCTAATCTTAATAACAGTCATTGCATTGAATTTAATATCCTGTCAAACTTCTGATAAGATAGAGGATATTGTTGTTATTGGTGGTGGTCTAATGGGAAGTTCAACGGCATGGGAGATTTCGAAATATGAGCAAAATGTTTTATTGATTGAGCTACAAGACTCAGTTTACACTTTTGGCTCAAGCTTTGGCGAAGCACGAATTTCTAGAAGTCTTGGGCCAAATGAAGATATCTTTTCATTTCTGCAACAAACCTCTGTAAAAGAAACAAAGGATTTGATTGATTACTTAAATGAAGGAGAAACAGAGATACTTCACTCTATGGAAGATATTTACAGAACTTCACCAGTAACTTATATCTATTCTAAATCTCAATTAAATGAAGTTGAAGAATTGTTAGATGGGCAGGCTGATAATTATGAATATGCCCCAAACTCAGTAGCAGCCAAAGAAAAATTTGGAATGAAAATTTCAGATACTACAATGGTTATTCGTGAATATAAACAGTATTCGGGAACACTCAATCCCAAAAAACTAATTGGGAAACTACATCAGGGAATTAGAAAATCTGGCAACCGAGTTCAATACAATCAAAAAGTAACGGATTTGAAAAAAGAAGATGGGCTTTATAAGATTACAATTAACGATACAAAAACAGGAATAAGTAAAACCATACTGAGCAAAAAAATAGTCGCTGCCGCCGGACCTTATAATGGAGTTTTAGTAAAAGATGTGGCACCCTACTTTAGAAATTTAATAAGTCCTAAAAGACTGTTTCTTTCTTTTTTGAAAATAAATCCAGAAAAGTATGATATGTTGACCGCTGAACAAAAAAATAGATTTATCACGTCTTACCCAGTTGCATATCTGAATTCAGAAATATTTTATTCCATGATTGAGAAATTTGACAATGACCAAAGACCGTTATTAAAAGTTGGAGGACATTTTTTAAGGACAGAAATAAAGGATTTAGATGAAGTATGGTCAATAAAGTTAACCGAGCAAGAAATTCAGTGGAGCAAAGAAAATACTGTAGACTATATGCAAAAACTTGATTTGCCAATAATAGCGTCTGATTTGGAATTTGTTAAAGGGTATTCTTGTGTTTATTCGCTAACAGAATCTGAAATACCTTACGTGAGTAACGCAATAGAAAATAAAGTGAATATTGATTCAAGTTTTGTTTTGGTTGGAGGGATGTCTGGCATTGGTGCGAAAGGGTCATTGGCCTATGGCCTAATCGCAGCGGACCTTATTTTAGGCTATAACAAGGATTCTTTTATGTATCAAAAGACAAAATCTGCCCTGGGGACAGAACGCTTGATTATTGACTTGAAAAATATTGATAAATAAATACTAATGCAAACAATGGCTATAAGTAATCCGCCATAGGCGGAAAGGTTACTTGTTCTCGCCTATTCTGAAAATTCCATTGGAATTTTCGGTTTGTGTGTACCTGCATGCCGGCAGGCAGGCTTGCAAAGTTAAGTGCTATCCCGATAGTTATCGGGACACGCAACAACTCATAGCCTAGACGTTAGCGGTAATTTAGGAATACAACATCATTAAATCTAAATAGAACTTATAAGATGAAACAACAACAATTTCTTTTTTTGTACATTTTGTTTTATGCAGTAGCTGCATTTGGACAAGACAGTGAAAAAACACAATCTGGTTTTATTAATGCTCATCCGGCAGATCATTTGCCGCCATACATCAAACTTGCATGTGGTTTTGGAGAACGCCCCGATTGGTCGCATGATAGCCGGTTTATATTATTTGTTGATAAACCAATGGGTGAAGTATATGAATTGGAAGTAGCAACCGGAATTATACGTCCAAAAACCAGACATTTTAATCATTACGGTTTTACGAGAGCCATGTATTTATCTAATGGCGACATTCTACTTTCCGGTCCAATCGCACCCTTTGATCCAACTGATATTGAAGAAAGGGACAAAGCGCGTGACCTTTGTTGGTTGTCGGTTATGGATAAAAGCTGTAAGAAAGAACCGGTTCCTCTAAATACACTCTGCGCAGAGGGACCAGCTGTTTCCAGAAGTGGGATGAGAATAGCTTGGACTCATCGTGATCGTCAATTACCTGAGTTAGGGAAAAACAGGGCAAAGTTATTAATGGCAGAGATAATTTACGAAGAGGGAATACCAAGATTGAGCAATGAGCGGGTGATTTTCGATTCCAAGCGATTGCCTTTTTCATTGGGTAATTCAAGCCTTGAAACTCAAAACCTCGTTCCACCCGAAGATGTAAAAGTAACCTTTGCTGTTTATACCATCGAAAATGGCAACAATACTGATGTTTACATGGTAGATAGCGAAAGCGGAGAATTTCAGCCTATCACTAGTTCCCCATGCTGTTATGATGAACCAGAAGGCATATTTCCAGACGGTCTATATACCTGCGTTGAACATGCACCCAGTAAACAAACTGCCTGGCCATTACTTGATCTATACAAATTGAAATTGGACGGTTCCGGGGAAATGCAACGATTGACATATTTTACTGATTATAGGGGATATAAAGCAAATCAAGGTGTGGTTTCAGACAATGGAAAATACCTCTGTTTTCAAATCGGAAAAGCCGAGCAGGAAGCGGGTGTTGGTTTCGGCTTTTTCATTATGGATTTGGAAGAAGCGGCACAACACTTGGAGGATTTTAAAACTTATAATGAATAATTATAAAATCCTTTTTTTGCCAGGGCATAAAGATAAATTTAAATAATGATATTAAAACTATCGTTAACAATGTATAAAAATAATAGCCAGGGAAGTAGTGAATTCAAGAGCTTTAGTCCATATTAACTTTCCTGTACCTTGACAGGAATATACCATGCAGTCGGGTGCTATTCTTATACAAACACGTTGGCTTTATTTTTAAAAGACCTAACGAAGTAAACCTAAGTGTTTACTTTAACTTCAATTTGTCAACCTATAAGTTTACTTTTTTTATTATTTGTCAACCTATAAGTTTACTTTTTTATATTTTTGTAAACTCAATAGTTTACATAACCCATATTACTACAAACTGAAATCATCGTAAAAGTGAGAAATAAGCGGAAATTAATGATTGAACAACTGGACCAAAAATTAAAACCATTTCTTAAAACAAAAATGGTCCTGGTCCCAGAAAGAGGATGGATAAATACAATCCGGACTACATTAAATATGACAATGGCACAACTTGGCAGCAAGTTGAACATAACTCGTCAAGGAGTTAAAAAAATTGAGGAGAGCGAGGCAAACGGGACGATTACAATAAACACAATGAGGGAAGTTGCTGCTGCCATGGATATGAAATTTGTCTATTCACTGGTCCCGAAGGAAGGAACAATTGACGATTTGATACAAATGAAAGCTGAAAAGTTGGCACAAAAAATAGTATTAAGGACCAATCAAAATATGAAATTGGAGGACCAAGGAATTGGAGATGAAAAGATTAATGATACAATTAAGGACCTTGCAAACGAAATAAAAAGAGAGGTAAGAAAGTCTTTATGGGATTAGAACTAAAATATGAAGAAGGACAAACCCCTTTAGATGAAGAAGAAAAAGAAGGTCTAAAAATTAAGTCGTTAACAACTCAAGAAGAACTGGATGAATTTGAACAGTTAAACATTGAAAAAGCTGTAGAATGGACTATGCGAGCTAATTTAAAACCTGAGAAAATATTAACCGAAAAGTTTGTAAGAGACTTGCACAAAAGAATGTATAGTGAAGTATGGAAGTGGGCTGGAGAATTCCGTAAGTCAGAAAAAAATATCGGCATCAAATGGACACTAATCGGAATTGAATTGAAGAACTTATTGGACGATACAAAATATTGGATTGAAAACAAGACATATTCACCAGATGAAATTGCTATTAGATTCAAACATCGAATAGTTTCAATTCACTGTTTTCCAAATGGTAACGGAAGACATTCCAGAATGATGGCCGATATAATCATGGAGTCTATTTTTCAAAAAGAGATATTTACTTGGCATCAATCAAATATGGTTAAAGCGGATGAAACAAGAAAAGAGTATATAAACGCTTTGAGAAAAGCTGATAATGGAATTGTGAAACCACTAATAGAATTTGCAAAAAACTAAAGCCAACAATGTATAAAGCGCATTAAAACGCGCCTTATACCAACCGTTTAAGCCACAAAAAAATAACAAATTAAAAATTCAATGAAACAAAACGGATCTGTTATAATTCCAACCATGAGATACAAAGATGCTCCAGCAGCGATTGAGTGGCTATGTAATGCTTTCGGATTTGAAAAGCATTTGGTTGTACCAGGTGAAAATGAAACTATCGCTCATGCACAGTTAAATTTTGGTAATGCTATGGTCATGTTAGGGTCTGAAGATGACAACGAATACGGCAAATTCGTCAAGACACCAAAAGACCTAAATGGAATTAATACGCAAACCCCGTATATCATAGTTGAAGAAATCGATGACCATTATAGTAGGGCAATTGCAGCCGGAGCTAGAATAGTATTAGATATAAAAGACGAGGACTATGGTGGTCGTGGATATAGTTGTCAAGATCCAGAGGGGTACATATGGAATTTTGGTTCATACAATCCATGGGTATAATGAAAAATAGAAAGCCTAAACTAAAACACAATTAAAGTGGATTAAAAATCTAAATGTGGAATTATATGCTCACAGACATCAATCCGAAATTGCCAATGCGCGATAAAAAGGTTACTAGTGAATTTTATATCAATAAATTGGGATTTAAAGAAATAGGAGATTATCAGGGGTATTTGATGCTTCAAAAAGATAAAATAGAAATTCATTTCTTTGAATTTAAGGAGCTTGACCCCAAAGAGAATTATGGCCAAGTTTATATCAGAACCGACAAAATTGACGACTTTTATAAATCATTATTGGCAAAACAGACTGAAATTCATCCGAATGGTAAATTGGATACCAAACCTTGGGGACAAAAGGAATTTTCTGTACTTGATCCAGATAATAATCTCTTGACATTTGGACAAAGGATTTAAAAAGAAAATACAAAACGCCAACTGTGCCCATAACACATCACTTCTTAAAACTTGCGCTTGTTTCCTATCTTAGTTAGAACAAATCTGGTCCGCTGGGGTTTGGCCACACATCCACAGTATCATACCCAGGACCGATGACTGTAATAAGAATAAAAATTATTGACATATTATGAATTGACTAATAACACATTAAAAATAAATTTAAAATAATTACGTTTTCGGTTCGGGAATTTTATCGACGTAATTGTTTTATAATAGAATGAATAATAAAAATTAATAAAAATGAAAACCTCAAATTTTAAACTACTTACAATTTTTATTGCAATGGTATTGTTCATAGGAACATTTACCTCTTGTTCAGATGACGATAGTCCTGCGGTTAATATAACAGTCAATGAAGGACCTAATGGAGATATAGGAGGCGATTTTACCGGCGATGGTGGAAATGGCTCAAGGACAATCAATTGGACAAACAACTTGTCAACTGCCGACTATAATGCTGATATTACTGCTACAGCTTCCGGAACTTTCCAAATTGTAGTTGCAGATGCTAACGGAACTGTAGTACTTGACAGAAACCTTAACGGTGAAACTGAACCTGATTCTATTGATGGTGTTACCCAAGCTGGCGAACCCGGGAATTGGACTGTAACGATTACGCTTACTTCATTTAATGGAGACGGAAGTTACTCTTTAAGCGCTGGCGATTAATTGGCCGTTAAAAAATATATTATTAGAAAGGCTATCAACTTGGTAGCCTTTTTTTAATTCAGCCCCTTAAAACAAAGAATAAAACCTATAACCAACAGTATGTAAGTCCAATAACAGCTGAATTTTCTACCGAAAATTCAACTCGTTTTGCTAAATTAGGAGAGTCAGCGGAAAATACTCGTCCATTTTCCTGTTACATACACATGGGCAAAACCGTTGGCAATAATTTTGAATAACAATAAATATTTTAAAATATGAGAAGTTCAATAATTCTTTTTTTTGTCATGATTCTAGTTTCCTGCAACGAAAAGAGCAACAAAGGGGAACTGAAGTCTTCCAATACCAGTACTATTGATATTCAAGCCGAATTGGCGTCAATAGAAGAAACTCGTCAGGCATTTATGAAAGCTGTAAAAGAAGCTGATGGTGAAACCATAGGAAAAATAGTGACAAAAGATGTTAAGATTGTTTCACCCGGAAGCACTGATTGGAGTAAAATGTATGAGATTAGTAAAAATAAAGGTCCTTTCCCCTACGATAGTATTATTATGTTCCCAAAAGAAACAATAATTGCATCAGACAGTGTTGCATATGATTTTGGTGTTAGTTATGTATATTACACGAATAGTGAAGGAATTGTTGTTGAATTGAAAGATAACTTTTTGGCTATATTAAAAAAAGGTAAAGATGGCATTTGGAGACTTCACCGAGAGGTGGCGTCATCAAATGTAATTGAATGATATTTGGTTGAATCAAATAAAAACTATTGCCAACGACCTATAGCTCAATGCGGCTGAATAACTCTTACCAAGGCTTGCTTCGGTAAGCACAGGTAGAAATTACTTCGCATTTCCTATCTTTATATAGGCGGAAAATCATAGCTTGTTTTCCGCAACGAACCATACGCGAGACTGTATGGCATTGCAAAAACCAATATTTAATATGATTAAAGGCCTGTATGAAACTCATTTATTTGTAGAAAATATTGAACACTCGATTGAATTTTATGGTCAAGTTCTTGAATTAAAACAATGCCATTATGAAGAGGAACGAAGAGCAGCTTTTTTTTGGGTTGGAAAGGATAAGCAGTTTATGTTAGGCTTGTGGGAAAAACCTAAAGAAGAAATAGATATTCGACATTTCGCATTTGAATGTGAACCGGAATGGATTTTGAATGAATCTGTTAACTTCCTAAAGTCTCGAAATTTAAAATGCAGGAACTTTTTAAATGACGGCACTGATAAACCAATGGTCTTTGCCTGGATGCCTGCGATAGCAATTTATTTCGACGACCCAGATGGACATTCGCTTGAATTTATTGGAATTTTAAACGGCAAAGGAAAACCAGAGAATGGAATAATTTCTTATGAACGTTGGTTGGAATTAGAAAAAAATTAAAAATAACGCCATACAATACTATATAAACGGCATAATCTCCGTCGCGCGGGCCTCGGCGATCAAAGAATAAGTCCTCTTATACGAACCGTTGCAAACAAGCAGGTTCACTTAATAGAATAAAATGAAAATATTACTATTGATTATTAGTTTCTCAGTTGCCGTAAATCTTTTCGGTCAAAATAAACTGAGTCTGAAAGCAAGAACTTCAAATATTAAAATCGAAAAAGAAATTTATGGTCATTTTTCGGAACACTTGGGAACTTGTATTTATGAAGGCATTTATGTTGGCAACGACTCTGAAATACCAAACATCAACGGCTATAGAAAAGATGTTGTCGAAGCTCTTAAAGTACTTAAGGTACCCGTATTACGCTGGCCAGGGGGGTGTTTTGCGGACACCTATCATTGGAAAGATGGCATTGGCCCTAAGAATGAACGCCCCTCTATTGTAAATGTCTTCTGGGGTGGTGTTACGGAAGATAACAGTTTTGGAACACATGAGTTTTTGAATTTCTGTGAATTAATAGGTACCGAACCGTATCTAAGTATCAATGTTGGCTCGGGAACCGTTCAGGAAGCAAGAGACTGGGTCGAATATGTTACCTCAAGTAATCAAAGCCCTATGACAGATTTACGTAAAAAGAACGGACGTGAAGAACCCTGGGAAGTAAAATTTTGGGGAATTGGTAACGAAAACTGGGGGTGCGGTGGTGATATGGCTCCCGACTATTATACAAATATTTTTAGAAATTTCTCTTCTTACATTAAGGGATCTAATTTTCAGAAAGTCATTTGTGGGCCTTCGGGAAATGATGTTAATTGGACGGAAACTATTCTTACTGGCTTAAATAAGAAAATGAACCTTGCCCAAGGGCTTTCTTTACACTACTATACATTACCTACCGGTGATTGGAACAAAAAAGGTTCCTCAACAAATTTTGGAGAAGATATGTGGTTTGCGACACTGCGAAATACAATGTATATTGAAGATTACATTCAACAACATTTGGCCATAATGGATAAATATGATCCTGAAAAAAAAATGAAATTAATTGTTGATGAATGGGGTACTTGGTACGACAAATTACCAGGAACAAAAGACGGCTTTTTACAACAGCAAAATACGGTAAGAGATGCTGTGGTTGCCGGTATTAACCTAAATATTTTCAACAATTATGCCGACAGGATAAGTATGGCTAATCTTGCCCAGATAGTTAATGTATTGCAATCAGTTATTTTGACAAAAGGTCATCAGATGATTAGAACCCCTACTTATTATGTGTTTCAATTGTATAATATTCACCAGGATGCTTTTCTAATTCCTACTGAACTTGAAACTGAAAAATATGAATATAATGACGAGTCGATTCCTGCCTTGACTGCCTCTGCTTCCGAAAAAAATGATGTAATTAATGTTACGATAACCAATGCGAATCCCAATAAAGCCATTTCACTTAAATGTGATACCGGAAAAGTATTTAAATCAATAAATGGTAAAATTGTTACTGGGGACGAGATTACAGATTATAATGACTTCGGTAAGGATGAAAAAATTATAATCAGAGACTTTAAGGTTGGAAAAACTAATTCCAAGGAAGTGGATTTAGAAATTCCTGCTCACTCCGTAGTTTTGCTACAACTAAAATTAGAATAACTTAAAAAACTGCAGAAATACTGAATGAGAGTAGCCTTCATACAACATTGCATATGCCGTTCAGTGCTCCCTTAAGGTCTCACAGCCTTATATGTGCACGGTTGGCTATAATAATTATAATAAAATCAATTAATTATGAAAACTAAATCATTTTCAATCATTCTGTTTGTATCAATGCTGATGTTAAATTGCAAAAGTCATCCTACCGATGTTACCGCTGAAATTATAGAGGCGAATAAAGAATTCATTGCGGCATTTAATTCAAATGACCCAAAGGCAATGGGGCAAGTTTATACCACAAACGGTAAGCTGTTTCCTACAAATAGTGGTGTTATCGAAGGGCGTGATGCCATTGAAGGATTTTGGAAAGGGGTTTTTGAAATGGGAATAACAAAAGGTGAGCTTATTACTAATTATGCAGAAGGGTTTGGTGAAACTGCCATTGAGGAAGGAAAATATGCTTTATATGATTCTCATGATAACAAATTGGATGAAGGAAAATATATAGTCATATGGAAGAAAGTTGATGGCAAATGGAAATATGATAAAGATATATGGAATACAAGCATGCCTGCTGCCCCATAATCCAATCATAAATTAAAAAACCATCAACGTTATAAAGCATAAATCAAATTACTGAAATGAGAAGAACATCGACTACAATAATTCTATTGGCCCTATTTTTCCTATTATCGTCACACGAACTATTTCTAAAGTCCGATAGCTATTTCTTTGAGGAAAATAGCCTGCAGGAACTTTACCTTTTTAATGGAACATTCGACAAAAGTGAAAATGTGATAACAAGAGATAGAATTATCAATCCAACAATCCTTGGTCCTAATTACGATTTTAAACCCTCCTCGGATGATTACTATGATAAAGGTGAAATCACCTTTTTAAAATTTAAAACAGGTAATGCCGGTACCTATGTAGCCGGGGTTTCAACAAAACCCAGAGCTATCGAATTAAACGGAGAAGATTTTACTGCATACCTGGAACACGAAGGTTTGACCGAGGTGATTTCGGATAGAAAAGCCAAAGGGATTGCTAAGCAAGGTGCCAGTGAAAAATATTCCAAACATGTAAAAGCCATATTTCAGGTAGACGAAAAAAGAACAGACAACTTTTCAACTCAGCTGAATTACCCAATAGAATTTATCCCTCTAAAAAACCCTTATAACCTTTCAGTTGGTGATGTAATGTCATTCAAACTTTTGTATTTGGGTGAACCTCTCGGCAACCAAACGGTACATATAAGCTCGCGAAAGAACCTTGAAGAGAAAGGTAAAGAGGAGACTTCCCTAAGAACAAATAAAAAAGGAGAGGTCAATTTTACAATCAGTAATGGAGGGCATTGGTATATTGCAACTATTCATATGCTCGAAAGTAATGAGGAAAATTTTGACTATGAATCAAATTGGGCAACTCTGACTTTTGAAGTAAAATAGCTCCATAACAATGTATAATTGGCATTATCTCCTTCACCCGGGCTTGGGCGATCAAAGAAAACGACCAATAACACTGTACGTTATACCCAATTTTAAAAAAACACAAGAGACGTCTAAATGAAGCTACTGAAAACCTTAGAAAAAGTCTTTCTTTCAGAAAACACTAAAAAGCGTATTGAAAAGGTAATACTTTCCATAGCACTTTTGGGTTTTTTTATTCATCTAATTATTATTGGTCTTTCAGAGTTTGATATTATTACCTTGTTTCCAAAATCTGGATTGCTTACCAACCCTATATCGGCAATCTATACACCATTTTCTTTTATCCTTATCTATGAGGTGTATCTTCTGATTTATTACCTGCCCAAGTCTTTTACAACCTATATAACAAAACAATATGAAATCATAACTCTTATAATAATTAGAAAATTATTTAAGGATTTATCAATGCTGGAACTAACTTCAGATTGGTTCGATATTAAGGGGGATTTACAGTTTACATTCGATATTATTGCATCACTGATTTTGTTCTTTTTAATATTTCACTTTCAAAAACAAGGTTATCGAAATAAGGAAAAACAAAGTAAAATTGGACCTCCGGTTAAGCGATTTATAAAAAGAAAGAAACTGATAGCTGTTATTTTAGTCCCATTCTTTTTTATTTTGGCTTTAAACACCTTAGTACAATGGTTCTCAGAAGTCTCATTTTCGTCAAATATTTTACCATCATTTGAAAAAATTAACAATCTTTTTTTCGATGATTTTTTTACGGTCTTAATATTAGTCGATGTAATACTCCTGCTTATTTCTTTTTTTTATACAGATAAATTCCATAAAATAATTAGAAACTCAGGATTTGTAGTGTCAACAATATTAATTAGACTTTCATTTGGAGTGAGTGGATATATTAGTACAATATTAATCGTTGTCGCTGTTCTTTTCGGATTATTGATTATTATAATTCACAACCTATACGAAAAAGAACAATTCACTTAACGATAGCTGGAAATAATTTTAGTAGTTATCATCTATTTTGAGTTTTTTAGTTTAAACAATTTACCCAATTCACACTATATGAAAATAGCTGTCTTTAGTACAAAATCTTATGATCAAGAATACTTTGAAAAATATAATCAAGAATACAATTTTGAATTTTCATTTTTTGAGACTTCATTAAATTTTGATACCGCACGACTTACTGATGGATTTAATGTGGTTTGTGTTTTTGTGAATGATATTGTTGATCCGGAAACACTAAGAATATTATCGAACAATGGAGTTGGTTTAATTGCGCTGCGTTGCGCCGGTTACAATAATGTAAATATTGAATCAGCTAATAAATATAATATTAAAGTTGTAAGAGTCCCTGCATATTCCCCTGAGGCAGTTGCAGAGCACGCCATAGCATTAATTCTTACCTTAAACAGGAAAACGCATAAAGCGTACAATAGAATAAGAGAGGGTAACTTTTCATTAAAAAATTTGATTGGGTTTAACTTACAGAACAAAACAGTAGGTGTTATTGGAACAGGCCAAATTGGAGCTACTTTTTGTAAGTTAATTAAAGGGTTTGGCAGTAAAATAGTAGCTTTTGATATTCATAAGAATACAGCCCTTTTAGATTTAGGTGTAGAATACATGGATATAAATGAAGTTTTTAAAAAAGCAGATATAATTTCATTGCACTGTCCCCTAAATGAACACACAAAACATATCATAAACAAAGATTCAATATCTAAAATGAAAGATGGTGTTATGATTATTAATACCAGTCGTGGCGCTTTAATAAAGACAGGCGATGTTATTGAAGGTCTAATTAACAAAAAAATTGGTTACTTAGGTATTGACGTATATGAGCAAGAGGAGAATCTTTTTTTTGAAGATCTGTCAGAACGAATTATCGAAGATGAGTTTATTTTAAGATTGATGAGTTTTCCTAATGTTTTGATTACTTCTCATCAAGCTTTTTTTACACAAGAGGCTATGGTTGAAATTACCACAACGACTTTAAATAATATTAAAGCGTTTGAAAAAAATGAAGAATTAATTAATGAGGTAAAATAAACCGGCTATAACCATATGTATATTTAATAGTGTTTAAAGATGGTTCGGGAAATTTTGCTGAATTCTCAAGCTCTTTATTCATTTTCGTTATCTTACTGCTTTAACTCTACTAATCATAGACATAAACGTTAAGTGTTGTGCTTCATTGCTACTTCGTTAGCCTCCTTTGTCGTTCGCATGCCGTTGAAGCTTTAGCAAAGGCACAAATAGAGAGGCTATCAAGACCGGAATAGAAACTATGATCAACCAATAACCAATGATAAAATTCTTTTGAGGGCAGAACGTTAAGAAAATGTCTGGCAGATATTTTTAGCGAATGAGCCAGCCTAGCGTGCTGGAATTAAAAATAAACAAGCATGATCAAGTTCTTTAGACATATTAGAAAACAATTACTAACTGAAAACCCGCCAAACGGGCGGGCGGGCAAATTCAGCAAATACCTACTCTACGCCTTTGGAGAAATAATACTTGTAGTTCTTGGTATATTGATAGCTCTACAGATAAATAACTGGAATGAAAATAGGCTTAAAGTACAAAAGGAAATACAGATTTTAAAGTCTTTCGAAACTCAATTTCAAAATGATATACTTCAATTTGACGAAAGCCTAAAATTTTACGAAGGTGCTTCAAAGTCTGTTGATATCATTATCTACCACCTCGAAAATAAAATCCCATATAATGATTCGCTAAATGAACATTTCTATGTATCAACGAGATTTTACGGAGATTCAGATTTAGATAATAACGTTTTTGAATCCTTAAAATCGCTGGGTATAGATCTCATCTCTAATACGGATATCAGAAAAAGAATTGCTCAACTATATGAAGATAATGATGAATGGGTAGTCAACTTTGAAATAGTTTACAGAGACTTCCTTTTTAATGCAAGTCAAAACATATTTAATACTAGATTTAAAGATTATTGGGGTGGAGACTATAAAGATTTGACATATAGCAAAGGAGAAATGATTCCTCTGGACTATGAAAACTTACAATCAGATCAGGAATACCAATATTTTATCCGGACTCAGAAGAATCATATTGGCTGGTTGATATATAAACCTATCGAAGAAACAAAGCTTAAATTAATAGAGTTGTCGAAGGATTTGAATAAAGAAATTGAGAGACTGGAGAAAAAATAACGAAAGCACGTTACGAAATTAATTAATTGCTGCGGAAATTCCTCTTACCTACCCTTGCTTCGGTAAGTATAGTCAGAAATTACTTCGCATTTCCTATCTTTATATAGGCGAAATATTTTAGCCGACTTACCGCATTTAATCATACGCGAACACCTTGGCTTCTATATCAATAAGAAATGAGAAATGACAATTTAATATAAATGAAAATGGAAAATCAGAAGAATGGATTAAAACGAAGGGAATTTTTAAAAGGGACGGCAAAGGCAGCTCTTGCAACAGCATTTATAGGACCGGTTAGTACAAAACTATTGGGAGCGGTGAGCAATTCGCCCAAAAATATTTCAATTCCAACGGTGACGCTCAACAACGGCATACAAATGCCAATTCTGGGATTTGGCACAAATACCTTAAAGGGTTCAATCGGCGTCCAATGTGTGTCTGATGCCATATCAGTAGGTTATCGCCTAATAGACACAGCACATATTTATGGAAACGAAGATGCTGTAGGAGAAGGGATTATCCAAAGTGGGATAGACAGAAAGGAGCTATTTATAACATCAAAGCTTTGGGTTAGCGATATGGGCTATGAAAGCACTAAAAAGGCATTTGAAAGATCCATAAAAAAATTGGGGGTTGACTATTTAGACCTTTATCTTATCCATCGCCCAAGGGGAGATGTGAAAGGTTCATGGCAGGCAATGGAAGAGCTGTATGAAGCCGGCAAAATCAGAGCCATTGGCGTGAGTAATTTTCTGCCGGAACAACTCGAGAAAATGAAAACTTACGCAAAAATTGAGCCTGTAATCAATCAAATAGAGACCCATGTTTTCTTCCAGGAGAAAATTTCCTATCCATATCTGAAAAACTCATCGACACAAATAGAAGCCTGGTCCCCGTTTGCTGCAGGTAGGAATGGCATTTTTAGTAACCCAACTGTTGCTGCAATTGGCAAAAAGTACCAAAAGACGAACGCTCAGGTATGCCTGAGATGGCAGTATCAGCGAGCTGTTGTCGCCATCCCGAGGTCTTCTCAAAAAAGCCATATGATTGAAAATCTTGATATTTTTGATTTCGAGCTTTCTGAAGAGGATATGAACACCATTGCGACTCTGGATCTGAATAAAACTCAATTTCCCGAATGGGGTTAGTAATATTAAAGTTTGCCTGAAATCGTAGTAATTATTTAGCTAATTGGCACCAATTTGATAAAAAATGAAAGTTACACCTGAACACAACGCCCGGATTGCAAAAATGAAATTTTCTTCAGTTTATCCACATTACATAACGAAAGTGGAGAAAAAAGGGAGAACAAAAGAAGAACTTCTCCAGGTGATAGAATGGTTAACCGGATTTGATGAAGGGAAATTACAAGACTTAATCAATCAGCAAGTGACGTTTGAAACCTTCTTTCAAATGGCTGAATTAAACCCAAACGCCCATCTGATAAAAGGTGTAATCTGCGGCTATCGAATTGAAGAGATTGATAATGCATTAACCAGACAAACCAGGTATTTAGACAAGTTGGTTGATGAACTGGCAAGAGGTCGAAAAATGGAAAAAATTTTAAGGTCAGAATAAAATAACTGCTGCTAAGCATGCCTATAACCCTCCAAAGGCGGACAAATCCATCATGCCCTGGTGAGAAAGCAACTCTCAATCAACAGGCAACTATTGGAAATGGGCCATTATTACAAAGAATATGTTACAGCCGGAATATATTCGTTCCTAAATATGCCGGATAGTGCGTATTACTATATGTCAGATCTGTCGGCGGCTTGGATAAGAGGGGGTACCGGGTATTTTATGCTCAAGGACCACCAATTCTATAACTATAGAGCTGATAAAAGGTTTAAGGAACTATCTGAAGTGGCAAAAGCCAAGATGCGGGAGATCCGGAAGCAGGTGCCAAGCGTTGATCCAAACGCGCCCGAAGTAAACTAACCTCTCTGCACCTGACAACACCTATAGCCAATCGCCGGCCGTGGCTTGGTTTAATTCCCTAACTTAGAGTTTATAAATTAAGCTTGGAATGGTTTGTGCATTGTCGTACCAGTACATAACCAACATATAAGCTGCAATCTCAAAAATCACTGCAAGGAAATATATGAATCCAAGAATTGAAGAATTAGAAGAAAAAATGTTAATTGGTCACAGCATAAAAATGACTTTATCCAATAATAAAACCGGACAACTATGGGGACAATTTGCGCCAAGAATTAAAGAAATTCAAAATAGAACATCAGAAGATAAAATATCTATGCAAATTTATCCACCTTCATATTTTAAAGAATTCAATCCAACTACTGAGTTCGAAAAGTGGGCAACGACGGAAGTTAATAATTTTGAATATATACCGAAGGGAATGAAATCGTTTAGTTTAAACTCCGGATTATATGCTGTTTTTGATTATAAAGGATCAAGTTCAGACAACTCAATCTTTCAATATATTTTCTTAGAATGGCTGCCTAGTTCAAATTATGAAGTTGATGACAGGCCCCATTTTGAAGTTTTGGGTTCGAACTATAAAAACAATGACCCAAATTCAGAGGAAGAAATTTGGATTCCGATAAGAAAAAAGATTTCACTAGTAAAGGAAGCCAATAATATCAAAGTTGAAAAGAAGTTCAACCAAAGTTCTCTTCAGTAATACGCAAGGTGATTTGAATTATGGGCTCACATCCAATAAATCTTATTGTTCGTTTTCTGCTTGAATTAGTTGCATTAACCGCATTTGGTATTTGGGGTTGGCGGCAAGCTGATGGCTGGGCAAGCTTACTGCTTGCCATGGGAATACCGATTCTTATGGCCGTCATTTGGGGGACTTTTGCTGTTCCTGATGATCCAAGCCGTTCTGGTGCTGCCCCAATTATGACCCCAGGTGCAATTAGGCTACTGTTAGAATTGGGATTTTTTGCTTTTGCTATTTGGTGCTTTAAGGATTTGGGATTAACCAGGATTAGTAGTATTTATGGAATATGCGTAGTTATACACTACATAGTATCTTATGACCGAATAAAATGGCTATTGAAGCATTAATTTGATCAATCGATGTACCGTCTTCAACAAGATTTCTAAGTGAAAATACCATCAGATTCTCTGAAAACCTCGGTAATAAAAAAATAATCCATTATATTCACAACTACAAACCAGACTGAGCTACGGCTCACAGAAAAATGAAACCCTCTTCGGGTATCATAATCTTTAATTAATATCTAACCAATATGAGTAATCAACACCAGGAATCCACACACATTGAGAGTTTTAATTTACCTAAGGTCGTCTTTTTGGCCTTTGTTGCCGCTATAGGTGGATTTTTATTTGGATTTGACAGCGGAGTGATAAATGGAACTGTAGATGCTTTACAGGTCGCATTTGACTCGGATGCGGCGGGCACTGGATTTAATGTTGCCTCGGTACTCCTGGGTTGTGTTGTGGGCGCCTTTTTCGCCGGTACAATGGCCGACAGGTTCGGAAGAAAACCAATGATGCTGACTGCAGCTATAATTTTTATTATCAGTGCATGGGGTTCCGGTATCTCTACAAGCTCATTGGAATTTGTTATTTATCGATTAATCGGTGGATTGGCGGTAGGAGCAGCCAGTATTTTGGCTCCCCTTTATATTAGTGAAATTGCCCCTTCCAGAATCAGGGGCCGCCTGGCTACATTACAACAACTTATGATTGTAATTGGGCTGTTTATGGCATTTATGAGTAATTATTGGCTCGTTGGGCTTTCAGGTGGTGCTGAAGAGGAACTTTGGTTAGGGTTTCAAACCTGGTCATGGATGTTTTGGGCGGAAATACTGCCTGCGGCTATATTTGTAGTTGTGCTGGTTTTCATCCCTGAATCACCAAGGTATTTAGTGGCTTCAAACCGAGCTGAAAAAGCGCTGAAAGTACTTTCCGGAATTAGCAATGTCGAAGAAGCGACTATTAAGGTGGCAGATATAAAATCTACGGTAAGATCGGATAGCCGCCCCAAACTCAGTGACCTTATCAGCAAATATACCGGCAAAATTCATCCATTAGTATGGGTTGGTACCGGAATTGCTGTACTGCAACAGTTTACGGGTATCAATGTAATTTTTTATTACGGCGCTACACTTTGGCAAGCTGCAGGATTTGCGGAGGCCGATGCCTTACTTACCAATGTCATCAGCGGAAGTGTTAATATATTTTTCACCATTGTGGCTATAGTTCTGATTGACAAGGTTGGAAGAAAACCCTTACTCCTGGTAGGTTCGATCGGGCAGGCGGTAATGCTGGGAGTCCTTGCCTATCTTTTCGGAACTGCGACCGTGGATAGTGCAAATAATCTTATTTTGGAAGGAAATAATGGTACCTATGCACTATTGGCGGCAAATGCTTACATTGCCTTTTTTGCGGCCTCATGGGGTCCCGTAATGTGGGTTATGCTAGGCGAAATGTTTCCAAATCAATATAGGGGAGCAGCACTGGCTGTTTGTGGAATAGCCCAATGGGGATCCAACTTTACTATTACCATGACCTTCCCTATTATGCTTAAAAATTTAGGACTCGGCGTTTCCTATGGTGTTTATGCACTCTTCGGTGTAGTAGCATATTTCTTTGTTAAGAAGTATGTTAAAGAAACCAAAGGCAGAAGTTTGGAGGATATGTCTCGTGAACAGGAAGAGGAGGAACGAAAACACGCTGCACAAGCGGGTTAGTGAAATAGACAACTCTTACTTACTAAAGATCTTTTGTTAACTGAAGAATTCCGGGAAGGGTTCCAATCGGACAGCTATGAATATGGGTAGTATGCAAAGCGTTTTTGATCTTGAAGTAATTTCTGTCAGTATTCCCGGTGATTCTTTTGATTTTATTTAGATTGTTCTTAGCACCTGGAGTGGAGTTTTAATGAATAATTTGCAGATACATACAAACCCGGAAGTTGAATTGGTTTTTACCAATTACCCAGATTTGGTTAGGAGTAAAATGTTAGCGCTCCGTGAGTTAGTTATTGAAACAGCCAGAGAAATTGAGGTGGTAACAGAACTGGAAGAAACACTCAGATGGGGCGAACCCAGTTATTTGACAAAAAACGGTAGTACATTAAGAATGGACTGGAAATCAAAAAAACCTGATCAATATGCCATGTACTTTAAATGCACAAGCCGGCTGGTTGAGACTTTTAAACTTATTTTCAAAGACAATTTTACCTTTGAGGGGAATAGGGCCATTATTTTCAGGATTGACGACAAAATTCCCAAAGACGATTTAAAACTTTGTATTACAGCCGCACTAACCTATCATAAGGTAAAACATTTGCCAACACTGGGAATTTAAATTTAATACGATATGGATTAAGCTCTAAAAAATTGATTTCCAGATGACTATATTTCCAGGGAATGGAATATATCTATAGAACTATCCAAGATCATCATTGAACTATAGATAAACAAAACAACTATGAATTTTATCAACTTCGCTTTTAATCTTAGGTATCGCTTTTGTGTGTGCTTCTTTCTTTTTGCGCTTACTACTACCCCTGCTCAAACGATACCACAGCAAAAGATGGAAAAATTAAGTTTTATGATAGGTGAATGGATCGGTACTTCCACCAGCTACGAAAATGATATTGTTGCAAGTCAAATACCTGCTTTTGAAAAAGTCAGTTATAAATTAGATCGAACTATCATCACAATTGATTTACATTCTGAGAAACTTCAGTTACACACCGTAATTTATTATGATATAAAGGATGAAGCGTATTATTACAATCCATACTACGAAAATGGCGCAGCAAAATATACCGCTGAAATTAAGGATGGTAAATTTATAGTATGGCCAAGTAAAAATAAAAGGTTTGTTTTCAATCTGACCCCGGAAGGGAATTTCCAGGAATATGGGGAAAAATTTGAAAACGGCAAGTGGGTTAAATATTTCGAGGACAATTTTATAAAAACACCATAAAACCCAGTACAATAGCATGTATAGAAAATAGCAAATGTAGTAGTCTATTATAATTGAATATGTGGGAGGAAGAACTAAAAATATACGATGAGTTAGTCAGCAAATGTCCGCGATTTGAACGAAAAGGCAAGACCATGCCCTATACATCTGCTAATGGTTATATGTTTTCGCTATTCAATAAGGCGTGTGAAATAGGAATAAGGTTTGCAAAGGAGGTGCAAAAAAAGTATATGAAAGAATATAATACAACCCTATATAAGTCCTATAATTCGGTAATGCATGGCTATATCCTGATAACGAAAAAAATGTTAGAGGATAAGGAAAATATGGTAAAGTTATTAAACGAGAGCTTTGATTATGTAATGAGTCTTGAGCCCAAGTAGTGGTTACAACTGCAGTGTAATGATTTTTATTTTACTCTCAAAGTAACGGAGATAACATGATTATAAAAATTAAGAAAAATGAATAGCATTGGTATATTCTCATTTGCTAAATTCCAGGCATTCTTATTTTCACTTATTGGTCTGTTGGCAGGTATTTTATATTCTTTTGGCGGACTTATTATTGATACATTAGTGAGTTTGAATTGGATCACCTCAGAAGAAACAGATGGACTTAGTTTTGGTACAATGCTGGCATTTATTGCATTAATTGGAATGCCATTGATTTTTGGTATCGTTGGATTTTTTGCAGGAATACTTGAAGCCTTTTTATATAATACGGTTGTTAAATGGTTCCCTATATTTAAAATGGATTTCGATCACAATTAGCAAATCCTATTACCCTCAAAATAATTCTATTTTTCAATAAAAACAGGTAGCGATGGAATACGCTAAGATCAATACGAGTGCTTAAACCATTTAGAAAACTTATCACAGTCAATTGAAGTTATTAAGCATTAAAATCGCCGTATATTTATGGTGAATAAATACCAGAACAATGAAAAAAATACTACTTTTTATAATTCTAATAATCACTTGCAATTGCAATGAGGCAAATAAAAAAACCCAATTACAATTAGATAATTCACTGGACACCTCATCGGAGGTAATTCCTGAACCCGATTTTACAATTACCAGGGATCAAAAAACCCATGACAAATTTAGCAGCGTAATTCCGCCTGTAATCACGGTAAGCAGCGGAAGCATCATTGAAGCATTTACAAGGGAAGCCACCGGTGGTCAGCTGAACATCAACTCTACCTTAGAAGATTTAAAAAAAGTGGATATGGACAAAGTTCACACCTTAACCGGACCTATCTATGTTGAAGAAGCGGAAGCAGGAGATGTATTAGCTGTGGAACTTCTCGATTTAGAACCCGGTGATTGGGGGTGGACTGCTATGGAACCCGGATTTGGATTTCTGGCAGGGGAGCACGAATCAGAATTATTTAAAACATATGAATTGGATAAAGAGAAAAACCGGGTAACCTTTTCGGAAGGCGTTAGCATTCCTTTGAAACCATTTGCCGGAGTTATGGGGGTTGCACCAGATACGACGGCGATGTTGTCTACCATTCCTCCCCGTGCCAATGGGGGAAATATGGATGATCCACATTTAGTAAAAGGCGTAACAGTGTATTTCCCTGTTTTCATTAAGGGTGCCCTATTTTCTATAGGAGATACACATGCGGTTCAAGGTCTTGGAGAAGTTGTTGGCACAGCAGTAGAATGCGATATGAGAGTGCGTTTCCGTTTAACCGTAATTAAGGGTAAAACCATTACAGAACCTGAATATGAAACTGAAGAATATTATGCAACTACAGGATTTGCCACCACAATTGATGAAGCCGCAAAAAAGGCCACAAGAAACATGGTGAAGCATATTTCTGAAACCTATCAGATGTCCTGGGATGAAGCCTATATGCTATGTTCATTAATAGGAGATTTAAAAATAGCGGAGGTAGTAGATGTGCCCAATATGCTAGTAACTATGCATATTCCTAAAAACGTATTTGAAAAGAATAAGGTCCATTAATATAGATCAAATGAAGATAATCTCGGTAAGAGAAAATCCAGACTACAAAGACATCGCTATTGCCTATTTTCAGTGCAACTGGAAAAGTGTCTTGCCGGTAATATATGAAGATTGTATTACGCATAGTATCGATGCTAAGAACTCATTACCGCAGTGGTATTTACTTGAAAAAGATGAAGAAATTATAGGCTGTGCGGGACTAATAACAAATGATTTTATTAGTCGCGGTGATTTGTATCCCTGGGTTTGCGCAATATTCATAGAAGAAAAACATAGGGGGCATGCCTATGGTTCATTATTGATAGAAAAAGCAAAGTTTGATGCTAAAAAAGCGGGATTTAACTTTTTATACTTATGTACCAGCCATATTGGGTATTATGAAAAATATGATTTCAAATATATAGGTCAGGGATACCATCCCTGGGGAGAGGAATCCAGGATTTATGAAATAGAGTTATAATAAAAAAGTAAGACAACAAGTATAGAATTCAACCTCCTGCTCAAATTCAAATTAAATTCCTAACTTTAATTAGCTGAGGTGTTGAGCCTGAAAATCAGACTCACGAGTCTTATTATATCAACTACATCAATTAAACAAGGTGCATTAACCTTAAAATCATAATGATTAATAACCACATAGACTATATAGAATTTAAGGCCAATAACCTTGAGGTCATAAAAGACTTCTATTCGAATCTTTTTGGCTGGAAGTTTACCGATTATGGTGCAACCTATTGTTCCTTTTCAGAAAGTGGTATCGCAGGAGGATTTGAGCTAACAGAAGGTGGAATCACCAATGGGGTTTTAATTGTATTATATCATGAAGACCTCGAGTTTTTAAAATCGAATATCCGGAAAAAGGGAGGGGAAATCGTAAAAGATATTTTCTCCTTTCCGGGAGGTAGAAGATTTCATTTCAGAGATCCCAGTGGAAACGAACTCGCTGTATGGTCAGACAAATAGTAATAGATCAAGGACCACAATAACAGTTATTATTAAATATTGTAAAATATGAAGACAATGACTTGCAAGCAATTAGGCGGGGCCTGTGACAAAGAATTTCATGCTGCTACTTTTGAAGAAATTTCTGAAATGAGTAAACAGCACGGTATGGAAATGTTTCAAAAAAATGACAAACATCATCTTGAAGCAATGAGCAAAATGAGAACCTTGATGCAATCTGCAGATTCTGATGCCATGAAAAATTGGATGATCAGAAAACAGGAAGAATTTGACGCCTTACCGGATAATTAGTGAACACCTTTCTATAGCCTATATAGAAATAAGTTGAAGGTCATTTACTTGCCTTATTGCCCTTTTTCCTGTTCTATCCCGGGTTTTCTCTGTAATGTAAAAATTTTAAACTGTACTTTTAGTTTTTAACCATTCCTCTATACTCAGAATGCCTCATATACTTAAAAACAACAAGCTCGAAATTCATATCGACCTGCCTTTTGAAAACTATAACTTTTCTCGTTTTGACTGGACCGGCAAAATAGCCAAAGTCAAGTTTCAAAATGTCCTTGTATCCGGTATTGAAAGAACTGACGCACTTAATGAACACCATTTTGGTAAAGGGTTTTATAATGAATTTGGTATAGATGCGCCATTGGGGTTTGAAGAAACCAACACAGGGGATTGGTTTCACAAAATAGGCGTTGGCTTGTTAAAGAAAGATGATTCACCTTACCTGTTTAGTAAAAATTATGAAATTAAACCTGCTGAGTTTAATACTATTCCTGAGTCTAATAGGATTTCAATTAGTTGCAAATCTGAAGCAATTAACGGCTTTTCATACGTGCTGAGAAAATTGATAAGCCTTCACGAAAGTAGTTTTTCAGTCAAGTACCATTTAGAAAATACTGGTGAAAAAGATATTGCTACCAATGAATACAGCCACAATTTTATCGCGATAAATAATGAATTAATAGGGGAAAAATATACATTAAAATTCCCGTTTACCTTAAAATCGGAATTATTTGAAGAAAGTGTTAATCCGGGGCAAAATGTGGTTATCAGGCAAAAGGAAATTACATTTAAACGTACACCTGAAGAACAATTCTTTTTTAGTAATCTAAGTGGCGGTGAAAGTGTTCGGGCAGCATGGGAACTTATGAATTTTGATAGTAAAATTGGAATCAGAGAAACTACTGATTTTCAAACAAACAAAGTAAATCTTTGGGGCTGGAAGCATGTTGTGAGTCCGGAATTATTCTTTCGTATATTTATAAAGCCCGGCCAATCAATAGAATGGACCAGAATTTATAATACCTATAAATGGTAACAGATTGAATTGGGTAAGAACAATAGGTATAATTAATCCTAAAACTGAAGTATATGATTCGGAGAAATTGATGTCCGGAAATCTATTTTTCCTTTTATGTGTAATCTTTAAACTAAACACCAAACCATTTATCAATAAATCATGAAAATATTTAGGAAGATTCGTCAGAATTTTTTGAATGAGGGTAAAACAACCAAATATTTCAAGTATGCAGTTGGTGAAATCCTATTAGTTGTAATAGGCATTCTTATTGCCTTGCAGGTGAATAACTGGAATGAAACCAGGATTGCCCAGAAAAAGGAAAAAAAGATATATAGTAAAATTCTACTCGATCTTGACATTGCGCATGATAATGTATCTTCTGATTTTGAAAGATTTCAAGAGCACCAGAAGATGCATGCACAGCTTTATAAGGAAAGTAGGGGGCTGGCGGAGTATGACCCAAACGTAAATTATCATTTACTACGATTGACCAGGCATTATATCCCGGTAATAACAGAAAATTACCTGAGTTCAATGCCTATGATCACAAATGAAACCGTTAGGGCAGCACTTAATGATTACATAAAAGAAGAAAAAATGACGCTAAAAGGCTATGAGGACTTTAACAATATAAAAATGGAAATGGTTCGGCCTTTTACTGAAAAGAATGGTTTAATGAGCGCGGATGTTGTTTTTCGCGAAGTGAATCCCAATTGGAAAAATGTACGCGACACCGTTATTAATTTGATCAGCTATGATAAACTTAAAGAGCTATACGGTAGTCAGGAGTTAGACCAAATGCTTTCATCTTTGTGGCTGAATACAGGCTATCCACTCTACAGGAGTGAAATTCAAATGGAACAGATAAAGAAACTTAAAACTTGCCTCGAAGAAGCAATTAATAAGTAAAAAGCCATTGCTAATTATGATTTCTGCTACGAATAGAATCATACCGGAACGTAGGAAACAATTTTAAAATTAAAGTAATGAGCCTGGAAGAAAACAAAAAAAATGCCATCGAATTCTACAAAACGGCCTATTATGGTAACCCCAAGAAAGCCGTACAAAATTATATTGGAACAGATTATATACAACATAATCCTGATGTTGCAGATGGCACTCAGGGATTTATTGACTATTTTGAAAGAATGCAAAAAGACTATCCCGAAAAATCAATAGAATTTGTAAGATGCATTGCTGAAGGTGACCTGGTGGCATTGCATACACATCAAATATGGCCGGGAAATGAGGAATATATAACTATGGACTTTTTTCGTTTTGATGAATACGGAAAAATCTGTGAACATTGGGACGCAATTCAGCAGATTCCTAAGGAATCGGCTAACCCTAATACGATGTACTAAGAAAACTAATCATATGATTCAATCCTATAAACGACAGCCACAATTAAAGGAAACCTATGACACCATTATAATAGGATCTGGAATGGGTGGTCTTTCAACTGCAGCAATCCTCTCAAAACAAGGCCATAAAGTTCTGGTCTTGGAAAGGCATTATACTGCAGGTGGTTTTACCCATGTATTTAAACGCAAGGGCTATGAATGGGATGTGGGTATCCATTACATTGGAGAAGTACAACGGGAGAACAGTATGATGCGTAAACTGTTTGATTATATTACTAACAGTGAATTGAAATGGGCCGATATGGGAGATGTTTATGACCGAATTGTCATTGGCGATAAGCACTATAACTTGGTGAAAGGGGTCAAAAACTTTAAGGAACAAATGATCTCTTATTTTCCGGAGGAAGAGCAGGCCATAAACACTTATGTAGATTTAGTCTTTAAGACTGTTAAAGCAAGTAAGAACTATTTCATCAGCAAGGCTGTTCCTCCCTTTCTGAACACTTTAATCGGCAGGTTCCTGAAAACACCATTTTATAAAATAGCGGATCAAACAACCGATGAAGTACTGCGTTCCCTGACAACGAATGAAACTTTAATCAAAGTGCTTTGCGGTCAATACGGGGACTATGGATTACCTCCTAAACAAAGTAGTTTCTACATGCACGCCACGGTCGTAAGGCATTATTTTGATGGAGGAAGTTTCCCCATTGGTGGTTCTTCGCAGATAGTAAAAAAAGTTACCCCAATAATAACGGCTTCGGGCGGAACAATACTAATCAACGCCGAAGTAGCCGAAGTACTAATTGAAAATAATGCGGCTAATGGGGTTAGGATGTTTGACGGAAAAATACTGAGGGCAAATAACGTCGTAAGCAATGCAGGTATAATGACAACTTATACCAAATTATTGCCTTCTGAATCAGTTAAAAAACATCGGCTCAAAGAACAATTACAAAAAGTAAATCGATCAGTGGCACATGTAAGCTTGTATGTTGGGTTGGAGGGCTCCCCCGAAGAACTTCAACTTCCTAAAACAAATTATTGGGTTTATCCCCCCGAAGGCGATCATGATACTTGTGTTGAAAGGTATTTAAAGGATTTGACAAAACCTTTCCCGGTAGTTTATATCTCATTCCCCTCCGCCAAAGATCCCGACTGGTCCAATCGGTACCCTGGGAAAAGCACAATTGATATCATTACATTGATCCCTTACGAAATATTTGAAAAATGGTCTGATACACCCTGGAAAAAAAGGGGAAAAGAATATGAGTCCATAAAAGAGGAGCTTGCTCAAAGGTTGTTGAATGAACTCTATAAACAACTTCCGCAGGTTGAAGGAAAAGTGAATTGTTATGAACTTTCCACCCCGCTTAGCACAGAGCATTTTGTTAATTATAAAAAGGGAGAGATTTATGGTTTGGATCACAGTCCATCCAGGTTTAGGCAACCTTTTTTAATCCCCAGGACACCAATCAGAAACTTTTATCTTACAGGTCAGGATATTGTAACGGCAGGAATAGGGGGTGCTTTGTTTTCGGGAGTTTTGACTGCCATGGCCATTACCGGTAAAAATGTTCTGAAAAAGCTTTAACCAATTTTAATTTAACCTTCCATGCAAGAAATAATTGATTTGAGTCAAGAAATATTTGTCGGAATGCATGTTTACAAAAGCCTTTCGCCGGTTAAAATTACGGTTCACAGCACTCATGAAGAATGGGAAGGCATCAAAGAATCCGAAGTTTCCACGCCCAGTGTCTTAAAAATTGAAATGGGGGAACATACGGGGACACATGTTGACGCTCTAAGTCATATGTCAAAAAAAACAAAGAAAATTCCAGAGATACTATGCCGTTATCCATGTTTTATACAGAAGGTGTGTGTCTAGACTTTTTAAAGAAAGGGCTTAAAGAACTCATTTCAACTACTGATATTAAAAAGGCTTGTGAAAAAGCCAATATTTTTATCAAAAAGGGAGATACCGTATTATTTTATACAGATCATTACCGGAAGCATTACGGCACAGACAACTGGGGGTCCGGAACCGGTATAACAGCAGAAGCAGCACAGTGGCTGGGCGCAAAAGAGATTTCTGCTTTCGGAGTTGAAACAATGTCGCCCGGTGTTCCGGAAATTTCAAATAAAGAAGTTCATTATATCTGTGGCGAACTTGGTTTTACACATTATGAAAACTTAAAGAATTTAAACTTACTGATAGGGAAGGGACGTTTCAGGTTTATTGGGTTTCCGTTAAAAATCAGAGGTGGCACAGGCTCACCAGTAAGGGCTGTCGCCATCTTTGAATGAAGAGTGGCTCCATTATTAAGATGCCAGTAATTGTTAGTTCATCAAGTTAAATTTTGTGAGAATATCTTATTTTTAAGGTATTCAATATTGAAATACTGTGGAAGATCTTTACATCCCGGAGACAAATGGAAAATTCTAGTCAATTAGCAACACGTTTTAGAGAAGTCCTTTTAAATGGTAAATGGATAGCCAATACAAATTATAAGGATCAATTATCAAAGCTGTCCTGGAAGCAAGCAACTACAAAAATAGGATCATTAAATACGATTGCCGCTCTTGCTTATCATATCAATTATTACCTCCGAGGTATTTTGAATGTTTTCACCGGTGGTCCCCTCGAAATTAGGGACAAATATAGTTTTGACCTCCCGCCAATAAGTTCAAAAGAGCAATGGGAATTCTTGGTTAAAGATTTATTACGCAATGCAGATTTGTTTGCAAATCACCTTGAACAAATGTCAGATGAGAAGTTAGAGGAAGTTTTTGTGGATGAAAAATATGGAACCTACAGAAGAAATATTGAAGGAACTATTGAACATGCTTACTATCATCTAGGCCAGATTTCATTACTAAAGAAGTTGGTCCTGGAAGCAGAAAAAGATGGAAATTAGACAAGCTAATAAAAATGATGCTGATGTTATTGCATTGCTCGGGAGAGTAACTTTTAACGAAACATTTGGTCATTTGTTTAGTAATAAGAATGACTTACGCGAATATTTTGATTCAACATTTTCGGTAAACAAAATTGAGCGTAGTTTGTCAAAACCCAACAATGTATATTGGATTGCTTTTGTAGAGAGATTACCGGTAGGTTACGCCAAGCTGAAACTAAACTCACCATCCCAATTTATAACCGGGAAAAACGTAAGCCAATTGCAAAAAATTTATGTTCTCAAGGATTTTTTATCCATGAAAATAGGATTTCATCTACAAGGCCTTCTTCTTAATAAAGCTAAAGAAAGTGGTAGTAATGAGATTTGGCTTTCTGTTCTTAAAAGCAATGAGCGTGCTGTAAATTTTTATCTTAAAAATGGATTTAAACAAATAGGAGATCACGATTTTCAAATAGGAAGTGAGAATTTTAATTTTATTGCTATGTCTAAACCCTTGTAATGAATAATCTTCATTTAATGAAGACTTAAAAATAAATGAATACGATACATATAAAAATTACATTTCGTCTCTGAACACAATATTCCCAACATTAATAAAGAATTTAGTAACCTTGTTGTCTCTATGATCAACTAATTTTAAAATTGAATTATGCACATTAAAAAAACCTATACGGCCTATGAAATGGCTTGGTGGACCCGTTTTGAAACACTTTCATTTTTAGTGATTATAATAGCCTGGGTGGCTGCTTATCATTTTTTGGATTTAGAGTGGTTAAAAATTCCCTGGACTCCCCTGGCATTAATTGGTACTGCTGTGGCGTTTGTAATAGGTTTTCAAAATAATGCAGCCTATGGCCGTATCTGGGAAGCCCGCAAAATTTGGGGTGGAATCGTAAATACTTCGCGAACGTTTGGGGTATTTGTCCAGGATATGGTAAACAACGATTATGCACCACTTCCTATGAAAGAGGCAGCTCTTCAAAATGAAATTAAAACATTAACCTACAGGCATATAGCCTGGATGAATGCCCTGCGCCACGCTATGCGTTCATATAAACCATGGGAAACCTCTTCTCTTCAAAAAACCAACAAAGAGTGGGATATCCAACCCCCTGAGCGAGATACCACTTTAGAAGAGGATATAAAATCCTATATTTCTGAAAGTGATTATAGCTATGTAATGAGCAAAAGCAACAAGCAAACTGCTTTGCTATATTTGCAATCTCACCATCTAAAACAACTCAAAGAAAAAGGGGTGATTTGGGAATTTTCTTTTTTGGAACTGGAAGGGGTTATTCAAGAATTTTTTACGCTGCAAGGGAAAAGTGAACGTATAAAAAACTTTCCGTATCCAAGACAGTTTGCCACACTGAATCACTTCTTCATGTGGCTATTTATCCTGTTATTACCCCTGGCCCTGGTACCTCAGTTTGCTGAAATAGGTCGGGAGTTTATGGATAAAAGTCCTCTAATAGGAAACCTATTTGTTTGGTTCTCGGTGCCTTTTTATGTTATCGTAGCCTGGATTTTCCATACCATGGAAAGAATAGGACGAACCGGTGAAAACCCTTTTGAAGGTACTGCCAATGATGTTCCCATTTCCACAATTTCGAGAGGCATTGAAATTGACCTTCGAGAAAATTTAGGAGAGTCCGAAGGGGAAATCCCGGAGCAATTCGCCATAAAACATCATACTCAATTCTAATAGGTTTATCCTTATGGCATAAAAAAGGTGGTCCTATTCCGGACCACCTTTAACTTCTGTATGTATTCTGTTAGTTAAAACCAGGACTACGTTAAATCGAAACGATCGAGGTTCATTACTTTGTCCCATGCAGCTACAAAATCACTTACGAACTTCTTTTGCGAGTCTGCACATCCATATACTTCAGCAAGCGCACGAAGTTCTGAGTTTGATCCAAAGATGAGATCCACACGAGTTCCAGTCCACTTCACTGCACCTGTTCCACGATCACGACCTTCAAAAACATCATCGGATTCCGATGTCGCCTTCCAGGTTGTACCCATATCGAGAAGATTAACAAAGAAATCATTCGTAAGGGATCCCGGAGTATTAGTGAAGACACCATTTTTTGAATGATCAAAATTAACATCTAATACACGTAATCCGCCAACGAGCACTGTCATCTCAGGAGCACTCAAGGTCATCAATTGGGCCTTGTCTACTAAAAGTTCCTCAGCGCTAACAGAGAATTTATCTTTCACATAATTACGGAATCCATCTGCAATCGGTTCGAGTACTTCAAAAGATTCTGTTTCAGTTTGTTCATCTGTGGCATCATTCCTGCCAGGTGTAAAAGGTACTGTTATTTCATGACCAGCATTTTTAGCGGCCAGTTCAACTGCTGCACATCCACCTAAAACAATTAAGTCGGCGAGAGATACTTTCTTAGTACCGGACTGGGAGTCATTAAACTCTTTTTGAATACGTCCAAGGGTATCCAGGACTTTCTCCAATTGTGCAGGATTATTCACTTTCCAATCTTTCTGAGGCGCTAAACGAATACGGGCACCATTGGCACCACCCCTAAAATCTGATCCCCTGAAAGTAGAAGCAGAAGCCCAGGCTGTAGCTACCAATTCAGAAATGGATAACCCTGAGGCCAAAATATTTGCCTTAAGGTTGACAATATCCCCATCATTGATTAGTTCAAAGTCTACAGAAGGAATCGGATCTTGCCAAATTAATTCTTCCTTAGGCACTTCAGGTCCCAAATAACGTTGTATTGGTCCCATATCGCGGTGCGTTAGCTTAAACCAGGCGCGTGCATAGGCATCAGCAAATTCATCAGGATTTTCATAAAAATGCCTGGAGATCTTCTCGTAAGCCGGATCCATGCGCAATGATAGATCCGTTGTTAGCATAAACGGAGCATGCTTCTTTTTCGGATCATGTGCATCTGGTATTGTGCCGGCCCCGGCATTATCTTTCGGTTTCCATTGATGGGCTCCTGCCGGGCTTTTTGTTAACTCCCACTCGTAACCAAACAAGTTTTCAAAATACTTATTACTCCATTTTGTGGGGGTGTCTGTCCAGGCACCTTCTAAACCGCTGGTAATAGTATCAGATCCTTTTCCGGTACCAAAATTATTCTTCCATCCTAAACCTTGCATTTCAATGCCCGCGCCGGCCGGTTCTGCTTCAAGGTATTCCGCATCACTGGCTGCACCATGTGTCTTACCAAAGGTATGTCCTCCTGCAATAAGGGCTACGGTCTCATAATCGTTCATGGCCATACGACCAAAAGTTTCACGGATGTCATGTGCAGCAGCCACCGGATCAGGATTAGCATTTGGTCCTTCCGGATTAACATATATCAATCCCATGTGAGCTGCACCAAGGGGATTTTCCAACTCTCCATCCTCATTGTATCTTTTTTTATTTCCTAACCATTCCGCCTCTGAACCCCAGTAAATATCTTCTTCAGGCTGCCATATGTCTTCACGACCCCCGGCAAAACCAAACATTTTTAATCCCATGGATTCATGAGCACAATTACCTGCCAGGATCAATAAATCTGCCCAGGAAAGCTTCTTCCCATATTTTTGTTTAATGGGCCAAAGAAGTAGTCGCGCCTTATCCAGATTGGCATTGTCTGGCCAACTGTTCAGGGGAGCAAAACGCTGAGCTCCTGTGCCACCACCCCCGCGACCATCAGCAATACGATAAGTGCCTGCGGCATGCCATGTCATTCGTATAAAGAATGGACCGTAGTGGCCATAGTCTGCAGGCCACCATTCCTGGCTATCTGTCATTAAAGCATAGAGGTCTTTCTTAACCGCTTCCAAATCAAGTGATTTGAATTCTTCCGCATAATTAAAATCATCATCCATAGGGTCAGCTAAGGAGGAATGTTGACGAAGGATGTTCAAATTCAACTGGTTAGGCCACCAGTCACGGTTTGTAGTTCCACCACCTGCAGCTTGGTGCAATTCCCCATTTAAAAAGGGGCATTTGCCTGCATCATTATTGCCTTGGTAGGTGGCGTTAGACGATGTTGTTTGACTCTTGTTAGTATCCATATTATGATCGATTTTTAATTTCTTTTTTAGGCTAATAAAAATACGCATTTGTTTGCTGTTAAAAGCCGGATTTTAATAGAAAATAACTATGACCAATGCGAATCCCTTATAAGTCAAAAATGTCTTAAGATTGATTAACTTAAAAAGTACATCACAGGAAATTCAAACTTTTGAACCGTCTATTCCATAACGGTTCATATGATTTGAAACTAAGAAGCAAATTCACTAATTTAGAAGACCATTGATAATGGTACTTCTGAATATGTAATATATGCCGGGAAGGCCATTAACAAAGAAAAAAACACCAACTATGGATAAAGCACTGCAGACAATGATTGAAAATATGCCCGACAAAACCGGGAAATCATTAAATGAATGGAAATCGCTACTTAAACAAAAGTCGTTCACCAAACATTCTGAGGCTGTTAACTTCCTAAAGAAAGAACACCAGGTAACCCATGGTTTTGCCAACACCATTGTAACACTTTCAAAAGAAGAAAATACCATGCCCGCCGATCTGGTACATAATCAATATAAAGGGAAAGAAAATTTAATCCCTATCTATAATAAACTCCTGGCCCTGGTTGAAAGCCTTGGAAAAGATGTAACTATAACTCCAAAAAAGACAAGTGTTAGTGTTATCAGAAAAAGGCAATTTGCGCTCATTAAACCTTCCACTAAAACCAGAATCGATTTGGGATTAAAAATAAAAGACAAGCCAACAACTGACCGTCTTAAAAATTCAGGTCCCTTCGGAACTATGTGCACACATAGGGTGCAATTAACGGAAGTGGCCCAAGTTGATAATGAACTTAAAGGGTGGTTGCAAGAGGCCTATTTGAAAGGGGAATAATATCCGCAGCCAGATTCCGATATTTCTGGTTTGAGATTTTATTGGAATGTTTTAATAAAAAATTGAGTTCACAATTGAGGATGAAATTTTTAGTTTTTAATGGAGCTTAGCATTCATATTTATTTAGTATTTTAATCATCCTAAATTATTCCTGTTAATGAAGTACTTAAAGTTTATACTTTCCCTTCTTCTTACAGCATCCGTTTTTTACGGCCTCGACAAAAAGTTTGGCTCAGCTCCACCAATTGGAAAATTTCTAAATCCATATAACGGTATCTGGCAAAATGAAACAGATGAAAACATTTCTGGCACAATTTCCATCAGTGGTCTTAAGGACCAGGTTACCGTACATTACGACGAACAGTTAATTCCCCACATCTTTGCATTGAATGACAATGATTTATACAATGCCCAAGGTTATATTACTGCCAAACACCGACTTTGGCAAATGGAATTTCAAACCTACGCAGCAGCAGGGCGTTTATCGGAAATTATTGGAGAAGCTGCTTTAAATTTTGATCGGCAACAACGCAGACGAGGGATGGGATTTGGTGCAGAACAAGCCCTGAAAAAGATTAAAGAAGACGCTGAAACTATGGCCTTACTTAAAGCTTATGCCGAAGGCGTAAATAGCTACATTAGCCAATTGCAGCCCAAAGACCTTCCCGTTGAGTACAAACTACTGGATTATGAACCGGAACCCTGGACAGTCAAAAAAACAGCTTTGCTTTTAATGTACATGACCAAAGATTTGTCCGGAGGGGATTCTGATTTGGAATACACCAATGCACTGCGAATGTTGGGTAAAGAGCGTTTCGACCTACTGTATCCTGATTTTTATGAGGACATAGACCCGATCATACCGAAAGGAACCGATTGGAGTTTCATTGATGTTCCAATTACGGAAATTCCGCCTGGCGAGCTCCCCCTCGACTCTATCCCAAAAAACCTGGACAAACCAAATCCTGATAACGGAAGCAATAACTGGGCTATTTCTGCTCAGAAATCGTATTCAGGAAATCCTATTTTGGCAAATGACCCGCATTTGGGCCTAAACCTCCCGTCTATCTGGTTTGTTATGCAATTGAGTACTCCTAACCATAATACTTTTGGCGCTACATTACCCGGAGCCCTGGGAATAATTTCAGGGTTTAACAATTACATTTCATGGGGCGAAACCAACGCAACCAGAGATGTATTGGATTGGTATAAAATTGAATTTAAAGATGAAACCGGCAATGAATATAAATATGGTGATACATGGAAAACCGTCAGCTATAGGATTGAAGAAATTAGAATTAAGGGGAAACCGGCTTATGTAGATTCAGTACGATACACGCATCATGGACCGGTAACTTTCGATAAAAATTTCATGGGCAACAATAAACTATCCGGCTACGCCATGAAATGGTCGGGCCATATAGGTGGTAATAACCAGAGAACATTTTTAGAACTCAACAAAGGGAAAAATTATGATGATTATGTAAATGCCCTTAAACATTATACAGCGCCTGCCCAAAACTTCGTATTTGCTTCCGCGCAAGGTGATATTGCCATTTGGATTCAGGGAAAGTTCCCTAATAAATGGAAAGGTCAGGGAAAATTTCTAATGGATGGCAGCAATCCAAAGCACGACTGGCAAAGTTTTATTCCTCAACCCTATAATGCGCATATCAAAAATCCGGAACGGGGCTTTGTAAGTTCTGCTAATCAACATCCGGTAGATGAATCCTACCCCTTCTATGTGTTTAACGACGGTTATGAAACCTACCGAAACCGGGTTATCAATAACTTTTTTAATTCCAGGGATACTTTTAATATCCAGGATTTTAAGGATTTACACAACAATAATTACAACCTTAAGGCCGCGGAACTCCTGCCCTATATTTTTGAAAGTATAGCTACAGCGGGGCTAACAGAAGAAGAGCTTAGCATCTTTAATCAAATTAAAAAATGGGAATTTAACAACAATATAGACGAGCTGGGGCCAAGTATTTGGAGTAGTTGGTGGAAGCATTTAAATGATCTGGTTTGGGATGAATTCGATATTGAAAATATTGCATTGGATAGACCTTTTACCTATCAAACCATTCACTTGCTTAAAACTGAAGGCGACAATGAATTTATGGACATAGTTGATACACCTGAAATTGAAACTGCTGAAGATCTATTTTTAATCAGCTTCAAAAAAGCAGCCAAATCCTTAATAAAATGGAAAACTGAAAATGGAGATTACAACTGGAATGCTTACAAAAGCACCTACGTTGGTCATTTACTACAGGGATTACCCGCTTTTTCAAGATTTAATTTACCTATTGGAGGGGGCGGAAATATTGTTAACGCTACCAAAAAAAATCATGGTCCTTCCTGGCGAATGATTGTTGAGATGAGCTCACCACCAACTGCACTTGGGATTTATCCCGGAGGCCAGTCCGGTAACCCCGGGAGCAAATATTACGATAATTTTATCGACGATTGGGCAGCAGGTAACTATCATAGTCTAAACTTTATGCAGTCTGCCATTAAAACGGAAGCTGTAATGGCTACTCAAACTTTAATCCCGAACTAAATGAAATTGAAAATCCTGAATTTTCTAGCCACAATTGTTGTTGCCTTTATCTTTTCTTTTTTTCTGCCCTGGTGGTCAGTGATGCTGGCTGCATTTATAACCGCAATACTATTTTCTTTAAGAAATGCAGCCGTTTTCTTGGTTCCTTTTTTAGCTGTCACTGCATTTTGGATGGCATATTCATTCTTACTGGCTAGCGGCAACGACTATATTTTAGCCAAAAAAATAGCGGTGCTATTTCCTTTTGGCGGCAGTACATTTCTTTTAATATTAATAACTGGTATTATTGGTGGTTTAGCCGCCGGTGTAGCAGGTATTTTTGGAAAACAATGCTTGCTGATTCTTAATAAATGATTATCACAAAAGAATAAACTTAAAAATATCGATGAGTTAATTTTGTACAAATACTTAAAATGAAAGCTAATTGGTTTGAAAAAAACTGGGTATATTTTCTGTTACTTTTTTCCGTAATATCGGCCGTCATAGCTTTGCACACTTCAGAATTTCTGTATAAATCGGGATCGGCCGGGATTGGGATTCTTATCATCTTAATGCTCAATTTCAGAAAGTCAAAACAACCCAATGATACCTGGCTAATTATGGGTGCTTTTTTGTTTTCAATTGCCGGAGACTGGTTTATGTCTAATAAACAGGGTGATAGCATGATGTTTAGCAAAGGTATTGCATTGTTCTTTCTTGCCCACTTGGGATATCTGGGGTTTGCCCTTCTAAATGGAAAAATAAAATGGAGGTTCACGCTGTCAATTCTAATAGCCTATTTATTGTTTTTCTTTCTTTTATTAGTTCCTTCCATTGACGACCAAATTTTGCGATATGCCGCACTTGTTTATCTACTGATTTCATGCCTTACCTTTGGCACATCTGTCGGAATTAAAGGAGATACAGTATTTAAATGGGCTTTTATATTTGGGATTTTTCTAATTGTATTTTCGGATACAATTATTGCCCTTGCAGAATTCTTAAAATACAGTAAACTAGATTTCATGATTTTACCAACTTATTATCTTGCGCATATTAGTATCACATATGCTTTAATTAGAAGATCGAATTCAGAAGCAACTTAATTTGGCAATCCTATGAAAGCATTCGTATTTACAAAATATGGTTCCCCGGAGGTACTTCGGCTTAAGAAGATCGCTAAGCCAACACCAAAAGCGAATGAAGTTTTGGTGAGAATACGCGCCACTGCAATTAATGACTACGACTGGAGTATGATTAGAGGGAAACCTTATATGTATCGTTTACTCTTCGGCCTTTTAAAACCCAAACATCAAATTCCCGGGATGGAATTGGCGGGCACTATTGAAGCTGTCGGTGCAAATGTAAAATCTTTTGAGCCTGGGGATGCAGTTTATGGTGATATCTCTGAATATGGCTTCGGTAGCTTTGCAGAATACGTCTGCATTGATGAAAAAGCCCTGGTTCATAAACCTCCTGAAATGAGCTTTGAAGAAGCCGCGGCCATATCACATGCGGCAATGTTGGCGGTGCAAGGACTGGTTGATATTGGTAAAATAGAAAAAGGTATGAGGGTCCTGATTAATGGCGCGGGAGGCGGCATGGGCACTTTTGGTTTACAAATCGCAAAGTTATACAATGCGGAAGTAACCGGGGTAGATACCGGCAACAAATTAAAGATGATGAAGAAGCTTGGTTTTGATCATATTGTAGATTATAAGAAAGAGGACTTCACAAAAAAGAAAGAGCAGTATGACCTCATCCTGGATGCCAAGACCACCCGGCCAACTTACAGATATCTGAAGGTATTAAAACCAAATGGAAATTATGTTAGCGTTGGCGGGTATCTGAACCAAATTTTTCTACTTATAATTCTAAAACCCCTGATTTCTCTTATTAGTACCAAGAGTGTACATATGGTTGCCTTAAAACCCAATAAAGATTTGGATTATATAAACCAACTTTTCGCTGAAGGTAAAATTAAACCGATCATAGATGGACCTTATAAGCTAAGTGAAGTTCCTGATGTAATGCACTATTTTGGTGAAGGGAAACATGAAGGGAAAATCATAGTAAGTATCGCTTAGAAACTAATACATAGTGATTTAGGGATTCCCAATTTAACTTTTTGCTGTTATGTAGAATTGAGCCGGAAGGTTGAAAAGGGGTATTTCCCTTTTAATGTAACGTTTCGATAGGATATCTTTGCATAAAACAGGCTTTGTGACCTACAAGTGGATTAAAACTTTTATCCTAATTTTCTTCTTCCTACCCTATTGGCTTCAGGCACAAACTGAAGAAGAATTACCTTCCAAGAATATTAATGAGCAGGTACAAACATGGATTTCGCTAAATAGTGTTTTCCAATTCACAAAACACTGGTCAGGCCTGGCCGATATACACATGCGGCGCAGTAATTTTGCTAATGATCCGAGTTTTAATTTTATCCGTTTCGGAGGTCGCTATAACTTTAATGACAATATAAAACTCTCCGGCGGCTATGCCCACCTTTGGTTGGCAAAAGATGAAAACTGGACGCTATACCTAAACGAAAACAGAATATACCAGGAACTAATCCTGGCCGACACCTACCCTACTTTTGGGGGCTTGTTTAGGATACGTACCGAACAGCGTTTTTTTAACAATGTAGAGGAGGGGGTATCTTTGCAAGACGATTTTTACATTAATCGCATCCGCTTTCTTTTGAGCATAGCTGTGCCATTTAAAAAAGGTGGGGAAACTTCTTTTTTGGTTGCCAATGAAGTACACCTGAATTTTGGTAAAGAAGTCGTTTTTAACACTTTTGATCAAAACCGCTTTACTATTGGGATTAAACAAAAGCTCAGCAAGACCTGGAGTTTTGACTGCGGTTACATGTTGGTCTACCAGCAATTAGCCAACGGTACAGATTATAACCTGAACCATACCATACGGCTGTTCTTTTACAGTAACTTTGATTTACGTAAGAATAAAGGAGAGCAAATAAAACATATCCAAACCATAGATTAAACCTTGTTTTCGGCTTAACCTGAGCTGAACTACCTTGCATTAATAGGTTTCATTTCCTCATTTTATCTCATGTGTCCAGGGTTCTTCGAATTCCTGTACTTCCGGAAAAAGAGGTATCGCTGAAAAATTTGTATCTTGTTCATCACTCCCCCGGCAATACTAACCTTTAAATAAAACAATAATGAAAACAAAAATTTTTGGACTGCTAATGCTAACTGTTATAACCCTTTTCGGCTGCAAAGAAAAAGAAAAAGAAACGGAGATGGTTATGGAGGAAACGGAAGCTCCTGATTCTGCGGACTTTGATGAGAAAGTAGCTGTAATCCGTGCTTTTTTTCAGGCGCACAGCGACGAAGATATTGAGGCTCAAAGTGCCCTGCTCGCCGATGATATGAAATGGAGCCCTCCTGCTTATAACGGAAACCAATGGTTAGGTAAAGGAGAGCTGGTTGAAGCCTTAAAAGGCTATCATGATGGCTTTGACAATATTAAATATACAGAAGGTATTGTTATGCCCGATTCCACAGCCAATGGCTATTGGTCCGGCTCTGTATTCCCGGCAGCAAATGCAAACGCCAGCGCTAGCGTAATACGGGTATACGGTACATGGACCGCCACCCATACGGAAAGCGGAAAAGAGATAGGCGTCAAATTTTTTAATCTTACTTCGGTCAATGATGACGGGAAGATTGTACAATCATCCGACTATTTTGATGTACATGGCCTCGCTGCTCAACTTGAGGAGGAAGAATAAATCAATAACATAGTTACAATCAAAGGTGGTCATTCTTTTTGACCACCTTTTTAAATTTCCTCTTTTCTAAAATTCAAAAAAAGTAAATCATTTTCGAAAAAAAAGTCGGTTTGAAAAAATAATCTATGAATTCAATCCAAAATTATAATGAAAAAAATATTTTTAATCAATTGTTCTGTAATACTACTTTTCTCCTTTAACATGTTTTCACAAAATAAACCATTTGTACCTAAAGACTTTAAGGTTCCTGATACACTGCAGAACCAGCACCTGCGTATACGCATGTTAACTGTGAATGATGTAGTTAAAGACTATGATGCGGTGATGACCAGTATCGATCATTTGCAAAAAATGTATCCTTTATCTAGCTGGCCTGCCAAAGACTTGACTTTTGAACAAGATTTAATTGATTTGGGATGGCATCAGAAAGAATTTCAAATGCGAAGTTCTTTTGCATATACCGTAGTATCTATAGATGAAAGCAAAGTACTTGGGTGTCTTTATATAAACCCTACTACAAAAGGTGATTATGATGCCACAATAAGTATGTGGGTTAGATCTAGTATGCTTGATCAAGGATTGGATGCAATCCTTTATAGTTTAGTTAAAGACTGGATTAAAGAAGACTGGCCCTTTAAAAAAGTTGCTTATCCCGGAAGAGAAATTTCATGGGAAGAATGGAAATCATTAAAATGATGGTTTGCTTTTGCGCGAACCATAAAACTAGTAAAATCACCTTGATATAAATTATGAAAAACACCTTTCTGATTACCCTAGCCCTCTCCTTTCTAGGTTTTTTAAATGCCCAGAATCCTATATCCCCTTCTTTTGAGGATGTCATTTCTTTAAGATCTGTTTTTAATGCCGTGATTTCGCCCGATGGAAACCATATTGTATTTGAATCCCGAGCCACAGATTGGAAGGAAAACAAATATGACAGGGAATTATGGCTTTCCAGGGATTCCCAGACACCATTTCAGCTAACCAATAACCTCAACGGCAGTAGTAGCAGTCCAAAATGGTCTCCGGACGGTAAATGGATCGCTTTTCTATCCAAACGCGGTGAAAAAACACAAATACAGGTTATTAGTGTGGTTGGTGGAGAGGCATTTCAGGTAACCCATACAGAAAATGATATTAATAATTTTGAATGGTCTCCAGAAGGAAGTAAGATTGCATTTCTTCAGGCAGAAGACAAATCCGAAGAAGATAAAAAACGTAAAGAAAAATTTGGTGGCTTTGCAGTGGAAGATGAGGAGTTTAAATTGAGTCAAATATGGGTAGCAGATTTTAAACCGAGTCAATTAAGTCAAATGCCCTTGCCTGATCAGTTAAAAGATTCTATTTACACCAAAAATCTTGAAGCTAAATTATTACTCGATAGTGTCGCATTTTCCGTTAATAGTTTTAAATGGTCGCCTGATGGAAAAAAAATAGCCATTGAACATCAGCCGGACCCTTTAATAAACAGTTTTTTTAAGGCTGATATTTCTATTTATGATATGGATTCCAAATCTCATAAAATCCTTGTCAATAACCCAAGTTATGATGGCCTTGTAGACTGGTCCCCGGATGGAAATTCAATTCTGTATCAAACCAACCTCAACGACAGTACTTCCAACTATTATACAAATGGTAAACTATTCAGAATTAATTCGGATGGTACTGAAAACAATCAGTTGGCAGCAGATTTTGATGAAAATATCTATCGTTTAAAGTGGACTGTAAATGGAATATTTGGAATTGCCTGGCAAAAAACACTTCGCCCGGTCATTAAAATAAACCCTGAAAATGGAAAGGTAAAAAAATTAGCACTCAGCGCTGAGAGGATCTGGAATTACTCTTTTTCTAAAGATGGTAAAAAAATGGCGTACGCAGCCTCTAATGATAATGACCTTACAGAAATCTACAAAAGTGATTACCCACAAAGAGATTCAAGACAAATTACCCGATCAACTGCTCAAATCAATAATTGGTTAGTAGCCAATAGTGAGGTCATATCCTGGAAAAGTGAGGATGGCTCTACTATAGAAGGTATTTTACACAAACCGCAAAATTATGATTCCACCAAAAAATATCCGCTCCTTGTTATCATTCATGGAGGCCCCACAGGTATTTCTACCCCAGGCCCTATCCCATCGTATGTTTATCCCATGGTGCAATGGCTTAATAAAGGAGCGCTTATTTTACGACCTAATTACAGGGGTTCTGCGGGTTACGGCGAAAGCTTCCGCTCATTAAATGTCAAGAATTTAGGGGTTGGAGACGCATGGGACGTATTATCCGGAGTTTCAGCACTGGAAGACAAAGGAATCATTGACAGTAATAAAGTAGGTGCCATGGGCTGGAGCCAGGGCGGCTACATTTCTGCTTTTTTAACCACAAACTCAACTAAATTTAAAGCTATATCGGTAGGTGCAGGAATTTCAAACTGGATGACCTATTACGTAAATACCGACATACATCCCTTTACCAGGCAATATTTAAAAGGAACCCCCTGGAGTGACAAAGAAGTCTATGAGAAAACATCCCCAATGACTAATATCAATAAGGCCGCCACGCCAACATTGATCCAGCATGGTGAATTTGATAAAAGAGTTCCGGTAGCAAATGCATATGAATTGTTTCAGGGCCTCCAGGATAAAGGGATTGAAACAGAATTAATTATATATAAAGGTTTTGGACATGGAATAAATAAACCAAAAGAGAGGCTTGCCGCTACATGGCACAATTGGAAATGGTTCGGGAAATACATTTGGGATGAGAATATTGAAGTCCCTGAAGAATAAGCAGCAAGGCGTAATCAGTGACCACTAAACCTATTGAATAGCATAATTTTGATGGCAATAAGGGAATCAAAACCGTTTAAACTTTCGTGGGGGGTTATCTCATTCCTTTATTCGTATTAATTAAGTATATTTCTACCCTAATACATTTTGAAGATAATTAATAATAAAATCAACTTTGTAATTACTTACGAGTTAAACCTATTTAAACCATGAGTTATTATTTTAATGCCTTATTAAAAGGAACAAGCTTTGAAGAAGCCATCGAACTGGTTACGGCAGAACTAAAAAAAGAAGGATTTGGAGTACTCACCGAAATCGATGTGAAAGAAACATTAAAAAACAAAATAGATGTTGATTTCAAGAAATACAAGATTTTAGGGGCCTGTAATCCTCATTTTGCCCACAAGGCGCTTCTAAGCGAAGATAAAATTGGTGTTTTCCTGCCTTGCAATGTAATAGTTGAAGAGCATGAAAATGGTGATGTTGAAGTAGCTGCGGTAGACCCAATTGCTTCCATGAGCACTGTTAAAAATAATACCCTCGGAAGTCTGGCTGAGGAAGTACAGGAAAAGCTTATTAAGGTCATTAAAAACCTTACCCCCTAAAGCAAGATTCATATGACAAACTGCACTCAAAACCATTATTTCAAAGTTTTAGGCCTGGTCTTTCTTTTTTGTATCCTCAATCTGCAAAACAGCTTTACCCAGGAAACTCCTGAATGGATAACACAAAGTAATCAATATACCGCAAGACTTCTTGATGTAATTGCAAAACATAGTCCGGAATCTGCTGCAAGACTAGGGATAGATGGATTGGACGATCAAATCTCCGATTTATCCGAAGGCTTTAATGAAAGGGCTCTCAATGATTTGAATACGGTTAATGAATACCTGAAGGCTGAACTGCCTCAGGTAAAGGAAGAACTTGTTAAACAAGATTTGCTCATCTTAATAGAAAGTACCGAGAACGAGATAGCAGAAATAAATCTGGAAGATACCTATCTCCTGCCCTATTACAATACGGCTAGCATCGTTTACAGGGGTATTCGCGGTTTATTGGAAGACCGTATCCCGGAAGAGCGCAGACAGGCCGCTTTGGCGCGTTTAAAAAAATATGTAGGAAGCGAAAAAGGCTATGAGCCTTTGACAACGCTGGCACGGGAAGAAATGGAGAGGGAGTGGAAAGAAAATAAAGATAGGATTGCCCCCTTCCGAGAAGAGGTTGAACGCGATTTAAAAACCAGCAATGAGTACATTGAGGAAATAGAAGAACTTTTTATAAAATACGGGATCAAAGGATTTCAGAAAGATTATAAAAAATTAGTCGCGCAATTGCAGAGTTATCACGCTTATATCAGGGAGAAAGTTTTACCGAACACACGAACAGACTTTAAACTTCCATTAGACATCTATTCCTTCAACCTAAAGGAATATGGGGTTGATATGCCTATAGGGGAATTGCAACAGCGAGCCATGGTTGCCTTTAAAGAATTGCAGACCCAATTGCAGGTCCTGGGTAAGATTATCGCTGATAAAAACAAGTATCCTTCAAATGATTACAGGGATGTTCTTCGCTCTTTGAAAAAAGATCAACTAGACAGTGCAAACATATTAACGGTATACAGGCAACAGATCAAAGAGATTGAGGATATAATAAAGGATCGTCAAATATTGACTTTACCTGATCGGGAAATGGTAATTCGGTTGGCTTCTCCTGCCGAAAGTGCTGCTGCTCCTGCCCCCTTTATGAGTCCGCCCCGTCTTATAGGGAATACCGGTGAATATGGCGAGTTTGTATTACCATTAAAAGCTACCGGAGGCTCTGATGGAACTTCGCTGCAAATTGATGATTTTACGCATTTGGCCGCTTCCTGGCCCCTGACAGCGCATGAAGGTCGTCCCGGCCACGAATTACAGTTCACAGCAATGGTAGAAAGAGGTGTTTCTCAGGCTCGGGTAATTTTTGCTGCAAATAGTGTAAATATCGAAGGTTGGGCCTTATATGCAGAAGAAATAATACAACCCTATCTACCCCTTGAAGGACAATTTATGACGCTTTGGAGCAGATTGGTGCGGTCTGGCCGAGCTTTTTTGGATCCTGGTTTGAATTTGGGCACCATTACAACCGGGGAAGCAAGGTTCATTTTAAGTCACGAGATAGGGCTTTCCGAAGCTCTGGTAAGATCTGAACTGGAACGATATCGGTTCAGGGCTCCTGGTCAGGCTACTTCCTATTTCAATGGATATCTAAGATTGATGGAACTCAGAGCAGAAACTGAATTGGTTCTTGGGGAAAAATTTAATCAGCTAGCTTTTCATGATTTTGTACTAGGCCAGGGATTATTACCACCCCGTTTAATTAAGAAAGCGGTTTTGGAAAAATTTATTCCAGCCTATAAATAGGAATAACAACAAAAACCTATGGTCAGGCATCAGCAAAATGGCATATAAAAACTTGAATTCATGATTGAACCAATTGTTTCTGCTACCTGGTTATTTAATCATTTGAATGATCCTGATTTAATTATTTTGGATGCAAGTCAAAAAACAGCTAGCGGTGATTTTAATAATACCCGGATAAAGGGCGCCAGGCATTTTGATCTGAATAATGAGTTCAGGGATACATCCAATGAGCTTCCTAACACTTTCCCAAGTGCAGAGCAATTTGAAAAAAACTGTAGAAAATTGGGGATTAACAGGTCCAGCAAAATTGTAGTTTATGACAACCTGGGGATCTATTTAAGTCCCAGGGTATGGTGGATGTTTAAAACCATGGGGCACCAAAATGTCGCCGTACTTAATGGTGGCTTGCCAGAATGGATACGACTTGGTTATACGTCTGTAAGTGAAAAGGGAAATAACGTTCTACCGGGTGATTTTCAATCAAAATTTAATCCTGAAATGTTGAAAGACTATAATTTTATATCGTCCAATATTTCACTTCAAGAGTCCGTCTTAATTGATGCACGTTCGGCGGGCAGATTTGAAGGAATAGCTCCGGAACCAAGAGAAGGACTTCCAAGTGGCCATATCCCCGGCTCAATTAATTTGCCTTATACTGCTGTCCTGAAAAATGGAAAATTTAAACCCAAGGAAGATCTTGTAGAGCTATTTAATACTTTGAATATCGAAGAAAAGTCATTGGTTTTCAGTTGTGGCTCGGGAATCACCGCCTGTATTATCTTACTTGCAAGTGAACTGGTAGTTGATAATAAAAAATCCGTTTATGACGGTTCCTGGACAGAGTGGGCCCAAAATAGGACGAAATGAAAAATGTGATACTCTTCTTATTGGTCTTCACCTTCGCCTGCAATCCCGCCCCGGATAAAAAAACAAATACCGGCGAATTGGAACAATTTAATAAAACTCAAACTTCATTGATAGTACTTGGCAATGTCCAGGACGCGGGTTCCCCTCATATTGCCTGTAAAAAAGAATGCTGTCGCAGGCTATTCCAAAATCCTGATAAGAACAGAAAAGTTGTGTCTCTGGGAGTTGTTGATCCGAAAAATAACAGGAAGTACCTGTTCGATGCTACCCCTGATATGCCTGAACAATTAAAGGTATTGAAGGATTACCTGCCAGACAACACAAGTGAGACCGTTGATGGCATCTTCCTGACCCATGCACATATTGGCCATTATACCGGCCTGATGTATTTTGGAACCGAGGCGATGGGAGCTACAAATATTGCTGTACATGCCATGCCAGAAATGGATTCCTACTTAAGGAACAACGGTCCCTGGAGTCAGCTTGTCGGGAATAAAAATATTAATCTGAAAACGCTGGAAAATAAAAAAGAGATTGCATTAACTTCAAACTTAAAGGTCATCCCTTTTCTTGTACCTCATAGGGATGAATATTCAGAAACTGTGGGATATAAGATAATAGGTCCGGAGAAAACGGCTCTCTTTATTCCTGATATTGATAAATGGTATAAATGGGAGTCCAGTATAGTGGATGAGATAAAAAAAGTTGACTATGCCTTTCTCGATGCCGGATTTTTCAGTGAAGCTGAAATTGACAATAGGGATATTTCTGAAATTCCACACCCGACGGTATTAGAGAGTATGGAACTTTTTGATAGTCTGATGGTTCAGGAAAAAAATAAAGTTTGGTTTATTCATATGAACCATACAAATCCAATGCTCAATCCTGAAAGTAAAGAGTCTAAATTGGTGATATCAAAAGGGTACCATATTGCCCGATTTAAAAATAGTTTCGAACTATAGCAAAGAACAGAGCGCTTAACGATTAAATAAATTCATAAATTAAGCGCTTAAAATTTTAGGTTTTAAGTAATTTTATGTATTATTAATTTTAGAAATTTTGGATTATGAAAAAAGATTTTGAAACCAAATTTACGGGTTGGGTATTTATTTTTGCAGCCATATTATTATGGGGTGGATGGGCACTTTCACCTCATCATATAGGAGAATATATAGTCGCTTCAGATTTTACTGCCATTGGCGAAGATCTGTGGTATTGGATATGGATGTTCCGGTTTCATATTTTTGGCTGGGTTACCATGGCAATAGCCATATTTTCCCTTGCTTCAATAACAGCGAAAGCGCCCTACAGGGTTATGCTCGTGCCAGGTGCTGGAATGGTAGTTATTGGCACTATGACCCTTGCTATTGCTTCGGCATTTTACTATAACTTCGGGGCCTGGGGTGTTGGACAAACCATGGGTAAGTCAGCTGCGGAAATTCAACAATTCATGGATAATATCCTTTATACCAACCAATATGTTACCTGTTTTGTAAGGTTTGGACGAATCTTTTCGGGCGTTGGTCTGGTATTACTGGGCTTTGGCTTTGTGAAGTGGAAAATTTTCAATCCGTTGTTGGGATGGTTTACTGTGGTTTTGGGTCTGGCAGCTATGGCAATTATCATGGGAATACCCGATAATTTTGAAATTTACAAACCAATTTTTCATGTAAAAGTTATTTGGTTGGCTTTGATGGGAGTCACAATACTTTTGAAAGGGGTTAATCTTCCCAATCCGGAGTCCTAAAATTTAGCGCTGACTAATAGCACAATGAACTGCACCATGAATTAATTGATACCAATAAGCATTAGGATTAAAGCGTTACTTCTTCCTAATCCATAGATTACCTCCGGTATTTTTATAGGTAAGCGGCATCTGCTTGAATGCATCTTTATGATGTTGATGCATATAGTGTGAAAAGAGTATTATTTCAAATTGATCATTATAACTTAAAAATGCTCTAAGCAAATAGTTTTCATTCCAGTTCCGTCCTTCAGACACCCAGCTTTTAGGGTATTCAAAAGGGTAGAAGATATCATGAAAATGAATAATTACACCCGGATTTAAAGCAGGTAATATTTTAAATATCTCGTAATTTACATCACTTCCTGTTTTTGATACATGGCTGCTATCAATAAATAGAAAATCATCATGTTCCAGTTCCTGAAACTTATTCAATTGAACATTCTGAACTTTTTTTTCCAGGACTTCACAATTAAGTCTGTCATTATCTTTAATAATTCTATTAAGATATTTTGGATAAGGCTCAATAAATGTGAGTTTAATATCATTTACAAATGTCTCCCTGGTATCTAACATTACAGCCGATGAATGTCCTGAACCAATTTCAATAATTCTTTTAGGTTTAAAATGCCGTATAAATGAATAAAGGACTATCCCATCTGTATACGAATAGGCTCCGTTATTGAAACAATATCTTTGACTACCTGTTTTTTCTGCTCCAAAGGGCATTTCAGGATAATATTGGACAAATTCCTCTAATAAAAATAATTGTTGGTCAAGATTCAAATTTATCCCTGAGATATTATGCTGATTAGCTTCTTCCCAAATTTGGTTTTCAAATTCAATAATTTCTGCCTTTGACACAATCGGGGTATAAAAATGTCCAAAAGGATATTTACTCAGAGGTTTATACTTTCTCCATTTTATCAAAGTTCTGAAGACTATAATTATAAAACTATATAAGGATTTCATAAGCTATTTTAAAGACTACACTGTAATTAATAAATTACTAGTATAAGCAAACATCTGAGTCACTCATATTATTACTACAAGTAAGAACCGAAATAGATGTTTACTCGCCTTAATAATTTCAGAATAGCCTTTTTTACACTATCCGGTTCAATGCCTCCAGCATTAATTTATTTCCCGGATCCGGTTTTTCGGAAAGAAGTAGTGGGGTAATAATACCAACTGCATCTTTTACCATAGTAATAGATTCAGTTACAACAACACTTTTCTTTTCTGAACTTATCTTTAATTGGGTCCCATATCTGGCCATCCCAATAAAGTGATTCAGTAATAATTTCTTGTCTTTGTTAAGTCCCGCAAGAATAGAGCAGGTTTCCTCGGCATACTTATCCCCTCTGCTCACATATTCAAAGAAAGCATTTCTTAAATCGGCATTATAAACTACCCCATAAAGGCCATCAGCCAAAATATTTGTTGTTTGTGTTCCAAGATGACGTTTCTCGTAGAAGTTTTTGATGGCTTTAGTAAGCTGCCTTTTATTACTAAAATCCTTGACCTTTTCGAGATTATTACTCAGCCTTAAAACATCGTTGAAAGCTGCGGTCATTCCTCCCCCAGTCAAAGGGTGTCTCATATTTAGTGCATCCCCCAGAAGTACTGCACCGGCCTTATTTACCGGGCTTGCAGGTAGTCTATGGTTCGGGAACGTTTTGAATTTTCCTTTTTCAACGGCAGCTACAAAAGCAGGCCTTGCGCTTTGAGGTATGGCATTTTCAAACTTTTCCAATAGTGATTGTCTGATATCCTTACCCAACCTTGGAGGTTTTTCTCCTTTAAAATCTATAAGAACCCTCCAGGATGTAGAAGTAACAGGATATATAACCATTGGTGGATGATCACCCATTACAAGATGTCCGTGATTTGCAAAAGGCATCTCACAATCTTTCATTAAAAGTCCAAGAAAAAAGCCATTTACTTGTTTAACCGGTTTAGATAATTTCTCACGAAAGATGGATAAAGGGCCATCAGTAACAATAGTAAGATGCGCATAAAGAGATTCTTCATCAGTAGCCCCTTTGAGTTTATATCTTACACCAGTAATGGCTTCATTTGCTTCAATTAGCTCGGTAACCGTCCCTTCAATAACTCTTATATTGGGCTGTGCCAATATGTGCTTCCGTATATTCTGTAAAAAAGCCCCATTTCTAAATCCATATCCGCAAGGTTCGCCATTCTTATTTGGATAGGGTATAACATAATCACGTTCTTCATAAATAATATCATAGCCATAAACAGGCTGTGCATCAATATCGTTTATAAATGATGAAAAACCCATCTCTTCTAGCTTCTGTACCCCACCTGGCTGTAACAATTCACCGATGATAACATCTCTTTCGCTCAAATCTCTTTCAACTACAACAATGTTCTTTCCCGTTTTGGCCAAATTAGCGGCCAACGAAGCACCGGCGATACCTGCACCAACAATCAGTACATCAATATCCTTGTTTGTTCTATTGTTTACCATTTGTCTTTTCTAAATATCATTACATTTAGTTATGGCTGTTTTCCCTGATTGCACCTTAGCTTTCATGAAAACAGCTTATACAATGTATAAGCTAATGAGACAAAGGTATTGCATTAAAGATAAACTTGAAAAAAATCTATTGTTTTTTATTCCTTAGCAGGTGTATACAAACCTGTAAAAAACAGAACTAAAAACTAAATTGAATTATATTTGCAATGGAATTAATATCTGCTATATAGTTTATTATTAGCTTAATCATGGGCCACTAAATTAATTGCCGTAAATTATAATTTGTTTTTCATTAATGACCAACCCAAAGCATAAAATAGAGCAAGCTATTCGTAAAGTTTATAAGTGGATGGCGGCTAATCAAACCCCGGAAGGAACCTGGCCAGTTCCCTATGATGGCCCATTTTTCCTATTACCCCTGTACATTTTTGCTATGAGAATATGCGGGCAGCCCATGAGCACCGCAACAAGAACTAAAATGAGTAATTATATCCTCAGGCATCAATTGCCTGATGGAAGTTTTGGAATGCATCAGGAATCCAAGGTAGGCACAATTTTTACCAGTGTAATAAATTATGTGGCCTTGCGTTTTTTGGGTCATTCAGCTACAGAGACTGAATTAAAAAATGCTTTGAATTGGATACATGAAAAAGGCGGACCCCTGTATGCGGCAAGTTGGTGTAAATTTATCCTTTCATTTTTAAATTTGTATTCCTATAAGGGGGTTGCCCCGGTACCTCCGGAACTTTATATACTTCCCAGCTGGTTTCCCTTTCACCCTAGAAAAATCTCGGGCTATGTAAGGATTATCTATTTGCCTATGTGCTACTTCTACAGGGAGCGCCTTAAAATTGAACCGGATGAACTAATTCTGCAACTAAGAAAGGAATTATACAAGGAAGATTACGAAAAGATAAACTTTGCCAAGCACAGAGGAACATTTGCAGATACGGATAATATCTTCCCCGAAACGCGAATATTCAAAATTTCAATGTGGTGGATAAAAAGAATAGATCCTATCATTCCCAAATTCATTAAAAAGAAGGCGCTTGCATTGGTATATGAACATATTGAATATGAAGATGAAAATTCTTCGTTTATAAGGCAAGCTCCTGTTAATGCCGTTTACAATACTTTGGTGTACCATTTTAGGGGAGAACAGGAGAAATTGGATAAATCATGGGAAAAACTTCCTTTATACCTATGGGAGAGTGAAGATGAAATATTAATGCAGGGATTTACGAATACCTATACCTGGGATAATGGGTTCTTTTTACAGGCTATAGGTAAGGATTGTACTGATCCATTGTTAAATCCAATAACCCTAAGGACCCGTAAATTTCTGATGGATAACCAGGTCATGAAAGAACTCAAAGATCCTTTTAAATACCATCGCCTACCCCGAGCAGGTGGTTGGACTTTCAGTTACCTGGATAATGGCTGGGTAGTATCTGATTGCACGGCTGAGGCTGTTAAAGCCCTTTTGGAAACTGAGGGCTTGGGAGACGAAATACTATCTGATGAAAGAATTATAATGGCTATTGATTTTATTATGCTACTTCAGGGAGATGATGGTGGGTGGACCAGCGTGGACAAAGCCATTGGGAGCCCTAAACTGGAGTGGTTCAACGCAGCAAATGTATTTGTTGATATTATGGTTGACCATTCCTATGTAGAATGCACAGCCAGTATTATTCAATGTTTTATGCGAATAAAACAAAGCCGGCCCCATTTGTTCACAATAGAAATGGAAAAAGCAATGGAACGGGCGGTAAAATACTTGCTGAATTCGCAATACAAAGACGGAAGCTGGGAAGCCCTTTGGGGCCTCTGTTTTACCTATGGCATTTGTTTTGTTCTTGAAGGGCTGACCATGTATGGGTTGCCCAAAGATCATAAGGCAATACAGAATGCTTGTACCTACCTTTGGTCTAAACAAAAAGAAGATGGCGGTTGGGGTGAAGCACAGGAGACCGCCCTGGCAAGACATTACATCCAAGCCAGGGCAAGTGTGGTAGATCAGACAGCCTGGAGCATACTCGCATTATTAAATGGGGGTTATGCCAAAGACCCCAGACTATTAAAAGCGATAAATTGGCTTATTGATCAGCAACAGGAAGATGGCGACTGGCCCGTTCAACCTATAACCGGGTTATTTTATAAGACAACAATGGTTTCCTACAGGAATTACAAACGCTATTTCTCATTGTTGGCTTTAAAAAAGTATAGGCTCGAATTAGAGCGTACAGAAGCTTAACTTCCTATTTTGAATTATTCGAACCTGTATCATCAGGAATTTAGTATCTTATAAGTCATTTATTAAAGTTTAGTTCAGCCAACTATAAACATCAATCTATGAAACATAAAAACCAGATCGGTGCCGGTATTGCAATTGGTGCTGTATCAAAAAAGAATGAACAAAAGGAGAATTCAGATCAATAATCCCCCTACCTATCCAATAAATCAACTTAATTTCTTAGTACTATGAAAATCAACAATGACCAAACGAACAGGAGAAAATTCATTAAAGGGTCTACTATCCTAACCGCAGGACTTATCTCAAGTCCTTTATTGAGTCTGGCACATGAAAGATCAAATACCAACACTGAAGGGCTTTATATTATTGGTCCCAAAGAAGGTTATGCTCCCCAGATAGGCACGCTTTTGTCTACCATGACCATGATGCGGACATGGTTGATTTATAGTGTTAAAGATTTAACCGTGGAACAACTGGATTATCAAATTGATGACCAATCAAATTCTATTGGTGCAATGTTACTGCACCTGGCCGCTACTGAAAAGTATTATCAATTAAACACCTTTGAAGAGTTGGCCTGGGGTAGCTGGAGTGAGGAAATAAAAAAGGAATGGGATGTACCCATGGGATTGGGTAAAAAAGGTCGAGATCAGATTAAAGGCAATGAAATAGAGTATTATATCTCTAAATTGAATGAGGTAAGAGAAGTTACCAAGGAAGAATTTGCCCAAAGAAATGATGAATGGCTTAACAAGTCCGAGCCATTTTTCCAGGAACAACCCACCAATAATTACTGTAAATGGTTTCATGTTTGTGAACATGAATCCAATCACAATGGACAAATTAAATTCATTAAAAAAAGGTTCCCTTCTTAAAATCGGGTTGTATAAGCACATGTATTTAAAATGTTTTATTGATCTGATGGATTGAAAAATTATGTGCTTATAATCATCAAAAGTAGTAGGAAAAATGATCAAAGGAATTTATCTTTCCGGTCTTTAAATTATTATCCCATACTTTTTTAGAGCTCAATTTTAGTAAATGAATATTTTAAGACCATTATTTCTCGCCTTTACTTTTGGTTTGTTATCAGCAAATTTTTGTGTCCTGCATGCCCAGGATTTTTCTTCAATGGAATACCGCAATGTGGGTCCATACCGAGGTGGTAGGGTTACGGCGGTAGCCGGGATTACTTCACAACCTTCCACCTTCTATTTAGGTGCAACAGGAGGTGGTGTTTGGAAATCCAATGACTATGGGACTAGCTGGTCCAATGTCTCCGATGGCTTTTTTAAAACACCTTCTATAGGAAGTATCGCAGTATCCCAAAAAGATCCAAACATAGTTTATATTGGAACCGGATCTGACGGTTTACGCAGCAACCTTATTGAAGGTATGGGCATGTATAAATCTATAGATGCCGGAGAAACATGGCAAGAAATAGGGCTTTCAGAAGTTGGACAGATAGGAGCTGTGCGCATTCATCCAGACGATCCAAATACGGTATATGTGGCCGCTATTGGACGTGCGTTTGAATCAAATTCTGAACGAGGCCTTTATAAAACTACAGATGGGGGTAAAACTTGGGACAAAATTCTGTTTATTTCTGACAATACAGGAATCTCGGATATAGAGATGATGCCCAATAACCCCAATATCATTTATGCAGCGGCCTGGAAAGCGGAACGTAAACCCTGGACAATAATTAGTGGGGGTACACCTGAAGAAGGCGGGATTTATAAATCTGTTGACGCAGGCAAAAACTGGAGCAAACTTGAAACTGGTCTTCCATCAAAGCTGATTGGCAAAATAGATCTTGAGGTTTGTCGGGCAGATCCCAGCTTGCTCTATGCCCTGGTTGAAGCACCTGAGAAGGAAGGCGGACTATATATTTCCGAAGATAACGGCAATGCTTTTAATCAAGTATCTGATCATAAAAAGATACGTACAAGGCCATTTTATTATACAAACATAAAAGTAGACCCGCAAAATCCGGATGTTATTTATAGTATGGCCACAGACTACATGAAATCTTCAGACAGAGGTAAAACCTGGGTTTCCCTTACTGTTCCGCATGGAGATAATCACGATATGTGGATAAACCCTGAAAACACGGATTTATTCATTCAAGCCAATGACGGCGGGGCTAATGTAACCCATAATGGGGGTAAGAGCTGGTCCACCCAATTCAACCAGCCCACTTCAGAAATTTACCAGGTTGAAGTAGATAACCAATATCCTTACTGGCTTTATGGTGGACAGCAAGATAACTATTCAACAGTAGCGGTCCCAAGTATGCCTCCTTATGGTATTCAGGCAGCAGGAATTGGTTATATTATAAATACAGGTGGCTGTGAAACAGGGCCTGCGGTACCTCATCCAACAAACCCTGACATCGTCTACTCCAATTGTAAAGGTCGTTTTACGGTTTATAATAAAAAAACCGGAACAGAAAAGTCCTTTTACGTAGGAGCATCCAATATGTATGGGCACAACCCAATAGATCTTAAATTCAGATTTCAAAGGGTGTCCCCTATTCTTGTTTCTCCGCATAATCCAAATGTCATTTACCATACCTCTCAGTATGTGCACAAAACCACAGACGAGGGTAAATCCTGGAAAATTATTTCACCTGACCTTACGGCTTTTGAAGCCGACAAACAGGTAATTTCAGGGAGTCCTATTACACGAGATATTACCGGTGAAGAGTTCTATAGTACGATCTATGCCATACAGGAATCTGTTATTGAAAAAGGCCTGCTTTGGGTAGGCGCCAATGATGGTCCGGTGCATATGAGCAGGAATGGAGGTAAAACATGGAAAAATGTTACACCAAAAAATCTTCCTCCAGGTGGACGTATAGATGCCGTTGAACCCTCAAAACATGATCCTGCAAAAGCCTATATCTGTGTTCTGCGATATCAACTCGGTGATCGCAATTCTTATATCTATAAAACCAATAATTATGGTAAATCCTGGGAGTTGCTTACAACCGGTAACAATGGCATCCCTCAAGAATATCCCACAAGGGTAGTGCGTGAAGATCCAGTGAAGGAAGGTTTATTATTTGCAGGTACAGAATATGGAATTTTTATTTCACTAAATGATGGCAAAACATGGCAGGCGTTTCAACAAAACTTACCGACTACACCGGTAACCGACTTGAAAATTCATAGGGGTGATCTGGTTTTGGCAACTATGGGGCGAGGATTCTGGATCCTGGAAGATATGAACCTTTTAAGACAGGGTAATTTAGATAAAACTACTAATCATGTCTTGTTCAAACCAAATGACGGCATTCGATATCGTTCCCCGTCTGGTGCACGTAACAGTAAAAACCCTAAGTATCCTATTCCGGGAATCAATATTGATTATTATTTAAAATCAGAAGTGAACAAGCCAATCAAATTGGAAATTCTGGACGAAAAGAAAGTTATTCTGAATACCTTTATGAGCGATACCACTAACTTTTCAAAGGATAGTGTTAAAAGGGATATGAGCACGGAATTCCTGGATGTAAGGGTTTCCGACAAATTTAAGGCCCAAAAAGGCTATAATCGTTTTAAATGGGACATGAGGGCTAAAGGGCCATGGAGTGAAAAAGTGGAGGATCGCTATAAAAACGGTCCAATTGTAAAACCGGGTATGTATACAATTAAACTAACCATTGATGACAAAATACTCGCACAGACCTTCGAAATAAAAGTTGATCCAAGGGTTGAGGAATCGGGAATCTCCGAAGAAATTATAGGAAAGCAAGTTAGATTTCAATTAAATATCCTGGACTTGTTAAATAGAGCTTTGTCTATGGCAGAAGACCTGGAAGAACAAAAGAAAACATTGGAGGCGAATGGGAAAACAAAAGAAGCAGAACAAATCAGCGTAATTCTGGAAAGTCTAAATACCAGGGAAGGCATTTACCAGCAACCCATGTTGATAAGCCAAATAAAATATTTATATAATATGATGAACAAGGCAGATCAGGAAATAGGGAAAGATGCTTTAGAAAGGTATACAACATTACAGAACAACCTCGAGGAACTGCAAAAAAAGAGTAATCAATCAAGTTTGATATACAACCCTGACAGATAATACGCTTATTATGAACATTTTCAAAAAATTAAAAAACTACAATAAACACGGGAAACGTGTAGTAAATGACCCTATTCATAAAATCACACTAGAAAAAACCAGGTTAGAACTCAAAAAAACTCCCAAAAGAACAGAGGTTATAAATTTTTTATTATCAAAATTTAAGGGTGAAACTTGCTATTTGGAAATAGGAGTCCGAAATCCGGCGGACAATTATAATCATATAAATGCTTCCACGAAGTATAGTGTAGACCCGGGTGTGGAATACAAAGAAAAAACAATAGATTTTAAGATTACCAGTGATAGTTTCTTTGATAAACTAAATAACAATGAAATTCTTTCCAAGGATATAAGATTTGATGTTATTTTTATTGATGGCTTGCATCTGGCAGAGCAAGTAGACCTGGACATCAAAAATTCATTAGCTTATATTAAAGATGACGGTTTTATAGTCCTTCATGACTGCAACCCTCCCACCGAATGGCATGCAAGGGAAGACTATCAGTACACGAATTCTCCGGCGAGCGGGTATTGGAACGGAACTACCTGGAAGGCCTTTTTAAAATGGCGTTCTAATTCCGGTTTATATTCATGTTGTATTGATACGGATTGGGGAGTTGGTATTTTATCTAAAAAACATCCGATAGGGAAGAGTATGGATAACACCAATCCTTTTTATGAATACAAGGTTTTGGATAAAAACAGGAAACAGAGCCTGAACCTTATCAGCTTTGATGAACTAAAAAATAAATTAGCATAATAAAAGAAATTTTAGTTTGGCAATAAGGATGCAGATCGGAACTATTAGAAAACATTGCAAATAATGAACAAAATTTTCTTTCTACTGTTATTCAATTTATCGACGATGGTTTACGTTTATGCTCAGGAAATTGAACCCACGATAACCCGGGAAAAGGCTATTAAAACCCTGATTGATAACTACACTATAGCAAGACAACAAAAAGATAGCATGCTATTGGGGCGCATTTTGACAAACGATATTGACCAATTGGTTTCTTCCGGGAAATGGAGAAAAGGTAAAGAAGAATCCATGAAGGGTATGTCGCAAAGCTCAGTGAAGAATCCCGGTACAAGAACACTGCAAATTGAAAATATCCGGTTTTTAAATCCACATTGTGGAATAGTCGATGCTCGCTATGTAATTCAAAATATGGATGGTATGAGCCGAAAAATGTGGAGTACATTTATAGTAGTTCATGAATCGGGGGACTGGAAAATAAGTGCGATTCGCAATATGCTTCCTGCCACTCAAAATTAATAGTCGAATATGAAGGCCATTGTGTATACGCAATATGGATCTCCAGATGTGTTGCAACTACGTAAGATAAAGCAACCAGAACCCAAGAATAATGAAATTCTTGTTAAGGTGAGAGCTACCTCGGTTAATAGAACAGACTGTGCTAACCTCAGGGCAAAACCATTTATTATGCGCTTTACAATGGGTCTTTTTAAACCAAAAAAGATCGTGATGGGAACGGAATTCGCTGGTGATGTGGTTAAACTTGGTCCTGCTGTAACTTCATTTAAAGAAGGAGACAGGGTTTTTGGGTTCGACGATAGTGTTTTGAGTTCATATGCCGAATATTTGGTGATTTCAGAAGACAAAGGTGTTTCCACTATTCCTGAAGACTACACTTATCAGCAGGCTGCAACCAGTATTGAAGGAGCACATTACGCCTATAACATCATCAACAAGGTAGATATGGTTAAAGGCCAGAAAGTAATGGTGAATGGGGCTTCCGGAGGCATTGGAACGGCAACAGTACAATTACTCAGTTATTATGAGGCAGAAATAACCGGGGTATGCAACACTAAAAATTTAGAATTGGTGAAATCATTAGGGGCAAAGAAAGTCATTGATTATACAATAGAAGATTTTACAAAAGATCCTGAAAAATTCGATTACGTTTTTGATACTGTGGGTAAAAGTACGTTTGGCAAATGCAAGGGTATCTTAAATCCTGGCGGAGTTTATATCTCATCTGAATTGGGGCCCTGGTCTCAAAATCTCTTTTATGCTCTCGTTTCAGCGTTATTCGGAAAACTCCCGGGCCAGAAAGGAAAAAAAGTAAAATTTCCTTATCCACCAAATATCAGGCGTAGTATCCTTTTAATCAAAAAATTGGTGGAAGAGGGTAAATTTAAAACCGTAATTGACAGGTCTTATCCTTTTGAGAAGATTCCTGAGGCGTTTAGATATGTAGAAAAAGGTCAAAAAACGGGAAATGTTTCGATCATTGTAGATGATGATTTGGAATAACGAAGTTGATAAACAATGGCTTTGTTGTCATTAGGAATATTTTTACGAAATTGACCTAATCATTACAAGCTTTATATAATTTCCAAAATTACTTATATGAAAAGTATTATATCCTTTGTTAAAACGACCCTGATTGGAGGGTTTTTTCTTGTAATCCCTTTGGTATTGCTCATTTTAATTATTGACAAGGTCCTGGATATTTTGCGAAAACTGGTCGCACCCATTTCGGATTTGATTCCGGTTGAAACAGTCGCAGGAATAACCGTATCCCGGATAATCGCTTTATTGGTACTATTACTGTTTTGTTTTATAGCGGGTTTATTTGCCAAAACAAAAAAAGCCAACGAATTAAAGAAATGGATTGAAGCAAAAGTGCTGTCTAAAATCCCGGGCTATACCCTTTTAAAAGGAATGACCGAATCT
>NZ_CAMYKG010000011.1 GCF_947258925.1 uncultured Eudoraea sp. | reverse complement strand
CTGTAGCACTGACCTTTTTAGCATCTTTAAGATCTGAAGATAGTTGGATTTCACGCTGACCATCTAAATGATTGATAGCCACATCTCCCCGTGCAATAGTATAGGTAGCGATTTCTTTTAAAGGTATTCTGCTGCCATTTGGAGTAACTATTCGCATTTCATCCAGGTCGGTTATTGAAGATCTGTTTTCCCGATCATATCTTACCCATACCCTTATCTCATCCTGCCCTCTTTGAAATCGCTGGGCCTGAGTTCCAAAGAATCCTGCCCGAACCTGATTCATTACTGTCCTCAAATTAAGACCAAGCAAATATGCATTTTCCTTGAGCTCAAGGCGGATTTCTTTAATCCCTGCCGGATCATTATCTGAAATATCTTTGAGGTCAGGATTATTGATCATTGCATTTTTCAACTCCTCCTTTGCAGCCTTCAATTCCTGAATGTTATACCCCAGTAAGGATACGGAAACCGGATCACCTCCAAAATTACCTCCAGAGCCGTAAATAAGACTTTCAACACCAATTACCGGTCCAACCAATTCCCGTAGCCTTGTCGAAACTAAATCTGACCGGATTGCATCAGGACGCTCCTCACCCGGCAACAGGTTAATAGAAAGTGTTGCCGCTGAAGAACCGGGGCCTACATTTTTTATTACATTTTCATAGAGTTCTTTACCAGTGCCTTGAAGATATTGTTCTGTTAGTTCCTGATTGACAATTTCTGCCTTCTCCTCTATTAAGCTTATAATGGAATCTGTTATTTTTTCATTGGTGCCATTAGGCATAAGTAATTCTACCTGAACCCTGTCACTGGCTATTTGTGGGAAAAAAGCAGTCCGGATAATTCCGCCCCCAATAGATCCGAAAGTGAGGATTAATGCAAAAACGAAAAAAGAAAAAGTTAATAATTTATAGCGCAGGGCAAATTTTAGTGTGGGACTGTAGGCTTTATCCCGGAACCAGGTCATAATCTGATCTCCACCTTTATTGATAACCCTAAGCTTTGAAAATATTTTGGAAAGCCCTTTCTTTGGCCTTTTATCTTCTGCATGCAAGGCTTTAGAGTGAGCAAGGTGAGCCGGCAGAATTATAAGAGCTTCTACAAGGGAAACAACCAAAGTAAGTATGACTATTACAGAAACTTCTCCAAAAAATTCCCCTATCCGTCCATCCAGAAATAGAAATATTGAGAACGCAAGTATTGTTGTTATAATTGCAGATACAATAGGAGGGATTACCTCCATAGTTCCGTCTATAGCCGCTTGTACCGGAGTCTTTCCCTTCTCGTAATGTTGATATATGTTTTCGGCAATTACAATCCCGTCATCTACAAGTATCCCGATGACTATAATCATCCCAAAGAGGGACAGAACATTTATGGTAACATCGAAAAAACCGGCAAAAATAAACATTCCCAAGAAGGCAACGGGCAATCCAAATGCTACCCAAAAAGCCAATCTTGTATTAAGAAATATGGATAGAAAAATAAGTACCAGAATCATACCAATTATGGCATTTTCCGTCAGAAGTTGCGTACGCTGTGTAAGTGTGGTTGAAAGATCCCTTACCACACTCAACTGTACATTATTATTCTTCTGGTTAAAATCTTCAATATAGTTGCGGACTTTTTCGGCAGAAGAAATAAGATCTTCCGTATTTGTACTTGTTATAGTAGTTCGTACTGATAGGTCTCCGTTGAAATAAGATGCATTAGGTGTTTCCGAAAAACGATCCCTAATAATTGCTATATCCTTAAGCCGAACTGTCTGTCCGGCGGCATCTGCCCTTATGATTAGATTAGAAAGCTCATCGCCATAATAAGATCTATTATTTGCGCGTATCAGGTATTCTTCTTCACTGGTTTTAATATTACCTCCGGTGACCAATATATTGGCATTGGATACTGCGCTTGCTACCTCAGGGAAAGACAAGCCATACGCCAGGAGATTATTTTCATTAACAGCAATTTCAATTTCTTCTTGTGGAAACCCGGAAATAGCTATCTGGGATATGCCATCAATTGACCGGATATCATTTTCAATCTGACGGGCTATTTGCTTTAGGGTTGCAAGTGGAATATTCTCGCCGCTGATTGCAAAACTTATTGTTTGCCGTACTGCTTCTAATTTTGAAACAATTAACGGTTCCATACCAGTTGGGAACGTGGGCACCCTATCTACGGCATTTTTAACCTGCAACAACATGAAATCAATATCTCTGCCTTTTTCAATTTCCACATTGATATTTCCACTATTTTCCCTGGACGTAGAAGTAACCCTGTCAACACCTTCTAATCCTTTAAGGTTATCTTCAATTTTTAACACAATTCCTTCTTCAATCTCCTGAGGCGAAGCTCCCGGATAGGTAATATTAACTGAAATATTTTTGGAATCCGTTAAGGGAAAAAATGAAGATTTCAATGATAACGCCCCTACGATACCAAAAATGAAAAATGCTATGATAATTACATCTACGGCAACGTGATATTTTATGAAATAAGAAATTACTTTTCTCATTGGTCTTCTATTTTGGCTGTTTCTCTTTTATATTTTTTTACCAACATTCCATCAAAAGCACCGACAACGGGTTTTGTAAGTATTGAAATTCCTTCAGGGACATCTTTTAGCACAACTTTCTTATCGGAAAAATATACAGGCTTCACATCAATAAGATCAAGTAATGAATCACGTACAACAAAAATCTGGTCATTCTCCAATAAAAGGCTCCTGTCTATTTCGATCGCATCTGTTTCCTGTTTGGCATTGAGGTTTGCTTCGAGATACATCCCTTCTTTTAAATCAGGATCACTTACCTCAATAAAAGCCTTAATAGTCTGTGTAGCTAAATCAATATTTCCATTAATTCTGGAAACGACACCATTGTAGGTTTTAGTGCGATCGAGATTAACAAGGTCTACATGCTCATTAAGTTTTAATAGATCACTATAAGTTTTACTAATGGAAACTTCCAATTCATAGGTGTCTGTATTAATAAATTCTCCCAATTTCTGCCCGGATCTAACCAGCGAACCTTCTGTAACCAGCGCCTCGGTGAGTATACCATTAAACGGTGCAGAGATACTATATTTTCGTAAACGCTGCTCCTGATTTTTGACATTGTAATAGTTTGTGAGAATACCACGGCCCGAGATAAAGAATTTCTCTTTTTCAGTTGTCATTTCCGGGAGAGGTGGAGTGGTCCTGTTTAGGTCAAATCTGCTTAAATAAGCTTGCCATTTGGGGAATACTTCCGGATAATCCAGGCGAAGATCGGGCATAATAGAAGTAATCAGATTGTATAAATTACTTTTCGCCGACTGTACACTGGCATAATATTCGGATGCATCTATTTTAATAATGGTCTCACCTTTTCTATAGGGCTGTCCTGCTTTAAAAAGTCTATTTGTTTTTTGGAATACCCCCTGGACTTCAGCATAGAGTTCCACCCTCCTTTTTGCCCTTAAATTACCATTTGCCGGGACTATAATCGGAACCGTACCATTGGTAACAGTTTCGGTAAAAACGGTCTTTACAACTTTTTCTACTTTTGCCTTTGGCCTGGTTTTGCTGTTAATAATTTGCTTAGCCAGGAAAAACGAGGCTATTATTATTAGGATTCCTAGTATTGATAAAATTATTTTTCTCATTTCTTTCTTGTTAAATTTGGGCCTCTGCGGAGTTAATGTTACGTTGAATATTCTTAAGAGTATTTGTAAGTTGATATATTTCTTCTTCTTTAATATTTTTTTCCATGATTTCTTTTAGTTCAACAATAATGGGGCGGGTTTGTCTAAAGGTTGTTCTGCCGATTTCGGTAATAAAAACCCTGTTTACCCTTTTGTCGAATTCATCTTGTTCTCTGTTTATGTAATTTTTGCGTTCCATTTTAGCCAGTAATCTGGCCAGAGACGATTTATCTCTTAAAGTCAGATATGCCAATTCATTTTGAATAAGGCCATCATTTTCATGTAATTTTTTAAGGACAACCATTTGCTCTTTACTAAGATCAAGCCCGTGGCTTTGAAAAGCCTCGTGTAAATAATTATCCACCATCTTAGCCGTACTGCCGATCCAACGACCTACAGAGGTATCAAAATCTATTAAAATATCTGAATTGTTCATGGCTCAAAGATAACGCAATATTTCATTAGTTGCATATGCAACTAACGTTAAATATATCATAAATTATGTTTAACCTTTTAAATTTATTATAAAACAAAAAGGGATGCTTATCGCATCCCTTTGGCCTAACTAACTAAAGTATAAGTCAACTACTAATGTTCATTGTCATCTTCAAATTTCGTATCCGCCATACGAGTTTTGGTAAAATTAACATCTTTGAAATCTAATTTTATATCGCCCTTATCATAATCAAAAACTAAAAACTCCCGCGTATCCATGAGTTCCAGGTTTTTATATGAATTGAATTTGTTATTTTGAATTTGTAAAACCTTAAGGCTAGCCAACTGTCCAAATTCTTCGGGAATCTCACCGCCCAATTGATTATTTGCAAGAACTAATTCTTTTAGCAGAACCAGGTTTCCTAAATTTCTGGGGATATCACCTTCCAGTGTATTTTCAAAAAGTCCTAAACTTTCAAGCCTGGTCAGACTTCCTATTGAATCCGGGATCTTACCAACAAAATTGTTACTGGAAAGGTTTAGTACCCTGAGGTTTAGCAAATTGCCTATACTCTGAGGGATATGACCGGAGAAAAAATTATTGAAAGCGGAAAGCTCCAGCAGGTTTTCCATATTGCCGATCTCCTGGGGAAGATCTCCTTTGAACCTGTTCATCTCTATTTTTAATACTTCCAGCTTCTTAAGCTGTGATATAGATTTGGGCAACTCCCCACTTAATGTGTTAAACGCCAGATTAAGTATTCGCAGGTGAGTTAAATTACCAATACTTTGAGGAAGTGTTCCTGAAAGATTATTTCGAAATAAATTGATCTCAACTATATGATTTCCCTCAACCTTAACCCCATACCATTCATTCACCGGCTGCTGCAGATTCCACTGTTTCAACCAGGAACTTCCATTCGTATTTTCGTAGAGATCAATTAAAGCTACTTTTTCGGCTTTACTTACCCTCGCAAAAATCACCTGATTTGCCATTATTAAAAGCACCGAAAGAATGATTAGCTTCTTCATAAAATTAGGCTTTAAGAAATAGTAGTAATACAAAATAAATAAATACGTTTAAATAATTAAGAATTACCCTACAAATATACTAACGTTTATAGATAAAATGCTTATTTAATCGATGAAGTGTGCGTTTTTGTTGTGAAAGTTTAATTTTCTGTGGTGAAAAATTTTTTTTCTTTCCTTTTTATTCTTCTTTTACCGTGTTTTCAAGCTCTAACGTAAGATTTTCCCACTTGACCATCAGTTCCTCAAGACCCCTTTTTTTCTCCTGATACATATCAAAAAAGTCTGTTTTTGCAATCGTAGTATCATAATCCATAAGAAGGTCGTGATCTATTTTAGCAATCTCTTTTTCTAAGTCCGAGATTCCGCTTTCAACAGCGCTAAGTTTATTCTTTAAAGACTTTAAGCGTTTTTGACTTTCATAATTTGAAAGCTTACCAATGCTTTTTTCTTTCTTTTTCCGGTCGTTTTGTTTTTTTTCGATTTCCCTGAAATCCTGAACCTTGCGCTGATCAAGAAAATAATTGATATCCCCCAGGTATTCCTTTATCCTTTTATCTTTAAACTCATATACCTTGTTCGTAAGACCCTGCAAAAAATCGCGGTCATGGGATACCACAATCAAGGTACCTTCAAACTTCTTTAGTGCTTCTTTTAGTATATGTTTCGATTTTATATCCAAATGATTTGTTGGCTCATCCATTACGAGAACATTAAAAGGCTGCAGCAACATTTTAGCCAATGCCAATCTGTTTCTTTCTCCTCCGGATAAAACTTTTACGTACTTGTCTACATCCTCACCACTAAAAAGAAAAGACCCTAAAATATCTCTTACCTTACTTCTATTCTTTTCATTGGCAGCATCTATCATAGTATCTAAGATGGTTTTGTTGCTATCCAGGTACTCCATTTGATTTTGGGCAAAATAACCTATCTCTACATTATGACCGGCTTTCAATCTTCCCTGATATTCCAATTCACCAACAAGTATTTTAGCCAATGTCGTTTTACCTTGTCCATTCTGACCAACAAAAGCCGTTTTACTATCTCTTTCCAAAATTATGTCTATCCCCCGAAGGACTTCCTTATCGCCATAACTTTTAGACAAATCCTCCATTTCAAAGATCACTTTTCCGGGCGTAACTGAAACCGGAAATCTCAATTTCATGGCACTAAGGTCATCCTCATCCACTTCTATTCGATCCATTCTATCCAGTTTCTTAATAAGAGATTGCGCCATAGAGGCTTTTGATGCCTTAGCTCGGAACTTTTCAATTAAACGTTCCGTTTGCTGTATTTCTCTGTCCTGGTTCTTTCTGGCACTTAATTGTTGCGCTTTTATTTCTTCCCTGAGCTCTAAATATTTGGAATAAGGTTTATTATAATCATAAATTCTTCCAAGCGATATTTCAATTGTTCTGTTCGTAACATTGTCCAAAAACATTTTATCGTGAGAGACGATAACAAGTGCACCGGTATAATTAAGCAGAAATTGTTCCAGCCAAAGTATAGAATCAATATCCAGATGGTTGGTAGGCTCATCCAGTAATAGCACATCATTATTTTGCAGGAGGAGTTTAGCCAATTCAATGCGCATCCGCCAACCCCCGGAGAATGTATCCGTACTTTTATTAAAATCTTCTCTTTTGAACCCAAGGCCCTGAAGAACTTTTTCTGTTTGTCCCTGATAATTATAGCCCCCATGGACCTCATATTGATGTGTCCGATCATTGAGGTCTATTATAAGCTGATTATACTGGTCACTCTCATAATCTGTCCTATCTGACAGTTGTAGATTTATCTCATCTAATTGCTTTTCAAGGGCCTTTAACTCAATAAAAGCCTCATAGGTCTCATCCAGTACCGTCCTTCCATGTTCAAAATCGAGATCCTGTTTTAAAAAACCTATTTTAATATCCTTTTCAGAAGCCAAGGTGCCGGAATCAGGCTCCATTTCTTTCGAAAGCAACTTAAGTAAGGTAGATTTTCCCGCTCCATTTTTGCCGATAAGGCCAACTCTATCACCTGCATTTAATCTAAATGCTATTTCTTTAAAGAGATATTCGCCTCCAAACGAAACCGAAAGATTATGAATATTTAGCATTTTTTGTGATCCGTGTTACAATTAGAAACTTCGCAAAATTGTAGTTTTGCGTAAACTTTTGCAAATGTTAAAAAAAGGAAACAAACTCTACAGCATTTTAACAGGAAGTTGTCCTAAATGCCACAGCGAAAGCATGTATGAAAAATCAAATCCCTATCAATTGGGATCGATTTTTAAAATGAAGGAGCGTTGTTCGCATTGTAATACCAAGTATAAAATTGAACCTTCTTTTTTCTATGGAGCCATGTACGTGAGTTATGCAGTAGGCATTGCATTTGCAGTAGCAGTATTTGTCATAGCATTCTTAATATTTGATGCCGGTTTGCTAAATACATTTATTGCAATTGTAATTACACTTATCGTCTTCCTGCCAATAATTATAAGGCTTTCCCGAAATATCTGGATCAATATCTTTATTAAATACGATCCCAAGGCCGTGACTGTTTATTGAGAGTTCGCATACGCCTTTAAATACCTGCCGATATCCATTTCAGGAGCAACAGGCAAGTTATTCTCTATAAAATTATATAGTTGGTTTGAAGCGTAGGGTGCTATCATAACTCCTCTTGATCCAAAACCATTTAGCATATACAAAGATTTATATTTGGGGTGCCTGCCTACCAGAGGGCGCCTATCGGCCACTGTTGGTCTTATTCCGGCGACATGTTTTACTACTTCGTAATCACAGTTTAAAAAAGTATCCAGCTTTCTTTGAAGCTCTTCTCTGGCTTCAGGAGTAGGAACATTGGTCTTATCCTTCCATTTATAGGTTGCCCCTATTCTAAAGAGATCATGGCCAACGGGAATAATAAAAACAGAAGATTTAATAACCCTATTTTCCTTAAGTAATGGTGCCCTAATCGTTAAAAGTTCTCCTTTAGTGCCGTTGAGGGGCAAATAATTAAAATACGGATTGCTTTTTAGTCCAAATCCTGTAGCAAAAACAATTTTTTTTGCCTTGATTGATTTATACTTAATCCCGGTTTCTGTTATCTCCAAGTCCTCAAAGTTGAAGGTTTCGGCATATAATTGCTTCCTGGAAGATAAATACAACGAATACGCATCAACCAACCTTTTTGTATCTACCCTTCCGGTATGCAATACCTCTCCAAAACCGTATGGTGCCTTTATACAGGAATTGGTATTTTGAACCAATTTTGTGGACAAATAAGGTTTTAACTTTGGTTTATCTGCTGCTTCAAACCACATATTCTGCTCTTCTACAGAAGCAAATATCCTTAACACAGCTATTTTATAATCCAGAGAAACACCCAGTTTAGCTTCCAGGTTTTTATAAAATGGATAAGCCATTTGAAGTTGCTGATCTGCTTTCCAGGCCAGGCTAAACCTTTTTAATATTACCGGGTTGTAGAGGCCACCGGCAATATTCGATGATGTTTGAGAGTCATCATTGATCACTTTAAAGGTCTTACGGCCTTCTTCAAGCTTTTCACAAAATGCTATTCCAGCCAGGCCCAGGCCTACTATCAAGTAATCTAACATAATACAAAATTAAAAAACGCTGCACCAAATGGTGCAGCGTTTTCTAATTTATATTTGAATTGGAATTTACCGATTATTCTTAATAGGCCCACATGTCCTGTTCCCTGTCCCGTATTGTTTCTTTAATACGATCAGCTTCAAGCAACTGGAATAATGCATTATCGGCAATATAATTATCGATTTCACGATCGCCCTGAATATTATCTTCCCGGTATATAAGACCGTTAAACCTCCTGGCGTTCAACAACATATCGAAAGATATGGGCTGTGCCGAATTCCGTTGGTTAAAAACCTTGGCATCATGTAAAATCTCCCTGGCACTAGGATACCAAACCCAAAATAGTTCAACTTTATTTTCGTTTGGATTCATAGATTCATCATCAACAAAGTTTACATCGGGTGCCACCGGGGCAATTCCTAACATGCGATACTTCAATTCACCCTGCCGCTTGTCAAAATACCAAATCCCTTTGATACGATATTCCTCAATGTCTGCCGCAGTTAGTTCCCTTTCGTTTACATATTCCGGGGAAAGTTGCTCACCTGCATTGATTTGCTCATATCCAAGATCTGTGGTATCCACCTTTTTCAATGTCGCTTCCAAGTCACTCAATTGTCTTTTTTCAGTGAAATAGGAATCTACATAGACGTCGGTAAGCTTGCCGTTTTTAATGTTTTTCATAAAAACATCGTATAACGACCTTCTATCAGGACCAATATCAATAGTATCCAGCGGATAATACAAGGGGAAATTAACTCTTTCATCAAGATCAATCACCTCCCATACGGTCTTGGACCAGAGAATATCCCTGTCATCCACATAGCCGTAAGGCAGTGGAGCGTCATTATCCGCTGCTATTTGCGCTGCTGTCTTTTTCCCAATTTCCTCTGGCTTCTTGGCATTTAAAATATTAGCCTGTGCCATCATGGATATTGGTAAAAGTGCTACAGCTCCAGCAATTAAAACATTCTTCCAATTCATAAAATTATAATTTACTATTCTTAGTTCGTGATCTCCACAATTACCGGAGATACTTTCTTCAATTTATAGGCTTTATTATTAGTGATAAACGCTTGAATATCGAATATCTGCAAAGCATCACCTCTTTTAGCTCTCTTCAATGCCGATTTGGCTCTTGAATCCAGTTTATTACCTTTTACACTTACGGTAGGTTGACCCGGGACTTTAAATTTAAATCCGCTAATTGCAAGATTTAGATCAAAATCAAAGTCTTCAAGCAAGGCACCAATTGTTGCAATTTCAAGATTCTTTCTACCCATCTTAGCACTACCGGTTTCTCCTCTAATAGAACCTGAAGGCCTAGGTATATCCTTAATCCTGAATTCAGATTTTGAAGAAACACGTTGCCCGTCAGGCAAGGTACCTGAGGCCGTTATTGTCACAGTCCTTCCTGTTCCGGGATTCATGATATACTTGCTTCCTTGCCTTCTTTTAAGACCGGGAGCAGATGCACTTACCTTGTTATTCGGAATTCCGGGAATAGATATAGACATTGGGTTTGAAACCCCGCGATAAACCACATTCATCTTATCTGCAGCAATCAATGCAGCGTTAGGCTTAGTGATCGTAGCAAATGTTTGAGAAACAGGAACTTCTGTTCTCTCTCCATCCTGAATAAATACCAGGTTACCAGCAATCTTATGGTCTCCGGGAGTTCCGGCACTTACTAATAATTTTACCTGACCTTCCTTGATCTCATAGTCCTTACCTTCGCTAAGTTTTCTCCCATCCAAAGTAAGGTTTACCTCATTGGGTCTTGTTGTAGCATCTTTACGACCTAATACTACAGCTCCAGCAAATTTCTCACCAGCATAAAAAGCTGATTTCTCCTGCTCTAACAGCGTCGTATAATTGGTCATCGAAACCTCAGAGGTTAACTGACCTTCCAACATGGTCTGCAAAGCATCATGCTCTGTAGCCCTAACATCAGCCTGAAGCTGTGTTATTTTTGTCAGTGAAGCCACAACCGGGAAACCTTCAAAATGATAGTTGATCCAATCTTGTTTCGTTCCATCTCTTTTCTCAACCTTACCGTTAGCATCACCAGTTTCAAATCTGGTTTGTACAGAAGCCTTAACTTCTGACATGCTTTCCGGTAAAACGGCTGTAACCTGAGTACGGTAATCCGTAATCCTTTTCATGAATTCCTTTCCTTCGGGAGCCAGGTTATCGCCTTGAAAAAATTTCTGATCCAAATAATCAGACTTATCCATTACCTGATAATCCTTGGGATCTTTAATTTCAGATAACATTTTTCCTTTAAGAGCCTCCAGGTAGTCATAATAATCCTGAGACAATTCTTTTATCTTCTTGGCATCTTCCAGTAACGGACCAAATTTTTCCGAGTTTTCCGATGCTTTCGTTTCTAAACCACCTAAGAACGCGAGATTGTTTTCGGTAGTTTTTGCGTTAGAAGCTTCCAGCTTTTCGTTCATAAGACCGAATGCTGCCAGAACTTCTTTACTCATATTCAACGCCAGCATTGCGATGAAGATCAAATACATTAAGTTGATCATCTTCTGACGTGGTGACAATTTTCCTCCTGCCATGTTTTCTAATTAGTTTTGATTAAAATTTTGATTTGGGTTTACTAATACACTAATTAGTTATTATTCATTGCAGTTAACATTCCACCATATACTCCATTTAATGAAGATAGATTAGATGCAAGAGATTCCATTTGGTCTTTAAGTGCACTAGCATTTTGAACTACTTCTTCATTTACGGAAGCTTGTCTGCTAGCACTTTCCAATTGTACTTTATACAAGCTGTTTAAAGACTCCATTTGAGCCGCTGCCTGTACCATTTCATCTGAATATTTCTTGGTAGATTCCATCGCATCAACAGAAGGAGCAATTCCTTTTGCAGCACCTTCAAAATTGCGAATGCTCTCTCCAAGGCTTTCCATAAGGTTAGCATCGATATTAGCTTCCTTTAAAAGCTCATCTAATTTTCTTGATAATATCCCTTCTGCTTCCTGAGCATCCTGAACATCATTTCTTCCGTTGGTCATGCCACCTGTTAATTCAGGATATACAAGAGACCAATCGTATTCATCATCTACCGGTTCAAATGCACTAATAGCGAAAATAAGTGCTTCGGTAATAAGACCTACTGCTAAAAGAAGACCGCCGGTTAGTGGTCCAAATGTTAAATAATTTCTTTGTTGATTTTGACTGTGCCATAATTCTAAATTTAATTTAAGTTTAATGTTAAAAATAAGTATTTGGTTTATTGTTTGATTTATTATATACGTAAAAACTATTGTGTTGAGTCTTCTTCACCCATATAATCCTGAACGGTTCTAAAACCGATGTAACTACGGGCAGAATCTCTGTATTCATAATCACGTGTACTTACTTGCAGGAAATAAGCAACATCTTTCCATGAACCTCCGCGAATAACTTTTCTTTTATTTTCATAATCCCCTCCATTTGGGTTCATTGTTGATACATAATCGTAAGAGTTTGGGTCATAGCTTGAGTTGGTCCATTCCGCAACATTCCCTGCCATATTGTACAGGTTATAATCATTAGGCTCATAAGATTTAGCCTCTACGGTATAAAGTGCCGCATCAGCTGCATAATCACCTCGCTGTGGTTTAAAGTTTGCCATAAAGCAACCCGTATCACTGATAACATAAGGTCCGCCCCATGGATAAGTACCACTTTCAATACCTCCTCTGGCAGCATATTCCCATTCAGCTTCAGTAGGTAATCTGAATCCGTTTACAAATTGTCTCCCTCTGCTCTTCTGATCATCATTTTTAAATTTGGTTCTCCAGTTACAAAAAGCCTGGGCCTGTTGCCAGGAAACTCCAACTACCGGATAATCACTATAGGCATCGTGCCAGAAATAGTCATTATGCATTGGCTCATTATAGGAATACTGAAAGTCCCTGATCCAAACAGTGGTATCGGGATAGATCTCCAATTCCTCCTGCTTAATAAAGTCCTTTCTGCGCGCATCTCTTGAACGTGCAGCAGCTTCAATATCCATCCAGCTGTATTTGTATTTTAATTTTGTGACATCAATAGTACGCTGCCCATTATAGGATTCTTCTTCAGGAATATATATGGAATCCATAATTTCTGTATAATACTCATCCGGGTATTCGGAAGTATCCCAGATTAAATCTGCGTCCCTATTAAGTCCTCTTCCTTCGTAACCGGTCTCCCCCATACCAGAATAATTATCCAGCATGTATTTATCATAGGTAGACATTTCGGTGGTATCCGCATCCTTAAATGCATATTCTCCGATTCCTTCATCATCCGGACCCATTCCTAATTCATCAGCCAGGATGGCCAGCTTTGTTCTGACGATGGAATCTTTCACCCATTCTACAAACTGACGATATTCACTATTCGTTATTTCGGTATCATCCATGTAGAATGATCGAACGGTAACGGTTTTAGTTGGCGCGTTAAGAACTTTACCCATGTCCTCCTCACTTTTACCCATGATAAATGATCCCCTGGGGATCAGCTCCATTCCATAAGGTTTTTCCGGATGCCATTTTTTACCCTGGACTCCGACTAGTTCTCCTTTTGTCTTAGACCCACAGCTTGTGAGCAAAAAAACAAATGCTATAGACATTAACAATAGCTTCTTCATACTTTAGGTTAAATTTCGATTAAGACTATAAACAGTATTCACAATTATTACTCTCTAAAACTGAATTTTGAATAATTTATTGTATAAACCCGTCTATCCTTTAAAATAAATTAATGTTAGCTAAAACCTTTCTTGTAGGCCTTAAACCACCTTTCAGGAATATTTTGGTTACATGCATCTAGATAGTCCTGTTCAGTGCATGGTAATAACGCAGGTGAATTTAATTTATTATGTGAAGATAAAATTGATGGAACCTCAACCCACCATCTTTCCGTCAGCAGACTTTTAAAAAAAACCAATTGCTCGGTTTCGGTAGGGACATTAAACTTAGTGAAGTCTTTGCTTTTAGTACTAGGAGACTCCTTTATTCTAAAATTATATCCTTCTATAAAGTACCATATTATCTGGGCTAATAATTGGAAGGATTGGTTTGAATTTTCTATTTCATATATTCCGAATACAGCTACATTATCGCTCATACCCGCATACCTGGCTATCGCACAAATTTCCCTTCCATTAAACCCATTTGGAGAAAAATTCTTAGAGCCTCCTATCTCACCGGCCTTTATTGCCCTGGCATCCAGGCTTATAAGATGTGCATTTCTTAATACGGGCTCGGCGAGAGAAATATCTGAGGTTATTTCCCCCAGCCTGTAGGCATCAAAAAAAAGGCGCTCCATCAAATCAATTTCTTCCTGGGCATTAAAATAGCTTTGATAACCAATATTTGAAAAGTTGAAAAGATTATTCGGTTTATCAGTAATAATTTTGCTCATATAGGAGTGTGAAGAAATAAGTTCCTCATCTGCCCCGAAATCAAACCTGCTGTCTATAGACACCAGATTTACCATATCCTTGATTTTATCAAAAGCTCTATATGAAGGGTACGTTATATCCTGAGTGGCTCCAATAATAATAGGTATAACTTTTTCCTCGAGCAATTCAGCTACAATTTCCTTTACTACAAAATAGGTGTCTTCAACTGCTTCCCCTTCCTCAATATCGCCAAGATCTACAAAGATGGAATTCCAGTTACCCATCATTAGTTTATAAAGCTGTATCCTGATATTGGTCGTATCAAGACGCTCAGTTTTCTTTTCAAATGCATTTCTTGATTCCAGAACTCCAATCAGGGCAAAAGAAGCATTCGCCAGGACCGGCAGCCCTTTTTTTTCGGTATGCTTAAAAATATTTCGGCCAAGAGACTGGGGTGGTAAAAGCTCACAATGCGCAAGGGCTCGTTCATCAACCGGTAGTAAAAAATCAAACGCCATATTTGTACCTTATTCTTAGGTTTTCTTGGTCTTCTTCTTGGGTTTCTTCTTTTCCAATAATGCCTGGGCATCTTCCAAAGAGATATTTGCAGCATCCACATCTTTCGAAAGCTCAACCTTGGTCTTACCCTTAATGATGGAATGTCTTCCCCATCTGGCCTTTTCAATTCGGATGCCTTCTTTCGTCCATTCCTTTACAAGCTTTTCAGCTTCTTTTTGCTTCTTTAATTCTATCAACTCCTTAATATCCTCTTCTGTAAGGTTATCGAAGTCGTATTTCTTATTCACGTTAATGAACATGCCATCCCATTTGATAAAAGGACCAAAACGACCTTTACCTTTAATCACATCCTTATTTTCATAAACCGCTATGGGTGCATCCGCTTTTTGTTTTTCACGAATTAATTCAATGGCACGTTCGAGATCAACATCAAAAGCGCTTTCACCTTTATCCAGGGAAACAAATTTTTTGCCAAATCTAACATAAGGTCCATACCTCCCCACATTGGCCTCTATTTCCTCTCCTTCAAACACCCCTAATTTTCTTGGAAGCTGGAAAAGCTCCATAGCTTCCTCATAGGTAATTGTATTAAGGGATTGTTCAGGAAGTAAACTGGCAAACAATGGTTTGTCTTCTTCTTCAACTGTACCGATTTGAACCATCGGTCCAAAACGTCCCAAACGAACCGCAACCTGCCTTCCCGATTTAGGATCTGTTCCCAGCACGCGTTCTCCGCTTGCACGTTCAGCATTCTCTTGTACATCCAGCACATTAGGGTGAAAGTCCTTGTAAAAATCCTTCATGACTTTTTGCCAATCTTCATGGCCCTCAGCAATTTCGTCAAAATCTTTCTCCACTTTTGCGGTAAAGTTATAATCCAAAATATGTGCAAAATGATTTACTAAAAAATCATTTACAATGCTCCCTATATCAGTCGGCACCAACTTTCCTTTGTCTGAACCAACGATTTCGGTAAGGGCTTTTTCCTCAACCTTATCGCTTTTTAACAGTAGCTGTGTATACTTTCGCTCTTCTCCTTCAACACTTCCTTTTTCAACATAACCCCTGTTTTGAATAGTTGAAATTGTAGGAGCATAGGTCGAAGGTCTTCCAATACCAAGTTCCTCCAGTTTTTTAACCAGGGTAGCTTCTGTGTATCTATATGGTGCCCTTGTAAATCTTTCCGTTGCAGTCATATAATTATAGAATAACGGATCGCCGGTTTTCATTGCCGGGAGTAAACCTTCCTGCTCTTCAGCAATATCTTCTTCATCCTTACCTTCCAGATAGACTTTTAAAAATCCATCAAATTTGATGACTTCACCATTTGCTGTAAATTCTTCTTGATACGTATTGGATTTGATTTTTACATTCGTACGCTCCAATTGCGCATCACTCATTTGTGAAGCAAGCGTACGTTTCCAGATCAATTCATATAATTTAGACTGATCCCTTTCCAAAGAGGGAGACTGTAAATTCATATCTGTAGGACGTATGGCCTCATGGGCCTCCTGAGCTCCTTTGGATTTACCTTTATAATTTCTGACTTTACTATACTGCTCACCATAGTTCTTAATGATGGTGTCTTTTGCGGCACTTATTGCTTCTCCAGATAAATTAACACTGTCTGTCCTCATGTAAGTGATAAGTCCGGCTTCATATAAACGCTGTGCAACCTGCATAGTTCTGGATACCGAAAAATACAGTTTCCGAGACGCCTCCTGTTGCAAGGTGGATGTGGTGAATGGAGCGGCAGGTGATTTCTTTGCAAGTTTTTTATCAAGGCTGGCCACATTAAAGATAGCCCCGGCATTTTTATTTAAGAACTCCTCGGCCTCTTTTTTAGAAGAGAAGCTCTTCCCCAGTCTGGCTCCAAAGATGTTCCCATTCTCTGTTTTAAATTCTGCAACTACTTTATAAGAAGCTTCGGATTCAAAAACATCAATTTCACGTTCCCTTTCCACAATCAGTCTAACCGCAACAGATTGCACTCGTCCGGCCGAAAGTCCCGGTTTAATTTTTTTCCAGAGAACAGGCGATAGTTCGTATCCGACCAACCGGTCTAGAACCCTTCTTGCCTGCTGGGCGTTTACCAGATTATAATTTATAGCCCTCGGGTTCTCAATGGCTTTTTGAATGGCCGATTTCGTAATAGAATTAAAAACGATTCGTTTTGTTTTATCCCTATCAAGACCCAGGGTCTCCGCCAAATGCCACGAAATAGCTTCCCCTTCCCTGTCTTCATCACTCGCTAACCAAATGGTATCAGCTTTCTTAGCCAGATCTTTAAGCTTTTTAACCAGGCTCTTCTTTTCCTGATCGACTATATATTTAGGTTCAAAATCATTTTCTACATCTACCCCTAATTCCTTGGATGGAAGATCGGCAATGTGTCCAAAACTAGATTCCACCTTAAAATCCTTACCCAGAAATTTTTCTATTGTTTTAGCCTTTGCAGGCGACTCCACGATTACTAAATTCTTAGCCATTCATCAGTTTTTGAGAAAACAAAAGTATGTCAAATTTTTTATTTGGTATTTCCGGTAGTCCGTATTTCAAAAAAAAACATCCCAAATTTTGGGATGTCTCTTCTAAATTTCACTGCAAATTAATTTAAATCCATAGAACTAATTAACTCTATATTATTGTCCAAATAGCTATACTGATATAATATTTCATCCCCTATCATGATCAGAGTTTCATCCATAGGTATCACATCAAAAGTAACAATGTCCTCATAGTGATTTAACGATTGTAGATTCTCGATATCGGTTTTGTCATAAACCTTTAGACCTGATTTTCCATCGCAAACAAAAAGTTTATCATCCTTTATTCCAAGCCCATACGGTTCATCCATTGCATATGACGTAGCAAGCACGGGCGTGTTAATATCTGAAATATCCACAATAAACAATCCACTCTCAGTGGCTCCGCAATTATTTCCGCCACGTAATGTCACGAAGGCATAATCTCCATCTACCACAACAGGATCACAGGCGGTGCCATGCTGAAATTCTGAAATGAATAAGGGCAAGGCGGGAGTTGTTATATCATAAATATACATCCCTCGCATACTTCCCAGGAACAGATGGTCACCTCTGTTAAAAATTGTTTCAATATCAAAACCGGCATAAACATCTTCCAAATCCTTGGGGTTTCCTAAATCACTAATTTCAAAAACATTAATGGTATGACTGTCTACAGCGTACAGATAATCATTTACAATTTTAAATCGTGCCAGTGATCCTCCCTGTCCTACCCCACTATCATTTGCAGTTTCAGCCAGGAAGATCTGATCATCAAAACGATTATATACTTCTGATATTAATTTTCTTTCGGTTTTAACATCCCATCCCACCAAAACTTCATTCTGATAATCTACTCCCTCATATTCATATATATCGGCAACCGGCCATACCACATTATCGCGTAATACATTTTCAAGTCTGTTAACGATTTTAATTGCATTTATTTCTGAAATGTCCAATACAATCAGGTCTGTTAGACTATCTGCATAAAGGAAATTTCCTTTTACCGAAATATCTACATTACCGGCTATTTTGATAAATGAAATTTTCTTCGGAGAACTTGGATCACTATTATCAATTACGTGTACTCCTTTGTATTTATCGTTGACAAAAATGTAGTCCTGATAAGCATAAATTTTACCCGATTCATCAATTGAGCGAGGCGCAACTATATCCACACTGTTTTTAAATTCTTCGGTACTCATTGTTATTGGTGTTGCCACCAGGTAATCAGCATATTCACCTTCTTCTTTTTTATCACAGGAGAAGATTGCCAGGAGGAGCAATAGGCTTAATACATTTCTTTTCATAGGGCAATAGTTTAATTAAAAGGTATTGGGTTGTCTATAAATAGATACTTACTATAACGGCGAGTTGCGTAAATTTTGTTAAATAATTAACTGTCAATTTGTCACTATTATTTAGAATATACTATCTTTGCAGACTGTTTAAGCTATGTCAGAATAGAACAACGAATGGAGAAAATTATTGAGGAAAAAAATCAGGGTACGGTGCTTACGCTCGATAAAGATCAGAAAAATACACGTAACCTATATATTGAAAGCTATGGCTGTCAGATGAATTTTTCTGACAGTGAAATCGTGGCCTCTATTCTTGCACAGGAAGGTTTTAATACGACCAACTCACTGGAAGAAGCAGACCTTGTTTTGGTTAACACTTGCTCTATTCGCGAAAAAGCGGAATTGACAGTCAGAAAAAGACTCGAAAAGTTTAACGCGGTTAAGAAGGACAGACCGCATTTGAGAGTAGGGGTTCTGGGATGTATGGCAGAAAGACTGAAAAGCAAATTACTTGAAGAGGAAAAGATTGTGGATATGGTGGTAGGACCAGACGCATATAAAGACCTGCCAAATCTTATCCGGGAAGTTGACGAGGGACGGAATGCAGTTAATGTAATACTTTCTAAAGAAGAAACCTATGGCGATATCGCTCCTGTGCGATTAAATACCAATGGGGTAACGGCCTTTGTTTCTATTACCCGGGGCTGTGATAATATGTGTACTTTTTGTGTTGTTCCTTTTACTAGGGGAAGAGAACGCAGCAGGGATCCACAGTCCATTGTAAATGAAGTAAATGAACTTTGGGAAAAAGGGTTTAAAGAAGTAACACTGCTGGGCCAGAATGTGGATAGTTATTTATGGTTTGGGGGTGGATTAAAAAAAGATTTCAGTACGGCATCCGATATGCAAAAGGCAACCGCAGTAAATTTTGCCAAATTACTGGAATTAGTAGCCCTTGCACAACCTAAGATGCGGATTCGTTTTTCAACGTCAAATCCACAGGACATGACAATGGAGGTTATTGAAACCATGGCCAGTTATCAAAATATCTGTAATTATATTCATCTGCCCGTACAGAGTGGAAGTAATAGAATTTTAAAAGCAATGAACAGATTGCACACCAGGGAAGAATATTTTGATTTGATTGATAACATAAAAACCATTTTACCCGATTGCGCTATTAGCCAGGACATGATCACGGGATTCCCTACGGAGACTGAGGAGGATCATAAAGACACCCTATCCCTGATGGATTATGTGAAATATGATTTTGGGTTCATGTTTGCATATTCCGAACGCCCCGGGACCCTGGCAGCAAGGAAACTTGAAGACAATATTCCGCAGGAAATTAAAAAAAGAAGATTAAGTGAAATTATCGAATTACAATTAAAGCACAGCCATTTTAGGACAAAACAACATCTCGGAAAGGTTGAAGAAGTGCTTATTGAAGGTACATCCAAAAAATCAGATTTACAGTGGATGGGTCGTAATTCACAAAATACTGTTGTAGTATTTCCCAAAGAAAAATACGCGGTGGGAGAATTTGTTTTAGTGCGTATAGAAAATTGTACTTCTGCCACCCTAATAGGGAAAGCGGTAGGTTATTCTGAAAATAATTAAGCATGGAAGGTGTACAGGCGATAAAGCAACGTTTTGAAATAATTGGTAATGATCCCAAACTCAATCGCGCCCTGGAAAAAGCCATACAGGTAGCGCCTACGGATATTTCCGTTTTGGTCACAGGCGAAAGTGGGGTGGGAAAGGAAGCTGTCCCAAAAATTATTCACTCTTTATCACATAGAAAACATGCAAAATATATTGCTGTAAACTGCGGGGCAATTCCGGAGGGCACCATAGATAGTGAGTTATTTGGTCATGAAAAAGGGGCCTTCACCGGCGCAACGCAAACAAGAAGAGGTTATTTTGAAGTTGCAGATGGTGGTACTATTTTTTTAGATGAAGTAGGAGAACTTCCCCTCACCACTCAAGTAAGATTGCTCAGGGTTTTGGAAAATGGCGAATTTCTAAAAGTAGGGTCTTCTCAGGTGCAAAAAACAAATGTTCGTATTGTTGCTGCAACCAATATGAATATAACTGATGCTATAAAGAAAGGAAAATTCAGAGAAGATTTATATTACAGATTGAGTACTGTGGAAATTAATATTCCACCCCTGAGAGAACGGCGTGAGGATGTTCATTTACTGTTTAGAAAATTTGCATCAGATTTTGGCCAGAAATACAAAATGCCAACAATTAGATTGCAGAGCGATGCCATTCAATTGCTTACCAAATACCGATGGCCCGGAAATATCCGACAATTAAGAAATGTTGCTGAACAAATATCCGTTTTAGAAGGAGAAAGAAGCATTAGCTTATCCACCCTGAATGCCTATTTGCCCAATGCCAACGATTCCAATCTTCCGGCTGTAATTGGAACAGGAAAGAAAGAAACCGACTTTAGTAATGAAAGGGAAATTCTGTACAAGGTCTTATTTGATATGAAAGGAGATCTTAATGATCTTAAAAAACTTACCCTGGAATTGCTGCAAAACAATGATTTATCTAAAGTTCAGGCAGAAAATGAAAACCTGATCCGCAAGATTTATGGCACGAATGGAGAGCATATTAAGGAGGAAGAAACTAAAGCATTAAAAGTGTTACCTCTCCCTGAAGCCAGCTTAGAATCAAGACCTGAAGCGCCTCAGGAAGATAAATATGATTTTGCAGAGGAAATAGAAGAGGAAGAAACACTTTCTTTACAGGAAAAAGAAATTGAATTAATCCGTAAATCCCTGGAAAGAAATAGAGGCAAAAGAAAAGCAGCAGCTGCAGAGTTGGGCATTTCGGAAAGAACATTGTACAGAAAGATTAAACAATATGATTTATAACTTAAATTTGAACATATATCTTGAAAAAAGCTATTAACGGTATACTTAGTATTTCTTTTGCTTTATTATTGCATGGATGCGGAGCCTATAATTTTACCGGTGGCGATGTAGGATCGGCAACATCATTTCAAGTAAATTATTTTCAGAATTACGCAACTCAAAATCCCGGATCTACTTTTGAACCTGGTTTGGACAGGGATTTTACACTGGCATTGCAGGATCTTATCCTAAACCAGACCAACCTGGAATTACGGAATTCCGATGCAGATTTAATATATGAAGGAGAAATTGTACAATTCAGGATTTCTCCAATGACAGCAACTGCGGAACAGCGGGCTGCTCAAAACAGATTGACCATGGGTGTTAATGTTCGATTTTTTAATCGAACCAAAGAAGATGTAGATTTTGAACAATCGTTTTCTTTCTTTTATGATTACGATGCAAATGCACAGTTCTCAACAGTAAGAGATGAAGCACTTACCGCCATTTTTGAAAGGATAACACAGGATATATTTAATGCATCATTGGCAGATTGGTAGAAAAAATTTCAAATTAATGAGTAACCCAAGTTTTAAATACTCATTTTTTAGGCGAATTAATTAATATGAATGTAGCAGATTTTACTTTCTTATTGCAGCATCCTGAAAAGGTATTGGAACCTGTTCAGACAAACCAATTGGAAGATATCCTCAAGGAGTACCCATACTTTCAGTCTGCAAGGGCACTTCATTTAAAAGGATTAAAAAATCTAAATAGTTTTAAGTACAACAATGCATTAAAGGTAACGGCTGCGCACACTGCGGACAGGGATATCCTTTTTGATTTCATTACAAATGAAGAATTTCTTCAAAATTCAATCGCGGATACCATTTCAGGTAAAACATTACCTTTAGAAGAACAAGAGATCTTATCTGAAGAAGTTGAACCAAACCCAGATGCTGACACGCATTTAATAGATGATTCTAAGGATCATCCTTTACCACAAAACATTAAGGATGCAGACAATATCCTTGATCCTTCGCTTTTCGCTTCAAAAGATCCTGAAGTAGACAAGGATTTAGCAGCCATAAAAAAAGCTAAAGAAGAATTGGAATTAGGCAAGCCCCTACCCTTTACAAAAAGAGAAAAACATTCCTTTGGAGAATGGTTACAACTCACCTCTTTTAAATCTATAAAAAGAGAAAAAAAAGAATCTGAAACTGAGGAAATAAAAGACATCCCATTTCCCCTGGAAGAAAATCTCCAGAAAAAGAAAAATTTTGAATTAATAGATCGGTTTATAGAAAACAAACCGAAGATTGTTCCATCGGAAAATCTCTCTTCAGACATTAACATTAAGGAATCGACAAAGTTTGACAAAAATGAGTTGATGACCGAAACGCTAGCAAAGGTTTATTTGGAGCAGAAAAAGTTCAAAAAAGCCATTCAAGCATACAAGATTTTAAGTTTGAAATATCCGGAAAAAAGTAGTTTCTTTGCAAACCGAATAAAAGCAGTGCGAAAGCTACAGCAAGAAAACACAAAATAAATGAGCACATTTTCAATCTTCCTGGTCCTTATAATAGTAGTGTGTCTGCTATTGATATTGGTTATTATGGTCCAAAATCCTAAAGGAGGCGGATTATCATCTTCTTTTGGCGGAGGAGGCACCCAAATTGTTGGAGGCGTCAAAAAAACCGGAGATTTCCTGGATAAAAGTACGTGGACATTAGCAACACTTTTAATAGTTCTTATCCTATTGTCCAATGTAGCACTTAAAGGAAATTTTGGGGAGGCAGAATCAAAATTACTTCAAGGCGGTGATGATATTGAAAATGTAGTTCCGGAAACTGTTCCTGAGGAAGTGCCAGAACAGGTGCCTGCAACTGAAAGAGCTAATCCCACAGATTCAGTTAACTAGTTTACTGCAATGAAAAATATTTAAATGCCAGCATAAATGACAAGCTGGCATTTTTATTTCAACAAAATGTCAGTTTTTAAGTAATGGCATAATTTCTGTCAACTAGAAGAAGAAAATTATAAACTAAAAACTAAGTAATATGGCTAAAGTAAAAATTAAACCACTTGCAGACAGGGTCCTGATTGAGCCTATGGCAGCGGAAACCAAGACGGCATCAGGGATTTATATTCCGGACACCGCCAAAGAAAAACCACAAAAAGGTAAAGTAGTGGCAGTTGGCCCGGGAACCAAAGATGAGCAAGTAACTGTAAAAGTCGGAGACACCGTACTTTATGGCAAATATGCCGGAACAGAATTGAAACTTGAAGGATCTGATTATCTAATGATGCGTGAAAGCGACATTTTAGCAATTATTTAATAACCAAAATTACGAATAGAAAATGGCAAAAGATATAAAGTTTGATATTGAAGCAAGGGATGGTCTGAGAAGAGGTGTAGACGCCCTGGCGAATGCAGTAAAAGTGACATTAGGGCCCAAAGGTAGAAATGTAATTATTAGTAAATCATTTGGTGCCCCCATTGTAACTAAAGATGGTGTTACAGTGGCTAAAGAAATTGAATTAGAAGACGCTCTCGAAGATATGGGAGCGCAAATGGTGAAAGAGGTTGCTTCTAAAACCAATGATCTGGCTGGTGACGGAACTACAACAGCAACCGTATTAGCTCAGGCAATTGTTAAAGAAGGCCTTAAAAATGTTGCCGCAGGTGCTAATCCGATGGATCTGAAAAGAGGCATTGATAAAGCCGTTGAAGCAATTGTTGAAAACCTGACTAAACAAGCGAAAAAAGTAGGAGATTCATCCGAAAAAATTAAGCAGGTTGCTACAATATCCTCCAACAATGACGAAAACATTGGCGAGCTTATTGCACAGGCTTTCGGCAAAGTAGGTAAGGAAGGTGTGATCACTGTTGAAGAAGCCAAGGGCACAGACACTTATGTGGATGTTGTGGAAGGGATGCAGTTCGACAGGGGATATCTATCGCCATACTTTGTAACTGATTCAGACAAAATGATTGCCAACCTTGAAAATCCTTACATCTTGTTGTTCGATAAAAAGATCTCAACAATGAAGGACCTGTTGCCCGTTCTGGAACCGGTTGCACAATCGGGAAAACCATTATTGATAATTGCGGAAGATGTAGATGGTGAAGCATTGGCTACATTGGTGGTGAATAAATTAAGAGGATCTCTGAAAATTGCAGCAGTAAAAGCGCCAGGTTTCGGAGACAGGAGAAAAGCCATGTTAGAGGATATAGCGATCCTAACCAGCGGTACTGTGATATCTGAAGAAAGAGGTTTTTCACTTGAAAATACTACATTAGACATGCTTGGTTCCTGTGAAAAAGTGACCATTGATAAGGATAACACAACCATTGTCAACGGAACCGGAGCAGCAAAGACCATAAAGACCAGGGTTAATCAAATTAAATCTCAGATAGAGACCACTACTTCCGATTATGACAAAGAAAAGCTTCAGGAACGTTTGGCCAAATTGGCTGGCGGAGTAGCAGTACTTTATGTTGGTGCAGCCTCTGAAGTAGAGATGAAGGAGAAGAAAGATAGAGTAGATGATGCCCTCCATGCTACAAGAGCAGCTGTTGAAGAAGGTATTGTAGCCGGTGGTGGTGTTGCATTTATCAGAACAAAATCAGTACTGTCTAAGGTAAGCGTAGAAAATTCAGATGAAGAAACCGGCTTACAAATAGTTGCCAGGGCTATTGAATCTCCATTGCGTACAATAGTTGAAAACGCAGGTGGTGAAGGTTCTGTAGTTGTTGCTAAAGTATATGACGGTAAGGGCGATTTTGGTTATGATGCCAAAACTGAAACTTATGTGAATATGCTTGAAGCCGGAATCATTGACCCTAAAAAGGTTACAAGAATTGCATTGGAAAATGCAGCTTCCGTTGCAGGTATGATCCTGACAACTGAATGTGCATTAACAGACATCAAAGAAGATACGCCTCCTGCAGGACCACCAATGGGTGGCGGGGGAATGCCTGGAATGATGTAAGCATCCAATAGTTCATATAAAACCGCTCTTTAAGAAGAGCGGTTTTTTTATTCCTGAATGGTCTTAATTACTATATATTTCAGTGTTGTAAAAAGCCGGTATGGAAAACCAGTATCCCATAAATGCCGGGGAAGACCTTAATCGTTCTCCATTACGCGGACCGGACACAGCCTCTCCAAATATATTCCATTGGTTATTTTCACTATCCCGCAAAATAACATCAGAACCATCAAACACATATTCAAAATCCAAACTACCTGTATTGGAATCCAGCTCGAATGAGACCATAAAATTTTCATTCCCGACTATAAGGTGTTCAATACCCTTAAAAGAATCCCGTACAATATTTTCCGTCGTAAGATCTAAAAAACGATAGGTTTTGGCATCTGCTCCATCCACTATGGCAAGCACGCGTTCTTTTAAAGGCAATCTGTTATCTTTCTCTACCGGGAATAAAAAGAAATCGTTGCTAGTCTTATAGTCAAAATAAGGGTATATCCCATATGTTCTTGAGAAACCGGTATTTGAACTTAGTACTTTAGTAGAAGGATACATGGCTTTCCATGTCTTCCAGTCAGTTTCTACCAGGGAGATTAATTCTACAGTTTCACCAATAAGCTGGCCATTTACGGATTCGTTTAATATTTGCGACCAATTGCTTTGCGTTTCCCTGTCAAAGGGGATCAGGTTTGTATTATAAAGCAATCCTGAGACCCCAAAAGTGGTTTCTTTCCCATTTATTACCCTATTCCAACCAATTCCTGTTCCGGTTAAAGGACAGTAAGTAACAGCCACGGAAACATCACCCACATTATCATTAATTATTTCATGCCAATCCAGTACCAGGTGCTGATATGCCCTAATATCATCACCATTCTTGTATCCCAGGACCAAATCGTTATCTAAGAGTAGAAAATCATCCTCGACCGTAACAAATCCGGGATTCTCAAGCGCAGGGATCCCATCGCGGCCAGGACCCCCATCAAATACATCTGCAATAGGTATACTCCATTCAGAGGACTCAGTTGGATTTTGATTAACAGGATCTGTATTCGGATCCTGATCCTGGGTGTTGGATGAACTGCACGAGACCTGAAATATCACAGCGCAAATAGTTAACAATACGATCTTTTTCATAGCTATATGTTTATTGTTGTGTTTTTGTTATTCAGCTTAAAATATAACCCGGCTGTAAATCTGGTTGTGGGAGTTAATTGAGTTCCATCAACATAACTATAAATGGGTAATTCTAAACGAAGGGTTAGCAAAAGGCTGGTAATAATATGAACACTTAATTCCGGTCTGATAAAAACCCATTCACCACCGGTATTTGGGAGGTTTAAATCATTTATTTTATCGTTGGAGGCGTTTCTGTATTTAAATATTAGTCCCGGATTAAAAATAGTATTAAAAAGCAGAAATTGATCAGTGTACCCTACATTGGCCTGAACTACATTTCCAAATTCGTAGGTAGAAGTATTATTTAAATATGAATTATTAACACCCGTAAACCTATAAGTGAAGTTACCGGAAAAAGTGGCCGATGGTCTAAAATCAAATGCTTTTGAGGCCGAAAACCAACCCAAACCATCCCAGGCGCCGCTACCTGGCTGCAGGTCTGCCGTTAAAGTAATCCCATCCTCATTAGTGAAATCTGACTTCCCCAGGGGTGCTTTAATTCCAAGACCTAAATTAATTACGCTTTTTGTCCCGAATACTTCGGGGAAGGCATACTTTGCCAAAAGTAATGCATCTCCAATACCAGCGGTTTCTGTAAAATTCTCATTTCCAAACTGAGTAATCGTTCTGGTCTGATTTACCCAACTAAAAAGGGCTTCCAGTGCAAATCTGTCTGTAATGGAATACCCTAAACTTAACAAAAGAGAATTTGTTATCCTTTGCCGGGAATCATCATTCAATTTGTCATTACCGGCGTAGAGGGTATTTAAATTATTGTGGTCATAGTTCAGTCCAAACTGCCATATCCCTTTTTGTTCTATAGGCAATCCTAAATTGTTGGATAAAGGTACGCCGCCCGAACAACAGGTTTGCGATACCATAGGAGAACTAAGGAGAATAAAACTTATAATAAGGATAGATCGTAAAAGCATTCTTTTTCATCTGCACATATTTAGTGTGATGAAATCTATTTTCCTTACAACACTCATATTTCCTTTAGTATTAAATCAGGATATCATAAATAGAATATTTACAAACCGTTAGTTTCTAGTTATGATTCTCATGACCTGTCGTTACTTTTTCGGCTTTATCATTCATCATAGATTTTTTTCCTTTGAGTTGGGCTGAAGCATCTACGGTAAACGTTCCATTAACAACAATTTCTTCGCCGTTGACTAAGCCCGACAACACTATATACCCCTCAGTGATAAGATCGCCAATAAAAATTTCTCGCATCTCAAAAGTTGGATTTTCCGGGTCAGTCTTGACATAGACCACCGAGCGTTCCCCCGTCCACAAAACAGCACTTTCGGGGATAACAATCATCTCATTTTTCATTTTCGATACAACCTCCAACGTGCCGGCAACGAACATCCCGGGTTTTAATTGGCCTTTTGTATTTTGTAAAACTGCTCTTACCTCTATTGTCCTTGTCCCGGAATCCAATACTGAACCTATAAAGGAAATTTTAGCATCGAACTTAGTATCTGGATAGGCCTTGGTGACAATGTCAATTTTTTGGCCTTCCTTTAACAGCGAGACCTGATTTTCATAGGCATCAAAAACCGCCCATACAGAACTTAAATTAGCGATTTTAAACATAGGTGATCCTTGTTCTACATAGTCACCCGCTTTTACCATAATTTCAGTTACTGTTCCGGAGACATTGGCATAAACCGGGAAGTTTTCCCTAACCATACCTGAATTCTCTATCTGCCGTATTTGATCTTCAGAGAGTTTCCAAAGTTTAAGCTTGTTACGCACAGCTTTATACAATGCAGGCTGCGATTCTTTCAAACTGGCAGCTGTAATCAATTCCTGTTGTGCGGATACAAGATCTGGAGAATATATTGTGGCCAGTTTCTGCCCTCTTCTGACTTCCTCCCCTTCAAAATTAACAAATAGCTTTTCTATCCGTCCGGCAAAGTAAGAAGCTTGTGTTTCAAGAGCTTTTTCGTTCTCTTTTATTTTTCCGGAAAGTTTAAGGGTATTATCTCCCGAATCACCCAGACCAACTTTGGTAGTTCGAATATTGGCCAAGGCCATAGCATTCTTAGTCAGTTTAAACTCACCTATTGCCAAACCATTCACTTCGGATTCAGCCGGAATCAAATCCATTCCACAAATTGGACAGGCCCCAGGTTCGGGTTGCATAACTTGTGGATCCATTGAACATGTCCACATTTGGCCTTGTATCATTTCCTGACTATGGTCATGCTCTTCGGCTACACTTTCATTTGAGCTATTACCAAAAATCAGGTATCCGACCAACATACCACCGATAACTGCTAATCCGATATAAAAAATATTTTTTTTCATAATACAGAAATTTACATTTTTGTCTTTTTATTGATGGTTCCTTTTAAAGTTGAACCAATAGGGACCTCCCTTGTCTTAAATTGTGATTATCTTATTTTATATATTATTTTCTTTTGAACCATTAGTTTAATCTATCATTGTATTTCTTAATCTGAGTGAGTTGGCTATTACAGAAACAGAACTAAAACTCATGGCCGCAGCAGCTATCATCGGAGAAAGCAATATCCCGAAAAAGGGATAAAGAACCCCGGCAGCAATGGGTACGCCCAAAGTGTTATAAATAAGGGCAAAGAATAGATTTTGCTTGATATTTTTCATCACTGCATCGCTCAGGTTTCTTGCTTTTACAATACCGTGCAAATCCCCCTTTACCAAGGTAATCGCTGCGCTCTCGATGGCTACATCGGTACCGGTTCCCATGGCAATGCCCACATCACTTTTTGCCAAAGCCGGAGCGTCATTGATGCCATCGCCGGCCATGGCGACCACTTTTCCGCTTTCCTGAAGTTTTTCGACTTCCCTGAGCTTGTCTTCCGGTAACATTCCCGACTTGAAATCGGAGAGGTTCAGTTCGCTGGCCACGGCTTGTGCGGTATCGTAATTATCGCCCGTAAGCATGACCACATCGATACCTTTTTCCCGTAACTCCATGATGGCCTTGGCACTTGTTTTTTTGATTTTGTCCCCAATGACCATATAGCCCGAAACCGTTCCGTCAATGGCGAGATACGAAACCGTCTTTCCCTGTTTTTGATAGCTTTTGGCCTCCTCCTTCATTTCCGATGAAATGGTCGCATTGGCATAGTCCATCATTTTAAGATTGCCTAAATCCAATTTTTTACGATCGACTTTTCCTTCTACACCTTTACCGGTTACCGCACTGAATCCATAGACCTTTTTGATTTCCTTATTTTGTTTCTTTCCATAGCTTACGGTCGCTTCCGCAAGAGGATGCTCACTATTGTTGTTTAATGAGACGATATACTGCAATATTTCTTCTTCCGAATAGGTGTTACCGAAAGCACCTATCTTTTCTACAGCGGGTTTTCCTTCGGTAATGGTTCCCGTTTTGTCTACAATAAGCGTATTGACCTTATCCATTTTCTCCAAGGCCTCGGCGTTCTTGATGAGCACACCGTTCTGTGCACCCTTGCCGACACCGACCATTACAGACATCGGTGTTGCCAATCCCAGGGCACAGGGGCAAGCAATGATAAGTACCGCGATGGCGTTGACCAAAGCAAAGACGTAGGCCTGATCAGGGGCCCAAACAGCCCAGATTATAAATGTAATTATCGCAATCAGCACTACTATGGGCACGAAATATGCGGATACCGTATCGGCCAAGTTTTGGATGGGAGCGCGGCTGCGGCTGGCATCGTTTACCATATGGATGATTTGTGCGAGCAACGTGTCCGAACCTACTTTCTCGGCCTTCATCAGAAAAGACTGGTTCCCATTTATGGTTCCACTACTGATTTTATCATCTACGGATTTGTTGACCGGAATAGGCTCGCCAGTAATCATCGATTCATCCACGGACGTGCTCCCCTCAGTCACTATGCCATCCACAGGAATTTTGTCCCCCGGCTTTACCTTTAGGATGTCGCCCAATGCGATTTTATCTATAGAGACTTCCACTTCTTCGCCATCGACAATCTTAATGGCTTTGTTGGGGGCTAGTTTCAGCAGTTCCTTTACCGCCGAGTTGGTCTTGCTGTGTGCACGGGCTTCCAATAGTTGTCCTAGCAGCACCAAGGTCAGAATAACGGTGGCCGCCTCGAAATAGACATGGACCGCCCCCGATTCCGTCTTGAACTCCGAAGGGAATATATCCGGAAACAGCATACCGACCACGCTGTAAAGCCAAGCCACGCCCGCACCGATTCCGATAAGCGTAAACATATTGAGATTCCATGTTTTGATACTACGGTAGGCCCGTTCAAAGAACATCCATGTTGCATAAAACACAACAGGAATGGATAGGGCAAACTGGATCCAGTTCCAATATTTCTGCTCCATCATATCATATAATGGATTATTTGTTATCATTTCACTCATCGCGATCAGGAAGATGGGCAATGTGAACGCAGCGGCAACCCGGAACTTCTTAAGTAATTTTTTATAGGTCTTCTCCTCTGCGGAAAGGTCGGGTTGCATTGGCACCAAATCCATACCACATATTGGGCAGCTTCCTGGCTCGTCCTCAACAACTTCGGGATGCATCGGGCATGTCCATTGTTCGGATGATGAAACGGACAGATTTTGTTCCTCGACCAAATCCATTCCGCATACGGGACAATCGCCCGGTTTGTCATAGGTTTTGTCGCCTTCGCAATGCATCGGACAATAGAAGGTTCCTGAACCGTTCCTATTAGGCGCATCTTTCTTTTTCATTTGTTGTTCGTGCTGATGCTCTCCACTTTGATGGATGGTGTATCGACCGCCATCATTCTTTAAAACTTCCTGAAATTTCTCGATGGGAATATGTTTATCCATCTCAATGGTAGCTTCTGCTTGTTCCAAATCCACCGATATTTGGGTCACACCTTCCACTTCGGAAAGTGTTTTCTCCACATGGCTTCGACAGCCGTTGCAGGTCATTCCGTGTATGTGATAGGTGTGTTGCAAATTTTATTAATTAATGATTTCAGTAACTTTTCCACATTTCAGCATCTTGTCACCGTAATACGGATTTCTAATTTCTTCAACATTGGAAATCCAATACCCGCCTTTTCCTTCAAAAGCCATCGGGCAATACTGCTTATAGATCTCACCATCAGAAATAGATTCTTTGAACAATGATTCCACCTCTGTTGTCAACTGGGAAAACAACTTCCTTTGTTCTTCAATGTCATTGGATTCTGCCATGGCCATGCCCAAAGACTTCATCTCATTCCTTTCCACGGTCAAACTTTGAACAAGATTTCCGGCAGCAAGATTCACTTCTTCGGCATTAGAATTTACCAGAGCTATTCGGATCTGCTGGTAAACATTGAATACCTTTCCGATCATTTCATCCGAAAAGGAAGCTTCGACGATTACAGGAGTGCTAGCTTTATTAGTTTCAAGTTCTTCTTGTTTACTTATTTTGTTAATTTCCTTGTTCTTCGCATCCCCGCATGAAGCCAAAGCAATAAGTAAGAGAGTCGAGATCGTTAGTGTTACATTTCGTTTCATTATTTTTTTGATTTAAAATTGATAATTAGTTAATTGTAATTTCTATTGATTAGTGAGGTAGTTAATTATTGCTGTTTGAACATAATAATCTTTTACCGCGTCTATTAGTTTCATCTGGAAGCGCAATTGCAGCTCCTGGATATCAAGTACATCGTTAAAATCTATAGTTCCTGTTTCATAACTTTTTATAAGGATTTCTTCGGCATCTTCGGCCCGTTCCAAATTCTTTAGTTGCGTTCTGCGTTTGATATAAGAGGCTTCCTTATTATTAAGTGCTTCACTCAAAATGGTTTCTAACAGATTTCTACGATTGGCCTTTTGAGAATTTATTTCCTCTTGCCTAAGTTCATTCTGAACGGATCTCGATTTATAATTGTTATTAAAAATAGGAATGGACAAGGATACCATTGGCATAAGAATATCTTTCCCATTATCGCTAAAGTCCAAACCCGGTCTTTTCGCCACAGGTATATAGTCCAGTCCAAATCCAATATTGGGATTCCCCTCCTTTTGATTCAAAACTTCAGAATGTGTTACGGACTCATAAAGTCTGTCATATTTTTCCAATTCCGGATGCAACTCTAATTGATTCATTCCTATTTCAATGGGCTCAAATATTGCCAGGTCATCCACTACCGCGATAGAAGCATTTTCATCCCTATTCAAAAGATTATTAAACTGCGTTTGGACTGCCTGAAATTCTTGCTCCAGGATTAAGTTATCTTCCATCAGTTCATTCTGTCTTATTTGGAGTCGAAGAACATCAACTGCTGATGCGCCACCAACCTCGACAGAGGTCAAGGCCAACTTTTCATAGGTTTTCAGAAGCTGGATATTTTCCTCCAATACTAGTTGCTTTTCCTTAATGGCGTATAGTTTATAATAAGACTGTGATACCGATAGCCGTAATTTTCTTTTAATAATCACAATATCCAAATAATCGACTTCGGCTAAGGAACTTGCATAGTTTTCTCGTAATGTAATGGTTCCAAACCAGGGAAGCATTTGTTTAATTGAAAACCGTGCTTTTTGAGCACCGGTTCTCGTTTCAGGTTCGCTTACAAATACACCTGCACTTAATTCAGTCCTTGGCAGGACATCCGATTCTTCAATCCTTTCCTTTGAGATATTGTATCTCAGTTCAAATGCCTGCACTTCGGGATTGTTGTTTTCTGCCTCCAGAATATAAGACTCCAGGGTCTGAGCTTTTACAGCTGTAACCATCAATAATCCTATTATTATAGTCGTTATATTTTTCATGCATTTATTTTTTTAAGTTGCCACTCGCTTTTCCAACTATACAATACCGGAACCACCAAAAGGGTAATAAGGGCAAACAACATACCCCCAAATGAGGGTATTGCCATGGGAATCATAATATCGCTTCCCCTTCCTGTAGATGTCAGTATCGGCAATAAGGCCAGAATGGTAGTTGCCGTGGTCATCAAACAAGGACGTATCCGTTTTTCTCCTGCCTCCACTACCGATGCCCTAACGGTTTCAACGGTTTTAGGCTTGTTCCTCTCAAATGTTTGTGTTAGGTAAGTGGCCATAACAACACCATCATCTGTAGCTATTCCAAACAGGGCAATAAATCCTACCCAAACTGCTACACTGAGATTAATAGTATGGATCTGAAAGAGATCCCTTAAATTTTCACCAAAGAAATTAAAATTCAGAAACCAATCCTGTCCATAACACCAGATCAATAAAAATCCTCCGGCAAACGCCACTGTAATTCCGGAAAAGACCATCAGCGAAGTTGTTACTGAACGGAACTGGAAATACAGAATTAAAAAGATGACTAGTATTGACATTGGCACAACTATAGATAAAGTTTTTTCGGCCCGTAACTGATTTTCATAGGTCCCCGTAAACTGAAAGTTGATGCCTTTGGGAACTACCAATTCACCGCTATCAATTTTTTGATGGATAAGAGCCTGGGCATTCTCTACCACATTGACTTCTGCAAAACCATCTAACTTATCGAAGAGGACATATCCGACCAAAAAGGTATCCTCGCTTTTGATAACCTGAGGACCTTTTTCATAACGAATGTTCACCAGTTCGCTCAAAGGAACAGGTCTGCCTTTAGCCACCGGAACATAAATATTCTTAATGTCCATTGGATTTTCCCGAAGCTCCCTTGGGTAGCGTACTCTAACCCCATAGCGTTCCCTACCCTCAACGGTCTGAGTTAATATCATCCCACCCACAGCCACTTCCAACACCTGTTGAACATCTTCAACCTGGATACCATATCTAACTAAAGCCTCTCTATCAATATCAATCAGCAAATAAGGTTTCCCAACTATCCTATCTGCGAATACGGCTTCATCCTTAACCCCTTTCACATCTTTCAGAATATTTTCCAATTCGATGCCAAAGGCTTCTATTTGACCTAAATCCTGACCCTTGACCTTGATACCCATAGGAGCGCGCATTCCCGTCTGGAGCATGACCAACCTTGTTTCTATGGGTTGTAGTTTGGGGGCCGAAGTAACCCCTGGCAAATTTGTTACACGGATAATTTCCTTCCAAATGTCATTTGGGGAATTAATTTCCGGACGCCAATTTCGATAATAATCTCCATTTGGGTCTGGCACCAAATTATTTTTACCTATTTCCGAGAATTCTTTGATCTCTGTTTCCTTGTAAGTATCCGTATTTTCGTCGAGTACTGTATTTGGGTTTAAAGTAAAATTGCCATCTTTTAATAGAAATAATCCGTTTTCATTTACTTTAAAACGTTGCCGTTTACCAGTTTTGTTAAGCATGTATTCAGGTTTGTACTGTATCAAATTTTCGTACATTGATAAGGGCGCCGGATCGAGTGCGGATTCCGTTCTTCCTGCCTTACCAATAACCGTTTCTATTTCAGGTATGCTGGCTACGGCCATATCCAATTGTTGCAAGACCCTTTTATTTTCAGCAACTCCAGCATGCGGCAGGGATGTTGGCATCAACAAAAATGATCCTTCATTTAAAGAGGGCATAAATTCCTTGCCTGTATTTTGCATGATGAGTACTCCAAAGAATACAATTACTGCTGGCACCGACAGGAATAATACTTTGTTAGAAAGGGCCCAAATCAAAATTTTGGAGTAATATTTACGAAATGTTATGAATACTGCCATAAGTCCAAAACAGATAAGTGCTACGAACAGTAAATTCCAGAAAATATTCCTGTCCCACCCTAAAGGCCGCCAATATTCGGCAAGAAGAAAAATGATAACCAAAATGGAGATGACAATATTGATGAGATTTGCCCTTTTATCTGTTAACGAGAAGCCTTTGAACAAGTGCGAACCCAGTTCTGGGTTCTTTAAAAGTCCTACTATTCCAAATGCGACTAAAACCAAGCCTGTCCAGTATCCAAAACCTATAGCCAGAATCCCCAGAAATGCAATAATTCCGTTTGTTAAATAGCTCAATATATTTTTATTGCTTTTCTTTCTAAAGAGAAATGCGGCAAAAGGGGGTATGAAGAATAAAGCGATAATTATGGACGCAGTCAGGGCAAAGGTTTTGGTAAATGCTAAAGGACGGAACAGTTTTCCTTCTGCCCCTATCATTGTAAATACGGGAATGAAACTGATAATGGTAGTCATGACTGCTGTAACTATAGCACCGGAAACCTCTGCTGTTGCATTATAAACAACTCTGTTTATTGGTTGTCTATCTCCATTTTCTTCTAGATGTCGGATAATATTCTCGGAGAGGATGACACCCACATCTACCATTGTACCAATTGCTATCGCAATTCCTGAAAGCGCCACTATATTGGCATCCACATCAAAAAATTTCATAGCAATAAAAACCATCAAAACCGCTACAGGCAATAATCCTGATATGAGAATAGAAGCTCGTAGGTTGAATACCATGATAACAATAACCAAAATAGTTATCAGTATTTCCAGAGTCAATGCTTCATTTAAAGTTCCCAAGGTTTCTTCTATGAGTTCTGTACGGTCATAAAAAGGAACAACTGTTAATTGGGAATTGCGTCCGTCACTTAATTGTTTAGATGGCAGTCCTGAACTTAGCTCTTTGATTTTTTCCTTTACGTTGTTAATGACTTCAAGTGGGTTCGCTCCATATCTGGCTACCACGACGCCGCCCACAACTTCTGCGCCTTCCTTATCGAGAATACCACGCCGAACAGCAGGGCCTAATGATACATTGGCAATATCCTTTATACGAATCGAAGTGAAATCCTCGGAAGTTACTACAGCATTTTTGATGTCATCCAAAGATTTCACATAGCCAAGGCCTCTAACCAAATATTCAGCCTGATTGATTTCCAAAGTTTGTGCCCCAATATCACGATTACTTTTTTTAACTGCATTGACCACATGATGAAGACTTATATTATATTGCCTCATCAATTCGGGATTAACGTCAATCTGATATTCCTGCACAAAACCACCCACAGAAGCTACTTCGGAAACACCACCGGCTGAGGAAAGGGCATATTTTACATAGTAATCCTGAATACTCCGCAATTCCTGTAAATCCCAGCCACCTGTAACGTTTCCATCATCATCCCTGCCTTCCAGTGTGTACCAAAAAATCTGTCCTAAACCTGTTGCATCTGGCCCCAAGGCAGGATTTACCCCATTCGGCAGTAAATTAGTGGGCAGGGAGTTTAGTTTTTCAAGGATTCGACTGCGGCTCCAATAAAATTCTACATCTTCTTCAAATATGATGTAGATACTCGAAAATCCAAACATTGAGGAACTTCGTATTGTTCTTACTCCAGGTATACCCAAAAGAGAAGTTGTCAATGGATAGGAAATTTGGTTTTCAATATCCTGCGGAGAACGACCAGGCCATTTGGTAAAAACGATCTGTTGGTTCTCTCCAATTTCTGGAATAGCATCTACGGCTACAGGATTGCTTGGCAAAAAGCCCGTGTCCCAGTTGAAAGGTGAATTTACAATGCCCAGTCCTACAAAAAAGATAAGAAGCAGAACGGCAACCAGTTTATTATTTATAAGATAATTAATGCTTTTGTTTAGCATGTGAATTGATTATTAAACAGTTAGAAACTAGCGTTGATCAAAAAACTATATCAACACATTAAGCCCAGTTTACAGTTTTAACTGTCGGGCTTTAATTTCAATGTTTAAAAATCAAATAAGAAAGGTCTGATCCAGAATCTGAATGTCCCTGATCAGGGGCGGTGGTGAATACTCGTTAAAGGAATTCGTGTCTTTATCAACTCCTTTAAATAAGTTTATATAGGAGTAAAAGAATGCAGTAACAAAAATCTGTTGCTCAAAGGTCAATTGATCGATGGAGATTTTCAGATCATCCTGGCCTTCCATTACAATTTCTAAATCGGTACAGCAATCCATTGACATTTCCATAAAAGAATTGTCATGATCCATTTGAGACTGATTTGCTTCCATTGCACATCCTTCAGCGGCTTCAAAGAAACTATAATCTACCAACAGATCCCCACAATAATGCATATCTACCGTAAAAGAGAGGGTAGAGAATAAGACCATAAGAGCCATGCAAAAAGATGCTATTTGACGTAAAATTTCCTTCATCTGTATAACAAAACTACTAAAATTTGTCTTTTATTGTATTGATTAACATAAGTTTAAAATATAATTTTGCTTAATTCGCAATCATATAGAGGTAAGATTTATCATAATTTGTACCATTGAAATTTCCAATTTGAATACTTTTACAAAAAAGAAATATGCTGAACGAATTACGCCCCAATATCCTATCTATTCTAAACGCCAGGGCCGAAGCAAATGACAAGTTGCAGGAAATCTGTGATTTGTTACAAGAAAATATTTCTTACTATGACTGGGTTGGTTTTTACTTTCAAAATGGAAATAAAAAAGAATTAAAACTTGGCCCTTATGCCGGTGAGCCTACAGACCATACGATAATCCCTTTTGGAAAAGGAATTTGTGGACAGGTTGCCCTAAGCAATGAGAACTTTGTTGTACCCGATGTTAAAGCCCAGGACAATTATATTGCCTGTAGTATTAATGTTAAGGCAGAAATTGTTGTTCCTCTATTTGTAAATGGCAAGAATGTGGGTCAAATTGATATAGATTCCAATACTCCAAATGCATTTAGCAGCGATGATGAAGACTTTTTGGAATTCGTCAATAAAGAAGTGGCAAAGATTCTTTAAAACTTTAGTCTTTTTGTTAATAACACATTTCCTTTTGTAGCCTCAAAAAAATTACATTTGTGACTTACACGAGTTCTATTTAAGCACCAAATAATGAGCACAACAAAAAAAATAAAATCGGCGTTAATTTCTGTATTTCACAAAGACGGACTTGAACCCATTGTAAGGAAATTAGATGAACTGGGAATTTCAATATATTCCACAGGAGGTACTGAAAGATTTATACGGGAATTAGGAATCGAGGTGATCCCTGTTGAGGAGGTGACCAGCTATCCCTCCATATTGGGCGGCAGAGTCAAAACCTTGCACCCTAAGGTATTTGGGGGTATCTTGAACCGCCAGGATAATGAAGGAGACGTTGCCCAATTAGAGGAATACGATATTCCTCAGCTAGACGTCATTATTGTAGATCTGTATCCCTTTGAAAAAACTGTAGCCAGTAGTGCCTCTGAACAGGATATTATTGAAAAAATTGATATTGGCGGAATCTCCCTTATACGAGCGGCCGCTAAAAATTACAAAGATGTATTATGTGTTTCTTCCATGGAAGATTACAATGAGTTTTTGGAATTACTTAACAGTTCTGAAGGATCCAGCACACAAGAAGACAGAAGACATTTTGCCACAAAAGCATTTAATGTTTCCTCCCATTATGATACTGCCATCTTCAATTATTTTAATAAGGATCATAAAAGTACCGCTTTAAAGATTAGTGAAACCAGAGCGAAGGTTTTGCGGTATGGTGAAAATCCGCACCAAAAAGGATTCTTTTTTGGAGATTTTGACGCCATGTTTACCAAATTGCATGGTAAGGAATTATCTTATAATAATTTATTGGATGTTGATGCTGCTTTGAATCTAATCAACGAATTCAAAGACGATGATCCAACTTTCGCGATTCTTAAACACAATAATGCCTGCGGTCTAGCCACAAGAAAGACTATACACCAGGCCTATGTTGACGCTTTGGCTGGAGATCCTGTTTCCGCTTTTGGAGGAATATTGATCAGTAATACAAAAATTGATGCCCCCACAGCTAATGAAATTCATAATTTATTTTGTGAGGTGGTAATAGCCCCAAGTTATGACGATGAGGCACTTACTGCATTAAAAGGCAAAAAGAATAGGATAATACTGATTCAAAAAGAAACATCCCTCCCTGAAACAATTGTCCGGACCTGCTTAAATGGCTTTCTGCTTCAGGATAAAGATTTTAAGACCGATACACTTGGTAATCTGGAATATGTAACCACAAAGAAACCAAGCCAGGATGAATTAGATGACCTCATTTTTGCATCTAAACTATGTAAACATACCAAATCCAATACAATTGTATTGGCCAAGAACAAACAATTATGCGCAAGTGGTACCGGACAAACCTCAAGGGTAGATGCTTTAAACCAGGCCATACACAAAGCCAAATCCTTCAATTTTGAACTGGAGGGGGCGGTAATGGCAAGTGATGCATTTTTCCCATTTCCTGATTGCGTGGAGATTGCAGGCACAAATGGTATTAAAAGTGTTATTCAACCAGGAGGTTCAATCAAGGACCAATTAAGCATTGATTATTGTAATGAAAATGGAATGGCAATGGTAATGACAGGGACGCGTCATTTTAAGCATTAATTTTACTACTTTTGTCGATGAAATTCACCTTTTAAACCGAAACTAAAGCGAATGGGATTTTTTGATTTCTTAACTGAAGAAATAGCTATAGACCTGGGTACTGCAAACACCCTTATTATTCATGCAGACAAGGTAGTTGTTGATAGTCCGTCTATTGTAGCAAGAGACAGGATTACTGGTAAAATAATTGCCGTGGGTAAGGAAGCAAATATGATGCAGGGGAAGACCCATGAAAATATCAAAACAATCCGACCTCTGAAAGATGGGGTAATTGCCGATTTTGATGCTTCTGAAAAAATGATCAATATGTTCATTAAGAACATACCTGCGCTTAAGAAAAAATGGTTTCCTCCTGCTTTACGGATGGTAATTTGTATTCCTTCGGGCATTACAGAAGTTGAAATGCGTGCTGTAAAGGAATCAGCAGAACGCGTGAATGGAAAAGAGGTATACCTTATTCATGAACCTATGGCCGCAGCTATAGGTATTGGCTTGGATATCATGCAACCTAAAGGTAATATGATTGTGGATATTGGTGGTGGGACTACCGAAATAGCCGTAATTGCTTTAGGAGGTATTGTTTGTGATAAATCTGTAAAAATTGCAGGGGATGTTTTTACGAATGACATCATCTATTATATGCGCACACAACATAACCTATATGTAGGAGAAAGCACTGCCGAAAATATAAAAATACAGATAGGGTCTGCTACTGAAGACCTTCAGTCTCCTCCTGATGAAATGTCTGTGCAAGGCCGGGATTTGCTTACCGGTAAGCCTAAGCAGGTTTCTATTTCATTTAGAGAAATTGCTAAAGCCCTGGACAAATCTATTCTAAGGGTGGAAGATGCGGTAATGGAAACTTTATCGCAAACTCCTCCGGAACTCGCCGCGGATATTTATAATACGGGAATATACCTTGCAGGTGGTGGATCCATGCTGAGAGGATTGGACAGAAGGTTATCCCAAAAGACCGACCTGCCTGTTTATATAGCAGAAGATCCTTTGAGGGCAGTGGTTAGAGGAACAGGTATTGCGCTTAAAAACCTGGAGCGCTATAAAAGTATTCTTATTAAATAACCCGAATTCGAGGTGGATTTAAGTTAATACTTAGTATCCCATATTGAACACTTAATATTACAAGTGAATGCAGCAGATAATCAATTTTATCATAAGGTATAAAATTACACTGCTTTACCTGTTATTGCTGTTTATTTCCCTGGGCTTTACAATAGATTCCCATTCCTATCATAGATCGAAATACCTTAATTCGGCAAATCTCATTTCAGGTTCCATCTATAATGCCTCTGAAGGTATTACTCATTATTTTAAACTGGGGGAGGAAAACAAGAAATTGGTGGAAGAAAACCGACAGCTACGAAATTTACTATTCAATAAGGGTATGGATGATACCCTTGAATTAGACACTACTGCTATTGATTTCATCATAAGATCGGCTAAGGTCATTAAGAACAGCTACGCAAGTCCAAATAACTATTTAACTATTAATAAAGGTACCAATCATGGCATAAAGCAGGATATGGGTGTCATTACTGCCCAGGGAATTCTTGGTATTGTAGAGCATACTTCTAAGAAATATGCTTCCGTACAAAGTATCCTGAACATGAAATCCAATATAAATGCCAAAATTAAAAACACAAATTATTTTGGGTCTTTAATCTGGGATGGGCAAAGATATGATCAGGTAAAACTGGAAGATATTCCAAGATTGGTACCCCTCTTGGTCGGAGATACCATTGTAACAGGGGCTATGTCAAGTATTTTTCCTGAAAATATCCCCATTGGAACCATCAAAAAATTTAATCTGAATGAATCAAAGAGTTTTTACAGTATAGATGTCGAACTTTTTAATGATATGACCAATGTTAAAAATGCTTATATCATATATAACAAAAACAGACCGGAGATTCTTCAGCTGGAAGCGGAAATAGCAAATGACGAGTAATTATTATTTTATTAATTTCATTAGATTCACCTTACTCGTATTAGTTCAGGTGTTGGTATTTAACAGGTTGAATTTTTTTGGCTTTATCAATCCAATGCCCTATATTTTATTCCTATACTGGTATCCCATAAAGGAAAACAGGTCTGTTTTTATATTCATTGGTTTCCTATTGGGTTTGTGTATTGATTTTTTTTCAGACACCATGGCCTTACACGCTGCATCTACGGTCACTATTGCATATCTAAGGCCAACTATTATGCGTTTTGTTTTCGGCGTTAATTATGAATTTCAAAGTTTCAAATTATCTAACACTACCAGGGTACAACAAATTACTTTTTTGACGTTATTAATTATAGCGCACCATGTTATTTTCTTTGCACTGGAAAATTTCAGTTTTTCAAATTTGCTACTAATTTTGAAGAAAGTTATTTTTACAGGGATTGCCACACTAATACTGTGTCTTCTTTTTGGTTCACTTTTCAGTGTTAAGAAAGAATAAGCGACATTTTAGTGAGGTGTTGAAAGCTGATTTTCAATGAAAAAAATACTCTTATCGTCCATAATTGTCCTTATAGGTATAACCTTTATAGGGAGGCTCTCCTATTTGCAAATATTCAGTTTTTCGCCAGATCAGGTTTTGGAAGACCCTGCAATTAAGGCAATATATGATTATCCGGAGCGGGGCTATATTTATGATAGATACGGTAAACTATTGGTGGGGAATGATCCTGCCTATGATGTTATGGTAATTCCACGGGAAGTAAAGCCGCTCGACACACTTGAGTTCTGTAATCTCCTGGGAATTGAAAAAGACAGATTTATTGAAAAACTTAGAAAAGCAAGAATATATTCCCCGAGATTACCTTCTGTATTAGTACCTCAACTTTCCAAAGAAGATTATGCCATGCTTCAGGAGAAAATGAGAAAGTATGAAGGTTTTTATATTCAAAAAAGGTCTTTAAGGTATTACGATACTAAAGCCGCGGCAAATGTACTGGGATATATAAGGGAGGTCAATGAACGCGACTTAAGAAAAAACCCCTATTATGTACAGGGAGAACTCACCGGAGGCAGAGGTGTAGAGCAACAATATGAGGAAATATTAAGAGGAAGAAAAGGAGTACAATACATTCAGAAAGATAGATTTAACAGAGATATCGGACCTTATAAAGGGGGAATTCTGGATACTCTTCCGGAACAAGGAAAAGAAATTAGCCTTACCCTGGATAAAGAACTCCAGGAATATGGAGAATTATTAATGCACGGTAAAAGAGGGGGCATCGTTGCAATAGAACCATTATCGGGGGAAATATTGGCAATGATCTCCGGACCAACATATGACCCTGCATTATTAGTGGGACGTGAGCGTTCAAAAAACTATAGCAAGCTGCATTATGACACTATTGCAAAACCCTTGTTTGACAGATCCATTTCGGCTGAAGGGTCTCCCGGTTCTCCCTTTAAAATACTCAATGCACTGGTAGCTCTTCAAGAGGGTGCTATCCAACCTCGTACGACCTTCAGATGCTACAATGGATTTTATGTAGGAAGTACCAAAAGAGGCTGTCATTGCGGTGGAGGCATTAGAAATTTAAACAGCGGTATATACAAGTCATGTAATGCTTACTTTGCGGGTACATTCCGAAAAGTTTATGAACAATTTCCAACTACAGATGAAGGTCAGGATGTTTGGGAAAAACATATTAAGAGTTTTGGTCTTGGAGATTTTTTGGGGTATGATCTTCCAACCGGAAGACCGGGAAGAATCCCCGGTAAAGCCTATTATGACAAATGGTATGGAGATAATAGGTGGGCTTCATCTTATATTATTTCCAATGCAATAGGTCAGGGTGAAGTTGCAGTAACGCCTGTACAACTGGCAAACATGACAGCGGCCATCGCCAACAGGGGTTATTATTACACCCCCCATATCCTGAAGAAAATTGAAGGCGAGGATATAAGCATTCCGCAGTATGTACAACCCAAGTATACTACAATTGACAAAGAACATTTTGAACCCATCATAAAAGGCATGGCCGATGTGTACAAAAAAGGTACGGCAAGGTGGGTTCAGGTTCCGGGAATAGAAATTGCCGGTAAAACAGGTACTGTGGAAAATTTTACAAAAATAGACACCGTGCGTACACAACTTACAGATCATTCTGTATTTGTAGCCTTTGCCCCTGTGGAAAGTCCTAAAATTGCACTGGCTGTTTATATTGAAAATGGCTATTATGGCTCCAGGTATGCGGGTCACATAGCTTCTTTACTAATAGAAAAGTACCTGAAAAGGGAAATTACAAGAAAAGATTTGGAAAAAAGAATGCTCGAAAAAACTCTTGAACATGAATATGCCAAGCCATACAGCGGAGAAGAATTCAAGATAAATGAGTATGTCTGGTAGGAAAGTACTTAAACGAATTGATTGGCTTACGGTTTTGTTCTATCTCCTATTAGTTGGAATAGGCTGGGTAAACATTTACTCAAGTACCTTCTCGGAAAACAGTTCGTCTTTTTTTGATTTTAGTCAGTTGTATGGAAAACAACTGTTATTTATTGGGTTAAGCCTTATTAGTATAGTTATAGTTCTTACCCTGGAAGCCGGTTTCTACGAGCGTTTTTCAAGTATTCTTTACATAATTTCCATGGTTCTTCTTTTAGGTCTTTTTGTGTTTGGGAAGACCATAGCAGGAGCAACTTCATGGTATGACCTGGGGTTTTTCAATTTTCAGCCCTCGGAACTGGCCAAAGTGGCTACTGCCCTGGCACTTGCGAAATATTTAAGCGATATACAAACGGATATTAAAAAAGGGAAAGATCAATTATATGCATTTTTAATTATTTTAATTCCGGTATTTTTAATTATCCCACAGCCAGATCCGGGAAGTGCATTGGTGTTTTTCTCCCTGGTTTTTGTCCTTTTCAGGGAAGGGCTACCTCTTTACTACATGGGTTTAGCCGTCCTGGGCGTGTTAGTTTTTATTTTCACACTAATGTTTGGCACTATCTGGGTAGGCATAGGTTTAGCGTTAATAATTGCTCTTTTTTTACTATTGAAAAAAGCTTCCTTTAAAGTCCCGATTGCACCATTACTTGGTATTTTTGTGATCTCAATTGTTTTTTCCCTATCCGTTAATTTTGTATTCAACAATGTTTTTGAGCAACGTCACAGGGACAGATTTAGCCTTTGGCTTCGATTAGAAAAAGATCCGGATAAACTGGAACAAATCAGGAAGACCATTGGATACAATACCTACCAATCTGAAAAAGCTATCGAATCCGGAGGTTTTTTTGGTAAGGGTTTCCTGGAAGGCACCAGGACTAAGGGAGATTTTGTACCAGAGCAACATACGGATTATATTTTTACTACTGTGGGTGAAGAATGGGGGTTTTTGGGAACCTCCATAGTGATCGTTCTCTTTACCATGCTGCTTTTGAGATTGGTGTTTCTGGCAGAAAGACAAAAAAGTGATTTTAGCAGGATGTATGGTTATGGAGTGATCTCAATATTGTTGATTCATTACTTCATAAATATTGGGATGGTTATTGGTGTACTGCCCACTATAGGTATTCCGCTACCCTTCTTCAGTTATGGGGGATCGGGTCTCTTGGGTTTTACAGTACTTCTATTTATTTTTCTGAAATTGGATGCCAACAGATTAAATGAGTGGAGTTAGAAACTCCATGGCATTGTTACTATTTTTCCCTCTAATCGGGATTCCTCTTCTTCAGGCATTTCACTAAAAAAATCTATGCCACTAATTTCCTCTAAATCATCAACTGTAACCAAAAAATTTATAAGTGGCTCCCTCGTTTCCTTATGAGGAATTAGAAAAGCAAGAACATCTATTTCTGCTCCCTCCTTTTTGACTACTATCTTATAAAATTTTTTGGGTACAGCTACATCTTCTTCACCTATGGTAGGGAGACCCTTTTCCAAGACACCTCCTGTAATAACGTAAAGGTTTTTGTTCTTATATTGTCTACACCAACTTCTTATTTTTTTTTCTAATTCATTCCATATCCCGGAATTAAATTCATTCTTCTGAGGAGTTATATTACTGGTGTAAAACGTTTCATTATAGGCATAAATTGAAAATCTTCTGTCTCCGGCAGGACAAAGATGCCCTCTGTCATAACCGGAAGCTTTATAATTTCTCCAATCTGCAGATTTAGTGCTTACTTTAGGGTCTTCTATATAGTAAGGCCGTTCCCTGTTATCATAAGTAAGATGACTTTGATCTAAAGCGTAAGCTACCCATTCAGCCTGTTCGTAAGGCTCCATATAGGAAAGCATGAAATTACTATGAATCACAATTTCACCCGAGTTTGAAACAGGTAACAATTCTGCAGGTACCAGAGAAGTAGAATTTTTAGCTGTAGGATCAGAATATAAATCCGGAGTATAGAAATTTTCAAACACCCAAAACCCTATAATGCAGAGAATCATCAAGGTCGCATAAATAGTTCTGTTTCTTTTCCTTGAACTTCTTTTTACCATAGCTCAAATTTAGTTTAAATTCATTGAATTAAATTGCAACAGACTGTAAGTAAAGGGCAGTATATACGACAAAATATACTTATTTTACCTCATAATTAATCTTTTGAATTTAAGAAGAGGACTTACGTATAACTAATTACTTAAAAAGAAGAAAATGCTGACATGGAAAGACATTATAAGCTTTACGGTTAAAGGAAACCCTGTGCCGGAAAGGCGCGTGGAAAAAACAGAAAAGGAATGGCGTGATATACTTACTCCCGACCAGTTTCGAATTACTAGAAAAAAGGGTACAGAAGCACCTCATTCGGGAGCATTATGCAGCATTCACGATGCCGGTAAATATTCCTGTGTCTGTTGTGATAACCCATTATTTGATTCAACGATTAAATTTGAATCAGGAACCGGGTGGCCGAGTTTTACTCAGCCCATAACCGAAAATGCGATCAAATATGAAAAGGACGTTACATTTGGTATGGTAAGGGTTGAAGTCCTGTGCAATACCTGTGATGCACATTTGGGGCATGTTTTCCCCGATGGCCCTGAACCCAGTGGACTTAGATACTGCATCAACTCTGAGTCCATGAAAATTGAAAAGGAGGTGGCTGATGGAAAGTAAAAGTTTGGAATTGGCAACCCTGGGCGGAGGATGTTTTTGGTGTACTGAAGCTGTTTTTTTGGAGGTCAAAGGGGTAGAAAAAGTAATCTCCGGTTATTCCGGTGGCAATGCTCCGGGAAAGCCTACTTATAGGGAAATATGCTCAGGACGTACCGGTCACGCAGAGGTAATTCAAGTGAGCTTTGATCCCGGTGTTATTTCCTTTAGGGATATCTTGATCATTTTCATGACTACTCATGATCCTACTACCCTCAACAGGCAGGGTGCAGATATTGGAACACAGTACCGTTCTGTTATTTTTTACCATGACCTAAAGCAAAAGGAAGTGGCAGAAGAAGTTCTAAGTGAAATGTATTCCTATTATGAGGATGATGTAGTAACAGAATTGAGCCCTTTAAAAATATTTTATGAAGCCGAAGACTATCATCAGGACTATTATCGGAACAACAAAAGCCAGGGGTACTGCAATTTTGTAATTACTCCAAAATTGGCCAAATTGAGAAAAATGCATGCCGAAAAACTAAATTAAGCTTATTGGATAAGGAATTTAAATGGGGACAGGAACATATTTGACGTTCTTAAAAAAAAAGAGCTCAACTAAACAGTTGAGCTCCTTTTTAAACTTATATTAAGCAACTATTAGCCTTTAACACTCGCTAATTTTCCTTTTTTGATATTGTTGATCTTCAAATCCTGAAGTACATTTATTGCCTCTTCAACGTAAACATCTTTGGCAAGGTTATTATGCCAACGATCTCTTTTTTCTCTTAATATGGGATCCTTGGTGAAAAGTTCTTCTTCATATTTAAGAGATTCAAATGTCAAATGTGAGTCATAATCTGCGATGGTTTTAAAGTAAGTAGATTTTTCTTTAACTTTTTTCTCTTCCGTTTTATATATATCATAATTCAGAGAATAAACATTTTCATCCTGCTGTTCCTTAAGCCATTTGGCATTTTCCTCAATTAATGCAATCTGAGGATTCTCTGACATACGTTGAGTACTATTCTTAATAGTAGCTTCATAATCAATATAGCCCTCCCAGGGCTCATAATCTGCCGGTGATATCTTGTCCCAGTTTAGGGGATTGCGCTGATCCCTCTCACCAAGATCAATATAACTGTATTTATCCGGCACAATCACATCACTCTTAACACCTTCCAACTGTGTTGATCCCCCATTTATCCTATAAAATTTTTGGGTTGTTAATTTAATTGCACCCAGATCACCATGTTCATTACTTCTCACAATATTCTCTAACGGGATTATATTTTGAACTGTTCCTTTACCAAAAGTCTGCTTACTTCCTATAACAACAGCTCTTTTATAATCCTGCATGGCAGCCGCCAATATCTCAGAGGCTGAGGCAGAAAGCTCATTCACCAAAATGACAAGCGGGCCATCCCATTGAATTCGTTCATCTTTATCCTCATAAACATCTTTATCTTTCCCCGAAGAACGCACCTGTACAATAGGGCCATCTTTAATAAAAAGACCGGCCATTTCTATAACCGTTTTAAGCGATCCACCACCGTTATCTCTTAAATCAATTACCAAACCTTCAATGCCTTCTTTCTTTAAAAGTTCAACTTCCTTAGCCACATCAGTAGCTGCATTTCTCTCGGCATAATCATTAAAATCCACATAAAATTTAGGAAGATTGATAATCCCGTATTTATCATTTTCTTTGATAACCGTAGCGGATTTTGCATAACTCTCTTCAAGTTCAACAACATCTCTGGTAATGGAAATCACTTCAATGCTGCCATCTACCTTCCTGACAGTTAAATCAACTATTGTCCCTTTAGGGCCTTTAATAAGTTTTATGGCATCCTCTAGTCGCATCCCTACAATATTCACAGGTGTCTCCCCTTCCTGACCAACTTTTAATATTTCATCACCAACTTCCAGTTGCTGATCTCTCCAGACAGGTCCCCCTGAAATAATTTCTACAATTTTAGCACCCTCAGGTTTTTTCTGCAATTTTGCACCAATCCCTTCAAACTTGCCAGACATCCCTATATCAAATGCATCTTTAGCTTCAGGAGCGAAATAAAGGGTGTGAGGGTCAAACTCATCAACTATTGTATTGATATAGTATACAAACCAATCTTCTCGTTTTAGATCATCCACAAAGTCGAAATATTCATCCAGGGTCTTTTTTGTCGATTCTCTGGCCTCCAATTCCAATTGGGATACCGGGACCTTCTTATACTCCGAATTCTCCTTCTTTTTCTGATCCTGTTCCTTGAACTTTGAATCGTAGGAGCCAATCGTAGCATATTTTAATTGTTTTCTCCAACGCTCTTTAAGTTCATTCCTCGAATCTGCAAATTCCTGACCCTTGTAATCGATATTAATGGTTTCCTCAATAGAATAGTCGAAAGGATCACTTAAAACCTCTTTATATAGTGATTTTACATCTTCCATTCGTTTCATGAATCTCGTGTATACCAGATTAAAGAAAGATATATCTGTGTTTCTTATCTGGTCATCTATCTGGAATTTATATTTTTCAAATTCCAGGATATCCTCCTCCAAAAAGTACCTTTTCGTTGGATCAATTACATCAATGAAATCATTAAAAACACTTACGGAAAAATCATCATTTATTTCCTTTGGTTCATAGTGAGCGCGATCCAGAATATAGGTAATAAGATCTAAGAGTAATTTATCCTTATCATCATTTTCAAATGATTTATTGGTAAAGCTGCAAGATGCCACAGCGATAAGCAAGACCAAAAATCCTAGAATGAAATTCTTTTTCATGTAAATTTTTTTAGGTGGGTTTATAAATAAACCACTTAATATTCAATTTAAACAATAGTATAAAACATGGCTACGCCATCGAATTTACTAAGATACTGAAAAAACCATGCCACTTTGTAAGCTTACAGGATTAATTTTTTGTTAAACACAACAACTAATTACCTCCAATAAAGCTTAATAATCAACTAATTGAACTTGGTTTTTCGATAAAAAGGAACAATTTTCACAAACATTTAGGCACCATTGTTTTTACACAGACCTATTGTTTGTAAGCCATAATCACATATTAAAAACGTATTTTTACTGCAGAAAGTATACGGTATGCATAAACCACTGATTTTAGTTACTAATGACGATGGAATAACGGCGCCCGGCTTAAGGGCTTTGATCCGTTATATGAAGACATTGGGAGAGGTTGTGGTTGTTGCACCGGATAGTCCGCAATCAGGAATGGGACATGCCATAACTCTGGATAATACACTATACTCAAAGAAAGTTACTATCGATCTTGAAAACGGAGGTCATGAAGAATACAGTTGTAGTGGAACTCCTGCCGACTGTGTGAAACTTGCATTGCAGGAGTTACTGGGAAGAAAACCGGATCTATGTGTCAGTGGCATAAATCACGGCTCTAATTCTTCTATTAATGTAATCTATTCCGGCACAATGAGTGCCGCAATCGAGGCGGGTATTGAAGGCATCCCGGCAATTGGTTTTTCGCTATGCGATTATTCATGGCATGCAGATTTTAAGGCCTCTGAACTAGCGGTGAAGAAAATTGCTCATGAAGCCATTATCAATGGAATCCCAAAAGGAGTAGTGCTTAATGTTAATATTCCCAAAACTAACGGAGAGCCTCCAAAAGGTATCAAAGTATGTCGCCAGGCAAGAGCCAACTGGAAAGAGAAATTTGATAAAAGAACGAATCCAATGGGCAAAGATTACTATTGGCTAACAGGGGAATTTGAATTACTGGACAAAGGTGAAGACACGGATGAATGGGCCTTGAGCAAAGGTTTCGTCTCGGTTGTTCCTACACAATTTGATTTAACTGCACATCATGTCATTCAAGATATAAACAGCTGGTCATTAAATGAATAATAAGAAGGAAATAGCAATTGGTTTCGCAGTAGGAATAATTGCAAATATCACAGGTACACTTTTGTATATTCTTTTGTTTTCAGATTTTGGAATCATGGAAACTATTGATGCGGCGGTGAAACAGGGTCATATTGGAAGTTTACTCGCTTTGGGGGCAATATTGAACCTGATTGCCTTTTTTGGATTTCTTAAATTAAGAAGAGACCAAAGAGCTAAGGGAGTATTAATTGCAACCTTGTTAACAGCCATGATTATTTTATATTATAAGATTTTCTAGAATGAAATATTATATTATCGCCGGAGAAGCCTCGGGGGATCTGCATGGTTCAAATCTTATTAAAGCAATTTTTGCTAAAGATACTAATGCCCAAATTCGATGCTGGGGTGGAGACCAAATGGAGAAAGCAGGCGGGACACTTGTAAAGCACTACAAAGAAATGGCATTTATGGGTTTTTTGGAGGTAATTGCCAACCTCAATACCATATTTAAAAATATTAAATTCTGTAAAAAAGACATTGAGTCTTATAATCCGGATGTCATTATTTTTATTGATTATTCGGGATTTAATTTGAGAATAGCCAGCTGGGCCAGGAAAAACGGCTATCGTACAAATTACTATATTTCACCGCAAATATGGGCTTCCAGAGAGGGTCGTATAAAAAATATTAAAAGAGATATAGATGCCATGTACGTTATCCTGCCTTTTGAAAAAGAGTTCTATGAAAAGAAACACAATTATCCCGTACATTTTGTAGGACATCCCCTGATAGACGCAATTGATCAAATTGCATTCAGCCCTGAGGAGGAGTTTAGGAATGCGCATAGTCTGGATAGCAAAAAACCTATTATCGCACTCCTTCCGGGAAGTCGAAAACAGGAGGTTCAACAAATGCTTGACCAGATGTTAAGGCTTATACCTTTATTTTCGGAATATCAATTTGTTATAGCCGGGGCCCCAAGCCTTGATCTGGATTTCTATGCTCCATTCTTAAAGAATTATCCGGTAAAACTAATTCCTAACAAAACCTACGAACTATTAAGTCATTCGTATGCTGCACTCGTAACCAGTGGTACTGCCACGCTAGAAACAGCATTATTAAAAGTACCCCAGGTAGTCTGTTATAAGGGCAATTGGATCTCTTATCAAATAGCCAAACGAATAATAACTTTGGATTACATATCCCTGGTAAATCTGATTATGGGAAAAGAAGTGGTAAAGGAATTAATTCAAGGAGATTTGACTACCAAAAACCTAAAAAAGGAGTTATCCAAAATCTTAGATGGGCCTGCACGTGAGGCACAGCTTAAGGCTTATCAGGAGTTGGAAATAAAGCTCGGTGGGAAAGGAGCAAGTGAACATGCCGCTGGACTTATTATAGAAAATGTTTAAATTTGATTCCCAGAAGATCTTTATTATTCCAGGATGAACCGAAAAATTATTGCTTTTTTTATAGGCATACTCCTTACAGGCTGTGGCGTTGTCAAAAAGAAAACTACTTATGGCAAGCAACGCAGCATTACTGTGGAAGCATCTGAAAAAGACAGTATTCCTTCAACTGAAAAGAATACTGAAATTTTAAAAAATGTAGTTAGCCCGGAAAAAGCCGATTTAGTTGTCAATACCGCCATGGGCTATACGGGAGTCCGTTATAAGTATGGAGGCACAACAAAAAAAGGTATGGATTGTTCAGGTCTCCTCTACGTTTCTTTTGGTGATAATAATATTCCATTGCCCAGGGTGTCCTATAAAATGGCAGATAAAGGAAAAAAAATTAAACTAAACAAGGTTACCAAGGGGGATCTGTTATTTTTCAAAACCACTAAGAAAGGAAAAAGAATCAATCATGTGGGACTTGTAGTCACAGTAGAAGGTCGTGACATTAAGTTTATACATTCCACGTCCTCAAGGGGGGTTATTGTGTCTTCTCTACAAGAAGGCTTCTGGAACTATTCATTTGTAAAGGCCACCAGAATTCTATAATCAACAACCTGAAACGCCAACTACTTTAATTTTCTTAATTATTAAATTTATTTGAAACGCCTGAATATATAATTCAGTTACCAGAAGTACTTTAATAGTTCGCAAATAATACTTCATACGCTATGAAAGTATTGGACTATGTTCCGGTTAAACTTACGCTGTTTTTAGTACTGGGAATTCTTATAGAGTTTTATACAAACATTCCCCTTTTTATAGTGGCAGGAATTGCCTTTGTCCTTTTTATTTTACTTACGATATCATGGCTAAAGAAAAATGTCCTTGAAAATCGTTCGTTTGGTATCCTGACTGCCTTTCTCGTAATTGCAATTGGCATGTTAGCTACGGCACTTTCTTTGCCTGATAATAATTCCAGTCATTACACTAATTTCAGTCTTGAGAAAGAGCAATATATCCTACTGAAAGTCCGGAATGTTCTAAAGCCTACTAATTATAATGATCGCTTTATAGCCGATATCACTGAGATCGACGGGGTACCTGCCCAGGGTAAAGTTCTTCTTATTACCAAAAAGGATTCCCTCAGTTATAAATTCAAAGTGGATGATGAGTTCTACACCTTAAATATACCGGTAGGAATTAAGCAACCACTAAATCCTCATGAGTTTGACTATGCAAGGTATATGAAAAATTTGGGTGTAGTCCACCAAATTAAAGTAGACCATTGGAACTATACAGTTAAAAAAGAAGCATCCATTTCATTATTAGGATTAAGTGATGCCTTTAGGCAAAAAATCATATCACGTTTGCTGAAGGCAAATTTTGGACAAAACGAATTGGGTGTTATCCAGGCATTGCTTTTAGGACAGCGCAATGAAATTAATGAGCAGGTTTATACCAATTATAAGAACGCCGGAGCTGTTCATATCCTTGCAGTCTCCGGCCTGCATATTGGAATTGTACTGCTATTATGTCAATATTTACTGCAACCACTGGAAAGGCTGCCAAAGGGAAAGACCATTGTATTACTACTTACTGTAATTCTTTTATGGGCTTATGCATTGCTGGCCGGATTATCTCCTTCCGTAATTAGAGCGGTGACCATGTTTTCTTTTGTGGCTTACGCAATGTCCCTGAAACGGCCTACAAGTACATTCAACATTCTTGCATTATCCATGTTTTTCCTTTTACTGGTGTATAACCCAATGCTCCTGTTTCAGGTAGGATTTCAACTAAGCTATGCCGCTGTATTCGGGATTTTCTGGATATATCCAAAACTACAGCGTTTTTGGAACCCGAAAACTTTAATCCTCAAAAAAACCTGGCAATTGTTATCAGTATCCATTGCAGCTCAAATTGGGGTTTTACCAATTAGTCTTTACTATTTTCATCAGTTTCCGGCATTATTCTTTATCTCTAATCTCCTTATAGTTCCCTTTTTAGGTTTGATTTTGGGAATGGGTTTTCTGATCATAATCCTATCATTAGCTAATTTGCTTCCGGATGAGCTATCCTCAATTTACAACAGGCTCATACATCTTATTAACCGATTAATAGAATGGGTAGCACAACAGGAGTCCTTTATTATAAGAGATATTACTTTTGACATGTTCCAGGTTATACTTTCTTATCTTCTGATATTTGCTTTGGTAAGCAGCCTTAACCGGAGAAAATTCACAAATATCCTGGCTACGGCAGTCTGCATAATTACAATGCAAATAGGACTTATTACATCAATTTCAGGAAAAGGCAAGGAACATAAAATTATGGTTTTGCATAAAACGGGAACCTCGGCTATTCTATACAGGAGGGGTCTTGCTTTAGACGTCTATAGTTCGGATTCCAGTAAAGTAACAAACCTGGTCAAAAATTTTGTAATAAAGGAGAAGATTAAGAAACTAAATTATAAAACCCTTAAGAACAGCTATCAGCTCAAGCAGCAATATTTATATGTTCTAAATAGACCTGAAGTTCATGGCTACAATCTGCCCAAAATTGAATACTTATTGATAGGAAACTCCCCAAAAATAAATCTCAACCGATTCCTTGATTCCATTGAAACCAAAAGTGTTATTGCAGATGGCAGCAATTATTTTGCAGATATACGGCGATGGCAAGAAACCTGCGCAGAAAGAAAGCTTCCATTTTATTATACTGGTGAAAATGGAGCATTTATAATGGACCTAGAATAATCATCGCACTCCGTGCATAAGTTTCTTTAGGAATGGGTTTAGCACAATGGAAATCAAGCCAAAAGCAATAGGTACCAAGGTAAACATCAAGAAAAAGACACTTAGCGAATACTGTTCGGAGATTTTATCAATCATCCCTCCCATAGTTCCGGCAGTTTTCTGTCCAATAGCAATAGCCAGGTACCAGATACCAAACATAAACCCAATCATCCTTGCCGGTACAAGTTTACTTAAATAAGATAACCCTACTGGTGATAAACACAATTCTCCCATAGTGTGCAACAAATAGGCAAGCACAAGAAAAATCATACTTACAGAAGCCGTTTTTGAACCTTGTGTAATGCCTGCGGAGCCATAAGACAATATCGCAAACCCCAATCCTAAGAGTATTAATCCCAAACCGTATTTCATAGCTGCACTTGGATTATATTTGCTTTCCCACCACCTGGAAAATAATGGTGCTAAGGTGATGATAAAAAAGGAATTCAATATCCCAAACCAGGAGGCATCTATCTGATTTCCCTCCTGGGAAAATTTATCTATCAACCTATAAATAACCAAAGTCCATATCCCTACAAATGCCAATCCCAATACAATATTCGATAATCCTATCTTGGAATATGTCTTTTTAAAGAGCAGATATAAAACCCAGGTAATTATGATCAATGGTACCGTTGTCAGCAAGGCATCAACGACTTTAAAAATCATAGCAGACGAGCCTAACAAATTCCTGTTGGTATAATCCCTTGCAAACAGCGTCATGGAACCCAGAGCCTGTTCAAAAGCCGCAAAGAATATTACTGTAAAAATCCCAAAGAAAACGACAGCAATAATCCTGTCCCTAACAAGAGGAATATATCTTGATATCCTGGAAACCAGAAGTATAAGGAACAAAATCAATGCAACTAGCACAATAAAATTTGAACCGGAGAGACCCCCAACCTCGAAAGGCACTAAACTATTCCCACTTACCTTCTCAATAGGGTCATTAAAAAGGTAAAGCAAACCACCAAAGGCCGATAATCCTATAAGAATATAATCGAAAGTGGTAAAGGGGTTTAATTTTTCTGCTACCTGTGCTTCTTCATTAGATTCAGAGTCCTGGTCAGTACTTTTTTGAGGCACTTCGGAATCACTTACTTTATCTGGTCTCCCCCCTACACTCCCAAATAAATTTTTTGCCAGTAAAAATTGCATCATTCCAAGGAACATAAAAATACCTGCCAGTCCGAAACCCCATGACCATCCAAAGTTCTCAGCCAGGTACCCACAGAGCATCATCCCGAAAAATGCACCGGCGTTTACCCCCATATAAAAAATGGTGTATGCGCCATCTTTTTTAGATTCCTTGCCTTTATACATTTCAGAAATAATAGAAGTAATGTTAGGTTTAAAAAAACCGGTTCCTATTACCAGGAAGGCAAGACCCAAATAAAATGTTGTGGTTGTTTCAAATGCCATGAATGCATGTCCCAAGGTCATTATCGCACACCCTATCACAACAGCTAAACGATATCCGGTAATTTTGTCAGCGATATAGCCGCCAATTATTGGTGTCAAATAAAGCAAAGAAGCATATGTACCTATTAATGCCAGGGCATGTTCCCGTGGCCAATCCCAGCCAGGATTATCGCTTACCAAAGGTGCAGTAAGAAATAGGATTAACAGAATACGCATTCCATAAAATGAAAAACGTTCCCACATTTCGGTAAAAAACAGGACTATTAAGCCTGCAGGGTGGCCCAGCACCCGATCTTTAAAAAGATTTTCAATGTCAGTATTCATTGGTTTTGGTTTGTTTTATCAGGTACTGGTATTAAGACCGGCTGTATGCTATTCATCGGCCAGCTCAAAGCCTTCAGTTTCATCTTTGGTTTGCTCTGGTCGTAAATCTTCCGCCTTATGTGTAAGCCGCTTTAATGGTTTTAAAAGAGCTATAACCAAAAGACCAAAAATGACACAGAAAATAGTTATTCCTGCGAAGATGTTAAGTTCTCCGGCTTCTGAAGCCGATTCACCTATGAGTCCGGCAACTTTATTACCTAATCCTGTAGCGGCAAAATAAACACCCATCATCAAGGCTCCATAACGCACTGGAGCTAATTTGGTTATAAATGAAAGTGCGACCGGAGAAGCACATAATTCGCCAATAGTATGGAAAAGATAAGCAAGTGCTAACCAATAAAGGGCAGACTTGCCAAGGGTTTCATACTGCATCGAAGCAAATACCATGAAAACAAATCCCAGACCCATAATGATCACACCATTAGCCATTTTGAAAAGGGATGAAGCTTCTTTGCCCCTATGTTTCCACCACATCCAAAAATTAGCAACCGGTACGGCAAAAACAATGATATAAAACGGATTGAAAAATTGAAAAGCCGCCGCCGGAATTTCATAGCCAAATAGGAACCTGTCTGTTCTGTTTTCCGCATACAAATTCATGAGCCCACCTGCTTGTTCAAATGCTCCCCAAAAAACAATTACAATTATAAAAGAGAGCAATAAAACAAGGTAACGATCTTTTTCTACCTTAGACCTCAGATCCCCATATATTGTGATCATCATACCGACAACCAATGACAGAAAAATAAAAAATATGATGTAAGCCAGCTTTTGTTGCTCTATATAATACCAGGCCACCAGTGAAGAGAGTACCGCCAATAAAAGAGTTGTTGCCAGTGGTGTTTTAGTACTAAATTGTTTAACAAAGATGTCTTTAATAGATACATCGTCGCTGCTTTGCTTTTTCTTTTCGGGTTTATTACCAACCGCAACGAGATATTTCTGTCCGGACAAATAGACCACTTGTCCAAGGACCATACCAATTGCAGCCAATCCAAAACCGGCATGCCATCCGTAGGTGTCTGCTACAACGGCAACAATCAATGCTGCTAGAGCAGCGCCCGTATTAATTCCAATGTAGAAAATTGAAAATCCCTTATCCCGGCGTTCATCACCCTCCTTGTAGAGACCCCCAACCAAGGTGGAAATATTGGGTTTTAACATCCCAACACCGGCAATAATTAGGCCCAAGCCCAGGTAAAATGCCCACATTTCCTCAACGGAGAGTATCCCGTGTCCGGCTACCAGTAAAAACCCACCAATCATTACCGATTTCTTCTGGCCAATAATCTTGTCTGCAATAATACCACCCGGGATTGAAGCTACATAGACCAACATAGTATACCATCCATACAGGGAAAGAGCCTCGGCATCCAACCATCCAAGTCCGGGATTATCACCCATGGTTTTGGCAGTTAAGTATAAGACCAATATTCCTCGCATTCCGTAATACGAAAAACGCTCCCACATTTCAGTTAAAAACAGAATATACAGGCCAACGGGATGGCCAAATAACTCTCTTTCATGTACTGGTTTTACAATATTTGACATAATTTTTTGGTTGGATTAGTTATAAGTTATCTTTTACGAATCTAGTCATTTTTGAATATAAATGTAGTCTGGTATTCCCACCATAGATGCTATGGTCCTTGTCCGGGTATATTGCCCAGTCAAATTCTTTATTAGACTGAATCAGGGCTTCTATCATTCGCATGCTATTCTGAACGTGTACATTATCATCTCCGGAACCATGTACCAATAAATAGTCTCCTTTTAACAGTTGGGGATAATTAAAAGGGGAATTCTCATCATAACCACCCGGGTTCTCCGCCGGGGTTCTCATAAAACGTTCTGTATAAATGGTATCATAAAAACGCCAACTTGTAACCGGCGCAACGGCAATGGCCATTTCAAAAGTATCATTGCCTTTCAGCAGGCAATTTGTAGACATATGCCCTCCGAAACTCCATCCCCAGATTCCAGTTCTTTCAGGATCGATAAAGGGGTAATCACTTAATTTTTTGGCCGCCGCAATTTGATCTTCGGTTTCATATTTTACCAAGTTCAAATAGGTGATCTTTTTAAAATCGCGGCCCTTCAAACCGGTTCCTCTTCCATCCACACAAGCTATTATATATCCTTCTGAAGCCAGGATTTGATGCCAATAGTCATTACTACTCATCCATGAATTGGCCACTTGTTGAGAGCCTGGCCCGCTGTATTGATACATCAGCAAGGGATATTTTTTGGAAGGATCAAAATCTTTTGGTTTTACCATCCACATATTCAAATCGTTACCATTAATGGCTATTGTAGAAAATTCTTTAGGAGCTAATTCATAGCGGTCCAAGAGATTTAAAAGTTCAGAATTGTTCAAAATATTCTTCAACTTATCTCCTGTTTCCGACTCGTGAAGTGTAAATTCTGGAGGTGTGTTTGAACTGGAAAACTCATTAATAAAATAAGTAAAATCTGAACTAAACTCAGCCGAATTGGTGCCTTCTTTGGAAGAGATTCTCTTCTTGTTCTTACCATTAACACCTATTCTATAAATATCGCGGTTTATAGATCCATTCTCTGTGGACTGATAATAAATTCTGTCTTTGCTTTGATCATAACCGTAGTATTTGGTCACTTCCCAATTTCCTTTGGTAATCTGGTTTTTTAAATTCCCGTCTTTAGAATGTAAATAGATATGGTTATATCCGTCCTTTTCGCTGGTCCAGATAAAGCTATCATCCGACAGAAAAGTAAGATCATCTGTAATATCTACGTATGCTTCGTCCTTTTCTTCCAATAACAGAGAGATAGCATTAGTTTTAGTATTTACAGCATATAACCTTAAATGGTTTTGGTGTCTGTTTAGCACCTGCACACTTATATAGTCCGGATTATTCATTTGGGTAATTCTGGGTATGTAATAGGCATCGGGAAGTGAGACTTTAGAAATTTCACCTGATACCGTGTCATACATATGCAGCGTAACTACTGCATTATTTTCTCCGGCTTTGGGATACTTAAAAACATGTTGAAATGGATACAAGTCTGTCCCGTACACATCCATCGAAAATTCGGGTACAGCGGTTTCATCAAATCTTATAAAAGCAATTTTAGTGCCGTCAGAATTCCACTCAAAAGCCCTTACTATTTTAAATTCTTCCTCATAGACCCAATCAGCTATACCATTAATAATCTTATTCCTTTCACCATCTGAAGTTAATTTGGTTATGCGACCATCAGCTATGGTAAAAAGGTACATATTGTTATTGTTTACGAAGACAAGCTGTTTTCCATCCGGCGAAAAAGTAGGTTCCTGTATCCAGGTATCCGCAATCTGGGTTACCGTTTTCCTGGGAATATCATATATGTAATAGATACCCAACTTAGAGCGTCTGTAGATAGGAACCTCCTCCGTTCCAAGTAAAATTTTAGATTCATCCTTGCTAAAGTTGTATGAGCTAATAGGGGCATTGGATTTTAAATCCCGTGATGACACAATAGTTTCTAATTTCTCTAAAGTGTTATAATCGTATTTATCTATACTTGAAGTGCCTGACACCTCATTTTTATCAAGCACGGTATACTGTTGGCCATTCTTCAGCGGATATATTACATCCATACCCTTAGTTTCAAAAGCTCCTGACCAAATTTCTTCGAGGGTAATTGTTTTTTCTTGTGCCTGTGTGTAAATTAAAATAAAAAAAGTAAGAAAAAACAGCGTGAAAGACTTATTCATAAAATCACAAAAATTGATTATAAACTTCCAAGTTTACTAATATTTTTGCGAAAAAAATAACTTTAATCTGAAAATATTGCAACTTTACTCCCCTGATCCCGGAAGATAGAAACCCCTTGGCATAATTGTGTAATGACTATCTTTGCACTATTAAATTGATAGCTAATGAGAACACCGATCCAGGGATTTTCCAAACTTTCCAAGGAAGACAAAATCAATTGGATTGCCGATAATTATACAGATAATTCGGAAACCACAAAAGAAATATTAAAGCAATACTGGAATGTAGACATAGGATTACAAAAATTGCATGACGAATTCATAGAGAATACCATCAGCAACTATTACCTGCCTTTTGGGATTGCACCCAATTTTCTCATCAATGATAAATTATATGCCATCCCTATGGCCATTGAAGAAAGTTCAGTTGTTGCAGCTGCTAGTAAAGCTGCAAAATTTTGGCTGGATAAAGGTGGATTTAAAACCAGGGTTATTGGCACCCAAAAAATAGGACAAGTCCATTTTATCTTCAAGGGCTCTTCAACGAAATTACAGTCGTTTATAGATGCGATCAGACCTATTTTAATGAATGACGTACGTGCTATTACACGAAATATGGAAAAACGCGGTGGTGGTATTTCGTCTATAGAACTTAGAGATCAATCAGATAAACTAGATAATTATTTTCAGTTGCATTGTACGTTTGAAACGCTGGATGCAATGGGCGCAAACTTTATAAACTCCTGTCTGGAACAATTGGCCTTGACCATGAAAAGGGAGGCGTTAACCTATACCCCATTTAATGAACAAGAACAACGAATTGAGGTTGTAATGAGCATACTTTCAAACTATGTGCCCGAATGCCTGGTAAAGGCAGAGGTGAGTTGTCCAATCCAGGAATTGGTTCTGGAACAGCCTGTCTCTCCTGAAGAGTTCGCGGAAAAAATGGTGAGGGCCGTGAATATTGCAAACGTTGAACCTTTCAGAGCTGTTACACATAACAAAGGAATAATGAATGGGATAGATGCTGTTGTACTGGCCACAGGCAACGATTTTCGGGCCGTAGAGGCAGGGATACACGCATATGCCGCAAAAGAGGGTATATACCGAAGTCTTACCCATGCCTCTGTAGAAAATGGTATTTTTAAGTTTTGGATAGAAGTACCTCTGGCTTTAGGTACTGTTGGAGGCCTTACAAGATTGCATCCCCTTGTTCGGCTTGCATTGGAAATTTTACAAAAACCCTCGGCCCCGGAATTAATGCAAATTGTTGCAGCAGCCGGATTGGCACAGAATTTTGCCGCCGTTAGATCACTTGTTACAACGGGCATTCAAGAAGGTCATATGAAAATGCACTTGCTAAATATTCTTAATCAAATGAGTGCAACTGAAGACGAAAAGAAAACTTTAATTGAATATTTTAAAAAGAATTCAGCTACTCATAACTCGGTGGTTGAAGCACTTCAAAACTTACGAAAAAATTCATGACTCACAGGTTCTACAGCAATGGCAAGCTATTGCTTACAGGAGAATACCTCGTTCTTGATGGCGCTTTGAGTTTGGCGCTACCTTCAAAATATGGACAAACCCTTACCATTAAGGAATTGGATTATCCTGAGATGAAGTGGGCAAGTCTTGACCATAAAGGTGAAGCCTGGTTTCATACCTCTTTCGATATCAACCTTTATAAGAATGGAGATTTTGAAAGTAACGACAATTTGGAAAACCTAAAACCAACTGCAAATGAAGTATTAAAAATGCTACATAAAATTCTTTGGGAAGCTAAAAGGCTTAACCCGGAGTTCTTGATGGGGTCAGAAGGGTATGAAGTACAAACAGATCTGAGCTTTCCGAGGGACTGGGGACTTGGATCATCTTCGACACTTATCAATAATATTGCTCAATGGGCAAAAGTTGATCCCTATGTCCTCTTGTCGAAAACATTTAATGGAAGCGGATATGATATTGCATGTGCACAACACAATGGTCCGCTAACCTATCGATTAGAAGGAATACAACCCATTGTAAAGAGAAATGATTTTGATCCTCCATTTAAAGATTCATTATTCTTTGTATATCTCAACAAAAAGCAGAACAGCAGGGAAGGGATAAGCCGTTACCAAAGTCTGAATTTTGATAAAAAAGCCCTGATTTTAAAAATTTCAAAAATTACCAGGGAATGCATTTCCTGCGTTGAAATACAAAAGTTTAAGGAGCTAATGAACCGCCATGAACTACTATTATCAGAAGCATTAAATATGACTCCGGTAAAAAAACTCTTGTTCCCGGATTTTGATGGAACTGTAAAAAGTTTAGGAGCCTGGGGTGGAGATTTTGTCCTTGCCATTGGGGATGCTAACACCCCTGATTACTTCCTTAGAAAGGGCTACGAAACTGTAATTCCTTATGAGCAGATAATATTATAAAAAGCCGCTCAAAGGAGCGGCTTTTTATAATATTTTTTTCGTGATTACCTATTAAAAAATATAGGCAAGCAGTACTAATGTTTAATAGAAAGTTGCTCTATTATCTTCAATCTCTGAATTTTCTTTTAGAGCATTATACACGCCGGTATTTACTCGAGTCCCATTTGATGCCTGCAAAGAATTGGCAAAAGTGGAATAATTATCCAAAGCTGGGCCTTCTTCTTTCTTGGTAACTTCAATTTTGAAAACTCCGGTTTCACCCTCAATAAGTTCGGAAGAACTACCCTGGGCTAGTGCAAATGCAGTTCCAACTACCAAAGGCTCCCTTCCTGCTCCAGGTATAGTGGGTGTTTTAACGGTTAAGGCGGAAGCATTAGATATATTGGTATTGTTCGAAGTAGCAAGATCTTGCATGGTTTTACCCTGATTTTCAGAAATAATTCTCGATGCCTTTTTTCCCTTACGTATTTTAGGAAGAACACTGGCCGAAGCATCTTCCACTGACATCAGGCCTTCTTCGTATTTAGCTGTAAGTTGCACCACTGCATAGCCGTTACTAATACCAAACCTTTTAATATCCCCGATTTCCGTTTCATCATTAAAAGCCCATTGAACAATGGACCGCTGGTTAGTTAGACCAGGAAGGTTTTCATCCAATTCCTTTATTTTATTAACCGGTCTTATTAGGTATTCTTCTTCCTTTGCCAAATCAGTGAATGATTTATCCGAAGAAGTTGCCATTTCAAATTTGGTTGCTTCGGTAAATAAGGAATTCAATGTTTCCTCAGAAGCTTCAATATCCCTGCTAAGGGTAGCTATTTGAACAAGATCTTCCTTATCATCAACACGTACGATGTGATAACCAAAATCTGTTTCAACCATACCGATGAAGCCAACCGGATTACCAAAAGCAAAATCATTAAATTTTGGAGTCATAACCCCTTCCTGAAAATATCCCAAATCGCCCCCTCTTGGTGCAGATGGTCCGTCTGAATTATCCCTGGCCAATTGTGCAAAAACAGCATCCTCCGCTTTCGCCTGTTCCAATAAATCTTCTGCTATAACCTTTGCTTCTTCTTTAGTTCTCTTAATCTCAGGATTTGCTCTTTCAGCTCCTTCCCAGACAATTAAAATATGACTGGCTTTTACAGATCCATTAGGTTTTTTGTCAACCATTTTGGAAATTTTAAAACTATCTCCATCACGGTAGGGTCCAAAAAGTTCTCCCGGTTGTAAGGCCATTAGAGTGTCCGCGTACCTAACAGGAAGTTCCTTCCTTGATTTATATATGGTATCAAATTTACTATCCGAATTTCTATCCAGAAAAGCCGCGTTGTCTGTTGTATTTCTAAATCCGGGAATTGTATCGGTTTCATCCCGTTCTTCAAAATACTCCACAGTATCACCCAGAAGTCTGGTAATTTGATCCTTTATAGCCATCTCATCCGCTTCGGAAGGTTTATCTTCAAAATAAACAAACTGAATATCCCTTGCACGTTCCTGCTTATAGTCATCCGAATGAGCTGCTACATAATCTGAAATTTCCTTTTTAGTAATAATAAAGGTACTATCCGGAATGGATGTGTATGGAATTCTTACATATTTGATATCGACTTTATCAGTAGTTAACTTATAATCCAACTCGCCTTCTTTCAAGGTTGCTCCAACCCCTGCTCTTATCAGATTAAAATAAGTCTGTTCCTTTGCGCCCTGAATTATTAATTGTTCATCCTGCAACCAGTCATTATATTGGGCTGGTGCATTGATTCTTAACTCGGCAATAAAATCCCGAAATTTGGTTTCATCAAATAGTCCATTCTCATCCGAAAATTGAGGGTTTTGGGATATTCCAGGACTGGATTTAATAACATTGATAATCTGGTCTTGTTCAATGGAAATACCAAGATCCTCTATCTGCTGACCTAAAATAGTACTGCGCTCCACCTGATCCCATACAGAATTTACCAATTGCATTGAAGAAGTGGTAGGCCCCGCTCTTCTTGAATTTCGTTCAACCTTCCGTCTAAATTCGTCTATAGAAATTTCATCTCCATTAATCACACCTACAGAAGATCCGACTTTTCCACCTGAAAAATCATTGCTTGTAAATATTCCAGAAATTACGAACGCAAATAATGCCATCCCTATGATTAAAATCAATACGGTTGTTCGTTTTCTAATATTCTCAAGAATTGCCATTTTTTGTTAATTTAAAATCAGTTGGCGAAATTAGTATTTTCCTTCAAGAAATAAAAACTTAAAGCCAGCTATCTGCCTATCATTCACAGGCTATTCCCTTTCAAGGACCTGAAGTGATACCAAATCTATTTTTGTATTCGAAACTTCCAGAATAGTAAATAAAAAATGCTCCACTTTTATTTCAGAATCCTTTTCCGGAATCTCACCTGTTTCGTTCACTATAAGACCTCCAAGGGTCTCATATTCCTCACTATCAGGTAACTCTAATTTGTATTCATCATTAAGATAGTCTACTTCCAAGCGGGCGGAAAATCTATAGGTAGTATTATCAAGTTGTTCTTCCAGAAGATCGGTGGTGTCATGTTCATCCTCTATTTCACCAAAAAGTTCTTCTACAATATCTTCCACCGTTATTATTCCTGAAGTCCCCCCATATTCATCAAGCACAACAGCCATACTTTTTCTTTTCTTGGTTAGTACATTTAGGATTTCCTGTATTAACATAGTTTCCGGAACAAATTCTATAGGTAAAAGAATGCTTTTAATTGTTTTTGGTTTTTTAAACAGTTCATAGGAGTGTATATAACCAATTATGTTATCAACTGTTTCTTTAAATACCAATATCTTAGACAAGCCTGTTTCCGTAAATATTTTAGCAAGGTTCTTCGGAGTTTCGTATAATTCCACAGCTATGATCTCCGTCCTGGGAACCATTACTTCTCTGGCTTTTACAGCTGAAAATTCCAATGCATTCTGAAAAATCTGAATTTCGGAATCCAGGTCATCCTCTTCCAGTACCGTTTCCATTTGCTCTGTGATATAGTCCCCTAATTCATTCTTACTGAATGCCAGTTGTACCTCATCACCATCTGTCCTGAAAAAGGTCTTAAGAAGTAAATCGGAGATTTTGATCACAAAATCGGAAACGACAGAAAAAAGTAAATAGAACACATAGGCAGGAACGGCAAAAATCTTTAACAGTTTGTTGGAGTAGATCTGAAAAAGTACTTTGGGCAGAAACTCTGCGGTCAGTAAAATAATAATTGTAGATATTAATGTTTGAGTTAAGAGGCTAAAATCAGTTAGCATTAGTTGAATGAATTCATTGTCTGAAGGTAATTTTGTCTGGAACCAATTCATCAATAAATCCCCCATGTACAGTCCATAAACTACCAGGGCAATGTTATTACCTATGAGCATGGTAGCAATAAACTTAGAGGGTTTTTTAGTTAGTCGGGTTAGTATTTGAGCCAGCAGACCTTCTTGTTTCTTTTCTATTTCTATATGAATCTTATTCGCAGAAATAAATGCAATCTCCATGCCTGAAAAGAATGCAGATAACAACAAACAAATACAAATAATAAGTATGCTCGAGTCCAAGGCTATTGCTTATTATCTCTTTTTCGTTTTTCAAAGCGTTTTCTATAATTACGCCTAAAAATAAACATCCCTATAGATACGATCGCGAAGAATATAAAGATATATGTACTCTCCCGGTCTGTATTCCAGAATTCAATAATCTTGTAAATTGAAACTATGGCAACTGCCAAATACAAATACTCTGTATATCTAAGTATTTTGATCATGATTGTTCTTCCTTTATAGTGATTAACCCATAGGTCTTATGTGCCTTAAAAAGGCTAAAGTCCCTGTTGAAATCCATTCCTTCGCCATCCATAATTGTACCGTCTTCCGGGTTGGTAAACTTAAATTTGCGCTGGGTAAATATCCATTCATTGGATTGGTCATAAAAAAGCTGAGGTGCTTCAAGCTTTTTCCCGTCATGGGATTCTATGACAACATTTCCCTGCAGGTCTATCAAATTTGTATTGGAATAGATAATCCCATAATCGGCCTTAATCGTACTTTTATTGTTGTCATCATCAAACAAATCCACCTCCAATCCCTCCGGGAAGGTCCTATACTTAAATCGCATATTATCATAGTCCTCACTTAAAGGGCTTTTTAACACAGCAATAACCCTTGAATCTTTGACGTCTTCACTCTGCAGCTTTTCTTTTATTTCCGTATATGTCAGAACAAAATTTTGTGCTACCCCCTGCGGATAAATTTTTTCCTGAGCTTCTTCACCTACCCTTTGATAATTATCCTTACAGCCATAAAAAAACAATGCCACAGTAATAACTATGGCAATGTTTATAAATTTATTTCCGTATGGATGATTCATTGTTACAAATTAGGCACAGTTACGCTGCCTCCCACCCAACAACTAAAGCTGATGGTTTTGCCCGCCAAACCAGAATTAAATATATCTGTTTTAGATGGCGCTTTTGCACTATAACTAGCTGCCGATTGATTTGCCCTTCCACTTAAAGATGGATCCACTCTGCCTGCCTTTCTTGCCATATCTGCTGCCTTCCAATAAATAGCTCTTTTTTCAAATGGGGTACTTCCACAATCATTTGCACTAGTTGCATAAAGATTGGCAATTAACAAATAGGCTTTCCCATTGGAAGAATTTGCATTAATAGCCTGTTGCGCATATTTTCTTGCTGTAGACTTGCTGGACCTTCTGTAACTGGTTGCAATTTTATATGCAATATTGGATTTCTTTTTGGAATCTGTTTCCAGTTCAAGGGCTTTATTAAAATCTGCAATGGCCCCTTTGGTATCACCTGCTTTCTTCTTTAATGTACCACCATATACATAGGCAGTTGCCGAAGGATCTAATGCTAGCTGAGCTTCAAAAAGTTTTTGGAACATGGGGTCGTCTGTACATTCTTTACTAAACATTCTCCCCACTGCTCTTTTTACCCAGGTAACATCGTTCTTTTTGGATTCAAAATTCTTTTGATATAACGGGATCAGATTATCACAATCTGCCAAAGCACCTAATTTTGAATCCACACTTCCGGCAATCTTACCATAAGATTCAGAATTGGTAGTAGCAACACGTAATCTTCTCTTTTCCTTCGAAGTAAGCGTTCCCGCCTCTTCTTTAGGAAGCAACTGACTAATTACCGTTGTTAATTTATCATTCTCTTCTTCTATTTTCTCAGTTACATCATCATAGGTATCGAAAACGTCCTGCAAATCCTTTTTACCGTCATTATAAAGATCTACCAGACTTGAAAAATACAGGTATAATGCCTTGGGATTTTTGAAGTTTTTTTCATCTTGTTTAAAGGCATCATCAAGCATCTTAAATAATTCTTCATTAGAAGCCATTTTATTGTCATACAAGAGTAATGCTTTATCTATGGCAACACCGGCTGGTGTGAATTTAGCCGGAAATACCTTTTGACTATTATCAAACAGGGCCAGTAAATCATTTATATAACCATCCTTTTCCGCTCCGGAACTGTTGCTGATCTTGTAATTCAGAATTTTTTCCCCCAGGGAAAAGTTTGCCTTATTAATAGACGGACAGTTGTCATAGACCATTTTCCATGGCGTATATGCTGCATCATAGTTTTTCACTTTTGCATGCTCCGCATATATTGAAAGATTGGTCATACATTCAGGGTTTTGGTCCTGTGCAAATACCATTCCCATTGTTGACAAAAACCCTATCATCATCAAGTAAAACTTCTTTTTCATCGTGTAAATATTTTAATGCGGTTAATGTACTAAATTTTTATCAATTTATTTTCCTTTTTTGGAACCATTTATCGTTGAACGATAGCCCCACACTGACTTTGAAGAAAGTTTCTTCAACCAAATTCGCTACTGTGGTTCCTCTTTTACCGTATTCCAAACCCAGATTTAAATTAGAAAAAGCTCCTCCAAGTGGGAAACCAAGTCCAAAAGTTATGCCAAATTCGTTAATTGGTGTACCATTAATTATCATTCCTGTTTTAACTGACCTTACACCAGCCCTGTATGACATAGTTTTCAGGTAACTGGTGAATGAAGCAAAATCCGGGATAAAATAACCTCCAAACCTTATCGCGCTGGCATCTTCATATTCCAAGTTAGGCAGGTCAATAAAATCATTCCTAAAAGAACTCAGCGCCTGTAAACTATATTCTACACCCAAAAACCACTTCTTATCGCGCCCAAAACCAAGCCCGAATGTGGTTGTGGTTGGTACTTTCAGTTCGGTATTCTTTAAGTTTACGGCTTCTAAATCTACTTCTCTAACTTCTATTTCCTCTCCTGTATTTACTGAAAAAGAACCTAATTGTTCGGAATTTTCAGAAACCAGATTAGCCTGAGTGTTTACTGTCACCGAACTAAACAAAGTGTATTTTTTCTTGATGAGGGGAGTAAATGTAGCTCCATAATTAAAATCAAAACCATTAATTCTGGATTGACGACTATCAATGGTACCATACTGCACCCCGTCAATACTTTGTACACTGGAGTATTCAAGGGTTCCAAATCTAAAATTTGCCGTTGCCCCAATATGAAGATTTTTTGTGATCTCGTATCCGGCAGATAAAAAGACCTTAGTTAACCCTCCACTGCCGGAATATTGATTTAAAACGGTATCCCTCATGGAATTTGTGGTTTCTGAAAATACATTATAACCCACAGACGAAGAAGGAAGAATTCCTAAACCAACACCAAACTTAGGAGATAAAGGCATTGCAAGAACAATATAATCAAGGGAGGTCACGGACGATTTTTCATCTTCCGTAAAATCTTTTATTCTAATTTCCTTATGGCCACCACCTGCCGTGTAGGTTACCAGCTTTAATTTACCATATGATGCAGGATTGCGAAGGTTTACATGGATACTATCCGTATACATCCCTAAGCGGCCCATAGCCTGGTTCTCAACTGTTGATTGTGCTCTTATATCGCCAATCCCGTATAATGAATAAGGTGATACTGTGCCGTTTTGAGTATATGCAGAAATTGCCGTTAAGCAGAGTATTAGCAATAGGATTTTCTTTACCATCTAGCGTTTGTTGTAATCCAGCAAATAATTCAAGCCCTCAAGGAGAAAATTAGAATGCGCAAATATGGTATTTTTTAATCGTTTAGACAAAATTTGAGTATCCCCGCCTGTTAAAATAACTGTTAAATCTTCAAAACGCGATTTGTATTGGGCAATGACCCCGTCAATCTCATTACAAATACCATTTATTACACCGCTATGAATACATGCTTCAGTAGAATTTCCTATGATATCTATGAAATCATCCGGTTCAAGCCAGGGCAATTTTGAAGTTTGCCGATGCAATGCAGTATACCGCATACGCAAGCCGGGGGAAATAGCCCCTCCCAGATACTCTCCATAATCATTAACCACATCATAGGTTATACAGGTGCCTGCATCAATAACAAGTGTATTTGCATCCGGGTTATGGTAGAAAGCTGCCGTGGCTAGGGCAATTCTGTCCATTCCCAGAGTAGAAGGCGTAGCATAGGAATTCTTAAAAGGTATTTTAGAAGCATGACTTAACATATGTACCTCAGCAAAAACCGATAATACTGCGATAAATTTTTTATTAAAAGAACCAACAGAAGAAACAATCGCAAATTCAATTGCCGTATATTTCTTAAAAACTTTTTTTACCTCCTCCGGAAAGTCTTCTGGCTCCAGCTTTTGTTGCCATATTAAAGTCCGACCATTAAAAACGGCCATCTTAATATTTGTATTCCCTTCGTCTACAATCAGGTTCATAACACAAAGATTATAAAATGTAAAAAAACAGCGGGCTTTTTTTTCTTTAAATATGGTACCTTAGCTCAGTTGGTAGAGCAACGGACTGAAAATCCGTGTGTCCCTGGTTCGATTCCTGGAGGTACCACTTAAAGCGCCAAACCCGCTCCTATATAGGAGCGGGTTTCTTGTTTTTAGGAACCGTGAAAATGTAATTTTCTAAGGGACTAATGACAAGAAACGCCTGCCGAAGGCAGAGAGGTTTGGCATTTTCAGGAGAGGTCACTAAGGAACAACGACCCCGATAACAATCGGGGGAAGTTAACCCTGGAGAATTAATTATATGAATCCATCACTGCCATAGGCAGGGTGGTTTTGTATTTTCAGGAGAGGTTCCAAAGGAACAACGACCCCGATAACAATCGGGGGATGTTAACCCCGGAGATACCACTTAAAGAGCCAAACCCGCTCCTATAAAGGAGCGGGTTTCTTGTTTTTAGGAACCGTGAAAATGTAATTTTCTAAGGAATCGCACCAAATATAGCTTTTGGTTATTCACAGCAATTAGCCCAGGAGTTTTCTGGTATCATCCAGCAGCTTCTTTGTCTTTCGCATATTGGAAAAGGGTTCGGCTACCTTTATACACTCTTCAGACATCTTAGATTTCCAATCTTCCCTGATCGCCTTGATAACAGCTTCTGCCAAGTGCTCACTGAATATTTCTATATCATCATTCTCAGGCACCAAATACCCAACATCATTAGTCATAAAATCCTTTGGTCCGCCAGAATCAGCCCCAACAACAGGAACGCCACAGGCAAGGGCTTCAATTAGAACCATTCCAAAGGGTTCGGCTTTAGATGGAAATGTACAAACATTGGCAGCTGCAAATAACTTGGCCAACTCTGGTTGCATAAGTGGGCCCACAAAACAGGTGTTTTTATTTCCAAGTTCTTCGTTCAAATTCTGTAACACAATGTTGTAATCTTTCTTCTGTTTACCAACAATCAAGGTGAGAAGTTCATCTCCAAATTCGGACTCCCATATTCTTGCTGCACGCAAGACAGCATCTATACGTTTCCAGCCAACAAATTGCCCGACAAAAACGATCATGTATTTGTAATCGGTTCTAAGATCGTAGGTTTTCTCCTCTGTCAGACCGAGGTGTTTGAGTCCGGCTTCTTTTAAAACATCTCCCAGCTTTTTGTTAGGACGAGGAACAAAACAACTATTGAAGCCAGGATTTGCTAAAATATATCGTTCCTTGTTGAACTGGGGGAACAATTCTGAGAACACCTCCATATTCTTCTCAGAAATAGCGTAAGCCAAATTAACATTCCCTGGTTTACTGCAGTCGTCAAAAATTTTCATTTCAGACAACTGTTTATGGAATGATGAGGGCCATTTTCTATCCTGTGGTAACAATTTTTCACCTGTCCCCTCGCCATTGATCAGAGCAGTTTCCCGTAATTCGTTAACCATCATTATCATGGAAGTACCATGTAAAAATGCAACAATTGGAGGGACAGGATATCCGTTTGCAGCTCTCCTTTCCATCACCCTTTTTGCCACAATACAATTTATACAGGCATGATGCGCAATAAAGAGTTTGATTTCTGAACCTTTTTCAAAGGTGTTTTCAATTTGCAGCATATAGTCATAAACCAGTTCTACGTGGTCTGTGATGAATTTGTCTACATATTCTTCGCTAACCCCGGACCATCTATGACCATGCGGGTGACTATATTCCGGTACCTCGGAGTCCATCTCATATATTATAACATCATTCCTGTCTAAATCTTTATTCTTTTGACGGGCAAATCCGGAAGGATATATGGAATAGCTGGCAACACCATCCATGGCATTAAAGACCTCGTGCTGGGCCTCATGTAAGATACCCGATCCCGAAGTAGCTTCTGCCGGAGACTGCCAGGGGTAGGAACCCAATTGAAAAATTACATAATTCCCGCTATGGTTGGTTTCATTCCTATCATTAGCTGAGTGGCTGGAAGGTTGAGTCATAAAATTAGTTTATTTGTTTGTGGTTTTCTCTTTTTGGATTATCAAGAGCCTATTGAAAAAATTGTTGAACATTGTTCTGAAATCACTAATATACATCTTACTTTCAGAGAATGAAAAGAACTTGGATAACAATATCTTAAAGAGAAGATGATATTAAGTATCCCTTCGCCTTACTAAAGGAAAAATTGTATCTTAAGGCATAACTATTGCTAACAAATCCCCGGGATTAAATTAAAGAAATTATGCAAACAATATTAGGTTCAGGCGGAGCCATTGGAGTAGAACTTGCCAAGGCATTAAAGGATTATACCAAGGACATAAGGTTGGTGAGCAGGAATCCGAAGAAAGTGAACGAGACAGATCAAATTTTACCGGCAGATCTCCTCAACGCTGCAGAAGTAAACGAAGCTGTGAAAGGTTCGTCAGTAGTTTATGTTACAGTAGGCTTCCCCTACAATTTAAAAATCTGGAAAGAATGCTGGCCACGATTTACACAAAATGTTATTGATGCCTGTATGGTTAATGATTGCAAACTGGTATTTTTTGATAATATATATATGTACGATGCAAATTACTTAAACGGCATGAATGAGCAGACTCCTGTAAACCCACCAAGTAAAAAAGGTAAAATACGTGCACAAATAGCAGATTTTATCCTGTCTAAAGTTAAAGAGGGCAAGCTTACTGCTCTAATTGCGAGATCAGCAGATTTTTATGGCCCGGGTATCAAAAACACCAGTATGCTGACCGAAACGGTTTTTAAACCCCTAAATACCGGTAAAAAGGCAAATTGGATGGCTTCCCTAAATTATAAACACTCTTTTACCTATACACCCGATGCCGGGAGGGCAACTGCACTCCTCGGCAATACTGAAAAAGCCTATAACCAGGTGTGGCACTTGCCAACTGCAAAAAACCCATATACCGGTAAGGGATGGATAGAAACGATTGCCAGGGAAATGGGTGTAAAACCTAAAATCCAGACGGCTACAAAGCTCATCGTAAAAATACTGGGCCTTTTTAATCCCCTTATGAGGGAAATGAATGAAATGATGTATCAGTACGACAGGGATTATGTGTTTAATTCGGACAAGTTTACCGATAATTTCGATTTTAAGGTCACCCCCTATTTAACAGGAATCAGGGAAATTATAGCCTCTGATTATAAGAAGTAAACCGTCAATATCTATTAATTGGATGAAAGAAACTTAAGCTATCTTAATCTTTATTCAAAATAATTCAGTTATGAGAAATCCTTTTTTCTATTTGTTCCTGTTTCTTGTTGTATTGGTCTGTAAGGCGCAAAATGGACCGGTATCCGTGAATCCTGTGGGGTTAGATTGGTTGCCGGAAAAGCAGGAGGTGCATGCTGGTGCAATTTTGGTGCCTGAAAACCATGAGCAAAAAGACGGTAAACAAATTCAGATTTCCTATATAATAATTAAAGCTAAAGACTCAACCTCAAGTGCATTTCCAATGATATTCTTTTCCGGTGGTCCCGGGGGAAATTCATTAAATCCGGGTATGGTGAACTTCTTATTGGAACACCCAATGAGAGAAACTCGCGATATTATTCTTTTCGACCAACGGGGCATTGGCTATTCTTCGGCCTTACCCGACATGTCTTTTGATGCATTTGATATTATGGCCAAAAATGCTGATGAGATAGAAGAACTGGCTTTGACCGAAATCATGATCTTGGAGTATAAAAAGCAATGTAAGGAACAAGACATCAGCCCGGAATATTATAATTCCATACAAAATGCAAAAGATGTAGGAATGCTTTTTAAACATTTGGGTTATGAAAAATACAATTTGTTTGGGGGATCTTATGGCACACGTATTGCAAGGCTGGTCCAGGATATGTTCCCGGAATTTATTTATTCTTCTGTACTCGATTCGCCTTCGCCACTGAGCGGAGATTTTCTCCTTGATCGCCTTGATAGCTATTCTCTTGCCTTAGGAAGAATCTTTGACTATTGTGAAAACAATCCTGAATGCAAAAAACAATATCCAAAGTTAAAAGAGGATTACTTTAATTCGATTTCAAGATTGAAGCAGAAGCCAATCTCCGTAACAATGAATGATTCCATAAACGTTACTATAAATGCCCAGGACGGTATTTATCTATTGAGAAGGTTATTATATCAAAGCAACTCCAGGGAAAAAGCACCAGAACTAATAAAAGCCTTTAATGAAGAAGGTGGGGAAGTAATTAACGAAGTTTTAGAATTTGAATACGAGCTTACCGGAGGACTAAATCTTAGCATGTTATTGTCTGTCGAAAAATTTGAAAATTTTAATCCTGCGAATACTGCCGAATTAATTAAGAAAGAATATGAGAAGTATCCATTAATCCCTGTAAAGCTGGGCTTTTTTGACGCCTTTTATATCGCAGGCAGGAATTGGCACAACAAAAATTTACCTATGGAACAGCGTAAATTTCAGGATTCCGATATACCAACACTAATTTTGGTAAATAGATTTGATCCTGTTACCCCTCCAAAAAACGGATATCTATTTAAAGAAAATCTGAGTCATGGCACACTACTGGTGCTTGATGAAGGCGGGCATGGCGGTGGAAACAGGGATTGCAAAAACAAGGTTATAATAGATTTTATGAATAACCCAAGCGGGAAGCTGGACACCTCCTGTTTAAATTTATATAAGGAATAAAATTCTAACTAACACAATGAGGCTTTTTCCTAACGTGTCCTGTGGTGAGTTTGTACAATTCCGAAAAATACAAATTTTCTACCCCTGCAAAAGGGGTAGGTGGTGGTGGTTCCAGGATAATTAGATCATTTGTAAATAAAAAAATTATAGTAACGGAAGGAAATTTTTGTTTTGAGACTATCTTGCACTAAAATTGCGCGCACCTTGATTTCTATAGATACCAATACCCCCCTTGAGGAACTCCAGGAATTTCTCAAGTTGAAAAACTGGCTAAATACAGATGAACAAATTACTTCAATTACTAAACCGGGAGAGGGAAATATGAACGTTGTTCTTCGTGTTACGACGAATCAACGTTCTTTTATTTTAAAACAATCCCGTCCTTACGTACAGAAGTACCAGGAAATAGAAGCCCCTCTTAATAGGATTGAGGTGGAGTATGAGTTCTACAAGGCAGTACAAGCGGCCTTCATATCAAAGCATATCCCTGCTATATTGGCCTTTGATCAAAATAATTACCTTTTACAAATGGAAGATCTCGGACAGTGCGATGATATGACATTCTGTTACCATGACCGAAAGATTTCCATCCCTGTCCTGGAAAAACTTGTGAATGTTTCCGCAGCAATTCATAAGGTGAGTAATATCCAAAAATTTCCGGAAAACAAGGCCCTGAGAGAATTAAATCATCAGCATATTTTTGTACTCCCTTTTATGGAGGAAAATGGATTTCATTTGGATGAAGTTCAACAGGGTTTGGATGAATTATCGCTTCCTTATAAAAATGATTCGCGAATAAAAGCTGTTGTGAATGTACTTGGTGACCGGTACCTTTCAGAAGGAGATGTTTTGATCCATGGCGATTATTACCCTGGCAGCTGGATGCACTTAGAAAATGAGGTCTATATTATAGATCCCGAATTTAGCTTCATAGGGTTTAGGGAATTTGACCTGGGAGTGATGACAGCCCACCTCATAATGGCTACTATGGACCCTAACGGTTTATCAACTGTAATAGAACTCTACAAAGAGCAGGCAAATAATAGAATTGTTTCGCAAGTGGCTGGTATTGAAATTATAAGACGCCTAATTGGATTGGCGCAGTTACCTTTGCAACGAACTATCGAGGAAAAAGATTATCTTTTACAACTTGCCAGAAAAATGATATTGGTATGAAACGTTATTTTTTAATTATGGCCTTTTTGGTATCCGCGCTAATCTTATCATGCAAGGATCAGAAAGCGGAAATAGATATCCCTGAACCTAAGAAGTCTTCTTACGCCCGGGATTCGCTTATTTTAAATAGGGATGTGTTATATGATAAGGTTTTGGGCGCATTGGTTGGCTCTGCAATTGGCGATGCCATGGGTGCATCCACAGAGATGTGGCACAGGTCAGACATTCAGCAAAAATATGGGTATATCACAGGGCTTACTCCGGCAGAACGTATACAATCTCCTGAAGGAACCTGGGAGCACAACCTGAAAGCCGGAGCTACCACAGATGACACCAGATGGAAGTACTTTATGGTCTCGTATATTGAAGCCTATTCACCCAACCTCAATTCGAAGAATTTTGCAAAATTTATTATTGATTATTATGAATCCATCGCCTCAAAGCTTGGCGATAAAGAAATTCTGGCTTCACCCGATGCCCTGGATACCAGATTGGAAAAGGTAGATTGGATCAAAGAATGGGCAAGGGTGGCACTTGCCTACCAGGAAGGCACAGAAGCATATCTGGAGGCTCAGAATAGGTTTTATGGAGGTGAAATGTCCTGTGCAGGCATGTTATATACACCTATGTTTGGCCTATTGGAACCCAACCCGGAAATTGCATATCTCACAGCCTACAAACACTCCCTCTTTGATATTGGATATGCCAAGGATATTTCCGGACTGGTAGCCGCCATGACACAAATGGCTATGAGAACCACAAATATGGATTCTATCCTTAACACAGCTGTCTTTATAGACCCGATGCGTTATCAGGATAGCAGGCTAGTAGGACGACTTTCGTACAATACCGCAAACGCCACCAGAAAATATGTGTACATGTCCAGAGAAATAAAAGTATCAGATTCCATATTGTTAAAGGATTCGATAGAAATGAAAATCCCTGATCGCTATAATGGGACAAAAACGGATTGGGCACAGCAGGATTTTGTTTACAAATTATTGGAAGAAGACGAAAAGGCGATTGCTTTTCACGCAGGTGAAATCTGGCAAATTCTAATAGCCGGACTGGCCTTTGGGGATGGGGATTTTGAAAAAAGCCTTCAATTTATTGTAAATTATGGCCGGGATAATGATACCGTAGCTGCAGTAGCAGGAATGATCCTTGGAGCAAAAGACGGATTTAATAAATTACCCCCGGAATTGCGGACCGAAGTACTTCAGGTTAACAAGGAACAGTTGGGAATTGATCTGGAGGCACTTGCATCCAGAATGGCTGAAAGTATGATGCCTGAAACTGTAACTTCAAATTAAAATGGCTATAAAAAACTTTATACATGAAGATTTTTTATTGCAGAGCCCTTTTGCGAGCAGGCTTTACCACGACTATGCCAAAGATCTGCCCATCATTGATTACCACAATCATTTATCTCCTAAGAAAATAGCTGAAGATTTTCAGTTTGCTAATATTACTCAGGTATGGCTGAACGGCGACCATTATAAATGGCGCGCAATGCGGACTCTTGGAATTGATGAAAAATATATAACCGGAAATGCCCCGGATCAGGTGAAATTTATAAAATGGGGAGAGACCGTTCCATATACGGTTCGGAATCCATTGTACCATTGGACACATCTTGAATTAAAGCGTTATTTTAATATTGATCAACTCCTGGATCAGAATAATGCTCAAAAAATTTATGATACTTGTTCTGAACAATTGCAACTTCCCTCCCATTCTACAATGGGTCTTTTAGAACAGATGAAGGTTGAAGTTGTTTGTACAACCGATGATCCTTTGGACTCACTGGAATACCACAATAAACTGAAGCAGAATTCTTATGCCGATCTGTTGTCAGCATTGGAACTAAGAATAAATTATTTCCACAAAAATGGCTGCAGACTGGCAGATCATGGCCTGGATTATCTCCCTCTCTACAACCATGACGGCCTGGATGTCTCAAAAATCTTTAAACGCTTAATAAATAGGGATACACTTAATTTCAATGAAGTTGCTTATTTCAAATCTGAGGTATTAAAATTTCTGGCAAAATGCTACCATAAAAAAGGATGGGTACAACAGTTTCACCTAGGTGCCCTAAGAAATAATAATCAAAGGATGCTTCAACAATTGGGGCCAGACACCGGATTTGATTCTATTGGAGATTTCTCACAAGCAGTATCCTTGAGCAAATTCCTGGATTACCTGGATAAAACAGATGAGCTTGCCAAAACCATTATTTACAATTTAAACCCGGCTGACAATGAAATTATTGCCTCAATGGTCGGTAATTTTAACGATGGGAGTATCAAAGGAAAAGTTCAATTTGGATCTGCATGGTGGTTTTTAGATCAGAAAGATGGGATGGAAAAACAATTGAACACTCTTTCCAATATAGGCCTGTTAAGTTGTTTTATCGGTATGTTAACGGATTCTCGTAGTTTTCTATCATTTCCAAGACATGAATATTTTAGGAGAGTTCTCTGCAATCTTATAGGTAAAGACGTTGCAAACGGGGAATTACCTGAAGATGAAAATTGGCTGGGTAAAATTGTCTCAGACATCTGCTACCATAATGCAAAGGCTTATTTTCCTTTTTAGATTTGGTCGCACTTCAAGAATTTAACTATCTTAAGTTATCTTTGAATAGATTTATTGGATCCTGAGAATCTATGTCTTTACTATCCAAGACTAAAATCTACCTAACTTTTTATTATGTCTGAATTGTTTTCTGTAGACGACAAAATTATAGTGATCAGTGGTGCTACGGGTGTCCTGGGGCAGGCTATGACTGTTTATCTTGCCAGTCAGGGAGCCAGAGTAGTTGCAATGGGTAGGAATGAAGATAAAGTAAAATCACTGGTTGCGGATATTAGTGATACCCGCCACAAAGTATTTCCTTTAGTTGCAAATGTTACTAAACAACAAGAATTGGAGCAAGCAAAAGCGGAGCTTGAGGTAAATTTTGGTAAAATTGATGTGCTGATTAATCTTGCAGGCGGGAATATGGCCGGAGCAGTCATTACTCCGGAACAGACTATTATGGATGCCAAAATAAACGAGCTGGAAAAGGTTATGGAATTAAATTATCTGGGTTCTTTCCTTCCAATAAAAACATTCCTGCCATTATTCCTAAAAGATTTAAAAGGAAGTATCATCAATATTTCTTCTATGGCCGCTCAAAGACCTATAACCCGTGTATTGGGCTATGGTTCTGCTAAGGCGGCTATCGACAACTTAACAAAATGGCTAGCCATTGAATTTTGTAGCAAACACAGTGCAGAATTAAGAGTTAATGCTATTGCACCCGGCTTCTTTTTAACCGAACAAAACCGCACTTTACTAACCGCCAAAGATGGTCAATTAACTAAACGCGGGCAGCAAATTATTGCGAATACACCGATGGGCAGGTTTGGTAATCCTGATGAACTCTTTGGTGTTTTACAGTGGCTTTGCAGTGATGCTTCCAAATTTGTTACGGGGACCATAATCCCTGTGGATGGTGGATTTAATGCATATTCCGGGGTATGAAGACAATGGAACAGACAATGCGCTGGTATGGCCCCAATGATCCGGTTACCTTGAGTGATATAAGACAAGCCGGAGCAACAGGTATTGTGACAGCCTTACATGAAATACCAAATGGAGAGGTATGGACTAAAGACGCTATTAAAAACAGAAAACGCCTTATTGAAGAGGCAGGGCTGAGGTGGTCTGTTGCAGAAAGCGTTCCCGTTCATGAACTGATTAAGAGGCGTAGTGGAAATTTTCAGGAACTTATAGAAAACTATAAGCTGACAATCAAAAATCTTGCATCAGAGGGCATACATATTATCTGCTACAATTTCATGCCCATTCTAGATTGGATACGCACAGAATTGGACTATGAGTTACCAAATGGGGCAAAAACACTTAATTTTGAAATGAGAGCCCTGGCAGCCTTCGACTGCTTTATTTTAAAGAGAGAGGGTGCTAAGAAATCATATCCGGCACATATACTCGAAAAGGCCGAAATCTATTATCAGGGCTTGACTACCGAAGAAGTTGAAAAACTCAAAAGCACCATTTTAGATAATCTTCCCGGGGCCGAAATTGGTTATTCCCTTGAAGAATTTCAGGATGCCTTAAATAACTACCAGAATATTGACACCCTTACTTTAGAAAATAACCTGCATCTTTTTCTAAATGAAATAATCCCCGTAGCAGAAGAAAATAACGTTTTTCTCGCTATACATCCCGATGATCCTCCTTATCCGATCTTCGGTCTGCCAAGAATTATGAGTACCGCAACCGACATAAAGCGAATCCTGTCGGAAAATAGCAGCCCTAATAATGGGATTACATTTTGTACCGGTTCCCTCGGGGTAAGAGAAGATAATAAGCTCGTACAAATCATAAAGGAGTATGGAGATCATATTCATTTTGTTCATCTTAGAAGCACGAAAAGAGATAAAGAAGGAAATTTCTATGAAGCTGGCCACCTCGAAGGGGATGTCCCCATGTATGGGGTCGTAAAGGAGCTTCTTCAATTACAGGAAAGTAGAAATAAGCAACTGCCTATGCGACCAGATCATGGGCAGCAATTGTTACATGACCTTACTGTTAAAACCAATCCCGGATATTCGGGAATAGGACGTCTTAAAGGCCTTGCAGAATTGCGAGGGTTAATGCATGGAATCTTAAATGAAAATGCCTGAGGTTTTACCAGATAGATTCTGCCCTATTTATTTCCAAAGCACTAATAGTTAATATAGAGGAAGAAGTATTTTTGAAAACAAGGTTTGTATAGTCTTCATTAGGAAATACTTGTGAAGTCATCACATATTGACCGGTGTTAATGAAAACTTCAATGGACGACCAATCCATCAAAATCCACACTTCAATTTCACCTTCGGGCAAGTTTGTGATGGGCATTTTATGAATGCTTTGCGCAAACTCTTCTTTGAAATCAATCTTCCCGGAATTAGTTCGGTCTAACAAAAACAATTCCTGATCTCCGTCAATTGTCAATATCAATTCCTCATTTAAATTATTTTTAAAAGAAAGTTCAAATTTTCGATCCGTTGTAGTAAACCTTATTTCTGATTGATTATAATTATCAAACGCAATAGACTCAGATTTACCTGCAGGCAATTCAAGATCCGTTTTTATTCCCGTTTTAAAGATGGTTCCGAAATCCTCCAGGGGATAATTGGTCAATTCATATGAATTACCAGATTTAATTAGTGATAATTTTCTTGGAACGGTCATAGCACTTCGCCACTCCTTTGTAGGTGTATTTCCGGCATAGTCCCAATTACTCATCCATCCGATAAATATTCGTTGGCCATTTGGTTCATGATTATACGTAATCCCTGCATAATTATCCGTTCCCCAATCTAACCATTTTGCCGCCTTCTGATTTGATGTAAATGAGGTCCCGTCAAATTCACCGATAAAATATTGAGTCCCACTGCCGCCATTAGGTGCACCCGGATTTACACTAATAATAAGAATCCATTTTTCCTCTCCTGAATCGGAAACTTTTAATGGGAAAAGATCAGGACATTCCCATACCCCGCCGTGAGCTCCCACCTCCTTACCAAATTCACTTAAGTAGGACCACGAAATTAAGTCAGTAGAGCTATAAATTTTTGCATGGTCTCCTGCAACCAGGACCATAATCCAACTTTTCGCAGGTTCATGCCAAAAGACTTTGGGATCCCTAAAATCACGAATACCTTCATCATTTCCCAGAACGGGATTACTGTGGTACTTCGTCCAGGATTCCCCATTGTCCAGACTATAAGCTATTCCTTGTGTCTGAAAATCATTGGAACCTTCTTCCTCCTTATTCGCGTTGTGATAGGTAAATATGGCCACTAAGGGTGGATTATCTGGTGTGCCCAGTCCGGAAGTATTGTTTTGATCCAGAACAGCACTTCCTGAAAATATATAGCCATTTTCGTCCGGGAATAAAGCAATGGGTTTATGTTCCCAATATACCAAATCTTTGCTGGTTGCATGACCCCAGTGCATAGGTCCCCAAACAATATCAGCTGGATAGTATTGATAGAAAAGGTGGTATATCCCGTTATTATAGACAAGTCCGTTGGGATCATTCATCCACATCTTTTTGGGGGTAAAATGAAACTGAGGCCTGTAAGCCTCTTTGAAAAAAGTTGTTTCAGCTACAGGGGTAATATCCAGACTTTTCTTTTCTTCTTTGTTTTTACAGGAACAAAGAAAAATTAATCCAAATACCGGAAAGAAATATTTAAAAAGGATTTTCATTTTTAACCGCTGCTTGTCCATAAATGTACATTTTATTTTTTGGACCCTGAAACCTCATTTATTTAAGATAAATCTTTTCCTAAATGAGTATCTTTACCATCGGTTTTTTGATCTTTTTAGGATGCGTTATTTTATCAAATTTTTATGTTCCCTTTTTCTTGTGATGACTGCAAATGCCCAGTCCAGTATAGACCAGGCTCTTAAGTGGTACAATAGAGAAAGTGTTCCGTACATTTCAGTTGCTGACATGCAAAACTTGTCAAACCACGTTATTTTAGATGCCAGAGAACTGGAAGAATTTAAAGTTAGCCATTTAAAAAATGCTGTTTGGATAGGTTATGATGATTTCAAATTGGAAAATGTGGTTAAAAACTACTCTGATAAAAATTTGAATTTTATTGTCTATTGTTCCATCGGTGTAAGGTCAGAGAATATTGGCGAAAAATTATTGGAAGCTGGCTATCTCAACACAAGAAATTTATATGGAGGTATCTTTGAATGGACTAATCAGGGATATCCGGTTTACAACGCTCAGGGAAAAGAAACAAAAAAAGTTCATGCCTATGGTAAGTTATGGGGAAAATACCTGACAAAGGCTGAAAAAGTTTATCAGGATTAATTATACATGATATTGAGAGAAAATAAAGACCGACTACTACTTATTTTCACCAGAAACCCCAAATTAGGAAAGTGCAAAACAAGGTTAGCAGCTACCATTGGAGATCAGGCGGCTTTAGAAATTTATACAATCTTGCTAAGACATACCGCTGAAATTACCAAAAACCTAAACTGTTCGAAAGAAGTTCATTATTCCGATGAAGTAACAGTCAATGATTTATGGGATAACGAAAATTATTCAAAACATCTGCAAAAAGGAAATGATTTGGGAGAACGAATGTATAGTGCTTTCAAGTCCGGGTTTCAAAAGGGCTATAAGAAAATCATTATCATAGGAAGTGATATGTATGATTTAAAAAGTGAAACCATTGAGCAAGCATTTAGAGCAATGGAGGACTCAGACTTTGTTATAGGTCCGGCAGAAGATGGCGGATACTACCTTCTGGGCATGAAAACATTAAACAAGAAGGTCTTTGCTAATAAGAATTGGGGGTCAAATTGTGTTTTAGAAGAAACACTAAAGGATTTGGATCCCAAAAATGTTAGGTTATTGCAACCCAAAAATGATATAGATTTGTACGAAGATTTAGTAGGTATTGATATTTTTAAACGCTTCATAAAAAACTGATTTTATGACCAAGAAGCAATTAAGAGAATCCAGTGACTATCTTAAAAGTAAAGGCTTTGAAAGCCCTGAAATTGGTATTGTTTTGGGCACCGGACTCGGTAAACTTGTGGATTACATAGAATCTCCCAAAATAGCTCATTACCATAACATTCCATTTTTTCCGTTAGCTACGGTTGAATTTCATAGCGGAAAGCTAATATATGGCACCCTCGAGAATAAGAAGGTGGTCGTTATGCTAGGTCGTTTTCATGTTTATGAGGGCTATGAATTTGATGACGTTACCTATCCCATAAGGGTTATGCGAGAATTAGGAATAAAAAAGCTGTTCATTTCAAATGCAGCGGGAGCCATTAACCTCAACTTCAATAAGGGTGATATCATGTTAATTGAGGATCATATAAACCTTCAGGGTGGATCGCCTTTGGCCTTTAAAAATGTTGCCAATTTTGGAGTTCGCTTTGTAGACATGAGCCAACCTTATGACCACGATATGGGGAGAAAAATTAAAGACATTGCTCAAAGGGAAAGTATTACATTGCACGAAGGTGTATATGCTTCAGTTATTGGCCCTCAATTGGAAACAAAAGCAGAATACAGAATGCTAAAAACTATCGGTGCGGATGCCGTTGGCATGAGTACAGTGCCAGAAGTTATTGTAGCCAATCATTTGGGCCTTCCGGTAGTAGCTGTTTCTGTGCTGACGGATGAGTGTGACCCGGACAATCTTAAACCTGTTCATATTGACGAAATAATTAAAGTGGCAGGTGAAACTGAACCCAAAATGATTACCTTATTTATGGAATTGATTAAGGAATTATGAATAAAACAGGTTTTACATTTAGGGTTATAACCCCAATAAAAAGTTCTAGTTCAAACAACTAATACTAAGAGCAACCCTTTTTCTATTCTTATTGTAAGGTTTTATGCCCAATTTCAACTAAAGGTTAAAAATACCAAATGCTACGGATAAGCTTGCTTCTTTTACTGTCCCTCTTACAACCGAAGTTCTTGGAAAAGGACATCAAAGAATTGGTGACGGTTTCCAAAGATCAAAGCAGTGTTGAGGCAATTCATAAGGATTGGGATAATTTGCTAAAAACCTATGTTGATGAGCAAGGTAATGTAGATTATTTAGGCTTTAATAAAGAACTGGAAACTCTGGACAGGTACCTGGAACGATTGGGTAATTATTCTATAGATGGAAATTGGTCCCGGGAAAAGAAACTCGCATATTTTATTAACCTTTACAATGCGGCGACGGTTAAACTTATTTTAGACAACTATCCGGTAGAAAGTATCAAAGATATAAACAGGCCCTGGGCCAAAGCCTGGATCAGACAGGGTGGTAAATTAGTTTCATTGGGAGAGATCGAACATAAAATCCTAAGAAAAATGGATGAACCCAGAATTCATTTTGCAATAAACTGCGCATCTTTTTCGTGTCCAAAATTATTAAATCAAGCTTTTACTGAAGATAAACTGGAACAACAATTGGATTTAGTTACGAAAGATTTTATTAACGACACCAGACGTAATATCTTTTCAGAAACGAAAATAGAATTGTCCAAAATTTTTAAATGGTATCAAAAAGACTTTGATAATGAAGGATCTTTAGTCGCTTATTTAAACCAATATTCAAAATCATACATAAATCCTGATGTCAAGATTGACTATCTTAATTACAACTGGCGTTTGAATGAAATCAAGAAATAACCCTTCTATAAGTATTATCATCCCTGTTCTCAATGAAGAGAGTTACGTAGTTAAGCTCCTGGAGTATATTCAGGAAAATGGGAATTCTTCCAACATAAAAGAAGTCCTTGTAGTAGACGGTGGAAGTACTGATGGAACAGTAACAGCGGCTTTGAAATATGACGCTGTTGTGCTCCATTCCGAAAAAGGTCGCGCAAAACAGATGAATTATGCTGCTAAACATGCTGCTGGTGACCTATTGTATTTTCTGCATGTAGATACTTTTCCGCCAAAAAATTTTGACAAGATGATAATAGCAGCCATTCAGAAAGGTGATGAAGCCGGATGTTTTAGGATGAAGTTTGATAGCAGTAGCCGGTTTTTAAAATTTTTTTCCTGGTTTAGCAGGATAAATCATTGCATATGCCGGGGTGGGGATCAATCACTATTCATTACCAGGGAATTATTCCGAAAGGCGGGGGGTTATAACGAAGACTACAAGGTTTATGAAGATAATGAATTTATAGGTCGCCTTTATAAACTTACTAATTTTAGAATCCTGCCGGAAAAGGTTCAAACTTCAGCCAGGAAATATGAGGAAATAGGGAAGCTTAAACTACAATATTACTTTGGTATAATTCATCTTAAGAAATACCTGGGCGCAGATCCGGACGATTTGTATCAGTACTATAAGAAGAAAATATCAACCTAATTTAAAAACCCGACAGGGAGAAGTCTACTTTGTCTCGTAATCGAGTATTACGCCCTCCGAAATCCATTTTGCGAGAGCTTGTCGATTGTCATAATCCAGGATTCGTCTTTGGTCCTTTTTATTCCTAATATTCCCAATTTCTATAAACGTCATTGCCGGGAGTGTTTTCTTTACAAGGTACAGATTGCTTCTGTCTTCAAATGTTCCTGAATAACTTCTGTTGGGTTGGAATTTTTTATACTTATTCTTAAAGGTATTGTGAATACTTTCCGCAAGCTTCTTACCCCTTTTACTTTTCTCATGGTAATAGAAAAACACATCAATATTTTGTCCTTTGCTGCGGCTATCCACATGTGTAACTATCAGGCGCTGGTGTTTGCCTTTATGCTTTTTATATAAATTGTTTACTGCATTTACACGTTGTTCCAGCCTGTCTTTTTGATCTAAGGGTATAGACAAATCAGGTAATACTATTTCATCTTTATCCATTTCCAGAATAAGGTCGTCCCTAATACCATCATCCGGATCCCGGACGATGATATAAACTTGTGCCCCATGGGAAAGCAGCTCTCTTGCGAGTCGCAGGGTTACATCATAAGCGTATTCATCTTCTGAAATAGATTTTCCCATATATTGTGTCATCGCTCCAGGATCGGGTCCTCCATGACCCGAAATCAAGTAAAATACAGTCTCTTTAAGTCGTTCACTCTTATCCGAAAACTCAGCATATTGCTTGCCAAAAATATCATAAGTATTGGCTTTTGGAGACTCTTTAACTATCACAGACTTTTCAGACTCCTTTAAAATTTCGGCACTATCAACAGCTATTTCCGGTATAATGTATGACATCCCTTCATACAAATGAAGGCTGTCTCGTAAGCGGTTCTCATTTAGAGCAATAAAATCGTCATAGGTCATATAAGGATCAACTCCTTGTTTGCGCAGCAGTGAATAAATACCATCACCTTTTTCTGCAATAACCGTGTTTAGGGAATCTTGAGCCATTGCGGCAGAGAGTGGAATCCATAGAACCACCATGAAAAGTCGGATATAATTTAAGGGCACAATATTTTGTTTAGTACAAAGATTATCAAAAATGTTGCCAAAAAGCAAGCATTTGTGAAGTCGATCAAAAGAATTTTTAAAGACCCCTAATTGGATAAATAAAACAATTTAATGATCTCTTCAGCAGGTTTATTTTGCGGTGTAAACCTGTTATCACTTCCGCCACCGGCTTTTTCATGATTAAGGAACCATTTCCAGACAAAGCCCCCAGCAAACCAGTCCTCAGCCCAAAACTCTTCAAAAATAGCCTTCTTGGCATTGACCTGAGCTTCAAGGTTAACCGCTTCTTCGTTTCGATCAACGAGCCATGGTTTTTTGGCAGTATAATTCATACTTCTATAGCCAAATTCAGTAAAAAGTACCGGACGCGAAGTGCTTTTTGCAAGAGCCGATATACTTTCTTTCCAGGGTTTCCAACCATCTTTTAGCTCCTTAACTGTGGGCGTTTTAGAATCAGACAAGGGAAAATATGCATCTATCCCAATATAATCGAGCGATGTCCAAAAAGGGATTCGTTTGTATTCGTCCCAATTTGAGGCATAGGTAAGTTTGCCTTTATATACTTTACGGATTTTTACAATTAATTCTTCCCAATACTCCGGTCGGTTTTTTACAAATTGCTCTAACTCAGTGCCAATACAAAGAATTTCGGCCTTGGTTTCCTGAGCTAATTTTGCATAAGAAAGTATAAACCTGTCATAGGATGACTCCAGAATCTTCCAGTCTTCCTCAGTTTCCATCTCTAATCCTCCTGTAAATTGCCCGCGCCAGATCCAGATCTGTGGTTTTAACATAACCTTGACTTTGTTGGCCCGGAGCAGTTCAATGTACTGTTTGGCACCAACTCTGGTTTCTCCATACCATTGACGTTCTGTATCAAAAATTATTTCGGGGCTCGAAAGATCTCTAATAAATCCAAAAGGCATGACAGCCGCATGGTCTGCATGAATCTTCAGGAAAGCATCTACATGATCCTGAACCGCTTTCTCCCTGGAAGCCACAAAACTAATTCCATTGATCTTATTAACCGATTGGCTGGCACAAGACAATTGAAGAAGAAGCAGTAATAAAAATCCAAGTATCCTCATAAACACAATATTGAAACACCCTCAAAAATAAGGTAATTAATTTTGAAGTAAATAATTAGTGACCGTTAAGTTATTATCTTTATATACGAATACTGCCAATAAATCCTTAGTAAACATGGAAAATATTGTAATTATTGGAAACGGAGTTGCCGGTGTAACCGCCGCCAGACATATTCGTAAAAACTCCAATAAGAGAATTATAATTATCTCTTCTGAAACCGATCACTTCTTTTCCAGGACTGCATTGATGTATGTTTATATGGGTCATATGAAGTTTGAACATATAAAGCCCTATGAAGACTGGTTTTGGGAAAAAAACAGGATTGAACTTTTAAGGGGTTATGTAAGCCACGTAGACCACAAGAAGAAAGAACTTCTGATAGAGGATGCAAGGGTGATCAAATACGATAAGTTAATTCTGGCTACCGGTTCCAAACCCAATAAATTTGGTTGGCCGGGGCAGGATTTGCATGGGGTGCAGGGATTATATTCCAAACAGGATCTTGATTTATTAGAGATCAATGCGCCAAATAATAGGATTTGTAAACGAGCCGTTATTGTCGGAGGTGGACTAATTGGTATTGAATTGGCGGAGATGCTCCGAAGCAGAGCTATTCCCGTTACCTTTTTGGTCCGTGAAAGTAGTTTTTGGAATGCTGTATTACCAGATGGGGAATCAGAAATGATCAATGAACATATTCTTGAACATCATATTGACCTTCGCCTGAATACCAATTTAAATGAGATTCTTGCTGATGAAAATGGCAGAGTAAAAGCAGTTATTACAGATAAAGGCGAGACTATTGCATGCCAAATGGTAGGATTAACCCCGGGAGTCTCGCCCAACGTTTCATTTTTAAATGACTCCGGGATAGAATTGGGCAGGGGAATTAAGGTAAACCGCTTTCTTGAAACTAACATCAAAGATATTTACGCCATTGGAGATTGTGCAGAACAACAGGAACCCATAGGAAATCGCAGGCCTATAGAAGCCGTCTGGTATACAGGTCGTATGATGGGGGAAACAGTTGCACAAACCATTTGCGGAAACCGCACTGAATACAAACCGGGGCACTGGTTTAATTCAGCCAAATTCCTTGATATAGAGTACCAGACCTATGGCTGGGTATTTAGTGCCATAGGAAAAAATGAATCTGAAAAGCACTTTCACTGGAGACACACATCCGAAAAAATATGCCTGACTATCGCTTTTCATAAAGAAACACGAAAATTTCTGGGTATTAATACGTTTGGAATTCGCATGAGACATGAGATTTTTGATCAATGGTTGAGCGAAGAGCGAAGTGTTGACCACGTAATTAAATATTTAAAAGACGCCAATTTTGACCCGGAGTTTTATTCGAAATACGAAAATGAGATAGCCGAGAAATTCAATGCTGATTTCGGAACGGATATAAAACCGGAAAAGAAAAACTGGAAACGAATTTTTATAAATACATGATGCCTTTTCCTCCGTAATGCGTCTCAAAAATCAAAAAATCTAACAGAATTATAGGATGAGCACTATCGACAAAAGCATGTCACTTTCAGGACAACCACCTGCCACTTTGAACGGATCACAAAAAATAGCCGTTTTATTAGGATTCACAGGGCTATTTATAATGCTACTGGCCGGTTTTAATACTTCCTTTCCCAATAAGGCACTCTGGTTAGGAATTTCTCTAACTGCAATTTTTGTAGGGGTCTACTGGTTTGCTAAAGAAGCCTATTCTCGCAAATTAAAAGGCATAAAAAATGACGGAGTTTGGTTTAAATCCATTTCTTCCAAAGGCTTATGGGGCTGGTTAACAGGTATAGGACTTACCGGTTTCTATATTGTACTATATTTTTTTCCGGAATACCTGGGGTTGGTGAAAAATGGTCCAAATACAGGTATTATTGCCTTATTTGACCCATTAAGCAAATTTTTGAGTGGTAATCCTGCTAGCCAGTGGTTTGTTTATGGGACGCTGTATACCGTGGCTATTCTTGCTTTCGGAGTCAAATTTATCTGGAAATACCGGCACAACAGATATGAAATTATACGTACTATAAGTGTTATGTTCTTTCAAACGGCTTTTGCGTTTATAATACCTGAAATTATGGCCAGATTAAATGGTAATATTCCGTATTACGATCTTAAGAATATTTGGCCTTTGAATTACTACAACTTTGAAAAATACAGGATAAACGCATTCATAGAGTCTGGTGATATAGGGTTGGCGATGCTCATATTTGGGGTCTTATCCATTTTTGTAATCTCGCCTATTCTGACTTATATATATGGTAAAAGGTGGTACTGTTCATGGGTGTGTGGTTGTGGCGGATTAGCAGAAACTGCAGGGGATGCCTTCAGACAATTAAGTGACAAAAGTTTATCGGCATGGAAAGTAGAACGATGGGTAGTTCATAGTGTAGTGGTTTTTGTTACCTTAATGACCACGGCAGTAATATATTCCTATCTGGGTAACGACACGAGTAAATACTGGTTGACCAAAAATACTTTTCTTATTGGTGTAGCCCTTTTATTAACCACGGTTTTCGTAATTGTTATGGTATTCAAAAGAGAGCAATTTCAGAAAGATGCGCGTTATGGTGCTATAGGCTATTTTGTGATTATTATGGCGCTAATTGGGTTCCATTATTGGAGTGGAGATTCCAATATATTCCTTTTTAAATCTGAAACTTTAAGGAAATCATATGGTTTTCTTATTGGAAGCATCTTTTCCGGCGTTATCGGAACAGGTTTTTATCCCATATTTGGTAATAGGGTATGGTGCCGTTTTGGATGCCCGATGGCTGCAATTTTAGGTTTTCAACAACGTTTATTTTCAAAATTTAGAATCACAACTAACGGAGGTCAATGTATTTCGTGTGGCAATTGTTCTACCTATTGTGAAATGGGTATTGATGTTCGCGCATATGCCCAGAAAGGTGAAAACATAGTACGCTCAAGCTGTGTAGGGTGCGGCATTTGTTCGGCAGTATGCCCCAGAGGTGTATTAAAACTTGAAAACGGCCCATTAAAAGGACGAATAGATAGCAATGAAGTATTATTGGGCAACGACGTAGACCTGATGACTCTGGTTAATCAAAAATAATTGAATCCTCAGGGTCAACTACCCTTTCAAGGAATTATACCCAATCCTTGATTATCATTTACCGCTGCAAAATATTATCCCTAACTTAAATTAATCATTTCAAAAAAGAATTATTTAGTGTAAAAACGCTAAGAAATAGTGATATTTTTGCACCGCATAAAAAAATTGGGGAAGAGTTTTATGGATGTGTTTATAAAAGTTTTAAACGTGGGGAACAGCGATTCATTTTTGAGATCATGACAGATATCAACGTTATTATCCCCGCCTTTAATGAGGCAAATTCTATTTCAAAGGTTATTCAGGAGATTCCATCTATAGTTTCAGAAATTATTGTTGTTAATAATAATTCAACAGATGAAACTGCCGCAAACGCAATAAAAGCAGGTGCTACGGTTATAAATGAAACGAGAAAAGGATATGGATATGCCTGTCTGTCTGGTATGGATTACATCGCCAAAAAGTCCAGGAAACCCAATATTATCGTATTTATCGATGGAGACTATTCAGATTACCCTGAAGAGTTGACTAAAATTGTTAAACCAATTCTCGATGAAAATATAGATTTGGTGATTGGAGCGAGATCAAAAGCCTTGCGAGAGGAAGGCTCGATGACACCGCATCAAATTTTTGGCAATAAATTAGCCACGTTTTTAATGAAACTTTTTTTTGGATCTACTTTTACAGATTTAGGACCTTTTAGAGCCATTAAATACGAGAAGCTTTTAGCGATGGAAATGGAAGATAAAACCTATGGGTGGACCATTGAAATGCAATTAAAAGCACTTAAAAATAAAATGACATATGTCGAAATACCAGTACGTTACAAAAAAAGAATTGGTGTTTCTAAGGTGTCAGGCACAATAAAAGGTAGTATATTTGCAGGCATTAAAATATTGGGGTGGATTTTTAAATATAGTTTAAGATAATATGGGACTAACAATAGCTTACATAATTATTGGTATTTACAGCACAGCCCTGGTACTGATCTTTTTTTACAGTTTGGCTCAGTTAAACCTTTTGGTTAACTACTTAGGGAACAAAAAGATAAACGAGGTGGCCCCTAAATATAACTTGCTCGATCCAAAAGAAATCCCTTTTGTAACAATTCAGTTACCCATATACAATGAAGAATACGTTGTAGAACGCTTACTGGAGAATATTTCAAAAATCGAATATCCTAAAAGTAAACTGGAAATACAGGTTTTAGACGACTCTACGGACAATTCGGTTGAAGAAACGGCAGGAAGAATTAAAGTCCTGCAGGATACCGGTCTGGATATTCAGCATATTCGAAGAGAAAACAGGGAAGGTTTTAAGGCAGGAGCGTTAAAAGAAGGGTTGAAAATTGCCAAAGGTGATTTCATAGCTATTTTTGATGCAGATTTTCTTCCGGATAACGATTGGCTTAAGAAGACCGTAATATATTTTAAAGATAGGGAAATTGGGGTTGTACAGACCCGTTGGGGACATATCAACCGGGATTATTCAACACTTACCAAAATACAGGCCTTTGCATTAGATGCACATTTTACACTTGAACAAGTTGGCAGGAATTCAAAAGGCCACTTTATTAATTTTAATGGAACGGCAGGTATCTGGAGAAAAGAGTGTATCCTGGATGCCGGAAACTGGGAAGGTGATACCCTGACAGAGGACCTGGACCTTAGTTACCGGGCCCAATTAAAAAACTGGAAATTTAAATATCTTGAAGATGTTGAAACGCCTGCTGAACTTCCGGTGGTTATCAGTGCTGCAAGGTCTCAGCAATTCAGATGGAATAAAGGGGGTGCAGAGAATTTTAGAAAAACTGTGATGAATGTACTTTCTGCCAAAAATATTTCATTCAAGACAAAATTTCATGGTGTAATGCATTTGTTAAACAGCTCAATGTTCCTTTTTGTTTTTATAGTAGCACTTTTGAGCATCCCTATGCTTTATATTAAAAACATGTATGGCCACTTAGGCTGGATATTTGAAGTTACAAGCTTTTTTATTCTTAGTACCGTCATATTATTTATTTGCTATTGGTTTACTTATAAGAGTATTCAGGGCAGTAGTTTTGATAATTTTGTAGATTATATAAAACTCTTCTTTACATTTTTCTCTGTTGCCCTGGGCTTCTCCTTACATAACACAGTTGCCGTTCTCGAAGGACATATGGGTAAACGAAGCGAATTTGTAAGGACTCCAAAATTTAATATCAACAACCTTACAGATAGTTGGAAGGGCAATAAATACCTTGCCAAAAAAATATCCCCCAATATGATTCTTGAGTTCGGGCTGATGTTATATTTCCTTTTTGGAATGTACAGTGCAATACCACTAAATGATTTTGGTTTATTCCCATTTCATTTTATGTTATTCCTTGGATTTGGATTTGTAGCGTTAAAATCGCTTACCGCTAAAGCCTAACTTTTATTCTGCACTTTTACAGCAGGCGTAAAGCGATTTCAATATAATTTTCCTTTGATTTGAAGAATTTTTTGGTTCCCGCAAATTATCAATTTTTTGTACTTTGTGAAGGCCAAACTATAAAGACCAATGACTTCAAGGATTTCTTCTTATTGGAATCTTCATAGACTCTCAATTTTAATTGTATTAGCGAGTCTCTTGTTATATGCCAGCTTTGGTTATGACCTGGAGCGAACAGATTTTATTAAACTAAGCACTCTTGTTTTTGCACTATTTTTTTTCTGCTACAAGCTGATACAATTTGAAAAATGGAACTTCAATTTTCTATTGGTTGCAGGTATTCTATTTCGTTTGATTTTTCTGATGGCTGAACCAAATTTATCCCAGGATTTTTATCGATTTATTTGGGACGGTGAACTGGTACTTGCAGGAATAAACCCTTATTTGCAAACACCTGATATGATTATGGAGAGTGGCGAAATTCTTCTGGCAAATGCTCAGGAATTGCACAATGGCATGGGGTCCTTAAGTGCAAGAAACTATAGTAATTATCCCCCTTTAAATCAATTTCTGTTTGCCATTGCTGCCTTTTTGGGTGGAAAGAGTATTATGGGATCTGTCATAGCGATGAGATCTATTATTATACTGGCAGACATTGGGGTTTATTACTTTGGCAAGAAACTACTCAGATTTGTGAACAGATCACCACATCTTATATTCTGGTATTTCCTGAATCCTTTGGTAGTTATAGAACTTACGGGTAATTTGCATTTTGAAGGAGTGATGCTCTTTTTCTTTATTTGGGGCCTATGTTTGCTATCTGCAAACAAATGGTTATTTGCAGCTGTAGCCTTTGCATTTTCAATTTCAATAAAGCTCATCCCCCTTATGTTCCTCCCTTTGTTTTCATCCCATTTTGGATTCATTAAAAGTCTTAAATTTTATATTATCCTGGGGTTGACCCTCTTAATAGGAGTCGTCCCATTTTATTCACCGCTATTCCTTACTAACTATACCGATACTATTGCCCTCTGGTTCTCAAATTTTGAATTTAATGCTGGCCTATATAATCTAATAAAAGAAATAGCTGTAAACCTTGATGTAAAGCCATGGGAATTAATCAAAATTTATGGGAAAGTAGTGCCATATATTGTCATAAGTTTCGTCCTGTTACTTACGTTCATTAGGAAAAATAAAAAATTAACTGTCCTAATAAACTCAATGTTCTGGGTAATGACACTTTATTATTTTCTTTCTTCAACGGTACATCCCTGGTATATCGTTTTTCTATTAGGATTATCAGTATTTACAGATTATCGCTTCCCTATAATCTGGTCTTTGGTAATTATTCTAAGCTATTATGCCTATTCTAATCCTGAATTTGAAGAGAACCTGGGAATTCTTTTAATTGAATATATTATAGTATTTGTATTTATGATTTACGAAATATTCAGATTGAAAGGCCTCAAATTACTAATTCGTAAAAATTAGGGTGCATATTATGATAGTTCAATTTAATTTGTACATTTGACTTGTAATGGAAAAAAGCGCCAACATATTTTTTTCTTTCCGGAATTTTATTCCTGTACGTGTCTATGCACGACCACGCCCGTAGGGGTGTACTTCTATTTTGGAAACAGGTGAGTCCATTTCCGCACTATCAAATCAAATTTTTTTTACTAATTAAATAAAGCTAGCAATGGAAATACTAATTGCTAACGAATCGCACTTCAAATACGCCCAAATAATAAGTGACACCATTTCCGAATCGGCTAAGGTGAGAGGAACAGGTATTGCCCAGCGAACTCCGGAGTACATTATCAAAAGACTGGAAAACGAAAATGCAGTAATTGCCCTGGACGGGGATAATTTTGCAGGATTCTGCTATATTGAAGTATGGGGGCACCAGAAATTTGTGGCAAATTCGGGACTTATTGTTCACCCGGATTATAGGAATCAAGGTTTAGCAAAAAAGATTAAAAAAGCCATTTTTGAACTTTCAATAAAAAAGTTCCCGGAAGCTAAAATTTTTGGGATTACTACGGGCCTCGCTGTAATGAAAATGAATTATGAACTAGGATATAAACCGGTTACCTTTTCCGAATTAACCAAAGATCCGGCTTTTTGGAAAGGATGCCAGACTTGTAAAAATTTTGACATTTTAAGCAGGACAGAGCATAAGATGTGCCTTTGTACCGGCATGCTTTATGACCCTGCACTGGCTACAGCCAAAAAAGAAAAGCTAAACGACAGGGCTTTTAAAAGGCTTAAAAGAATTAAACAACAATTATTTCTCAAAAGAAAGAAAAAATGAAAAAATTAGTTTTGGCTTATAGTGGTGGCCTGGACACCTCATATTGTGCCCGATATTTGTCCAAAGAAAAGGGTTTTGAAGTACATGCGGTAAGTGTTAACACTGGTGGGTTTACCGACGAAGAAATAGCTTCAATCAGAGAAAAGGCATTGCAATTGGGAGCTTCTACCTATACTTCCATCGATGCCCTGGAGCATTATTACGAGAAGGTTGTAAAGTATCTTATCTATGGCAACGTTTTAAGAAATAATACCTATCCGTTATCAGTAAGTGCTGAAAGAATAGTTCAGGCCATTGAAATAGTCAACCATGCAAAAAAAATAGGTGCAGATTATATCGCCCACGGAAGTACCGGTGCCGGCAATGACCAGGTAAGGTTTGATATGATTTTTCAGATTCTTGCTCCCAACATCAAAATTATTACCCCAATCAGGGATCAGAGTTTGTCCAGGGAATCAGAGATAAACTACCTTCAGGAAAATGGGATTTCCTATTCCTGGGAGAAAGCTAAATACTCTATAAACAAAGGATTATGGGGCACTTCAGTAGGTGGCGACGAAACACTTACCTCTGATTTGCCCTTACCGGAGTCGGCATTCCCTTCACAATTAGTTGAAACAGAGCCTCAGGAGGTTAAATTGATGTTTTCCAATGGAGAATTAGTTGCTATCAATGGGCAAAAGGATACTCCTGTCCGAAATATCATTGCCCTGGATAATTTAGCTTCAAAATACGCTATTGGCAGAGATATCCATGTTGGAGATACCATTATAGGAATTAAGGGAAGAGTAGGCTTTGAAGCAGCTGCATCGGTTATTATTATTAAAGCTCATCATTTGCTCGAAAAACATACCTTGAGCAAATGGCAGCAATTTCAAAAAGAACAATTAGGGAATTTTTACGGAATGCTCTTGCATGAAGGTAATTATCTGGATGAAGTAATGAGAAACATAGAAGCATTTATGACAGATACCCAGAAAAATGTAACAGGCGAGGTTTCTGTTAATCTGCACCCATACAGATTTGAATTAAACGGTATTAATTCGAAGAATGATTTAATGAACGCTACTTTCGGAAATTATGGAGAAACTAATAAAGCCTGGACGGCTGATGATGCAAAAGGCTTTATCAAAATTGTTTCAAATCCCGGGAAAATAGCAAATCAAATAACCCATAATCATGATTAGAGCAGGTATTATTGGTGGATCTGGTTATACGGGTGGAGAGCTCATACGGTTATTGAATAATCATCCCAAGGTGTGTATTGAATTCGTTTACAGCACAACAAAAGCAGGCCAAAATATTAATGCGATACATTCCGACCTGCTGGGTGAGTTAGATTTGATTTTTACAGATTCAATAAACACTGAGGTTGATGTTTTATTCCTATGCCTTGGCCATGGAAATTCTAAAGCTTTTTTAAGCCGGTATTCCTTTTCCACCAAAACCAAAATTATTGATTTAAGTAATGATTTTAGATTAAAAAAAGACGCCGTTTTTGAGGGTAAAAATTTTGTTTATGGTCTTCCGGAATTAAACAAAGAAAACATTAGAAACAGCGCATTTATAGCTAACCCGGGATGCTTTGCCACTTGTATCCAATTGGCTTTACTCCCACTGGCAAATAGAGGTTCATTAAATACTGATGTACATGTGAATGCAATTACAGGAAGTACAGGTGCCGGGGTAATGCCTTCAGCGACTACACATTTCAGTTGGCGTAATAACAATATCTCCTGGTACAAAGCCTTTACGCACCAGCATCTGGGCGAAATCAATGAGAGCCTTGAATCTTTGCAGGAAGCAACCGGAGAACTTTATTTCATTCCTAACCGTGGAGATTATGCCCGCGGTATTCTCAGTACGGCATATACAAGATTCGAAGGAAGCGCTGCAGAAGCTTACGAAATATATCATGAATTCTATAAAGAAGCGGTCTTCACACAGATATCGGAAGAGCCGGTTCACCTCAAGCAGGTGATAAATACAAATTATTGTCACATACATCTGCACAAATACAAGGATGTCCTTCTAATGACCTCTGTAATTGATAATTTACTTAAAGGGGCCTCAGGTCAGGCGGTTCAGAATATGAACTTGATGTTTGACTTTGATGAAAGGGATGGACTGCATTTAAAAGCAACCGTTTATTAATAGACTAACCAACGTGTAAAAAAAGCAACAATGAAAATAGCAATTATCGGAGCAGGAAATTTAGGATTATCTATTGCTAAAGGCATATTGCACAGCAATGGAGCTACTTCAATGCATCTGACCAAAAGACATGTAGACAGTATTAAAGACTACGAAAAATATGGAAATGTTACCGTTGGCTCGGACAATAGGAGTGCCGTTAAAGAATCAGATATTTTAATATTTGCCGTACAACCCAGAGATTTTGCAATGATTTTGGAAGAAGTTAAGGATCTTCTTACGGATAAACATGTAATTATTTCAACGATTACAGGTTTCAGCATTGAAAATATTGAAGCCATCCTTGGAAAGGACAAGCATATCATTCGTAGTATGCCCAATACGGCCATTTCCGTTGGGAAATCTATGACCTGCATTTGCTCCAATATAGCTGGTCAAAAAAAAATAGCCCTGGCAAAAGCCATTTTTAACAGAATGGGTTATTCCCTGGAAATACCTGAAAATCAGATGCAGGCAGCGACTGTAATATGTGCAAGTGGTATAGCCTTTTGGATGCGCCTGATAAGGGCGACGACTCAGGGCGCCATTCAATTGGGATTTGACGCCAAAGAAGCGCAGGAACTCGCAATGTATACCTGCAATGGAGCAGCAGGCTTGCTTATAGAATCGGGGAATCATCCTGAAGAAGAAATAGATAAGGTAACCACCCCTATGGGTTGTACTATTCAGGGATTAAACGAAATGGAGCATCAGGGTTTAAGTTCTTCTCTTATCAGAGGAATAGTTACTTCTTTTGAGAAAATAAATGAATTGAAAACCAAAAACTAGGCCTTGAGTTAAATAGCTTATCAATCTTTACAAAAAACAATAAATGGAACTATTTGATGTATACCCACTATATGATGTAACCCCGGTTACAGCTAAGGGTATTGTTATTACTGATGATAAGGGAGATACA